>JBCDLH010000011.1:0-156742 GCA_038745585.1 Pseudomonadota bacterium
GGCCGGCGGCTTTGGCGGCGCCGATCTCAGCCAGATCGCCGCAAGCGTCGATGCCGAGGGTTACTCGAACGGCGACATCGTCGCCCTCAAAGCGGCCCAGGACGATGACGACAGCGTCCGGATCTTTGGCCTGCGCAACACCGGCGGCGACACAACCGCCACGGTCTCGACCCGCAGCACGGCGCCTGAGCAGCTTGCGCGCTCGGTCGGTGTCGAGCCCGGCACGCTGAGCGTCTCGCAGATCGTACGCCTCAAGGCCGCACAGGCCGATGACGATCACTTCGAGATCCACCGCATCCTGAGCGCGGTCAACTAAGCCCGCTCCCCCGGCGCCTGAGTTCCCCGGCGCCTCAACTCCCCCGGCGCCCCTCCCACGCCGCAGCCCCGGCCCGCCTCCCAAGGCGGGCCGCTCTGCGTTTGGGAAACCGACCGAGCCGGGGCAGATACGGCCGGTCGGTACCGCTAGACGCCCACATCCGGCCCGAGGCACATCATCGGCTCGTCGCTCTCGCCTGCCTCGTAGAGCACCGTTCCGCCGTCGCGGCCGGCAAATTGTGCGCGCAAGCCGCCATTCTCGTTGTAGAAGGTCCAGCATTGCGGCGTGGGGTTGTCCTCGTAGACAAAGCAGATCTGCTCGCCCTGCGGATACCAGACGCCCTCCTTGCATTGCCCGTCGAGGAACGACCACGTCACCCGCCGGTTATCGTGATATTCCTCGACGCCGTACGCCTCCCCTTGCGAATAGAAATAGAGCGTCTTTCCAAGGGTATAGGCGTCGAATTCCTCGGCGGTCATTGGGCTCTGTGCCGCCGTCGCGAGGCTGGCACCGAGCAGTGTGAGCGCGGTCACCACGGGGGTGAGGCGGTGGGGCTTTGGAAACGGCATGACATCTCCTGAAGGTCGGCCTGACCTAACATGGCAAATCGGGCCGGCCCCGGCTAGGTCAAGTCGGCTCTGCGCGACGCATCGCTTGTCGCTCGGCGTGGGCCGCCCCCTTCCATCCAGGTGGCGCACAGATTACCTCTCGCCCAAGAGAGCCGGAGTGGGCCATGGCGTTTTTCAAAAAGTTGCGCGACCGCATGTTCCGGTCGTCGTCGAAGCTCGACGAGGGGCTGGATGCCATCGTGCACGACGGCGGGACGGAAGACATATCCCGCCCCGCCACCGCCGAAGCCGAGCGCGAAACGCCCGAGCTTGCGCCGCCCGCGGGGGACGTCGTCCCAGAGCCCGTGTCGCCGAGGCCGTCTGAGGTCTTGGAGCCCAAGCACACCCTCGCAGAGCGCGCCGGACGGCAAGAGGACGCGGAGCCGAAAGCCGCGCCAACCGCAGCACCGCAGCAGTCCCGCGACCACGACTCGACTGGGGACGCACGCCCGGGGACCGCGCCCGACGCCGCAACCTTGCCCGAGAGAAAAGAGCCGGCGCGTCCGGCAGACACGCCTGTCGAAGAAGCGGCCCGGCCCGGCTTCTTTGGCCGCTTGCTCGGCCGCACGGGCCCGGGCTCCGAAGAGCCAGCCGTCCAAGCGCCCAACGACAAGAACGGCGCGCCGGCCGCGGCGCCGGAGCCCCAAGGCCCCGTCACGCGGCGTGCGCTTGACGACGACATGCTCGAGAGCCTCGAAGAGCTGCTCATCGCCTCGGATATGGGCGTCGACACCGCGCTTCGCGTCGCGGCCAATCTCGCCGAAGGGCGTATGGGCCGACGGCTCTCGACGGCTGAGATCAAGGCGCTCCTCTCAGACGAGATCGCCCGGATTATGGAGCCCGTGGCCAAACCGCTCCCGCTCTATGCCAAAACGCCCCAGGTTGTCCTCGTCGTTGGCGTCAATGGCTCGGGCAAGACGACAACCATCGGCAAGCTCGCAAGCCAGTTCCGCGCGGCCGGCAAATCGGTCGTCATCGCGGCGGGCGACACGTTTCGGGCGGCGGCAGTCGAACAGCTCCAGGTGTGGGGCGCGCGCGCGGGCGTCCCGGTCATGACAGCGCCCGAAGGGTCAGACCCGGCCTCCCTCGCCTTTGACGCGATGGCGCGGGCCGAGGCGGAGGGCGCTGATCTCTTGATGATCGACACGGCAGGGCGTCTGCAAAACCGCGCCGACCTGATGGAGGAGCTCGCCAAGATCGTCCGCGTGATCCGCAAGCGCGACCCCGACGCCCCGCACAATACGCTCCTCGTCCTCGACGCGACGACCGGGCAGAACGCGCTGAGCCAGGTGGAGACGTTCCAAAAGCTCGCCGATGTCTCGGGCCTGGTGATGACCAAGCTCGACGGCACCGCCCGCGGCGGCGTTCTCGTCGCCCTCGCCGACAAGTTCGGCCTGCCGATCCACGCCATCGGCGTCGGTGAGCAGATCGACGATCTTGCCCCCTTCGACCCCGAGGATTTCGCGCGCGCCCTGACCGGGGTCGACGGCTGAGCGTCTTCGGCGGTGCCTTCCCCAGGGGCAGCGAAGGCGGCGCCGCGCCGCCGAACTTCAGCCCAACCGCTTGACAGAGCGCAGTTCGAGCCGCACCTCGTTGTCCGAAGGAGACGGAGATGGACGCCACCCCCCCGAACGAAGAGCGCCGGATCAACCCTGTCCTGCGTCAGGTGCTGGAGCTTGGGCCGCCGATCGCCTTCTTCGTGGCCTATCTCTATCTGCGCGAAGACACGTTCCTGATCGGCGGCGTCGAGTATGACGGTTTCATTGTCGCGGCGGCCGGTTTCGTTCCGATCCTGCTGCTGACGATGGCGATCCTCTGGCGGCTGACGGGCAAGCTCTCGCGGTTGCAGGCGGTGACGGCATTTCTGGTGGTCGTCTTCGGCGGATTAACGGTCTGGTTCAACGACGAGACGTTTTTCAAGATGAAGACGACGATCGTCTATGGCCTCTTTGCCGCGCTCCTCGGCATCGGGCTCTTACGCAAGCAATCCTGGCTCGCCTGGGTCCTGGGAGATTTTCTGCCGATGGCAGAGGAGGGCTGGATGAAGCTGACGCGGCGCTTGGCCTTGGGTTTTGCCGTGCTCGCGGTGGCCAACGAGGTCGTCTGGCGCACGATGTCGACGGATGCTTGGGTCAAGATCGAGACCTTTGGATTTCCGATTGCGCTCTTTCTCTGGCTCTGGATTTCGATCATCAGCCTGCAAAAATACGTCGAGACCGACGAGACGACCGAGGGCTAAAGCGCCGTCCGGAAACTCTGACCCACGCGAGACCTGCGCACCCCAGCACGGAGCAAAGGCCGAAAGGCCGCTGTTCCAGCACCGGTTTCAGCCCGCGTGCCAGCCCCCGTGCCAGCCCCCCTACCAGCCCCCGTGCCAGCCCCGTGCCGACCCCCCGTGCCAGAGCCGCCCCGTTTCTGCGAGTCGGCGCTTTGTCTCCCTTCGCCCTTCGTTTGGCGCGGGGAGTGACTTGGCTGGGACAAGGCGCTCGTACCAACCGTCGCCGCGCCAAGCCACGAGACGGCACTCTCGCGGCTTGCGCGCCGTCCAAACGGCGAACCCGTGGACGAGGGTTTTCCAGACGACGCGCTCGCGCTGTCGAGACGTCCAGTGCCGCGGGCCGTACACGGGACCACGGGCTATGCGGCCCGCCTCCGCCCCCGACCCGCGCCCCCCGCGCAAGCCTCAGCCCTTCTGACCGAAGAGGATCTTCTGCGCCTCCTTGTCGGTCGCCCCGCTGCCGCGCATCTCCTCGGCCACGGCGCGGCCGGCTTTGACACCCGGACGCGACCAGCAGGCATCGAGCCAACGCGCAACGTTAGGCTTGTCGTCGAGCGTCTGCTGCTGTCCCTCCCATCCGTTCACCCAGGGCCAAATCGCCATATCGGCGATCGTAAAGTTCGGGCCGGCGACAAACGCAGTCTCGCCAAGCTGTGTGTCCAGGACGCGGTAGAGCCGGGAGACCTCGTTGCGATAGCGATCCTGCGCGTAGGGGAGGACCTGCGGCGGGTCCATCGTTGGTGCATACTTTAAGAAGTGATGCGCCTGGCCCGCCATCGGGCCGACCCCGCCCATCTGCCACATCAGCCACTGGTCGACCGCGATCCGCTCGCGCTGGGTCTCGCCGCAGAACTGTCCGGTCTTGCGCGCGAGATATTGCAGGATCGCACCGGATTCGAAGATCGAGATCGGCGCGCCATCGGGGCCATCGGGGTCGACGATGGCAGGCATCCGGTTATTCGGTGCGATCTTAAGAAAGTCGGGGTCAAACTGCTCGCCCTTGCCGATATTGACGAGGTGAAGCGCGTAAGGCAGGCCCATCTCCTCGAGCGCGATGGTGATCTTCCAGCCGTTCGGCGTTGGCCAGTAATAGAGGTCGATGGGAGCGTCGGACATGGGCGCGATCCTTTGGATGGTTGCCCGCCCTAGGATGCACCTCGGCGCGGTATCGGCAAGAGCCAGTCGCGCCAGCGCGGTTGGGCGATCGGCGCAGGTGCACGGGTGCGACCGGGCACATGCGTAAGAGCCGCGCGCAAGTCGGCAAAACTGAGCATGCCGGTTAGGACAGCGCGGTAGACGTCAAACACACCGGCGCGCAGGTAGACCGACCAATGGCAAATCCGCCGATCCGGCGCTGGGACGCAAAAGCCCAAGGATGCGAGCGCAGCGCGGGTGCGGGGCTCGTCGACGCATAGGTCAATCCAATTTTCCGCCGGACGCCCAAGTCCGCCGCCGAGGGCGCGTTCGCCGCGCGCATAGGGCGCGATCAGCCACTCTAGGAGCCGGTCGAAGACGCCGTTTTCGCGGCTTCGGACATTGAGCACCTCGACGCGCCGGCCCGCTGGGCAATCGAGCCAAACCTGCGCTTGCCGCTGCAGTTCCGCCGCTGCAAGCAGGACCATGCGGTTTATCCCGCCCTCCGGCAAATGCGGCAGCGCCGAGAGCGCGACCCGCCCCCCAAGCGAGTGCGCCATGACCTGGACCTGGGTGTTTGGGCGCAAGCGGCCAATCAGCTCGACCAAGTCTGCCAGCGCCTTGCCGGCGTCGGCAGCCTGTCCATAGGCCTGCCACAGTGAGCCGCGCGCCTCCCAGCCCAGCGCGATACAAAGGGCGTCTTCGTCGTGTTCTGATCCACCAAATCCGAGGCGGCGCGGCCAGCTCACGGCCTTCCAATGGCGCTTGGGATCTAGCGCGAAGATGAGGTTGTGGGGGTTATTCTCCTCGGCAAAAGGCGAGTACTTGTACCCATGCACCAGCACGATCACAGGCGCGCCGTCGGCAAGGCCGACCATGGCCCGACGCAGGGTCGATGTCACGCATCCACGGGCCTGCAATGCGCCCTCAGCAATGTTAACCTGACAAAGCGGCATTCCAATGCCCCACAACATGTTGTGGATCCTTTAGTTGCGAAATCCCACAAGTAGGTGACGCCTCTATTGCGCGCTCGTAACGAGAATGTAACGCCCCGGTAAATGTTGACGGTGCTGCGCCCCGCGCGTATGCGAGGCGGGCCGTGGCGATTTGTTCACCGGATTGCGGGCCACGTTAAATACACCGCTAAAGAGGTCAGGCACCCCTACGCCCAGAGGCAGCGGGCTCCCTGATCGGAGGGAGGCCAAAGGAGGGCCCCGCGATGAAAGACAGCAAGTCATCCCAGCCCGAGCGGCAGAAGCGGACACGCGCCGTCCATGCCGGAACGCGCCGCTCGCAATATGGCGAGGTGTCTGAGGCGATGTTCCTGACCCAGGGCTTCGTCTATGAGAGCGCCGAACAGGCCGAGGCCCGCTTTATTCAATCGGGCGACGACGAGTTTATCTACGCCCGCTACGGCAACCCCACCGTGCGCATGTTCGAAGAGCGGATCGCCGCGCTCGAAGGCGCCGAAGACGCGTTTGCGACCGCCTCGGGCATGGCTGCGGTCAACGGAGCGCTCAGCGCGATGCTCCGGGCGGGAGACCATGTCGTGTCCTCCCGCGCCCTCTTCGGCTCCTGTCTCTACATCCTCGAAGACGTGCTGACGCGGTTCGGCGTCGACGTCACCTTTGTCGACGGCACCGACCTTGCCGCATGGCGCGCCGCGATCCAGCCCGAGACGCGTGCTGTCTTTCTCGAAGCGATCTCGAACCCGACGCTCGAAGTGATCGATGTGCCCGCGGTGGCCGAGCTTGCCCACGCCGCGGGCGCAACGCTCATCGTGGACAACGTCTTTGCCACGCCCGTCTTTTCGCGTGCGCTGGAGCATGGCGCAGATGTCGTTGTCTATTCGGCCACCAAGCATATCGACGGGCAGGGCCGTGCGCTCGGCGGGGTCATCCTCGGCAGCCGGGAGTTCATCCGCAAAACCGTCGAGCCCTATCTGAAGCATACCGGCGGCGCGATGAGCCCCTTCACCGCGTGGATCATGCTAAAGGGGCTCGAGACGATGGACCTGCGCGTGCGCGCCCAGGCGGCGACGGCCGAGCATCTGGCCCAAGCGCTCGACGGGCACGCCAAGCTCGCGCAAACGATCTATCCGGGTCTCGCCTCCCATCCCCAGAGCGCGCTGCATGCCCGCCTTATGGAAGCGGGCGGGACGGTCCTTTCGCTCGATCTCGCAGGCGGCAAAGAGGCCGCGTTCCGGTTTCTCAACGCGCTCGACATCGTCACCATCTCCAACAACCTTGGCGACGCCAAGAGCATCGTGACGCATCCGGCGACAACGACGCATCAACGTCTGTCACAGGCGCAAAGGGCGACACTGGGGATCACGGACGGTCTCGTGCGCCTTTCGGTCGGGCTAGAAGCGCCGGACGACCTGCTTTCGGATCTCCTGTCCGCCTTGGATCGTGCCTGATCAAGCCTGATCGCGTGCAAACGGTGCGACCCGGCGCTCACTCCGGCCCCAGCGGACTCGGTCCCACACCCGTTCGTGCAGCACATAGGTGACCGAGCCGACGAGCGTGCCGGCAAGGGCGACGGCGCCGCCCGTCGCGATCGATCCCGTCAGCCCGTACGTGATCACAGTCATCACGACCAACCCGGAGATCTGCCAGGTCAGGCATTTGACGATGCTGCGTGCGCGCGTTTCCATCTTGGCTCCCTTCTCTGTGTTGCTGTGTCAGAGGGGTAATCCCTATGGATAGGCGGGAGAATTCTGTGTATGGTCGTATCAATGTCCTCAGTGTAGATTAAAGTCACGATACATGACGCAAATCGACAAGCGAGATCGCGCGGATACGTTTCGCCTGCGCCTGCTGGAACAAATGGAGGCGCAAGGCGTCAACCGGTCCGCCCTGGCGCGCGCCTGCGGCGTGGATCGCTCGACCGTCGCGCAGCTTTTGTCGAGCGACGCGGCGCGGATGCCGAATGCGCATCTGGCTGCCGAATGTGCCCAGGCGCTGGGCGTGTCCGCCGACTGGCTTCTGGGCCTGAGCGACCGGCCCGAGCGGCCCGGCGATCTCATCGCCGCCGCCGTCATGGTGACCGAGGCCGCCCGCTCCGCAGCGGATGACCAATTGCTCGACTGGCACCGCGAGGCTGCGGGCTACAAGATCCGCCACGTGCCGGCGACGCTGCCCGATGTCTTCAAGACCGAGAGCGTGCTCACTTGGGAATACGCGCATTTTCTAGGCAAGACCCCGGAACAAGCCATCGGCGCAATGCAAGACCGCTACGCCTGGCTCGCCCAACAGCTCTCCGATTACGAGATTGCCGTGTCTCTGGGCGAGTTGCGCGCCTTCGCCGCCGGGCGCGGCTATTACGAGGGGCTCGCCGCAGAAGCCCGCCGCGAGCAACTTCTCTCGCTGGCCACCGCGCTCGATCGGCTCTATCCGGCCGTCCGACTCTTTCTCTTCGACGCCCGGCGGATCTTTTCCGCGCCTGTCACCGTCTTCGGCCCGCTGATCGCCGTCGTTTATGTCGGGCGCTTCTATCTCGCGTTTCGGTCGCGCGACCGGGTCCGCGCGTTGACCCAGCATTTCGACGGGCTCCTGCGCGAGGCAGAGGTCGACGCCCGCGACGCGCCGGCGTGGCTGGCCAAGATGGCCGAAGCGGTCTAAGCCAGCGGCCCGGCCCGTCACCCTGGCGGGCCGCTCAGATTGGAGCGCGCGATGTCCGCCATCCTCACGCTGAACGCCGGTTCCAGCTCGATCAAGTTTGGCGTCTACGCTACGGGCCCCGAGCCCGAACAGATCGCCCTTGGTCAGGTCGACGCGCTCGGGCGCGAGGCGACGCTAAAGCTCAAGGCGGGCAGCGACCGGAGCGAAGGCGCCATCGATGCACAGGACCATGCGCGCGGCGTCACCGCGATCCTTGATGCGCTACGGCCAGTCCTCGGTCCGCGCGAGGTCGCTGGGGTGGGGCATCGCATTGTCCACGGTGGGACCGAATTTGCCGCGCCCACGCGGCTGACACCGCCCGTCATCGCTGCGCTGCGCGAGATTGCGCCGCTGGCCCCGCTCCATCAGCCGCACAACCTGGCCGCCATCGAGGCCGCCGTCGAAGCCTTCCCGGGGGCGGTGCAGGTCGGCTGCTTTGATACCGCGTTCCACCGCGGGCAGCCGTTGCGGGCCGATAGGTTTGCGCTGCCGCGGCGCTACTATGAGGCCGGTATTCGCCGCTACGGGTTTCACGGGCTCTCCTATCACTACATTGCCGGGCGTTTGGCCGAGGATTGGCCAGCGCTCCACGCGGGCCGCGTGATCGTTGCGCATCTGGGCAATGGGGCATCGATGTGTGCCCTGTCGGCCGGGCAATCGGTCGAGTCCACCATGGGCTTTACTGCGCTCGATGGCCTGCCCATGGGCACGCGGACAGGTCAGATCGACCCCGGCGTGCTGCTTTATCTCTTGGACCAGGGCATGACGCCTGCGGAGCTGACGACGCTCCTCTACCAGGAGAGCGGCCTGCTGGGTCTTTCGGGCATCAGCCACGATATGCGCGCGCTCCTGGGCTCCGACGCGCTCGAAGCCGAAGAGGCACTCGACTATTACGTCCATCGGTTGCAGCGGGAGATTGGCGCGCTGACTGCTGCGCTCGGCGGCCTCGACGCGCTGGTCTTTACCGGGGGTGTCGGCGAGAACGCGGCCCCGATCCGCGCCCGTGTCCTCTCCGGCATGGCTTGGCTCGAGCTCTCGATCGACGCCGCGGCCAACGCCGCGAACGGGCCGAGGATCGACGCGGGCGGCGTGCCTGTCCTCGTCATCCCAACGGACGAGGAGCGCGTGATCGCGCGCGCCGTCGCTGCCGCCCTGCTTGGGGGTTAGGCGGCTCGGTAAAGCGAACAAAGGTTGGGCGGGGCGGCCAGGGCGGAGCGGGAGATCTGGCCAAACCCCGTGCAGTGCTCTCCCGGGGCCTCACCCCGCCGTATACCCGCGTGGGATCACCTGCGCGGGCGGCGCCGGTCGGACCAGGCGTTCGGCGGGAGGAGGAGGAAAAGCCGAACCGGATGACGAGGCGCCCTGCAGGAGCAGTGTCGCGTGGACAGATCGTCCGCTGGCAAGCGTACTCTGGCACCGTGGAGATGAGACCTCCGCGATGCCGCGGGATTGGGCGAAAAAGCACTCAGACGACGAATTCTGCGGCGATGAACGAGGGAGTGCTGGAAAATCCGACGCGGCCTACAGCGCTCTTTGTGCGACGCAGGCGCAGGCGCAGGCGCAGGCGCAGGGGCAGACGCGCGCCGGGACCGCGCGCCGCCTGTGGAGACGGAGCCCTTTGGTCCCCAGCCTTCAAGCCTCACTTCAGGCCCTCACCGCCCTTGCGCTCTTGGCATAAGGCCGTGCTCGCACCCTGCGTAAGGTTGGCCTGCGCTGGCCCCCGTATGTGCGATACCGCCCTGGGCGGCTATTCGCGGATTTCGTCGACGCCGACGCCCCAAAGCGCGGCTTTCTCCACCCAGCCGCGCTGTCCCCCGGCCGAAATCCGGCACCAATCGAGCCGGCAAGCGCCCAGCCGAGCAACGACGCCCGCCTCGGCATGGGCCAGGATGCGCGCGTCGCCGCGCGGCTGCTGGCGCAACGACACCATGTCTTGCTCGACAAGCACCGTCCGTACGCCCGAGAGCAGCGCATAATGGACCCAGCCGCCAGCCCCGTCCCGGTCACGGACCCGGCGCCAATGGCCAAACTCGGCGGTGACCTCCAGCGGCATCGCCCGGCGCGTGTAGACCCAATCGATCCGGTGGGCGAGAGAGGGGCCGCGGCGCGCATTGCCCTCGTCGCTCTTGAGCGAGACGAAGCGGGGCAGAGGCAGGTTGGTGACGGGCCCGCGTCCCTGCCGGCCCGCACTCGGGCGGGGCGGCGGGGCGGAAACGGCCGCGCTCGCGGTTGCGGCCGCGCTTTCGACGCCGGTCACCGTCTCGCTGCCGGCCCGCGTCCCCCAGCTCAGAGCCGCCAAAAGCGCCACCGCCCACAGGCCGCGTGACGCTGGGCCGGCCGGATGCTCAGGCGGGACGGCGCGCCGCGCGCTGCCGGTGGAGATCGTCATGGATGCTGCTCGTTTGGCCATTGCATGCTGCCGGCGCTTGTTCACCGCCCGGCTTAGCGCCAATGTGACAGCCAGAGGCAGGACGGGAAAGATTGAGGGAGGATGCCCATGTCATCTCAGCGGCTGAGTGTTGTCGTGACGCGACGCTTGCCGGAGAGCGTCGAGACGCGGCTTTCGGAGCTTTTCGATGTGGAGCTCCGCGAGGAAGACGCACCGATGGGCCGCGAAGCGCTGGTCGATGCGATGACCCGAGCCGATGTCCTCGTGCCGACAATCACCGACAAGATCGACGCCGGGATGCTCGGCCAGGCGGGCGAGCGGCTCAAGCTCATCGCGAATTACGGGGCGGGCGTCGACAATGTCGATGTGGCGACGGCGCGGCAGCGCGGCATCCTCGTCTCGAACACGCCCGGGTCGACCACCGACGACACCGCCGACATGACGATGGCGCTCATCCTCTCGGTGACGCGCAAAATCCCCGAAGGGCTCGCTGCGATGCAATCGGGCGCGTGGGACGGTTGGGCGCCCACCGCCTTTCTTGGCGGGCGGATCACCGGGCGGCGGCTGGGCATTCTTGGCATGGGGCGGATCGGGCAGGCCGTAGCGCGCCGGGCGGGTGCGTTCGGGATGCAGGTCCACTACCACAACAGGCGGCGCTTGCGGGCCGAGACGGAGGAGGAGCTGCAGGCGACCTATTGGGAGAGCCTGGACCAGATGGTCGCGCGGATGGACGTGATCTCGGTCAATTGCCCGCACACGCCCTCGACCTTTCACCTCATGAACGCGCGGCGTCTCAAGCTGATGAAGCCGCAGGCGGTGCTGGTCAACACCTCGCGCGGCGAGGTTGTCGACGAGAACGCGCTGACGCGCATGCTGCGCGCGGGCGAGATCGCGGGGGCGGGGCTCGACGTTTACGAAAACGGAACCGATGTGAACCCTCGGTTAAGGGAACTCCCGAATGTCGTGCTGCTCCCGCATATGGGCTCGGCGACCCAGGAAGGGCGCGTGGAAATGGGCGAAAAGGTGATCATCAACGTCAAGACCTTCGCCGATGGACACCGTCCGCCCGACCTCGTGGTGCCCGCGATGCTCTGAACCTTCCCCGCGGGGAAGGTGCGCGTTGAAGCAACAAGACGATTAAGTGCACTGCTGCATGTAAGTGCACTGCTGCATGCTTGAGCCGCGGCTCATTTGATCGAAGCGCAAGCCGTGCCAGCGCCGTCCCGTGGGTTGGCGCTGCAACGCCTGAGCTGAAGCGCTTTATCCCGGCCAAGTCCCTCCCCGCCCTGAGCTCAGCGGTAACGGCAACAAAGCGCCATCCCGCCCGGACGGGACGGCGCTGGCACGGCGGCCTTCGGCCTTGATTCCGTGCCGAGGTGCTTCGTGCAACAAACGGCAAAACGCTGGAGCCCAACCTAGCCCCAGGGGGTCCCAGACCCTTTCCGCGTCCGTGGGATCGAGGAGCGGCGAGGCTGAACGTTGCGCAATTGCCCGCCGCCAATCCCGCCATCCGCCAATTTCTTTAATGCGCGGATCCGCTTCTCGGTGGCCGGATGGGTCGAAAAGAGCTTGTCGTGGGCATGGGCGTGCAAAGGGTTAACGATGAACATATGCGCCGTCCCTGGGTTGCGTTCAGCGGAATGGAGGTCGATCCGCGCGGCGAGGCCCGAGATCTTGGCAAGCGCGGAGGCGAGCCAGAGCGGCTGGCCGCAGATCTCGGCGCCGACCTTGTCGGCCTCGTATTCGCGGGTGCGCGAGATCGCCATCTGCACGAGACCGGCAGCGAGCGGCGCCAGGATCAGCGTCGCGATCACAGCGATAAAGCTCATCCCGTTGTCGCGTCCTCGGAAGAGAAAGCCGAAATTGGCGAGCATGGTGATCGCGCCGGCCAGCGTCGCCGCAACCGTCATGATCAGTGTGTCACGGTTTTTGATATGGGCAAGCTCATGGGCCATGACCCCGGCGACCTCTTCGCGGCTGAGCGTGCGCAGCAAGCCCGTCGTGGCCGCGACGGCGGCATTCTCGGGGTTGCGGCCGGTGGCAAACGCGTTGGGCTGCGCCTCGTCGATGATGTAGACTTTGGGGATCGGCATGCCCGCGCGCCTTGCCATGTCCTCAACATCGCCCACGAGCTCTGGCGCCGAGGCGCGCGTCACAAAACGCGCATTGTGAGCGCGCAACACCGCCTCGTCCGATCCCCAAAACGCGTAAAGGTTCACGCCTGCGGCAATCACCAGTGCGATCAGCATGCCCACCTCGCCGCCGAGGGCAAAGCCCGCGATGCCGAAGAGCGCGGTCATCAGGCCAAGAAGCATCGCAGTGCGGATGAGGGACATGGGAGCCTCCGAACGGGGTGCGAGGCCGATATGGGGGCGTCTCAGGCCGAGCCAAGGGGTGGGGGCGCTGCCCCCGTCGCGCGTGCCGCGCGTCTCCCCCGGGCCCGGAGACGATGTCTTCTCATCTGGATATTTACGAGCTCCCGCCCGCACCCATCCTGACACGTCACAGACGGACTGGATACTTCTAGCCCAAAGAAGGGGCGGGGGGCGCACCTGTGCTGCATCGGTGCTCAACCGGGGGCGCTTTACGGCCGCACGGGGGCGTTAGGGCTGAACAGGGGTGCATTACGGCTGCACCGGGGGACGGCGGCGGCGCTCCTGCTAGGGTCAGGCGAAGGTCGGGGGTCGTTTTTTGCGGGTCTTGCGTCTTTTCCACGCGTGGTCTGGCCTGGGAGCGGCGATAGGCTCAGCGCGAGTAAAGCGGGAGGTCGGCCCATGAAAACCCATGTGAAGGCTTTGGTCGTCGGCGGCGGCGCGGTGGGCACGGGGATCGCCTATCATCTGGGCCGCGCCGGCTGGGACGTGCTGCTTTTGGAGCGCGACGAGCTGACCTCTGGCTCGACCTGGCATGCCGCGGGGCTCTTGCCACTCTTCAACATGTCCTATGCGACCTCGCATATCCACGATTACTCGGTGCGGTTCTACAAGGGGCTCGAAGCAGAAACGGGCCTTAACCCCGGGTTCAGCGTCGTCGGCAACCTGCGCATGGCGCAGACCCAGGACCGCATGGACGAGTATATGCTCTATGCTTCGACCGCCGAGACGGTCGGCATCCCCTATGAATGGCTGACGCCCAAGGACATCAAGGATCGCTATCCGCTGGTGCGGACCGAAGACCTCGTGGGCGCGATTTACCACCCCACCGATGGCTACATTAACCCCGCCGACGTGACCCAGGCGATGGCCAAGGGCGCGCGCCAGCAGGGCGTGGCCATCGAGCGGAAATGGCAGGTCGACGCCTATGACTGGACTGGCTCGGAATGGCGCGTGACTGTCACGAAGATGGCCGACAAGGGCGGTAACCTCGTGCCGACGGGAGAGCAGACCGTGATCACCGCCGAGCATGTTGTGACCGCGACGGGCAACCATGCCCAGCGGACAGCGCGGCTTCTGGGGATCAAGATCCCGGCAATTCCGGTCGAGCATCAGTATATCGTGACCGAGCCCGATCCGGCGCTCGTCGCGTGGCGCGCGGATAACGGCGAGCACCCCGTGCTGCGCGATGCCGATGCCAAATGGTATGTCCGCGAAGAGCGCGGCGGCTGGATCCTGGGACCATACGAGCAGGGCGCGCCGGCGCGCTTTCTCCATGACGTGCCGCAGAGCTTTCGCGCGGATCTCTTTCCCCTCGATCTGGAGCGGATCGAGGCGGAATATATGAGCATGATCCATCGCATCCCCTCCTCCGAGCAGGCGGGGCTGAAGGACGACTATAACGGGCCGATTTGCTATACGCCCGATGGCAATCCGCTTGTCGGCCCCGCGCCGGGCCTGCGCAATATGTGGCTTGCGGAAGGCTTTTCGTTCGGGATCACGGCGGCGGGCGGCACGGGTTACTATCTCGCGCAGATGATGGTCGAGGGGGAGGCCGAGATCGATATGGCGAGCCTCGATCCCAAACGCTACGGGCCGTGGATGACGACCGAGTACGCCGCGCGCAAGAACGAGGAATGCTACTCCCACGTCTTTGTCCTGCATCACCCGGACGAGGAACGCGAAGCATGCCGTCCCTTGCGCACGGCTCCGGTCTATGACCGGCAGAAGGCGCTCGGCGCACAATTTGGGCAGGTCAATGGCTGGGAACGGCCGAATTACTATGGACCACGGGATGCGCCCGAGCGCTTTGACCATGACGCACGGAGCTTTCGCCGCGGCGGCTGGTGGGATTATGCCCGGGCGGAGGCGGAGGCGGTCCGGCAGACGGCCGGGCTGATCGACGCCACGGCCTTTGCTAAGCACCGGATCAGCGGGCCGGGGGCAACGGCGTTTCTCAACTGGTTCACGTGCAACAAACTGCCGAAGGTGGGCCGCATAAACCTGACCTATGCCCTCACCGAAGCTGGGACGACGCGCACCGAATACACGATCGTGCGCCTGGGCCCCGACACCTATTACCTGATCTCCGCCGGCGCTTGGCAGGCCTACGACAGCGATTACCTGCACCAGGCGATTGAGGAGAAGATCCCCGAACTCGGCTGGATCTCGTGCCAGGATGTGACCACGCAATGGGGCGTCTTTGCGCTCGCCGGGCCCAACAGCCGCAACATCCTGCAGGAGTTGATTGTCGACGCAGAGCCTTCGACGGCGCTCTCGAACAAGCGCTTCCCGTGGCTGTCGATGCGCGAGATCGAGCTTAAGATGTGCCCGGTCACGGCCGTGCGGGTGGCCTATACGGGCGAGCTCGGCTGGGAGCTGCACCATCCGATCGAGATGCAGACCTATCTCTGGGACCGGCTCGTGGACGCAGGCGCGGACCATGGCCTGAAGCTCGTCGGCGCGCGGGCGCAGAACTGGCTTCGGCAAGAAAAGAGCTATCGCGCTTTCGGAACGGAGTTGGGCCGCGATGCGACACCGCTGGAGGCGGGGCTCGACCGGTTCGTCGACCTGTCCAAGGCGTTCCGCGGGAAGGACGCAATGGTCGAGACCGGCATACGCTTTAGCTGCGTGACGTGCCTTTTTGACGGGCCGCCGGACGCCGATCCGTGGGGGCGCGAGGCGCTTTACGCGGGCGAAGCGAAAGTTGGGCGGCTCACATCGGGTGGCTACTCGGTGGCCTTCGGAAGGTCCATCGGGATGGGCTATGTTGCGCCTGATCAGGCCGCGCCCGGCACCAAGCTGAAGGTCAAGATGCAAAACCGGCTCTGGGATGTCACCGTGACCGAAGACAGCCCCTATGATCCGCAGAACCTGCGGCTCCGCGCGGATATCCCCGACGTTTCAGCGCAAGCGGCCGAGTAGGGCGGCGCGGCGCGCTCCAGGCGGCGGACCCTTGACCCTGTCGAACCTCCTTCGATATCCGAGCTATGGGTTGTCGAAAGGGTGATTTTGCGCACTTTGGGACTTGCCGCCCTGATCTCGCTCGCCGCTGCGGTGCTCATCGGCGCGGGCTGGCTCGCCCTGCGCCCGGAGCCAGGGGGCGGCGGCGTTGCTGTGCTGGGCGATGAGGCCCCGGCGCTCCACGCTGCGATGGGCACCGAGCAGGCGCTCCCGCTCCACACCGCCGCGGTGACGGTCGTTTCCGTTCAGGGCTGGGAGCGGCTGCGCTACATCCCGGACATGGCCGATCTCTGCGGGCTCGATTGCTACGGGACCGGCGGATTGGTCCGCGTCGTGCCGCTCTCGCCGCGCGGCAGCCGCAAGATCGTTTTTGTCAATCTCGAAGCATGGCCCGGCACAACGGGGCTGACCCGCGCCACCGAGGAAAAGGATTTTGCCTGCCTGGCCGCAGCGCTCCGCGCGGAGTTTGCCGCACTGACGGCGGCGTCCCTGCCCGAGTGCACCGGCGATGTGCCGATCGAGCGTGGGACGCGGTGGGTTCTTCCCGCGGGGCTTGGCGCCCTCTGACGGGGCCTCGCTGTCCTGCGTGTCAAAGCCTGCGGGGATGTGCGAAGCGAGAAGGGCCGCGAATGCCTGAGCGCCGGCTCGGCCGGTGATTGGCGCGACGTTCACTGCTCCGAAAGACGGCCGGGCGGGGGCACGCAGCCACCACTCGAAATGCGGGCCCACCCGGTCGCGTGGGCCCTTTCTCTACGCCGCATTGCGGGCCTATTCCGGGATCTCGCCCGTCAAGCCTTCGACGTAAAAGTTCATGCCGAGGAGCGTGCCATCGTCCGCGACTTCGCCATCGGCAAGCCAAACGGTGCCGTCCTGCTTGTTGAGGGGCCCGGTGAACGGGTGGTACTCGCCGGCTGCGATCGCATCGCGCAAGGCTTCGGCCTCGGCTTTGACCTCGGCAGGCACGGCTTCGGTGATCTCACCGATACCGACCATCCCGTCGCCAATGCCGTGCCATGTCTCGACCGTTTCCCAAGTTCCGTCCTTCACCGCGCGCACGCGGTCGACATAGTAGTCGCCCCAGAGATCCAGAATCGACGAGACACGCGGTGCGGGCTTGAAATCCGCCATGTCGGAGGCTTGCCCGAAGCCGATGACTCCCCCGGCCTGCTGCGCGGCAGCGAGCGGGGCGGTCGAGTCGGTGTGCTGAAGGATCACGTCGGCGCCCTGTTCGATGAGGGCGGTGGCGGCGTCGGCCTCTTTGGCGGGGTCAAACCACGTGTAGACCCAGACGATGCGGAACTCGACGTCCGGGTTGGCCTTCTTGGCGTGGATATAGGCGGAGTTGATGCCCCGGATCACCTCGGGGATCGGGTAGGAGGCGATATAGCCGATAATGTTGCTTTCGGTCATCGAGCCTGCGATGTGCCCCTGCACGGCGCGGCCCTCGTAGAACTTCGCCGAATAGGTCGAGACGTTTTCGGCGGTCTTGTAGCCGGTGGCGTGCTCAAACTTCACATCCGGAAACTTCTCGGCGACGGCGATGATCTGATCCATGTAGCCAAAGGACGTCGCAAAGATGATGTCGACGCCCGAAAGCGCCATCTGCGTCATCACGCGCTCGGCATCGGCGCCCTCGGGCACGCTTTCCTGAAAGATCGTCTCGACCGCGTCGCCAAACTCTTCTTCGACGGCGAGCCGCCCCTCGTTATGCGTGAACGTCCAGCCGCCATCGCCCACGGGGCCGACATAGATAAAGCCGACTTGCGTTGGGTCGTCTTGGGCAAACGCGGCTGAGCCAAGGCCGAGCGCGAGCGCCGCGCTGGCGAGAATGGATCGTCTGAGCATGGTAGTCTCCCTGATATCGCGGCTCTTCAGGCGGCCGCATGGAACGATTTCCCCAGGGCGGCGGGCGCTCCCAGCGCCGCGCGTGCCCGCCCCGACGACATAACGACGAGCACGAGGATCGTCAGGATGTAGGGGGACATCGACAGATACTCGACCGGGATCGCGATGCCGGCGGCCTGCAGGTTGAGCTGCAAAACGGTCAGACCGCCGAAAAGATAGGCGCCAAGCAAAAGCCTCCCCGGCCGCCAGGCGGCGAAAACAACGAGAGCGAGCGCGATCCAGCCCGCGCCCGCCGTCATGCCCTCGGTCCACTGGGGCACGCGGACGAGGCTGATATAGGCGCCGCCGAGCCCGGCGCAGGCCCCGCCGAAAGCGATCGCGGCAAGGCGAATGCGCACGACCTTGTAGCCAAGCGCGTGGGCGGCCTCCGCGCTCTCGCCCACGGCGCGCAGGATCAGCCCGCCGCGGGTGCGGCTGAGGAAGTACCAAATTGCAAAGCAGAAGAGCAGCGAGAGATAGACCATCGCATCGTGCCGGAAGAGGACGACGCCCAGCCCCGGAAGATCCGCAACCGGCCCCCAATTCACATCCGGCACCTCGACACCGCGGATACCGATATAGCCTTGACCCAGCAGCGCCGAGAGGCCGAGCCCAAAGAGCGTGAGCGCGAGACCGGTGGCGACTTGGTTGGACATCAGCACCTGCGTCAACACTCCGAAGAGGAGGGAGAGCCCAGCACCGCCGAGCGCCGCTGCGGCAAAGCCCAGCGTCGCCGATTGCGTCTCGAGCCCCGCGACAAAGCCGGCAACGGCGCCGACGATCATCATGCCCTCAACGCCGAGATTGAGCACGCCCGCGCGCTCAACCACGAGTTCGCCCAGGGCCGCGAGCAGGATCGGCGTCGAGGCGACCATCAGCGAGGCGGTGAGCAGGAGCCAGTTGATCGAAGAGAGGTCCATCGGCTCAGGCTCCCGCGCGCAGGAAGATGGCAGCAAAGACCGCCAGGTTGAGCCCGGCAAGACAGGCAAAGAGGCACCGCCGCGTGTCCCGCTCGAAGCGGAGGGCAAAGGCGGGCGAGAGCTGGGCCAGCCGCCCGGAGAGCCATGCGATCAGCCGACTGGCCCAATCGCTCTGGCGCCTTTCAAGGATCACGGGGGCAAGGGCGGCGGCGGTCAGGAGCGTTGCCGCGAGAACGATCAGCGCCAGCGAGGTCACCGCGTTCACCGCAAACGCGCCGATCAGGACACCGATTGCCAACATCGCAAGGAGCGGGCTCATGCTGCGACCTGCGTCTTGAGGCGGAAGCGGTAATTCGTCATCACATCGACCCCGAGGAGAAAGAAAAGCAGCATCCCCTGGAATGCCTGGATCGCGGCGGCGGGAACGCCGAGCATCAGCTGTGCCAGCTCGCCGCCGATATAGGTGAGCGCCATCAGGAGCCCGGCGAGCAAAATACCGATCGGGTGTAGGCGCCCGAGGAAGGCGACGATGATCGCGGTAAAGCCGTAGCCTGAGGCAAAGTCGATGGTGATCTGACCCGCGGGGCCCGTCGCCTCGAAAAGCCCCGCCATCCCGGCGAGCACGCCCGCGATCCCCAGGCAGAGGATGGTCAGCCGTGCCGGGCTGACGCCCGCAAAGCGCGCGGCCCGCGGGGCCTCTCCAGCGAGGCGGATATGAAAGCCCAAAAGATGGCGCGTCAGGAGGATGTAGCCCAGGATCACGGCGGCAAAGGCCGCGGCAACGCCCCAATGCATGCCTGTCCCGGCGACAAGTTCGGTGTTCGACGAGGCCGCCCAATCGCGCAGGTTGCGCGAGCCGGGAAAGCCGCCGCCATCGGGATTGCGCAAGGGGCCGAGCGCCATGGCGGCGACGAGCTGTTCGGCGACATAGACCAGGAGGAGTGAGACCAGGATCTCGTTCGTGCGGAAGAGGACCTTGAGGAGCGCCGGGATCATCGCCCAAAGAAAGCCGCCGAGTGCGCCGAAGAGCACCATGCCGGGGAAGATGAGCCAGCTCTCGGACGGGTAGAACGCGAGCCCGAAGGCGGCCCCGAAGATCGCGCCGACAATGTATTGCCCCTCGGCGCCGATATTCCAGATGCCGGCCCGAAAGCCCATGGCGAGGCCGATTGCGATCAAGATCAACGGCCCAGCTTTGACCAGAAGCTGCGGACGGGAGAAGGCGGCGAACTGCGCGTTAAAGAGCGGGTCCCAAAAGATCGTGCGGATCGCCTCGAAGGGATCCTTGCCGAGCGCGGCAAACATCAGCCCGCCCGCGATCATCGTCAGAAGAACGGCGACGAGCGGCGTGGCATAGGTCCAGAGCTTCGAGGGCTCCGGGCGCTTTTCAAGAACGATCCTCAACCGCCCACCGGGCGCGCGTGCGGCTTGGGCCGGATTTCGATATTTGGAGCAAGAAGAAGCGGGGGGCGGGGGGCGCCGGCCACCCAACCGCGGGCGTCAGGAGGCATGGGAGACCCTCTCGATGTCGTGGATCTCGTCGGTGTCGGCCACATCCATGTCATGTGCGCCGCCGAGCATGAGGCCGATCCGCTCCATCGTCAGCCCAGCGACGGGGACGGGGGCCGAAAGGCGGCCGGCATTGAGGGCGGCGAACGTGTCGGCGAGTTCGAGAAGCTCGTCGAGATCTTGGGTGATCACGACGATCCCCGTGCCCTCGGCGGCGAGATCCATCAGCGCCTGGCGGATCGCGGCGGCCGCGGCGGCGTCGACCCCCCAGGTGGGCTGATTGACGACGAGCACGCGGGGGCGCTGCAGCACCTCGCGGCCGATGACGAACTTTTGCAAATTGCCACCCGAGAGCGCACGGGCGGCAACCTCGGGCCCCGGGGTTCGTACATCGAAGGCTTCGATCACCCGCTCGGCAAAGCCGCGCGCCGCGCGCCAGCTGACAAAGCCGCGGGAGGCGAGGCCCTCGCGCTGCCAGCCCGTCATCGCAGCGTTCTCGGTCAGGCTCATATCGGGGGCTGCGGCGTGGCCCAGCCGCTCCTCCGGCGCCGACAAAAGGCCGAGGGCGCGGCGTGCGGTGGGCCCGAGCGCGCCGATCTCCTGGCCGTCAAAGCGGGTCGTGCCCGGCGCGCGGCGCTCGCCGGAGAGCGCGGCCAGAAGCTCGTCCTGTCCATTGCCGGCGACCCCGCCGATGCCGAGGATCTCGCCCGCGCTGAGCCTGAGGCTAACCTCCCGGAGCGGCGTCCCGAAGGCGTGCGCCGGCGGCAGCGAGAGCCCGTTGACCTCGAGGATCGGCGCGCCGGGCGTACGGCTCGACCGGTCGGGCTCGGCAAACGAGGTGCCCACCATCAGCTCTGCAAGCTCGCGCGCGGAGGCCGTGCGGGGATCGCAGGTCGCCACGACCTTGCCGCGGCGCAGGATCGTGGCCGCCTCGCACAGCGCGCGGATCTCCTCGAGCTTGTGCGAGATGTAAAGGATCGCTGTGCCCTCGGCGGAGAGCTTGCGCAGGGTGGCAAACAGGATCTCAACCTCTTGCGGCGTCAGCACCGATGTGGGCTCGTCCATGATCAAGAGCTTGGGATCCTGCAACAGGCAGCGGATGATCTCGACGCGTTGCCGCTCACCCGCCGAGAGCTCGCCCACAGCGCGGTCTGGATCGAGCGGTAGGCCATAGGCCCGGCTCGTCTCGGCGATCTCGGCGGCAAGCTGGCGGGGCGGCGGCGGCGCCTCCATCCCAAGCCCGACATTCTCGGCAACGCTCAGCGCGTCAAAGAGCGAAAAGTGCTGAAACACCATCGCGACGCCCGCCGCGCGGGCGGCCCGCGGCTCGGCCGGGGCATAGGGCGCGCCGCTCAGATGCATCGCGCCGCGATCGGGTTTGACGAGGCCGTAGATTGCCTTGACGAGGGTCGATTTGCCCGCGCCGTTCTCGCCCAAAAGCGCGTGGATCTGGCCGGGTGTGATGGTCAGTGAGACGTCTTCGTTGGCGACGACGCCGGGATAGGCTTTGGTGAGACCTTGGACCGTCAGAAGGGCAGTCACGCAAGCTGCTCCAGGCCGGCATCTGCGGCCGTGGTGCTGGCGCGGATCAGGCTGGCCACCACGCCGATGGCGATGGCGTGCGGGTGTTTGCCGAGCCCGCGCTCGCCGATAGGGCACGTGATGCGCGCGATGGCGGCGGGGCTGTGGCCCCCGGCAGCGAGGCGCTTGGAAAAGCGGGCCCATTTGGTGGCCGAGCCGATCAGCCCGGCGCTGGCGCAGCCGCGCTGGAGGACCGCGTCGCAGAGCGCGAGATCGAGCGCGTGAGAATAGGTCAGAATGAGATGATGGGCTTCCTCAGGGGCATGGCGGACGGCGCGCGCCGGGTCTGCGGCAACGAGGATGTCGACGCCGTGCGGCACGTGAGCGGGAAACCGATCTGCCGCGGTATCGACCCAGGTGATCGCCCAGTCGGGCAGGGGCGCGAGCGTGTGGACAATTGCGCGCCCCACATGGCCTGCGCCATGGAGCCACAAAAGGTGCTGTGCCGGGCGCACGGGTTCGACCATCCAGCCGTCGAGGAGGCGGGGCCGCGCGGTTTCGGTGCCCTGCGCAAGGGCGGCGCGATAGCGTTCGAGGGCAAGGGGCGGGAGGGCGCCCGCCTCGGCTGGCCGGGCCCAAAGCGCGCCCGCCTCTTCGATCCGGTCGAGCGTCGCCGCGTCGATCACCTCGGTCAGGAGCGTTACCGCGCCGCCGCAGCATTGCCCGAGCGCGGGCCCCAGCGGGTGTCGCGAAAGGCCTGGCGCGCGCGCGCCCGAGAGGATGCGCCGCGCCGCCCTGGCCGCCTCAAACTCGAGCGCCCCGCCGCCGATCGTCCCGCTCTGCCCCGCCTCCCAGACCAGCATCGACGTCCCCGCCTCGCGCGGCACCGAGCCTTGCGCATCGGCGACAACGACGCGCGCGACCCTGTCATTCCGGGCGAGCGCGGCGCGCAGGGCAGGGAGGTCGACGCTCATGCGCGGACCCGTTCGACGGCGTTGAGGATCCGCTCGGGCGTCGCGGGGGCGTCGAGCGCGGGGTAGGGCGCGCCCGGCCCGCCGGCGGCGGCCACCGCATCCGACAGCGCCATGAGGGCAGAGATGCCGAGCATCAGCGGCGGCTCGCCCACGGCCTTGGAGCGATAGATCGTCTCCTCGCCATTCGTCCCATCCCAGAGGGCAACGTTAAATACGGGGGGCGCGTCCGAACAGGCGGGGATCTTGTAGGTCGAGGGCGCGTGTGTGCGGAGCCGTCCGGCCCCGTCCCGGACAAGCTCCTCCATGGTGAGCCAGCCCGCCCCTTGGACATAGCCGCCCTCGATCTGCCCGATATCGAGTGCGGGGTTCAGCGAAGCGCCGCAATCGTGGAGGATATCGGCGCGCAGAACCCGGTTCTCGCCGGTGAGGGTGTCGATCACAGCCTCGGTGATCGCCACGCCATAAGCGTAGTAGAAGAACGGGCGCCCTTTGCCCGCGATCCGGTCCCATTCGAGCTTCGGCGTTTTGTAGAACCCGGTCGCGGAGAGCGAGACGCGCGCCATGTAGGTCAACAGGACGGCCTCGTCCCAAGGCATCGCCGCCCCGCCGGCACGCAGCTCCCCCTCCTCAAAGCGGATCTCGGCAGGCTGGGCCTGGAGCTTCGGCGCGGCGACCTCGGCAATGCGGGCCCTGATCTCGTCGCAGGCCGCTTTGACGGCCATGCCGTTGAGGTCCGAGCCCGAGGAGGCCGCCGTGGCCGAGGTGTTGGGGACCTTGCCGGTGTCGGTCGCGGTGATCTTGACCCGCTCCAGCGGCAGGCCAAAGCGATGCGCGGCGACCTGCGCGACCTTCTGAAAGAGCCCTTGGCCCATCTCCGTCCCGCCATGGTTCATGTGAACCGAGCCGTCGTTATAGACATGCACCAGCGCGCCGGCCTGGTTGAGATGCGTGAGCGTGAAGGAGATGCCGAATTTCACAGGCGTGAGGGCAATCCCACGCTTCAGGATCGGCTCCTGCGCATTCCACGCCGCAATCGCCGCCCGCCGTGCCCGATAGCCGCTCTTCTCCACTAGCCGATCGACCATCTCCGGCAGCACAAACCCTTCGACAACCTGGCCGTAGGGCGTCGTCCACCCCTCGGCTTCAGATGCCGTCTCGCCTGATTTCTTCGGGCGCGAAATATCCTCGGGGGGGCGCGCCCCTGGCGCGTGGGGGGCAGACAGCCCCCCTCCCGCGCTCCGATCCGCCGCGCCGTAAAAGTTGGCGCGCCGCACGTGCAACGGGTCGCGGCCTAGCGTGAACGCGATGTGATCCATCACCCGCTCGATCCCCACCATGCCCTGCGGCCCGCCAAAGCCGCGAAAGGCCGTTGCCGATTGCGTGTTGGTCCGCAGCCGGTGCGATGTGATCCGTACCACCGGCAGCCAATAGGCATTGTCGGCATGGAGCATCGCGCGGTCGGCGACTGGCAGCGAAAGGTCGAGCGACCAACCGCAACGGCAATAATGCGTGACATCGAGCGCTGCAATCCGCCCCGCCCCATCGATGCCGGCGCGATAGGCGATGCGAAAGTCGTGGCGCTTGCCGGTGATGACGAAATCGTCGTCGCGGTCATAGCGCATCTTGCAAGGTCTGCCGGTCGCGCGGGCGGCCACGGCGCAGGCACAGGCCAGCGCGTTGCCTTGGCTCTCCTTGCCGCCAAAGCCGCCGCCCATCCGGCGGACCTCGACGCGCACCGCATGCATCGGCACGCCGATCGCTTCGGCGACCTTGTGCTGGATCTCGGTCGGGTGCTGCGAGGAGGAATGAACGATCATGTCGCCGCCTTCCTGCGGCAGCACGAGCGCGGCCTGCCCTTCGAGGTAGAAGTGCTCCTGACCGCCGATCTCGATCTGGCCCTCGACGATCTGAGGTGCCGCTGCGAGGGCCGCATCGACGTCGCCTCGGCCATAAACGCGCGGGCCCTCTTCAAAGCGCCAGCCCCGTGCAAGCGCGTCGTCGATGCTCAGCACCGCTGCCGTTTCGGCGTAGCTGATCTTGGCCAGGCGCGCGGCGCGGCGGGCGGCGAGATGGGTTTCGGCGACGACGACAAAGAGCGGCTGGCCGACATAGTGGATCTCGCCCGACGACAGCATTTCCTCGTGAAAGGCCGGCGTCGGCGAGACGTCGTTCTGCGCGGGCAGGTCCGCTGCCGTAAGAACGGCGACGACGCCCGCCGCAGCGCGCACGGGATCAAGGTCCATCGTCTCGATCTGTCCGGCGGCGATTTCGGAGAGGCCAAAGGCCAGGTGGAGGCAACCGGCTGGCGTAGGGATATCGTCGACATAGCGCGCTTCGCCGGTGACATGGCGCGCCGCGGTGTCGTGCGGGAGGGGCTTGGCGATGCTCATGCGGCGGTGTCTGTGGCCGCCACGTTCAGGACGTTTGCGCGTGTGCCCGAGTGCTCGGCAAAGAGCCGCGCGAGCATGTTTTGCGCCGTCCGCATCCGATAGCCCGCAGAGGCGCGCATATCGTCGATGGGCGCGAAGTCGTCGGCAAAGCACGCCATCGCCGTACGCACCGTTTCTTGCGACCAGGGTGCCCCAAGCAGCGCGCCCTCGACCGTGCGGGCCCGTTTCGGCGTGGCGGCCATGCCGCCAAAGGCAATCCGCGCATGGCGCACCGCGCCGCCGTCGACGCGGATCGAAAAGCAGCCGCAGACGGCCGAGATATCCTGATCGAAGCGTTTCGAAAGCTTGTAGCACCTCAGATTGTCCGGCTGCTCGGGGATCGTAATGGCCTCGACGAATTCTCCGGGCGCCCGGTCTTGCTTGCCATAATCGACGAAGAAATCCTCCAGCGGCAACGTGCGCCGCGCGGCACCCCGGCGTAGATGCAGCGTCGCGCCGAGGGCGATGAGCGCGGGCGGGCTGTCGCCGATGGGCGAGCCATTGGCGATGTTGCCGCCAACGGTTGCGGCGTTGCGCACCTGGACGGAGCCATAGCGGCGGATGAGTTCGCCAAAGCTCGGATGCTTTGGCGCCACAGCCCGATGCAAGGCCGTGAGCGTCACGCCTGCGCCGACGCGCAGGCCGTCGGGCGCGTGCTCAATCCGCTGCAGATCAGAGCAGCGATGCAGGAAGGCGACCGGCCCAAGGTCGCGCATCGCCTTGGTCACCCACAGCCCCACATCGGTCGCGCCCGCAATCAGCGTGCCCTCGGGGTTCTCGAGGTACCACTCCGCCAGCGCATCGCTGCTCTCGGGCAGGGCAAAGCCCTCAGACTGACCCATCGGGTCGTCGCCCCGTGGCGCTATGGCCGACACGTGTGCCGTGTCGCCTTCGATCCAAGCGGGTACCGGGGCCGCCTCGGCCGCGCGCGCGGCGCGCAGGATCGGCGCATAGCCTGTGCAGCGGCAAAGATTGCCGGCAAGCTGGTCCTCGTGGTCGGTCCGGCCACGGGCGTGGTTGGCGGCCATCGTGACGACGAAGCCCGGCGTACAAAAACCGCATTGCGTCCCATGGTGCGCGACAAGCGCCTCTTGCACGGGGTGCAGCGTGCCATCCGGCGCCGATACGCCCTCAACCGTGCGCACGGCTTTGCCATGGAGCTGCGGGAGAAAGAGAATACAGGCGTTTAGCGCCTGTGGCGCGCCGTCGGACGCGGTGACCATGACGGAGCATGCCCCGCAATCGCCCTCGTTGCAGCCTTCCTTGGTACCTGTCAGCGCGCGCTCCTCGCGCAGCCAATCGAGCAGGGTTACCGTTGCAAGGTCTGGCCGGCCCGCGGCGGAAATGCGGACCTCGGCGCCATTCAGAAGAAAGGCGATCTCCATTTGCTGTTCTATCCGCCGCGTTACCGGGCCCGGCCGCGATGCGCGTCCTCGATGCGGCGTAGAGGGGCGCGGCCTTGTTTGAAGCGCAGAGAATGCGTCAAAGCGGCAGAGATGCAAGGGCGGAGGCGCATGAGCGGTGTTGGGCGTGCCGCGTCCTTACGCTCCGTGCTGCAGACTTAGGCGCTTCGCCGCCTGTCGCATGGCCAGTAGGCGCAAGATGTGGTAGTTGCCCAAGGAAATAAGGCAGGCACAGGCATTCAGATGAGCATCGGAGAGGAGGGTGCGATCCCCCTCTTTGCCGCCGATTGGGCGCTGACAGAGATCGACGGATGGCGCAGCGCGCCGACCAGCGCCTTGCGCGCTGGCTCTGAATGGTCGTGGCGCGGCGGTGCGTTCCGGCTCGACCACGGGCCAGACCCGGCGCGCTCTCCCCTGCGTCTCGGCGAGGCGATCGGACGTGCAGAGCTGCGCCGGAGCGCCGCGCAACGCTCCGCGCGGCTTTGGACCGGTCAAGCCGCGCCCGCGCGCGCGCCGCGCAGAGCTGGGTCGCCGCTCCTTGATCAAGGGCTGTTTCGCGCGGGCTTTGTTGTCAGCGACGGGCGCCGGGGCTGGCCGGTCTGCCCGACGCCGGGGCGTTCGGGCGGCGGCTTTGGCGCCGAGCAGCTCGTTCTCTTTTGCGGTGATGTGCCACCGGCAGAGGAAACGCTCTGGGTCGTCTCACTCGCAACGACGGTCCGGCGCGCGGGGCCGGGGCTGCCCCGGGTTGCTGGGTTTGCGCCGGGCAGTACCGTCGAAACGCCCTTTGGTCCGGTTCCGGTTGAGCGGCTGCGCCCGGGCGATCCGGTCCTGACCGATTATGGCTCGACGCCCGTGCGGCGGGTCCGCGTCCGCCCGAGTGTGGCCGCGCTTTCCTTGGCGCCCAGTGCCCTGGGCGAGGACGGGCCGCCGGAGTCGGTGACCGTCGGGGCCGGCACATGGCTTGGCTTCGAGGGCGCGGCGCTGGGCGCACTTTTCGCCGCCGGCGACGGCTCGACTGACGGGTTGGACGAAGCGCTGGTCTACGCCGGCGATCTTGAGACCTTGCCGGGTGTCGGCGCGGTGCGCAAAGCCGATCTTATCGCGATCGAGGTCGATCCCGGGCCCAGCGGAACGGCACTCCTCATGGTCGGCGGTCTGGCCTGTCTTGGCGGTGCGGCGGGCCGCTCTAACCTGCGCGCACTGACATCGGCCGAAGCGCAGGTCGCTCTTGCGCCTCAAACCGGTCGCTTTGCGCCGCGCGGCGCGCGTCGGCGGGTCGCCTGAGCCTGGCGCGCCTCGCGGCTCACGGAGGCCCAAGCGGGCATTGACAGTGGGACATGGGCGTGAGACACGCCGCGCTTCATTGGTGTTGGTGGCCCCTGCAAAGGGATGCCTGTCGCCGGGCGTGGGTTTGCTGAGCGGAGCCCGCACTCGGAAAGGACAACGCCCTTCCTGGAGCACCGCGCGCGGCGCTCCGCAACAGTGAAGGAGATCAGAGGTGACCAAACGCACCGCTGCCAAGTACAAGATCGACCGCCGGATGGGCGAAAACATCTGGGGCCGTCCGAAATCCCCCGTCAATCGCCGCGAATATGGCCCCGGCCAGCACGGCCAGCGCCGCAAGGGCAAAATGTCGGATTTCGGCCTGCAATTGCGCGCCAAGCAGAAGCTCAAGGGTTATTACGGTGATCTGACCGAAAAGCAGTTCCGCCGGATCTTTGCCGAGGCCGAGCGCCTGCGGGGCGATACCGGCGAAATGCTGGTGGGCCTCCTCGAGCGGCGGCTCGATGCAGTCGTCTACCGGGCAAAGTTTGTGCCGACGGTCTTTGCGGCGCGCCAGTTCGTCAACCACGGGCATATCGAAGTGAACGGTAAACGCGTAAACATCCCCTCCTATCGCGTGAAAGAGGGGGACGTCGTTGCGATCCGCGAGAAGTCCAAACAACTGACGATCGTCCTCGAGGCCGTCGGGTTGCCCGAGCGGGACGTGCCTGACTATCTCGAGGTCGACCATTCCAAGATGACGGCGGCGTTCGTGCGCATGCCGGGCCTCGGGGACATCCCCTATCCCGTGCAGATGGAGCCGAACCTGGTCATCGAATACTACGCGCAGAACTAACGATCTTGCGTTCGGTGTGACGCTGCGCTGTGCCCTACGGGCCAGGCGTCGGAGCATTGAGCTGGGCGCTTCTCGGGTCGGAGCGCCCTCGTTCGATCGGGGATCCGACGGCTCCTGTCGTGCTTGAGTATTTGGACCAAGCTGATGGGGAAGGGGCCGCATCGGGCGGCGGTCTATCGGCCCCTGACCTGATGGGCTGTCTGCTCTCGGTCTGGGTCTTGGCATGCGCCTGGCTCTCGGTCATCGATTGTACATGCGCGTGCCCACGGTCGGTGGCGTTACGACCGCTGCGCGTTGGTCCGAGAGCGTTGGGCGGCTGGCGCGGGCCACGCCTTCAACCTTGAGCGGCGCGCTCTAGACCGCCAGCGCAGTGTAGCCGCGGCTGGTGCGAGACGGGGGGCCGGCGGGAAAAGCATATTCCCGTTCGAGCGCAAAACCGCAGCGGCCGAGCAATCTGCGGACGGCATCGGGCGTGTAGCAACGGTGCCGCCATTGGAGCCAGATGATCGTGTTGCACCAGTGCGGTTTGGAGACGACGAGGCGCATCCGTCCCCCGGGTCGGAGACGTGCATGCAGGAGCGTGAGCGCCGTCTCCGGCACCTCGAAATGCTCGATGAGATGGGCGGCCAGCACCTCGTCGGCCGCAGGCTCGTCGGAGAGCGCTTCCAGGCCCACGCTGCGCGGCACGGCCGCGATCCCGCGCCGGGCCAATGCGCCGACCCCCTGGCGTAGCATCGCTTCGACCGGATCGACGAGCACCATCCGGCGGGGCGCCCCGTGCACCGCCGCCCAGGCTTCGGCCAATGCGCCCGTTCCCGCACCGATATCGATCACATCCGCATCCGCCACGGGCGCCAGACCGGGCTCGCTCAGAAATCCAAGATAGGCATCGTAATAGCCGAGCGCGCGCATCTTATCGTGCCATTTCGGCGCGGCGGCGTCGTAGCGATCGGAAAGCGTCTCGTGCGGCATCAGGCGTCTATCGGGCTGGAATGGCTCGGGCGTGTCGCGGGCGTGTCTCGGGCTGGGCCGCGCGCCGTTGAGCATGCCAGCCCGGCAGCGCTTTGCCCAGCAGCGCTTTGCCCAGCAGCGCTTTGCCCAGCAGCGCTTTGCCCAGCAGCGCTTTGCCCAGATCCCCTGCGGCCCGGCGCCGTCGCACCTTGCCCCTGGCCCTAGCGCGCGGCACTGCGTAGAAGGGCGCGAGACGCAGGGAGGCCGCCATGCCGACAGAGATCCAGCCGCAACCCGGTATTCTGGATATCGCGCTCTACGAGAGCGGCAAGTCGGCCCTGGCCGGGCGCAGCGATGTGCTGAAGCTGTCGTCGAACGAAAACCCGCGCGGGCCGTCGCCGGCGGCCGTCGCGGCGTTGCGCGCCACAGCGTCCGACCTGCACCGCTATCCCGCAACCGATCACGCCCCGCTGCGCCGGGCGATCGCCGAGATGCGCGGGCTCGACACGGACCGGATCATCTGCGGCGTCGGGTCTGACGAGATCATAGCGCTCCTTTGCTATGCCTATGCCGGGCCGGGGACCGAAGTATTGCAGACCGAGCACGGCTTCTCGCTTTATCGCATATCCGCGCTCGCGGCGGGCGCGAGGCCGGTCGTCGCCCGCGAGCGCGAGCGGGTAACTGATGTCGATGCGCTGCTTGCTGCCGCGACGGCGCGGACGCGGCTCGTTTTCATCGCAAACCCCAACAATCCGACCGGAACGTTCATTTCGCTCAACGAGATCGCGCGCCTTGCAGACGGGCTGCCGCCGCACTGTCTCCTCGTGCTCGACGGTGCCTATGCCGAATTTGCAGAGGGCTACGATGGCGGGGCATCCCTGGTCGAGGCGCGGGACAACATCGTAATGACCCGCACCTTTTCCAAGCTCTACGGGCTCGGCGGCCTCCGTGTCGGCTGGGCCTATGCGCCGCGCGTCGTGATCGACGTGCTCAATCGGCTGCGCGGGCCATTCAACCTGGGCGCGCCGCAACTCGCCGCGGCCGAAGCGGCGGTGCGCGATACCGGCTTTGTCGAGGACACCCTTGCGCTCAACGCGGTCCAGCGCCGGCGCCTGACCGAAGGTCTTCGCGCGCTCGGCATCGCCTGCGACGAGAGCCGCGCCAATTTCGTTCTCGCGCGCTTTAAGAGCGGCGTGGAGGCAGACGCAGCCGACCTGCACTTGCAGGAGGCGGGCATCCTCGTGCGGCGCGTGACGAGCTACGGCTTCCCCGAGGGCCTTCGGATCACGGTCGGCACCGAGGCCGACATGACGCGGCTCTTGGGTGCGCTCGGCGGTTTCGTCGGCGAGGCGGCGGCATGAGCGTGCTCTACAAAAAGGTGGCTCTGATCGGGCTCGGGCTCATCGCGTCGTCGATGGTCCATGCGATGCGCCGCGCCCGGCTTGCCGGTGAGATCGTGGGCACGGCGCGGTCGGCTGAGACGCGGGCGATTGCGCGCCAGGATGGGCTCTGCGACCAAGTGGTGGAAACCAGCGCAGAGGCTGTCACTGGCGCCGATCTCGTCGTGCTCTGCGTGCCGGTTGGTGCGATGGCGGCAGTGGCGGCCGAGATCCGGCCGCACCTCGCACCGGGGGCGACGCTGACGGATGTCGGTTCGGTCAAACGCGCGGTGATCGACGCGGTCGGCCCGCACGTGCCCGAAGGCGTGTACTTCATCCCGGCCCACCCCCTCGCAGGCACCGAGCATTCGGGGCCGCGCTCGGGCTTTGCCGAGCTTTTCGACAACCGCTTTTGCCTGCTCGTGCCGCTGCCGGGGGCGGCGCCGGCGCCTGTTGCTCGGCTGCGCGCGCTCTGGGAGGGGCTCGGCGCGAATGTCGAGGAGATGGACCCCGACCACCACGATCTGGTCCTCGCGGTGACGAGCCATGCGCCGCACCTCATCGCCTACACGATGGTTGGCGTCGCTGACGACCTCAGGCGCGTGACCGATAGCGAAGTCATCAAGTACTCTGCCGCCGGCTTTCGCGACTTTACCCGGATCGCCGCGTCGGACCCGACGATGTGGCGCGATGTGTTTTTGAACAACAAGGATGCGACGCTTGAGATCCTCGGACGGTTCACCGAAGAACTCTTTGCGCTCCAACGGGCGATCCGAACGGGGGATGGCGACCTGCTGCTCGACTATTTCACGCGCACGCGCGCCATCCGCCGCGGCATTCTTAAGGCAGGGCAAGACATCGACGCCCCTGATTTTGGGCGCTTCTCGGCCAAGGCAGAGGCGGTCGAGCCCGAGACCTCAGATGGTCCGAAGGCGCGGGCCTCTTGAAGGCGACGGTTCTCATCGGCGCCCTCGTCTGTGCCCTCGTCTGCGCCCTCTCGATCGCTTTGCCGGCGAGCGCGTCGGCGCCCGCTGCGAGCTTGCGCCCCGAGGCGCGCAATGTGCCGGAGGCGGCCGCGCCAGCCGCACCCCGCGAAAGCGCGCGCCGGGTCGCCGCCTTGCCCGAAATGCGCGTGCCGCGCCCGCCCGCGCGGCCAGCGCGCGTCGAACGGCGCGCGGAACGCCTCCTGCGCCAAGCCGCGCGCGCGGCCGACGCCGCCGACGCGCCAGCGGCATCCCGCGCCCAAAGCAGTGTTGCCGCCCGCCCAGCCGAACGCCCGCGCGGGTTTCTCGGCCTCTTCCGGCGTACGGCGCAACCGGCCTATCCGCAGCGCGGCTCGGTCTGCGGCAACCGCGCGATCCGGGGCGAGCGCATTGCCCCGATCCGCGGGCCGCGCCGGGGCTGCGGGATCGCCGAGCCGGTGCGGATCACGGAAGTTGCCGGGGTCAAGCTCTCGACGCCCGCGACCATTGACTGCACGACGGCGCAGGCCTTGCACACCTGGATCGAGACGGGGGCGAAACCGGCGGTCGGGAGGACGGGCGGCGGGCTCGCGGCGCTCCAGGTTGCGGCGCATTACGCGTGTCGGACGCGGAACCATCAGCCGGGCGCGCGGCTCTCCGAGCATGCGAGCGGGCGCGCGATCGACATTTCGGCCGTCGTACTCCAAAACGGGCAGCGCATTACCGTGCAGCACGGCTGGCGCTCGCGCCAGAGCAGTGCCACGTTGAAGGCCATGCATCGCGCGGCGTGCGGCCCGTTCGGCACCGTGCTCGGCCCCGAGGCCGACCGGTTTCACCAGAGTCACTTTCATTTCGACACCGCGCGCTACCGCTCGGGCCCCTATTGCCGGTAACGTCGGTGCGGACCGCTTGCGCAAGCGGCCTGAGAACGGGTCCTGCTAGGGCAGCCGGAGGACCGGCGCCGCGCCAATCGGAAGGCGGCCAAGGCGCATCCGCCCATTGGTAAGCCGCAAGGGGACGTCGAGCGTCTCGCGGCTGCCTGCCAAGCGGCTCGCAAGCTCGAGCGTGCCCTCGATGGCGTTGGCCAGCCCGCTTGGAAGGACGCCGCTCGCACGGCCGACGGCAATCATCTCTCGCCAGTTCGTTGCCTTGAGGAGGAGTTCGCCCTCCGGCCTCCCCGCCGCGTCGACATCGAGCGTTCCGGCCACACGCAAGGTCAGCCCACCCCATTGCAGCGCCGCGTCCGAGAGGGCGATGCGGCGCGGCTGCGGCCGGGGCTGTTCGATGAAATCCGCGCGCCAGACCGTATCGAAGGTCACGCGCGCCTCCGCTTCGATCCGGACAATGGCGCTCGGCGCGATATCGGCGTCCGACAGGGCCTCGGCCATCGCAGCGGGCAGTGCCAGATCGCGGGCGCTGAGCGTCAGGATCACGTCTTCTTGGCGCATTTTGTCCGCGACGGCCTCTAGATGCGCAAAGGCGAGACGCGCCTGCCAGTCCGCATCCGAGGCAAGTTGCAGCGACGTGACCTCCCATCGGGCCGAGGCGAGCGCATCGTCGTCATGCAAAAGCGTCAGGTCGGCGCGTTCGGCGGCAATCGCGATCCGTTGTTCCGGCGTCTGGAGCTGGTGCGTCGCCGGCAGGCGAACCACCCGTTCGGGCGTGCCCAATTGCGGATGCCGCGCACGTGTGAGCGACATACGTTCGCCCTGCCAAGCCCACCCGGTATTGGGGTCGGCGAGTGCAACATCGGCGATCTCGAGCGCATAGCGCAGAGGGAAGCCCGACACGCTGACATCGCCCGCATCGGCCTGCCATCCCGTGGCACGGCGGTCCTCGAACCAAGCCTCGACCGCGCGTCCCTCGCGCCCGGCCGCGATCGGCCACCAAAGCGCCCAGAGCGTGAGCAGGAGCGCTGCGATCCCGATCCAACGTGTCATGCTGCCCTTTCCTCTCCCGCTCGTCTGGGCTTTACACCAAGCCATGCCGACAGAGCCAACCCCTGACACGCCCATGGCCCCCGCACCCATCCTCGCAGAGATCGATCCAGAGGCGCCGCTCTGGGTCTTTGGCTATGGCAGTCTGCTCTGGAACCCTGAATTCGAGGTCGCCGAGCGCGTCACCGCGCTCTTGCGGGGCTATCACCGCTCCTTCTGTATGCGCTCGATCCACCATCGCGGCACGCAGGACGATCCGGGCCTCGTCCTCGCGCTCGACGCGGTCGCCGGCGGCACTTGCGAGGGCCTCGCGCTCCGCGTGGCACCGGGAACAGAAGCCATTGCGCTGGAAAGCCTCCGCGCGCGCGAGCTGATCTCGTCGGCCTATGCCGAGCGCCTCGTCCCGCTGCAGCTGACGGACGGGCGGGCGGTCCAGGCGCTGGCTTACGTCATCCAAACTGCACATGTGCAGTATTGCGGGTCGATCGCGCTCGAAGAGCAGGCGCAGATCATTGCGCGGGCCGTCGGCGGGCGGGGCCCAAACACCGAGTATCTCTTCAACACCGCGCAGCATCTCGATGCACTCGGCATCCAGGACGCCGAGCTCGACTGGCTCGTCGCCCGGGTAAAAGCGCTCATTGGCGGCGGCGCAGACCACACATGCTGAGCCCCGGGGCGGCCAAACATGGGGCGATGTACGGACAGGCTGCTGCGCCAACGCGCAGGGGTGATGCAGCGTTGCCGCAAATCCTCTCAGCCTGCGCGTTTCGGCCATCGTTCTGCCGAGATCGTTTGCGCAGGGTGGTCTTTGCATGGGCACAACCCTACGCTTAAAGACAACCCGAGAACCCCTAGCGCAACCAATGGAGCCGCGCGAGGCGATGGCGACCCCCTCTTCCTCCGGGACACCTCAATTCGGCGGCCTGCGCGGCACGCGTTCGGGCGGATCGGCCAAGGCGCCGCAATTCTCGCGTCCGATCCGCCAGATCGTGCAAATGCTGATCGTGCTGATCCTCGTCGGCGCGGGCGGATACATCGTCTATCCGAGCGTCGAGACGGTCTTTCTGGCGAACCCGTATCTGAACGGCGGTATCGTCATGGTGTTTTTCGTGGGGGTCTTTGCTTGTTTCTGGCAGGTCTTCCAGCTGAGCTATTGCGTGCGCTGGATCGAGGAGTTTGCGCTCTCGGGCCAGGCTGCCGAGCCGGGACAGGCGCCGCGCCTCCTCGCGCCGCTGGCGGCACTCCTCCGTGCGCGGGGCGGCAACCGCCAGATCAGCTCGACCTCGGCCGGTTCGATCCTTGAGTCGGTCGCAACGCGGATCGAGGAGGCGCGCGATATGACGCGCTATCTCGTCTCGCTCCTGATCTTTTTGGGCCTGTTGGGCACGTTTTACGGCCTGGCGACGGTCGTGCCCGCGGTAGTCGAGACGATCCGCTCGCTTGCGCCACAGGGCGACGAAGGCGGGGTCGAGGTCTTCTCGCGGCTGATGACCGGGCTCGAAGCACAGCTCGGCGGCATGGGCACAGCGTTCGGCTCATCGCTCTTGGGCCTTGCGGGCTCGCTGGTCGTGGGCCTCTTGGAGCTCTTCGCCGCGCGCGGACAGAACCGCTTTTACCGCGAGCTTGAGGAGTGGATGTCGTCGATCACGCGACTTGGCTTTGCCGGGTCGGAGGCAGAAATGTCGCCCGAGACGGGGGCGATGGTGGCCGTGCTGGACCAGATCGCCGAGCAGATGGACGTCATGCGCGCCACGATGGAGCAGACGCTGCAGACGAGCGCTGTGACCGATGACAAGCTTTCGGAGGTCGCCGTCGCCGTGACGGCGCTGACGCGCCAGCTCGAACACGGGGATCGCACGAGCGAGGCCTTGATGCGCGTGGCTGATGGTCAGGAGGCGCTGATCGAAAAACTCGCCGCGGGCGGCAGCGGAGGCCCGATCGAGGACAGCGAAGCCAAGATGCGCCTGCGGTCGATCGACGTGCAGCTTTTGCGCATTCTCGAAGAGCTGGCCGCCGGCCGTCAGGAGACGGTGAGCGACATTCGCACCGACCTCACGCTGCTGACCAAGGAAGTCCGTCGCACACGCAGCCAGACCGATCGAATGAGCGGCGGCGGTGGCGGAGCCGGTGGCTCTGGCCCGCGGGGCGCTGCCGCGCGGCCGGGGGAGTAACGCGCCATGGCGCTGAGCCGCCGCGGGGGCAACCGCTTCTCGGCCGCGATCTGGCCCGGCTTCGTCGATGCGATGACGGCACTCCTCTTGGTGCTGATGTTCGTGCTGTCGATCTTCATGATTGTGCAATTCATGCTGCGCGAGACGATCACCGGCCAGGAAGACGAGCTTGACAGTCTCTCGCTGCAGATCGCCGACCTTGCGGATGCGCTTGGCCTCGAACGCCAGCGCAGCGCGGAATTGGCGGGCGAGGTGTCGACCCTGAGCGCCACGCTCACCGCCTCGCAGCAGGAGGCGGACCGCCAATCGGCGCTGATCGCCTCGCTGAGCTCTCAGATCGAGCGGCAGGAAGGCGCGCTGACCGAGGCCGCCGTGGCGATCAGCGATTTCGAGGCGCAGGTTGCCGCGCTTCTGACCGAGCGGGACACGGCGCGGGCGGAAGGCGCTGCGCTTGCCGAGCAGGTCGCCGGGCTCGAAGCGGAGCGCGCCACGCTCGAAACCGCGCTCGCCGCGCAGCGTAACGAGATCGATGCCGCGGCCGAAGCTGCGCGTTTGGCAGCGGCGCGACGCGAGGCGTTGGAGGCTTTGGTGGCCACGCTCGAAGCCGAAAGCGAAGACACCAATGCCGCGCTGGCGGCCGCGACCGCGGAGGCCGAGGCGCTCTCGGCCCAGCTCACCGACGAGGAAGCCGCGCGCCTTGCGGAGGCCGAAGCGGCGCGGGCCCTGCGCGCACGTCTAGCCACGGCGGAGGAAGAGCTAACGGCGATGACGCTGGCGCTCGAAGCGGAGCGGGCGCGGGCCGAGGAGACGCTGACATTGCTCGCGGCGGCGCAATCGGCCGAGGCGCAGCTCGACGAACGCCTCGCAGCCGCCCTGGCGCAGCGTCTGGCGCTCGAGTCCCGTCTCGGCGATGCCGAAGCGGGCGCCTTGGCCACCGAGACCGCTCTTGCCGAGGCCGAGGCAGACGCCAACCGGCTGCGCGATGCGCTCGCCAATGCCGAGGCCGAGCGCGCCCGGCTCGCCGCCGCGCTTGAGACCGCACGTTCGGGCGAAGAAGACACCGCGACTGCACTAACCGCAGCCGAAGCCCGCATCGCAGACCTCTCCAACGCGCTGACAGCCTCGGAAAGCGAGGCCAACGCCCTGGCCGCCGCCCTGGAGGGGCGCGACGCCGAAAGCGCTGCGGTGCAGGCCGCGCTCATCGCAGCGGAGGCGCGCCTGGCCGAGGTCGCCGCAGATCTGGCCGCTGCGGAGGGCCGGGCCGGTGCGGCCGAGACGCGATTGGCGGATGCCGCAAGCCGACTGGCCGAGCTTGCCGCGGCGGAGGCGAGCGTCGCGCAGCTCTCAACCGACCTCGCCGATGCGCGGAGCCGCATCCTTCAGCTCGAAGAGGAGAACCGCGCGCTCGAGACGGCGACGGGTGACGCCGACAGCATCCGCAGCCAGCTCGCCGCCGCCCTGGCCGCGCGCTTGGCCGCCGAGCAGCAGACCGCGATCGCGCTGACCCAGGCGCAGGAGCGTCAAGCCCTGCTCGCGGCGGCAAATCGCGAGCTGGAGACGAAGGATGCCGAAAGTGCTGAGAGCGCGCGCCGCGCTGCGCTTCTGAACGAACAGGTCGCGGCCTTGCGCTCTCAGCTCGGCTCACTCCAAGCTTTGCTCGACACGTCGGAGGCGCGCGACGCGGATGCGCAGGTCCAGATCGAGGCGCTGGGCTCGCGCCTCAACGCGGCCCTGGCGCGCGCCGCCTCCGAGGAGCGCCGCCGGGCAGAGCTGGAGGAAGCCGAGCGGATCCGCCTTGAAGAGGAAAAGCAGCGCCTGGCCGAGGAGGCACGCGAGCTCCAAAACTATCGCTCGGAGTTCTTTGGCGAGTTGCGGCGGATCCTCGGTGGGCGCGACGATGTCCGTATCGAGGGCGACCGCTTCGTCTTTTCCTCCGAAGTGCTCTTTGCCAGCGGCTCTGCGACGCTGTCCGAAGGCGGGCGGGCGCAGGTGGCCCGTGTGGCCTCGGTCTTGAACGAGATCTCGGCGGAGATCCCGCGCGAGATCGACTGGATCATCCGCGTTGACGGGCACACCGACGTTACGCCAACGGGCGGCGTCGGCTTTGCCGACAATTGGGCGTTGAGCCAGGCGCGCGCGCTGTCGGTCGTGCGTTTCATGGTCGACGAGCTGGGCTTTTCGCCTCGGCGGCTTGCGGCGAACGGATTTGGCGAGTACCAGCCCATCGCGCTCGGAGACGACCCCGCCTCCCTCGCCCAAAACCGGCGGATCGAGCTGAAGCTCACGGAACGCTAGGGCGGATCGGTCGCGCAGCCATACCTGGCGCGGCGAGCCGCCGACGGCTGCGGATCTGCACCGCGCGGTGCGTGCGCCCCCGGATCCAGTGCTCGGAGAGCGCCGTCGATGTCATTCGGCACGGCGTGCCTTAAATCTCGACGGTCTCCATAATGTCGGGCAGTTTGACGTCGATGCCAGGAAGGGCCTCGGCCAACGGCGCGGCGGATTGCGCGAGGACGGGGAACGTCTTGTAGTGGCACGGGATGATGGTCTTGAAGTCGAAGAACGTCTTGGCCGCATAGGCCGCGCGGCGGATATCCATCGTGAAATGCCCGCCGCAGCACAGGATGCCGATATCGGGGCTGTGGAGGTCGGCGAAGACCTTCATATCGGCCATGACATCGGTATCGCCGCTGAAGTAGATTGTGTGGCCCTCGCCCGCGATCATAAAGCCCGCCTCGCCGCCCGCATAGCGCAGGCTGTCGCCGAAATCGAAGCTGCTGGAATGCGTGGCGTGGACCATCGTCACATCGACGCTTCCCAGAGAAACCGTCCCACCTTTGCCCATCCCGGTGACGCTGACACCGTCCTCCTCGCCCCAAAGCGTGGCGATCTCGTGGACACAGATGATGCCGGCGCCCGTTTCGCGGGCGAGGCCGCGCGCGTCGCCCGCATGGTCCCCATGGCCATGGGTGACGAGGATTTGCGTTGCCCCCGCGATGGCATCGCCACGGCGCTCGGCGGGGAAGACGGGGTTCCCAGTGAACCACGGATCGACCAGCAGGATCTGGTCCTCGATCTCGATGCGAAAGCTGCCATGGCCAAGCCAGGTGATCTTCATTGTCTCCCCCCCGAAGTAGAGTAGGTTCACCCCAAGGTATCGCGGCGACTTGCAAACCGGAACGGATTTTCGGGGCACCGCGCGGTACTTTGCGGACGGCATGGGAGCGCGGCAATGGAGGAGGAAAGCGGGCTCGCACGGCAGATCGACAGCTATTGTGAGCGGATGGATTTCACCTTTTGGGGCGAGCCGATCAATGCCGTGTCGAATGCCGCGTTTGTGATTGCCGCACTCTGGATGTGGATGCGTATCGAGCGGCTCGGTGCGGGGGATGCGGCCGGGATCGGCAAGGTCCTATGCGTGATGCTCGCAGGCACGGGCGTGGGCTCGTTCCTATGGCATACCTTTGCGACGGCTTGGGCGGTCAGCATCGACGTCGCCTTTATCGCGTTATTCACGCTGACTTACATCTACGCCGCCAACCGCTACTTTTGGGAGTTGGGCGTTTGGCTGGCGGGGTTTGGGGCGCTGCTCTTCCTGCCCTATGCCTCGGTGGTCGGCTCGGCCTTCGCTCAGCTGCCGTTTTTCGACATCTCGTTTTTTTACTGGCCGATCCCGCTCTTGATCTTCGCCTATGGAATCGCGCTCTGGCAGCGCCGCCCGGCGACGGGGCGCGGCCTTGTGCTCGGGGCGAGCCTGCTCGTCGTCTCGCTTTTCTTCCGGTCGATCGACGAGGCGATCTGCGATCACGTTCATGTCGGTTCGCACTTTCTCTGGCATGTGCTGAACGGGATCATGCTGGGCTGGATGATCGAGGTGCTGCGCCGGGTCGGGGCCGGTCAGGGGGGCAACGTGGCGCGAGGGAGCACAGCGTGAGGCTGTGTGTTGTGCCGCAACGGCCGATAGGCTCTGCGACGTGAGACGGCTCCTACGCTGGGCAGGCGTCGGGTTACGGGCAAGCGTGGTGCTCTACCCCTGCGTCCCATCTGGATAGATCACGCCTGTCTGCGCCGTGATCCGGCCGTAATGCTCGATGCGGCGGTGGCGCTTGAAGTCAAAGATCGTGGCCTTGCCGAATGCGGTCGCGTCCATGTCGCAGGCATGGACGATGAGTTCGTCGCCCTCGGTCTCGGCGCGCGCCACGACCTCGCCTTCCGGGTCCACGATGACAGAGCCCGCAATCAGCGGGTGGCTGTCCTCGACCCCGCCCTTGGCCACGGCAACGACCCAGGTCGCGTTCTGATAGGCGCCCGCCTGGACCGACAGCTGCGAGTGAAAGAGACGCTGCTGGGGCCCTTCGCTTCCATTTTGCGCGTTCACCGACGGCGTGTTGTAGCCCAATACGATCAGTTCGACGCCCTGCAGTCCCATCTCACGGTAGGCTTCGGGCCAGCGCCGGTCGTTGCAGATCAGCATGCCCATCCAGGCGTCGAGATTGTGGAAGACGGGAAAGCCGAGATCGCCCGGCTCGAAATAGCGCTTTTCGAGGTGCTGAAACGCGCGGGTCGTGTCGTATTCCGAATGCCCCGGCAGGTGCACTTTGCGATACTTGCCGACGATTGCGCCCGCGGCATCGGTCATGATCTGGGTGTTGAAGTGCCGCCCCTCGGGCGTGCGTTCGGCATAGCCGAAGGAGAGCGCGATGCCGAGCTCGGATGCGCGGGCAAAGAGCGGCGCGGTAGCCGCGTTGGGCATCTCGTGCTCAAACCAGGTGTCGACCTCGGCCGGATCCTCCATCATCCAGCGGGGAAAGAACGTCGTCAGGCAGAGCTCCGGATAGATGACGAGCGCGCAGCCTGCTTTGCCGGCCTCCTCAAGGAGGGCGCACATGCGGGCGACAACAGCCTCGCGGCTGTCGGCTTTTTGGATGGCGCCCATCTGTGCGGCGCCGATGACGATCTCTCTCATGGTGTCTCTCAAGTTGCGGCGCGGGCAAGCGCAGTGAACAGGGGGCGGGCGCTTGGCGCGTGCGGCAGGGCGCGGCAGAGCGCCCAGATCTCGGATGCTGCGGCCTCGGGCCAGACGCGCGCGGTCAACGTCCGGAACTTTGCGTGGATTTCGTCCGCTGTATAGGGGTCTGCCCAATCGCCCCGATTTGTCTCGGTCGCCGCGCTTTGCATTGTCCCGTCCCGGAGGCGGATTGTGACGCGGGCGGGGCGTTGATCGGGAAGGCGGGCGGTCATAGCAGGGTCTTCGACCACGCGGACCCGCGCCGCGAGGGCGCGTATCCCGGGGTCGGCCACTTTGTCCGCGGTGAAACTGTTAACGCCGGTTTCTCCGGTGAAGAGCGCCGTGGCGACGGCGAAGGGGACAGAAAACTTTGCGGCGAGAACATTGGCGGGGGCAGGATCTGCGAGCTCGGCGGCGAGGCTGTAGGTTTCGACCGTCGCGGCCTCCACCTCTTCAGGCCGGATCTGGCCCGCCTCGGTGAGCAGGGCAAGCGCGTCGAGGGCGGCGTGATTGAAGCGGCAGCAAGAATGCATCTTGAAGTAGTTGCGGTCGACCTCCCAGCGGGCGCCGAGCGCAGCGGTCATCGCGGCCGTATCCAGGCTATCAGAGACAACGCGGCCAAAGACCTCGGCCACGCCGTCGCGATCGCCAGTAAACCCCGTTGCGATAAGATCGCCCGCGAGCACGCCCATCTGCCCGGCAACGCCCGTGAAGGCGTTGCGCACGGTGCCGCCATCCAGCATCGTCCGGCGGGAGGTGGCAAGAGAGAGGCTCGCGGCCAGGCTCATCGCGTGCCGCATGCCCCCTGCATCGGCATCCGCGAGCCGTGCCACGGCCGTGGCGGCGCAGAGCGTGCCCCAGGTGCCGTGCGGATGCATTGCCGGGCGGAGCGCTGTGGCGCGGCCAACCCGCGCACCGATGTCGTAACCGAGGGCGATGGCAGAGAGGAGATCCCGCCCCGGGATGTCCGGATCTGCGACGGCGAGCGCTGCAGGGATCGTGTGCATGCCCGGATGGCCCTTGGCGAATTGGTTGCCTTCGTCCATTTCGAGCGTCGTGCCCGCTGTGCCGTTCAGGAGCGCGGCGATGCCCGGCGCGCGGGCTTCGGACGTGCCGATAACGAGCGCCGGCCCTGGGGCGGCTTGGCGCGCGAGGAGGGCGCGCATGTCAGGCTCGGCCATGCCCCCGGCGATGGCGGCGAGGCTGTCGGCAAGAACAAGCGCTGTCTTGGCAAGCGTTGCCTCGGGGATCTCGCCGCTGCGTGTCTCGGCAGCGAAACGGGCGAGGGCCCCCAGCGCATCGGCCCGCGTCTCCCCGGCCGCTGTGGCCTGGGCGGTGTCGGGCATCTTGTCCTCCCCCATCATCTTTGCTTCGCTCCGAGCTTAGGCGTGGCGGCAGGTCGCGGCAAGCCGGGGAGAGCGTTGGCGATGAAGCGGGTTCTTGTGATCGTGCCCTTTCCGATGAGTGCGGAGAACCGCGCCAAGCGCGCGGCACAGCTCGACGCGGTGGAGCTCGGGCCGGGCATCGAGTTCGTTTTTGAAAGCGTGCGGGTGGCGCCGAAAAACTATGTCAGCGCCTCTGACATGGTTCTGGCGGAGTTCGGCGCTTACGAGGCGGGGGTGGAGGCCGAGCGGCGCGGCTTTGACGCGGTATGCATCGACACGATGTCGGATTCCGGCCTCGCCGCCCTGCGGGCCGAGCTGACAATCCCGGTGATCGGGCCGGGGCGGGCCTCTGTGCTTATGGCGATGATGCTGGGGCAGCGCTTTTCGATCCTGGCGATGTGGCCGCACTGGCACCATCTCTATCGCAAAGTCCTGACCGAGCTTGGCGTCGAGAGGCATTGCGCCTCGATCCGCTGGATCGACGCCGTCCCGGACAATCAGGGATTGCTAGGAGAGAAGGCCGAGGCCGCGATCGATGCGCTAGAGGACGTGGCACGGCGCGCCATTGAAGAGGACGGGGCCGATGTGCTCCTCCTCGGCTCGACGACCATGCACGAGACACACGGGGCTCTGGCCGCGCGATTGCCTGTGCCGGTCGTGAACCCTGGGCCGCTGACCTATAAGCTGGCGGAAGCCGTGCTCGGGCTCGGCCTTACGCATTCGAAGCGGGCCTACCCGGCTTCCCCGGCACCGCAGGATGCGGTGGTGCATGCCATGGTCGATGCGGCGGAGGATCGCGCGCGGCGCGAGTAGGGGCGGAGACTTGCTGGGCAGACCATCCAAGTAGGGCCGATAAGACCAGCGTCGGTTGTGTCCAATATGGCGAAGGGCAACAGATTGCAGCCCGCGTGGAAACGCCCGTCCTTTATCGACGAAGGGTCCGCGACCCGCCGGTGACGCCAAACTCAGCGGTGCCGGAGATCGTGATGCCGGGCTTGGGGCGCTCCCGGTCGTCGGGCGGCGGCGAGGGTGGTCCGTCTACACCGCAGGCAGCGAGGAGGAAGATCAGGGCGAGGAGGACGGGTCTCATGTGAGCGTTTCCTTCCAACGGGCGATCTGGGCGCGGACTTGGCTCGGCGCCGTGCCCCCGTAGCTGATGCGGCTTGCGACCGAGTTGGCGACACCGAGCACCGTGTACACGTCGGATGTAAGTGCGGGATGCGCGGCTTGCATCACCTCAAGCGACAAATCGGCGAGATCGCACCCGGCCTTCTCCGCCTCCGCCACCAGCGCGCCTGTGACGTGATGCGCCGCGCGAAAGGGCAGGCCCGCTTCGCGCACGAGCCAATCGGCAAGGTCGGTCGCGGTGGCAAAGCCGGAGCCCGCCGCCGCCTCCAGTGCCTCCCGGTTCGCGCTCATGTCGGCGACCATGCCAGCCATGGCGGCCAGCGCGAGCATAAGGCTGTCGGCCGCGTCGAACGTCTGTTCCTTATCCTCCTGCATGTCCTTTGAGTAGGTCAGCGGCAGGCCCTTCATCACCGTCAGGAGCGCGACATTCGCCCCCAGAATGCGCCCGATCTTGGCGCGGATCAGCTCGGCGGCGTCGGGGTTCTTCTTCTGCGGCATGATCGACGAGCCGGTGGACCAGCGATCCGACATCGTGACGAAGCGAAACTGCGCCGAGGACCAGATCACCAGCTCTTCGGCCAGCCGCGACAGATGCATGGCACAGATCGACGCGGCGGCGAGAAACTCGAGCGCAAAGTCCCGATCCGACACCGCGTCGAGCGAGTTGGCCATGGGCCGGTCAAAGCCAAGCGCGTGCGCGGTCATCTCCCGGTCGATGGGAAACGACGTGCCCGCAAGGGCGGCCGCGCCCAGGGGGCTTTCGTTCATGCGCGCGCGCGCATCGGCAAAGCGGGAGGCATCGCGGCCCAGCATTTCGACATAGGCAAGCATGTGGTGGCCCCAGGTGACCGGTTGTGCTGTCTGCAGATGGGTGAAGCCCGGCATCGGCCAATCGGCGCCGATCTCAGCCTGGCCCAAGAGCGCGCGTTGCAAGGCTGCGATTCCCGTGACCGCCGCATCGCATTGATCGCGCACCCAAAGACGGAAATCGGTCGCGACTTGATCGTTGCGCGACCGCGCCGTGTGCAGCCGTCCGGCGGCGGGGCCGATGAGCTCGGTCAGCCGCGCTTCGACATTCATGTGGATGTCTTCGAGGGCGGTGGAAAACGAGAAGTCCCCGCGTTCGATCTCTGACAAGACCGTGAGCAGGCCTTCGCGGATGGCGTCAACGTCCGACCTCTCGACTATACCTGTTGCGGCGAGCATGGCGGCATGGGCGCGGGAGCCTTCGATGTCTTGCCGGGCAAGGCGCCGGTCGAATCCGATAGAGGCGTTGATGGCTTCCATGATCGCGTCCGGCCCGGCCGCAAAGCGCCCGCCCCACATGGCGTTGGCGGCTGCGTCGTTAGGCTTGTGCTGGGGGTCGGACATAAGAGAGGCCTTCTGGGCGAAGCGAAAGGAAGAGCGGCATGAAGCGTATCTTGGCGGCAGCGATGTATCTGGGACTGGGGGCCTTGGCCAGTGGGGCCGTCGTTGCACCCGTTTTGGCGGAGACGCGGGTGCTCGACACCGAAGCGCTGGAGGCGTTGCGCGAGGGCGACATGAAGAAGTTGATCTTCGCCTCCGAGCCCGCGCCGCTGCCCGAGATCGAGATCGTGGATGCGGGCGGTGCGCCAGCGTCGTTGGAGGCCTATCGCGGCCAATGGGTCGTGCTAAACTTTTGGGCCACATGGTGCGCTCCCTGCCGCGTCGAAATGCCGATGCTGTCGAACTTGCAGGAGATGTTCGATGGGCAGCCGGTGGAGGTCGTGACCGTGGCGACGGGGCGGAACTCGCCGCAGGGCATCCGGCGGTTCTTTGAGGAGATCGAAGTCGACAACCTGCCCGAATACCGTGATCCGAGCCAGGCTCTGGCGCGGTCGATGGCGGTTCTCGGCTTGCCGATCACGGTGATCGTCGACCCGGACGGCAACGAGATCGCCCGGCTCCGTGGGGACGCGCATTGGGACAGCGAGAGCGCGGTGGCGATCCTAGAGGCGCTGGCAGCGGAAAGCTGAAGGCTTAGGCGGCGGATGCACGGGCGACGCACCCAGACACGGAGCAAAGGCAAAGGGCGGCCGTTCCGGCTCTGGCCCGCGCGGCCGGGCCGGGATTTTGGATCCGGTGACGCCTGGATTGTCGCAGGAGTGGCTGGGCCGCGAGAAGGCGTTCCGCCTTGCCTTTGGACGGGCGCCCCCGCTCGGGAGGCTCGCGCGGCACCAGCCCGATCAAGGCGATCGCGGTGCCCTGCGCATTCACCGAGCCGCTTCGCGGGATCTAACGCCCCAGCGCTGCGACCTCGTCGTAGCGATAGCAGTAGGTCGTGTGGTCGTTGACCATGCCGACCGCCTGCATGAACGCGTAGACGATCGTCGGGCCGACGAACCGGAACCCTTCTGCCTTTAGATCCTTTGAGATCTGCCGCGAGAGCGGCGTTTCGGCGGGCACGTCGGCGAGGCGCGCCCAAGCGTTTTGGATCGGCTTGCCGCCGACCCTTCCCCAAAGATAGCTGTCAAAGCCCTCACCCGCCTCGATCGCGCACCAGGCGCGCGCATTGCCGATGGTCGCTTCGATCTTGCCGCGATGGCGGACAATTCCCGCATCGCCGAGGAGCCGTTCGACCTCCGCCGCGCCCCATCCCGCAATCACCTCCGGCTCGAACCCGGCAAAAGCCGCGCGGAAGCCGTCGCGCTTTTTCAGGATGGTGAGCCAGGAGAGGCCCGCCTGAAAGCCGTCGAGCATCAGCTTTTCAAAGAGCGCCCGGCTGTCGTATTCGGGCACGCCCCATTCGGTATCGTGATACGCGACATAAATCGGATCGGGCCCGACCCAGCCGCAGCGCAAGCGCCCGTCGTCGCCGGTAAAGCCTTCGCCGCTGGGCGCGGGCAAGCTCACAGGTTCTCAGGCTGCGGCATGCCGAGCACGTGATAGCCGCCATCGACATGGATGATCTCGCCCGACGTCGATGCGCCGTAATCGGATGCGAGATAGACCGCCGTCCCGCCGACCGCGTCGAGCGTCGCGTTGGAGCGGAGCGGGGCATTCGTTTCGGTCAAGCGGAAGGTCCGCCGAGCACCGCCGATGGCCGCCCCTGCGAGCGTCTTCATGGGCCCGGGCGAGATCGCGTTGACGCGGATGCCCTGCGGCCCGAGATCGTTGGCGAGGTAGCGCATGCTCGATTCGAGTGCGGCCTTGGCCACGCCCATCACGTTGTAATAGGGCGTGACGCGGTTCGAGCCCTGATAGGTGAGCGTAAGGACCGTGCCGCCATTCGGCATCATCTCGGAGGCGCGGCGCGCCACGTCGATGAGCGAATAGCAAGAGATCGAGAGCGAGTTGCTAAAGTTGCCCCGCGTTGTGTTGATGAAGCGGCCGGAGAGCTCGGATTTGTCGGAAAACGCAATGGCGTGGACGACGAAGTCGAGGCTGCCCCAGGCTTCGGCCAGCCGGGCGAAGGCCGCGTCAAGCGATGCATCATCGGTCACGTCGACATCAAGGAGAAGCTCCGATCCCACCGATGCGGCGAGGGGCAGAACGCGCTTGCCGAACGCCTCCCCCTGATAGGAAAATGCAAGCTCCGCGCCCTCGGCATGCATGGCCCGGGCGATGCCCCAAGCGATTGAGCGGTCGTTGGCCACGCCCATGATCAGGCCGCGTTTGCCCTGCATAAGCTCAGCCATCGTCAATCGTCCCTCAGTTTTGATAGTAGCATCGAGCCATTCGTCCCCCCAAAGCCGAAGCTGTTGGTCATGACCGTGTCGAGCCCCGCCGCCTCGACGATCTCCGTCGCGATTTCATCGGGTTTGAGGGCGGGGTCGAGCGTGTCGACATTGATTGAGGGCGCGATGAAATCGTGCTCGAGCATCAAAAGGCAGTAGATCGCCTCCTGCGCGCCCGCCGCGCCCTGGCTGTGCCCGGTCATGGATTTGGTGGAGGAGGTGGGCGGCTGTGCCTGCCCCTCGAACACGCGTTGGACGGCGGCCATCTCCGGTCCGTCGCCCGCGGGCGTCGATGTGCCGTGGGCGTTAATGTAGCTCACGCGCCGGCCCTCGGGCAGTGTCGCCATCGCCTGGCGCATCGCCCGCTCTGCCCCTTCGCCGGAGGGGGCGACCATGTCGTGGCCGTCGGAGGTCGCCGCAAAGCCGGTGACCTCGGCATAAATCTTGGCGCCGCGGGCCTGGGCCTGCTCCAGGCTTTCCAGAACGACCATGCCGCTGCCCCCCGCGATGACGAAGCCGTCCCGGTCGGCATCGAAGGCGCGCGAGGCGCGCTGGGGCGTGTCATTGAACTTTGACGACATCGCCCCCATCGCATCGAACAGGCAGGACAGCGTCCAGTCGAGCTCTTCGCCCCCGCCCGCAAGCATGATGTCTTGGTTGCCAAGCGCCACCTGCCCCGCGGCGATCCCGATACAGTGCAGCGAGGTCGAGCAGGCGGACGTGATCGAGAAGTTGATGCCCTTGATCTTAAAGGCCGTGGCGAGATTCGCCGACACGGTCGAGGACATGCATTTGGGGACTGCAAAGGGCCCGATCCGCTTCGTCGCGCCCGATTTCAGCACCGTCTGGTGCGCGGTAAACATGGCCGAGGTCGACGGCCCGCCGGAGCCCGCGATCAGCCCAGTCATCGGATTGGACACGTCCGCCTCGCTGAGCCCCGCATCGGCGATGGCCTGCGCCGTCGCGATATAGGCATAGGCCGCTCCTGGGCCCATGAACCGCAAGGCGCGTTTGTCGATATGTTCGGCGGGGTCGATCTTGAGCGTGCCCGCGATCTGGCTACGAAAGCCGTGCTCGACCATCGTCTCGACGCGCTCGATCCCGGAATGGCCCTTGCGCAAAGCCTCGGTCACCGCGTCGGCGGTGTTGCCGATGGGCGAAACAATCCCGAGACCTGTAACGACAACGCGGCGCATGGGCCCCTCCTCCGTCGGATCAGCTCTCGGAGAGAGCGACCTTCATGTCTTTGACACGGTAGATCTCTTCGCCATCGGCCTCGACCCGGCCATCGGCGACCCCCATCGTCAATCGGCGGCTTTGCACGGCTTTTGTGAAATCGACGTGATAGGTCAACATCTTACGGTCTGGGCGGACCATCCCTGTGAGCTTGACCTCGCCGACACCGAGGGCATAGCCGCGCCCCGTCCAGCCGCGCCAGCCAAGATTGAAGCCCGTCAGTTGCCAGAGGCCGTCGAGCCCGAGACAGCCTGGCATGATCGGATTGCCGGCAAAGTGACACGCGAAGAACCAAAGCTCTGGCGCGATGTCGAACTCGGCGCGGACATGCCCCTTGCCGTGCTCCCCACCATCCTCGGAGATGTCGGTGATCCGGTCCATCATCAGCATCGGCGGCTCGGGCAACTGCGCGTTGCCAGGCCCAAAGAGATCTCCACGCGCGCAGGCAAGCAGCGCTTCCTTGTCGAAGCTCGTGGGGTAGTCTGCCATGCGCTGGGGCATCCTCAGTCTGGTCTCTCGAAGCCTCGCGGTCTCTAGCACTCGCATTTGCAGAGGCGCAAGGGCGGCGCCGACACGCCCAAAACGCGCCTCCGGACGCGTCGCTGTGACCACTGCCAAAGGGCGCCAATCCCCCTCCTGCGACCTGTTTTCATTTGAAGTTTAGGTCTTCGGTGCCATATACAAGTAGGATGAAAGACTGCACCGACATTATGGATCCGCTTGCGCGCGACCGGGGCTCTGCCTGGCTGGGCCGCGGCGGGTTGCGGCCGACGCGCCAACGGCTGATCCTTGCAGCGCTCCTCGTAGGCGACGGGCGCGACCGCCATGTGACTGCCGAAAGCCTCTTTGACGCAACTCGCGCCTCCGGCGAGAAAGTCTCTCTGGCCACAGTCTATAATACCCTGCGTGCCTTTTGTGACGCTGGCCTGATGCAGGAGATCACGGTCGACGGCACAAAGAGCTATTTCGACACGCGTATGGATGACCACCCGCACTTCTATTGGGAAGACACCCACTCGCTCACCGATGCGCCCGCCGACGAATTAAAGATCCAACAACTGCCCGAGCCGCCCATGGGCGCCGAGATCAGCAAGGTGGACGTCGTCATCCGCTTGCGCCGTCGCTAATCCGAAAATCGCAGGCTTAGGAGCGCGCCTGTCTTTAGTGGGCGGCAAATGCGGCTTCTAACGCAATCTCGACCATATCGCTAAAGCTAGACTGGCGTTCAGCGCTGTCTAGTGCGGCGCCCGTTTGTAGATGGTCCGACACGGTGAGCACCGCAAGCGCGCGCCTTTGGTACCGTGCTGCGACCGTGTAGAGCTCTGCCGCTTCCATTTCGACCGCAAGAACGCCATGCCGCGTCATCGCTTCGTTCAGATCCGGACGTTCGTCGTAAAAGACATCCGAGCTGTAGATCCCACCGACATGAGTTCGCGCGCCCCTAGCCTCGGCCGCCGCAACCGCGGCACGCAGCAAACTGAAATCGGCGCAGGGGGCAAAATTTAACTCCCGAAAGATCCCGCGCGACGGCGTTGAGATCGAGGAGCACGTCATCGCTAGGATCACGTCGCGCAGTTCCACATGCGGCTGCATGCCGCCGGTGGAGCCGATGCGGATCAGCGTCTGCGCCCCATAGGTGCGGATAAGCTCGTTGGCATAGATCGAGAGTGACGGCATTCCCATACCGGAGCCGTGGATCGTCACCCGGTTGCCGCGCCACGACCCGGTAAAGCCGAGCATACCGCGCACTTCGTTTACGCAGACGGGGTCCTCTAGAAACGTCTCGGCGGCCCATTTCGCACGCAACGGATCGCCCGGCATAAGAACGGTCTGTGCGATCTCGCCCGGTGCGGCACCAATATGGATGGTCATATTCACGTCCTTCTTTTGCGTGAGATCTTCATAGTGTAGCCGGTGATAACCTCACCGCACGCATCGCCACACGCCGTTCCCAGAGCCCCACACGTCCATGCCGCCGCCCCGCCTATCATTTCTTGTCGCGCTTTCCGCCATACTCTCTTTGACCGGACCGGCGCGTGCCGAAACACCGTATACCCCGCAAGAGTTGTCGCTGATGCGCGCGTTCTTTCAGACAATGCAGCCGCGCTCCTTTGAGCTCAATGCCGAGCTTTGCGGATACATCTTGCGCGATGATGCGGGGCATTTGCGCATTACCGGGCCAATCCTTGGCGACGCTGCAAGCTGTGGGGCGCCATGGCCGACATGGGGCGTCGTGATCGCGTCTTGGCACACCCATGGCGCCTTTAACCCCGACGCTTACAACGAATTACCGTCTGACGTTGATGTCGAGACCGATGTCGAAGAAGGGATCGACGGCTGGGTTGCCACGCCGGGCGGACGGCTTTGGCACGTGAACGGCCAAACGGAAACGATAGACTTGATCTGCGGGCAGGGCTGCCTGCCTGCAGATCCAGATTACGATCCCTCCCAAACGGGCGAGATTGCGAAACGGTATACCTACGAGGAATTGCTCGATCGGCTAGGCGAATAAGCGCTAGATCGCGAGGCTTTCGAGCGTGGAGCCTTTGGCTTCCGCGTCTTTGACCCATTGTGGCCGACGGCCACGGCCGGACCAAGTCTGCGAAGCGTCTTCGGGGTTACGATATTTCGGGGGATTGGCTGCCGCGGGCGCTTTGGACTTGCGCGGCTTGCCAGCCGAAACACCGAGATCCGCCAAAGAGAAACCGTGCTTCTTGGCGGCTTCCTCGGCCGCCTTTAGCGCCGCCTTGCGCTCACGGTCGGCAATGGTGGTAATCAGCTTTTCGACTTGCTTTTGAACTTTTAAAAGCTCGTCGCGCGACATCTTTTCAAGGTCTTTGGTCAGGTCTTTAGGCATTGCGGCGTCCTCTCCACTGCTCTGAACACCGCACATACACTTATTTTCGGAAGGTTCAATTCCCTCTTCTTGCTTTTGAATTAGATCGTTGCGTCTATTCCGCGGCGACGGGAGCCGGGTCTGCCAACGTGACGATGTCGTCCATGATCCGATTGAGCTCGAAATCCTTGGGCGTATAGACCCGGGAGACTCCGATTGCGCGCAAGTGCTTGGCATCTTCGTCGGGGATGATGCCCCCGACGATCACGGGAATATGGCCGAGCCCCGCGCCACGCAATTTTTCCATCAGATCCTGCATCAGCGGAATATGGCTGCCCGAGAGGATCGAGAGGCCGATCACGTGCGGATCCTCCCGCGTTGCCGCTTCCACGATCTCATCGGGTGTCAGGCGAATACCTTCATAGTCGATCTCCATCCCGCAATCACGGGCACGGAACACGATCTGTTCGGCCCCGTTCGAATGTCCGTCGAGCCCAGGCTTTCCCATCATGAATTTCAATTTGCGACCCAGCCGACGCGAGACCGCATCGACCCGTTCGCGAATATCGTCAAGACCTTCGGTCTTGTTCGACGGGCTGCGAGAGACCCCCGTCGGCCCGCGATATTGCCCGAACGCCGCGCGCATAATGCCCGCCCATTCCCCAGTGGTCGCCCCCGCTTTTGCGGCGGCAATTGAAGCGGGCATGACGTTTTCGCCCTCTTTGGCCACGCGGCGCAGTTCGGCGAGCGCAGCCTCGACCTTTCCACTGTCGCGCGCCGTGCGCCAGGCCTCTAGGCGCTTAATCTGATCCGCTTCGACGGCGGGATCGACGACCATGATCCCACCCTCCTCATCGACCAGCGGCGACGGCTCGCCTTGCGTAAACTTGTTCACGCCAACGACGACGGTGTTGCCCGTTTCAATACTGTTAACCCGGTCTGCATTGGCGTTGACGAGCTGCGCCTTCATGTATTCGATCGCGCCCATCGCTCCGCCCAAGCTGTCGATTGTCCTTAGCTCGGCGCGCGCCCCGTCCTTCAGCGTTTCGACTTTGCGCTCAATCGCTGGATTGCCGTCAAAGAGATCATCATACTCCAAAAGATCGGTCTCGAAGGCGAGGATTTGCTGCATGCGCAGGGACCATTGTTGATCCCACGGGCGTGGCAGGCCAAGTGCTTCGTTCCACGCCGGCAATTGTACTGCGCGTGCGCGCGCCTTCTTTGAAAGCGTGACCGCGAGCATTTCCAGCAAGATCCGGTAGACGTTGTTTTCCGGTTGTTGCTCGGTTAACCCTAGGGAATTCACTTGCACCCCATACCGGAAGCGGCGAAACTTCGGGTTGTCCACGCCATACCTTTCGCGTGCAATCTCGTCCCATAAATCAACGAATGCGCGCATTTTGCACATTTCGGTAACGAAGCGGATTCCCGCATTGACGAAAAATGAAATGCGGCCGACGAGGATCGGAAAGTCCTCTTCGGGCACTTTGTTGCGCAAATCGTCAAGAACCGCTGTCGCCGTTGCCAGGGCGAAAGACAGTTCCTGCTCCGGCGTCGCGCCTGCTTCCTGGAGGTGATAGGAACAGACATTCATCGGGTTCCATTTCGGGACCTCGCGGTAGCAATATGCGGCGACGTCGGTAATCAACCGCAGCGAGGGCTTTGGCGGGCAGATATAGGTGCCGCGGCTCAAGTACTCCTTGATGAGATCGTTCTGCACCGTGCCTTGTAGCTTTGAAACATCGGCCCCCTGTTCCTCGGCCACGGCAATATAGAGCGCCAGGAGCCAGGGTGCGGTGGCGTTAATTGTCATCGAGGTATTCATTTGCTCGAGCGGGATCTCGTCGAAGAGCGTGCGCATGTCACCGAGATGTGCCACCGGGACACCGACCTTGCCGACCTCGCCGCGCGCCAGCTCGTGGTCGCTGTCATAGCCTGTCTGCGTCGGCAGATCGAAAGCGACCGAGAGCCCGGTCTGACCCTTGGCGAGATTGGTGCGGTAAAGCGCGTTGGAGGCCTTCGCTGTCGAATGCCCGGCGTAGGTGCGAAAGAGCCAGGGCCTGTCCCGCGCGGGCACAGAGCTTGCGGTCACGGACGGCATCGCTGGGGCATCGGTCATGGGACTCTCCAAGTCGCTGCGCAACATTCTTTCTTTGTGCGCCACATAGGGCTAACAATCTGCCCTTGTCAACGCGCCGCACCGCAGCGCGCCCTCGGGCCACGTGCGCGCCGCGCCCCCTTCTTCTTGCGGCAAGTATCGCCGCCGGAGGCATGCCACACCAGCACGGGCGCACCGGCCGGGCCATTGCCGCGCCGCATCGCGACTGGCACGGTCGAGCCCATGACGATGCCGATCACGCTCCCTCTCTGGTCTCTGCTTTTGATCTTGGCTTTTGCGGCAGTGACGTTTGCGTCGCACTTTCTCTTCCCCTCCGTGCGGTGGTTCTTCCGCCGGCGGGCCGAACGCGCGGTTGCCGAGCTCAACAAGCGCCTCGTAACCCCGATCCAGCCCTTCAAGCTCGCCCGGCGGCACGACATGGTCATGCGCCTGAGCTATGACAGCGCCGTTATGGAGGCGGTACAGGACGAGGCCCAGCGCGACGGCATTCCCGAAAACGTGGCCTTCGAACGGGCGCAGCGGTATGCGCGTGAGATCGTGCCGGCCTTTTCCGCGGCCACCTATTTCGGCTTCGGCATCCGTGTCGCGCGGTGGCTCTCGAACGCGCTCTACGATGTTCGCGTGACGGTGGCCGATCCACATGCGCTTCGTGCGATCCCACCCGACGCAACGGTCGTCTTCGTGATGAACCATCGCTCGAACATGGATTACGTGCTCGTCACCTACCTCGTGGCCGAGCGGTCGGCGCTTTCCTACGCGGTCGGCGAATGGGCGCGGGTCTGGCCGATGCGGGCACTGGTGCGCTCCATGGGGGCCTATTTCATCCGACGCAAAGCGCTTGGCGCGCTCTACCGCCGGGTCCTGGCCCGCTACGTTCAGATGGCGACGGAAGCAGGCGTGGCGCAGGCGCTCTTTCCCGAAGGCGGGCTGTCACTGAGCGGGCATCTCATGCCCCCCAAGGTCGGGATCCTCTCCTATATCCGCGAAGCCGAGCAGGAGGGCCAACCGATCGTCTATGTGCCGGTCGCGCTGAACTATGACCGCGTGCTCGAGGACCGTGTTCTCGTTGCCGCGGCGCAGGCCGGCGAGCGGCGCTTTCGGGCCCGGATCCCGACCATTCTTGCCTTCACCGCGAAGATGCTCGGCCTCCGGCTGCGCGGGCGGTTCCGGCGGTTCGGCCGTGCCTGCGTGACCTTCGGCCAACCTCTTCTTCCCGGCGACGCGCCGCGCGACGTTGAGGCGCTTGCGGAAACCCTGATGGACCGCATCGGCGCGGTCATGCCAAAGCCGCCTTTGCCGCTTGTGGCGGAGATCCTGCTTTCGGCGCAGCGCCCGGTGCCGCGGGATGTTCTTGTCGCGCAGGTCGCCGCCCGGCTCGGAGAGGAGAAGGACGAGGCGGAGGCGCTCGTCTCCGAAGGGCTCGCCATGGCGCGGTTGCGCGGCCTGGTGCGCGAGGGGCCGGACGGCCTTTTGCCCGAGCCGGGAGAACGCGCGCTCCTTTCGTACTATGCCGCCTCCATCGCCGGGCCGGAGCCGGATCCGCTGCTGTCTCGCTCGGCTGCACCGACCAGCCTGGGCGCGACATAAAGTTTCGCCGAGAAGGCCTTTGGGATTGCAATGTTGCGTCAGGCATCCTACCAACCGGCAACGCCGCGCGATTCTGCGACGCGGCATGCGCTGAGCGAAGGAGGCCCCCATGGCGCTCGACATCAAGACCGACGTCCCGACCTACGACGCGCCCGAGAAAGACCTCTACGGGATCGGGGAGATGCCCCCGATGGGTTATGTTCCGGCAAAGATGCACGCTTGGGTCCTGCGGCAGGAGCGGCACGGCGAGCCGAACCAGGCGCTTGAGGTCGAAGTCGTCGACACGCCCGCAATCGACAGTCACGAGGTGCTCGTCCTGGTGATGGCGGCCGGCGTGAACTATAACGGCGTATGGGCCTGTCTCGGTACGCCCGTTTCGGTGTTTCTCGGTCACAAGGCGCCCTATGCCGTGATCGGCTCGGATGCGGCCGGGATCGTTTGGAAGGTCGGCTCGAAAGTGAAGAACTGGAAAGTGGGGGACGAGGTCGTCATCCACTGCAACCAGGACGACGGTGACGACGAGGAATGCAATGGTGGCGACCCGATGCTGTCGCCAACTCAGCGGATCTGGGGCTATGAGAGCGCCGACGGCTCCTTTGCGCAGTTTACCCGGGTGCAGGCGCAACAGCTTCTGCCGCGCCCCAAGCACCTGACATGGGAAGAGAGCGCCTGCTACACGCTCACGCTCGCCACAGCCTACCGGATGCTCTTTGGGCACCACCCGCATGAGCTCAAGCCCGGTCAGAACGTGCTCGTCTGGGGCGCGTCGGGCGGGCTCGGCTCCTTTGCCATCCAACTCATCAACACCGCGGGCGCGAACGCCATCGGGGTGATCTCCGACGAAGACAAGCGTGCGTTTGTCCTCGGGCTCGGCGCGAAGGGCGTCATCAACCGCAAAGACTTCAACTGTTGGGGGCAGTTGCCGCCCGTCGGGACGGACGACTATGCCGAGTGGTTCAAGGAAACGCGCCGCTTCGGCAAGGCGATATGGGAGATCACCGGCAAGGGCGTGAATGTCGACATCGTCTTTGAACATCCGGGCGAGGCCACGTTCCCGGTCTCCTCGTTCGTCTGCAAGCGCGGCGGCATGGTTGTCATCTGCGCCGGCACGACGGGCTACAATTGCACGTTCGATGTGCGCCATGTCTGGTCGCATCAAAAGCGCCTTCAGGGCTCGCACTTTGCGCATCTCAAACAGGCCGCCGCCGCCAACAGGCTCATGCTCGAGCGCCGGCTCGATCCGTGCATGTCCGAGGTTTTCCCCTGGGAGGAGATCCCCGAGGCGCACATGCGCATGCGCCGCAACGAGCATAAGCCGGGCAATATGGCCGTCCTCGTCCAAGCGCCGCGCACGGGCCTGCGCACGCTCGAAGATGCTCTGTCTGCGGGCTGATCCCGCGTGGTCCGGCCGGGCTGGGATTGCGCTGACCGCGCGCGCTCAACCCGTTTCACACGCATAGGTGGATCGACGTGCGAATCCCCTCGTGCTTTCCGCCACCGACCCGCGCGCGGGGCCAAACGGACCAACCCGCGCGCCGAAATCCGATAACCAGAAGTTAGCTTTCCGCGCCTCCCCCGATCTGGCGAGGAAGGATTGGCGAATTTCATGGCCGAACCGGTCGTGTCAGGGTTGTAAAAGTCTTCCGCTGTTCAGACCAAAGGCGTAATGTGATGCAACATGATTGGGTTCTCGATGTACTTTCCGACCTCACGGCATTTGCCCGTGAGAACGGCTTGCCAGAGCTGGCGGAACAGCTGGACGATGCACGCCATGTCGCCTCGCAAGAGATTGCGTGGACCGCGCGCACACCGGTTGCGGACTTGTTCGCTGTAGTAGTCGATGCGGAGGGTGTTCGAAACGGTGTTTGAGATTGTGCAGGCCGCCGACGATGTCGGAGGTCTGCAAGCGGCGACCGAAGAGCTTCAATCCGGCCTCGAGATCGCACATGTCGTCTACCATTGGGTCAATAGCCGCGGCGAGCGGTTCGGCGCAGGGACCTATAGCCAGGCCTGGGTCGACCGGTATCTCGAGCGCGGCTACCTTCGCAGCGACCCTGTCATCGTCGGCGGGTTGCAGCGCTTCGATCCGTTTGATTGGAAAGAGCTCGACTGGACGTCCAAATCCGCCCGCGCGATGTTGAAGGAGGCCGGCGAGTTCGGCATCGGCAACCAGGGCTACACGATCCCGATCCGTGGCCCTTCCGGCCAGTTTGCGCTCTTCACCCTATCGGACAGCTGTGCCGACGAGGTCTGGACAGGTTTCATCCTCGAAAACCAGCGCGAACTCATCCTGACCGCCCACGAGTTTAACCGTAAAGCCCTCTATTTCGAACAATATTCCGATGTCGCCCTGCCGACGCTTTCGCCTCGGGAGCTTGCCGCCATGACCTATATCGCCCGTGGCATGAGCCGGGCACAGGCCGCGGCGGAAATGGACATCTCCGAGCATACGCTGCGCGTCTATATCGAGGCCGCGCGCCACAAGCTCGGCGCGCTCAACACGACTCATGCCGTGGCACGCGCCCTCTCCAGGGGGCTGATCGTGGCCGATCATTGAGATGTGGCGTCGCCGCCCAGACGCGCGGCGCATGGCCTCGTAAACAAAGTCTTAAGCCGCGGCACACAGCACTACGGCAGCAGTAACCCTATGCGCCCAACTTCCTTCCCGTCCTCGGAAAGGAGCCCCCGATGCTGCGCTATGTCTACGGTCACGACCTCGCCCGATTCCCCCGCCTCGCCGACACGATGTTCCGCGACCGAGCGGAACAGTTCAGCGCGCGCCTGGGATGGGAGGTCAAGGTCGACGCGCAAGGCCATGAGCGCGACGCCTACGATGCCCTCGACCCGCTCTATGTCCTCTGGGAGGCAGCGGACGGGAGCCATGGCGGCTCGATGCGCTTTTTGCCGACGGTTGGGCGCACCATGGTCAACGACCATTTCATGCATCTGACCGGCGGCGTGCGGATCGAAAGCCCGCTGATCTGGGAGTGCACCCGCTTTTGCGTTTCGCCCCGGGCGACGGGACCCTCAGCGCGCAAGGCGGCAGCTGCCCTTGTCCTCGGCGCGGGAGAGCTGATGGCGCGCGCCGCCCTGGAGCACTATGTCGGCGTCTTCGATGCGCGTATGGAGCGGATCTATCGCCTCTACGGGGTCGACCCGGAGGTGATCGGCGCTGCGGGTGAGGGCCGTGCACGGATCGGGGTCGGCCTCTGGACGATGCGCGCCGACGCCTGGACGCCGACGCTGGCACGCCTTGGGATCGATCGGGCCACCTCCGCGCGCTGGATCGCCGAAAGCCTCGACGCGGCACCGCAAACGCAGGCTCTCGCCGCCACAGGCTAGCGCCGCTTCGTCCCTCATCTTGGCAGAAATACTCCGGGGGGTCTGGGGGGCTGGCCCCCCAGCCTGGTCTCGGTCTGGGGGGCTGGCCCCCCAGCCTTGGTCTCGGTCTGGGGGGCTGGCCCCCCAGCCTTGGTCTCGGTCTGGGGGGGTGGCGCCTTGCCTAGTCCCGCCGGAGCGGCCCAGGAGACAAACCGATACCGCTCGTCTGCCGCAGCCGGTAGGATCGGACCATGACCGCCGCCGCCCTCACCTTTTCCGAAGATCAGGCCACTGCCTGGGACTCGATTGCCGAGGAGTTGGGCCGGGCCGGCGTAGATCTCCTTGAGGAGGTCTCGACACCGCGGGCCGAGGGACGCGAGAGCGTGCTGGCCGTGATCGGCAAGGCGGGCTCCGGCAAGACGCTCCTCCTCGCGCGGCTCTCCGAGGCCCTGCGCAGTGCCGGTGTCGAGATCGTGTCGGGCGATTGGGAGGGGCGGCGCCGGCGTGACCGGCGGACGCTCGCCATTCTCGCCCCGACCAACAAGGCGGCTTCCGTTTTGCGCGGGCGCGGCGTTCCGGCGACCACCATCCACCGCATCCTCTACACCCCCGTCTACGACCCGGAATACGAAAAGATCGCCGAATGGCTGGCCGGGCAGGGGGAGCGGCCGAGCATCGAAGGGCTCTCGGAGATCGCGCTCGACCGCGCCCATGCGTTCTTTCAGCAAAACGCGTCGATCCCAGGGGCCCTCGCCGCCGCGGGCCTACGCGGCTCGGACTTCATCACCGGCTGGAAACGGCGAGAGGAGCCGCTCGACATCGGCCTCGTCGACGAGGCCTCGATGCTCGATGCCCGCCAGATGGACGATCTGCGCGAGATCTTTCCGACGCTCCTGCTCTTTGGCGACCCGGCGCAGCTTGCCCCGGTCAAAGGCGCCGACGCGGCTAATGGCGAGGCCGGCATGGTCTTCGAGGCGTTGCCCGAAAAGCGCAAGCTTGTGCTGCACCGGGTGCACCGGCAGGCGGGCGACAACCCGATCCTCGACCTCGCCCATGCACTCGCCGATCCGGAGCTGGAATTCGAGGCCTTCGAGCGCATGGTCGAAGACGCGGCCGCCGACGATGACCGTGTTGTCCTCGCCCAGCGCGTTGACAGCGATCTGATGGCGCGCTCGCCCGTCCTGGTCTGGCGCAACGCAACGCGTATCCGGCTGATCGCGGCCTTTCGCGCGGCCCACGCCGCCCCCGCAGACGACCTATTGCCTGGCGAGCCGCTCATTTGCGATGGGATCGAATTGCCGCTCAAGCACCGCAAAAAGCGCCTCGATTTGGAGGCGCGCGGGCTGATCAAGGGCGCGCAGACGATCTATCTCGGACCCGGCAAATCCCCCGGTTTTGCGCGGCTGCATCTGATGGGGTCCGACGACCCGCGCCTCTCGGCCGCCTCGATCATCAAGATCGAAAGCCCGGGCGAGGAGGAGCCACTCATCCCCTCAGCCGCGCGGATGGGCGCGACGTTTCTCCATGGTGCGGCGGTTACGATCCACAAGGCGCAGGGTTCGCAATGGCCGGAGGTGCAGGTCTTTGCCCCCGATCTCTACGCCGCCGCGCGGGCCGGGCGGAGCGAGGCGGGCCAGCCGCTCTGGAAACGGCTTGCCTATGTTGCGATTACCCGGGCGGAAGAGCGGCTGATCTGGGTGCGCCGCTACGCGCTGGCCCGCCCCAAAGCTGCCCTCGGCACCGCGGATCTGCCGCAACCGGCGTCGAAGCTCGCGCTCGACAAGACCGAAGCCACCGCATGAGCGGTGCGATCTTTATCACCGGCGCATCGGGCGGGATCGGCGCGGCGACGGCGCGATGTTTCCTCGCGGAGGGCTGGCAGGTGGGCCTCTTTGCGCGCCGCCGCGGTGCGCTTGAGGCCGTTGGGCAGGGCGCGCTGAACGCGCATATTCTTCCCGGCGACATAACGGAGGCCGCGGCGGTCGAGGGCGCCGTCGCGCGCTTTGCCAAAGCCGCGCGCCGATTGGATGTTCTCTTCAACAATGCCGGTATCTTCTCGCCGCCGGGCACGCCAGACGAGGTGTCGCTTGCCGATTGGGACGCGGCGATCGCCGTGAACTTGCGCGGCATGATCGTCGCTGCCCGCGCGGCCTTTGCCCAGATGCGCGCGCAATCCCCGCAAGGTGGACGGATCATCAACAACGGCTCGATTTCGGCCACGGCCCCGCGGGAATTGGCGGGCCCCTACACCGTCACGAAACATGCGATCACCGGGCTCACCAAGCAGATCGCGCTCGATGGGCGCGCGTTTGATATCGCGTGCGGCCAGATCGACATCGGCAATGCCGAGACCGACCTTTTGCGGGGGATCGCCGAGCGCGCCTCTGACGCCGGCGAGGTGCCGCCGCCGATGTTCGAGGTCGCCGAGGTCGCCCGCGCGGTCTGGCACATGGCGACGTTGCCGCCCGAAGCCAACGTGCTCGCCATGACGCTGATGGCAACGAAGATGCCCTATGTCGGGCGAGGATAACGCGCGCGGAGGCCGGGCCCGTCAGGCGCCCTTGAGATCGAACGGCGGCAGGCTTGCGAAGGCCTCGCGCAGCGCCGTGCCCCACCCCTCCGAAATCGTCTCGAAATAGGGGTCTCCCTTTTCGATCCGCGCCTCGGTGCCCTTGCGCAGGGCGTTCGCCTCATAGACCTGAAAGTCGATCGGCATGCCGACCGACAGATTGGCTTTTATGGTGGAGTCGAAACTGACCAGCAGCAGCTTAACGGCCGCGTCGAAGGGCATATCGGGATCGTAGGCGCGCACCAAAATCGGTCGGCCGTACTTCGTCTCTCCGATTTGGAAAAACGGCGTGTCTTCAGAGGCTTCGATGAAGTTCCCCTCGGGATAGATCAAAAAGAGGCGCGGGGGCCCGGGTTTGATCTGACCGCCGACGATCAGCGAGGCGTTAAATGTGCTTTCCGCCGCCTGCCCCTCGCCCTTATTGCTCTCGATGACCTCGCGCAGTGTCTGGCCGACTTCGCGCGCGACTTGAAACATCGAGGGTTGTTGGAGGACGCTCGGATGTCGCTCGCCCGCCGCCTTTGAGCGCTCGTCGAGGAGTGACAAGACGGATTGCGTGGTCGCGAGATTGCCGGCCGTCATGACCGTGACGAGCCGCTCGCCAGGAACCTCCCAGGTCGCCATCTTGCGAAACGTTGAGATGTTGTCGAGCCCGGCATTGGTGCGCGTGTCCGACATGAACACCAGCCCGCGGTTGAGCCGCAATCCCACGCAATAGGTCATTGGGTCGTTCTCTTTCGCGCCGAGCCGCGCTGCCGGGGCTCGGTCTATTGCTGTTGTTGGACGTCGATGGCGACGCTGAGGCTTTCGCCCGCCCCTTTGCCCAGATGGATGCCCGTGATCGGAGCGGCCTCGGCATAGTCGAGCCCGGTTGCCACGCGCACATAGCGCTCATCGGGGGAAATGCCGTTGGAAATGTCGTAGCCGACCCAGCCGAGCGGATCGATATGGACCTCGGCCCAGGCGTGGCTCGCCTCCTGGGCGACGCGGTCATTCATCATCAGATAGCCCGAGACGTAGCGCGCTGGGAAACCCATATGCCGGGCGGCTGCGACGAAGATATGCGCGTGATCCTGACAGACGCCGGCGCCGAGCGCGATGCTCTCCTCCGCATCGGTATGGGCATGGGTGGCACCGGTTTCATAGCTAACAGCGTCGCGGATCCGCTCGGAGAGCGCGTGAAACCGTGGGATCGGCTCCTTGATCTCGCTGTTGAGCCCGCGGGCGAGGGCGCGGACGCCTGCGCCGATCTGGGTCTGCGCCGTCGGGCGCAGGAAGTACCAGAGCGGCGCGAAGCCTGCATGTTTGCCCAGAACGCCCGACATGTCCGCGGTCTCGACCTCGCCCTCGGAGGTGATGGTCAACGTATGGCCCTCGCCCGAGAACGACACCAGCATGACCTGGTTCATGTGCTGGTCGTCATAGTCGAGCTCGCGCGTGCCGCCTTCGATCCGGGTCGACCAGGTCAGCACCGATTGCCCGAGCCGGCTTTTGGGCGTCAAGCGAAGCTGCTGCAGGCCGTAGGCCACGGGCGTGGTGTAGTTGTAGGTCGTGACGTGCCGGATGCTGAGCCGCATTATTTCGTTACCCGTAGAACCTGTAATCGCGCTCGATCTGGCCGGCGAGATTGCCGATATCGCCCAGGAAGTCGACAATGAACTCGTGCAAACCGGAATCGAAGATCGACTCTGTCGAGGCCGAGGAAAGCCGGCCCATCAGCGCTTCGGATTGCTCCTGACAGGGGTGGCGCGTGGCGTATTCCTTTTCGAGGTAGCTCAGATTTGCGGCCATCTTGGCGGTGCAAAAGGCTAGGCTGCGGGGCATGCGGCCATCGAGGATCAGGAAATCCGCGATGCCGACAGGCGTCACGTCGGCGCCATTGAGCCAGCGATAGCTGCGCAACCCGCCGACCGAGCGCAGGATGTTTTCCCATTGGACGTTGTCGAGGGTCGAGCCGATCTGACTGATCGAGGGGAGCAGCACGTAGTACTTGACGTCGAGGATGCGCGCGGTGTTGTCGGCGCGTTCGATGAACGTACCGAGGCGGGCAAAGTTAAAAATATCGTTGCGCAGCATTGTGCCGTGGAGCGCGCCTCGCACGAGGGCCGATTGCTGGCGGATGACCGAGAGGACCTCGGGCAGATCACGGTCCTTGACCGGCCGTGTCAGGAGGCGCTTGGCCTCCATCCAGCACTCGTTCGTCGCCTCCCAGACCTCGCGGCTGAGCGCGGTGCGTACGAGGCGCGCATTGTTGCGCGCGGCCTCGATGCTGGCCAACACATTCGACGGATTGGCCTTGTCGCGCAGCATAAAGTCGATTGCGTTAGCCTGGCTGAACGTGTCGTAGCGCGCCGTGTAGGCGCCGCGCATTCCCGCGGCGTCGAGCACGCTTGCCCATTCGTCATCGGAGTTCGAAGGGCGGGTCAGCGCGATGCGGAACCCGGCCTCAATGAGCCGCGTCGTGTTCTCGCTTCGCTCCAGATAGCGGAACATCCACATCAGCCCGCCGGCTGTTTTGCCGAGCATCATTGCTCTACGCCCCGACCCGCCGGCGCGCGCGCGGGGCGGGCGCACCAAAAGACGATATTTGAAGCAAGAAGAAGCGGGGGGCGGGGCGCGCAGCCGCTGCGGGGGGCGCCGGCAGATGGCGTGGCTGAGGCGGCGAGACCGCGAGGGGTCGATGCGGAGCCGGTCACGGGCGCGCGCTCGGGGCCGAGGTGGGGGACGATGTCGGCGACGGAAGCGGGCGCATTCACACGGGCGTTTCCGGTCATTCTTCCAGCACCCAGGTGTCTTTGGTGCCTCCGCCTTGCGACGAGTTGACGACGAGCGAGCCCTTTTTCAGCGCCACGCGGGTCAGGCCGCCCGGGGTGATGTCGATACCGTTGGGGCTCACGAGCACGAAGGGGCGCAGATCGACATGGCGCGGAGCGAGGCCCGCCTTGGTCAGGATGGGAACGGTCGAGAGCGCCAATGTGGGCTGCGCAATGTAGTTGCCAGGCCTGGCTTCGAGCTTGGTTCGGAAGGCCGCGATCTCCTTTTTCGAAGCGGCCGGGCCGACAAGCATGCCATAGCCGCCCGAGCCGTGAACCTCTTTCACCACGAGGTCGCTCAGGTGGTCGAGGACATAGGCGAGGCTGTCGGGTTCGGCGCAGCGCCAGGTCGGCACGTTTTTCAGAAGCGCGGTTTCCCCGGTATAGAACTCCACGATATCGGGCATGTAGGAGTAGATCGCTTTATCGTCTGCGATCCCAGTGCCAGGCGCGTTCGCCAGCGTGATCCCGCCCGCGCGGTAGACGTCGAAGAGGCCGGGCACGCCGAGCATGCTGTCGGGGTTAAAGTTGAGCGGGTCGAGGAAATCATCGTCCACCCGCCGGTAGAGCACGTCGATCGGCTGATATCCGCGGGTCGTGCGCATCGCGATGCGGCCGTTCTCGACGCGCAGGTCGTGGCCCTCGACGAGTTGCGCGCCAGAATTGTCCGCCAGGAACGAATGCTCGAAATAGGCGGAATTGTGTATGCCGGGCGTGAGGATCGCGAGCGTCGGCTTATCGGCACAGCGCGGCGGCGCAGAGGCGCAGAGCGAGCGCGAGAGGCGGGTCGGATAATTCTGCACCGGCTGCACGCGGATCTGTCCGAAAAGCTCGGGAAACATCTGCAGCATCGTCTCCCGATTCTCGAGCATATAAGAGACGCCCGAGGGCGTCCGGGCATTGTCCTCAAGAACGAAGAAATCGTCCTCCCCGGTGCGCACCAGGTCGACCCCGACGATATGGGTATAGACATTGCCCGGTGGCGTGACGCCGATCATCTGCGGCAGGAACGCGTCGTTCTTAGCGATCAGACTTTCGGGGATGCGGCCCGCGCGGATGATCTCCTGTCGGTGATAGATATCGTAGAGAAAGGCGTTGATCGCGCGCACCCGCTGCTCGATGCCGCGCGTCAGCCGCGCCCATTCGCGGCCCGAGATGATGCGGGGCACAATGTCGAAGGGGATAAGACGCTCATCGGCCTCGGCTGCTCCGTAGACGTTAAAGGTGATCCCGGTGCGGCGGAAAAACCCTTCGGCCTCCGCGGCTTTGCGGTGTAATCGCTTTGGGTCTTCGCCCTCGAACCAGTCGCAATAGGCGGCGTAGGGGCGGCGTGGCGGCGCGCCTTCGTGGCCCAATTCATCAAAGAACGGCGGTGTGTCGGACATGCCGCCTAAACTGCGATGCGGGGCGGGCGGCTGCAAGGCGGCCCCGTCGGTCTGGCAATGGCCGCCTGGAAATTGTGCAACAGGCCGTTTTCGGCGTGCATAACGTTCCGGTTTGCCTAATAATCAGGCAGGTGCGGGACTTCGAGCCAGAGCGTGACCGGCCCGTCATTGACCAGATCGACCTGCATATCGGCGCCGAAGCGGCCTGTTTCGACCGGCACGCCGAGGCCGGCGAGCGCATGCGCGAAGTACAGATAGAGGCGCTCCCCCTCTTCGGGTGGGGCGGCGGCGGAAAAGCCCGGGCGATTGCCACGAGCCGTGTCGGCGGCGAGGGTGAACTGCGAGACGACGAGCGCGCCGCCGCCAGTGTCGAGGAGCGCGCGGTTCATCTTGCCAGCCTCGTCCTTAAAGATGCGGAGCCGGGCGAGCTTAGCGGCGAGCTTCTCCGCCTCGGCCTCGGTGTCGCCGCCCATCGCGCAGACCAGAGCGAGAGCGCCCGCGCCGGTCCGCCCGACAACCTCGTCGGCGACGCGGACTTCGGCCCGCGCGACGCGCTGGATTAGGGCTCTCACGCGCCGCCGAAGGCGTCAAATCCGCCCGCTTCGTTGACAGCCCAGAGATAGCCGAGCGCGCCTGCGACGAGGAGGCCGAGAAGGACAGCAAAGGCGATCTTCCAAACAGAATAGGGCCGCTCGCCCTGCACCCGCCCGGTCTGGCCGTTGACGAGACAGCGATAGCTCTCGCCGCGATAGCGGTAGGCGGCTGTCCAGACCGGCAACAGGATATGCTTGAACGTAACGTCCGAGACATCCGTCTCGACATGGTGCACGCGCTGCCGGTCACCGCCGATGTCAAAGCGCACGTCGCGCTCGATGATCCGGTCCATCTGGGCGCGGGCGTCGACGAAAGCGTCGCGCAATTCGACGGTGTAGCCTTCGGCGCGGAAGCCGGCGAGGTATTGCGGGCTGTAGGGTTCCAGCGCGCCGAGATCCCAGGGCGGCAGCGCATCGGCGAAGCGCTTGGGCAGGGAACGCGCGCCAAGGACGAGCACATCGTCGAAAAAGCGCGCGACGCGGCCGCGCTTTGGCGTCCAGCGGACCTTGGCGACCTGCCGCGTCTGGCGCTTGCCGTTCACCGTGACGGTACGCGTGACGTAATAGACCGTGCCGCGCTCGCCGGAGTAACGGCTCTTTGTGTCGGCATCGAACGTCCAATAGGGAACGTAGATCCCGCTCATGGGGCGGCCCTTGCGCGCATAATCCTGGAGCCCGTTGGGCGCGAACCAGAGCTTGCCGAACCACGCCTCCATGGCGTCATGGGCGGCGGGTTCGTCAAACTGAAAGGGGAGGACGCCTTTGGGCTTGATGTGTCGGTGCACGCCCGTATCGGTGACAACCGGGGTCGCGCAAAACGGGCACTCGGCGGCGTGGACCTCGGGTTCAAACGCGACCTGTGCACCGCAATTCGAGCAGTCGAGGACGCGGGTCTCCTCGATCTCGGCCTCGGGCAGGCGCTGGGCGAGGGCCGTCTCGAAGTCGAGCTCTTTAAGGGCGCCCGATCGGCCATGGCCTGCCGAAAGCTCCTGGCGCGCGCCGCAATGGGCGCAGATGAGATCGCCTGCCGCCGGGTCGAAGCGGAGGTCGCCGCCGCAACTGTCGCAGGGAAACTCGCTGGTCGCGGCGGCCATGTCCGCGGGCAACTCGGTCTCGTCGATTTCTGGCACGTTGGTTTCTCCGCTCCCTCGCCTGCGCGACACGCGTCCGGATCAGACCGGAGGCGGTGGCGGAGGCGGGGGCGGCTGAACGGTAAAGAGTTGCGCAAGCTCGAGAACATCCTCGGCTTCAAGCCAGCCATCTTGGCCCGGGGTCCAGACCATGGTGCTGCGCTTCAACCCGCCCTCCTGCGCCATGCGGCCCATATCGGCGCGGCTGAAAGGGCCCTTGGTCTTGCCGTTTTCGGCGATGTGCCAGACATGCTCCACGGGCGGCGGCGGCGGCGGTGCCGCTTGTGCGGGCGAGGATGTGGCCACGCCCGGCTGGCCCGGGCGCGCCGATTGCGGAGCAGCACCCCAGGGGCCCATCTGCATACCCGCCATCGCCATGCCCATCCCCATGCCGAGCCCGGCGCCCATGCCTGCGCCTGCGCCGCCGGGATTGTTGGCAGCCGACGTCATGGCTTCGGCGGCCGAGTATTGCGTGAACTTGCCGAGATCGCCCGCCAAGCCCATCGACGTGCGCTTGTCGAGCGCGGCCTCCACCGCGGGCGGCAACGAGATGTTTTCGATGTAGAACTCGGGCATGACCAATCCGTACTCGGCGACGACCTTTGAGACTTCGGCGGCGATGAGCTTGCCCATATCGGCGGTGTTGGCGGCCATATCGAGGACGGGGATGCCCGAGGCGGCCATTACGCGGGAGCTTTCCTGCACGATGATGTTGCGGATCTGAAAGGTGATCTCGGCGGTGGTGAACTCGCCATCGGTGCCCACGATCTCGCGTAGGAAAAGTGCGGGGTCGGTCACCTTGATGGTGTAGGTCCCAAAAGCGCGGATCCGTGTCGGCCCAAACTCGGGATCACGCAGCATGATCGGGTTCTTCGTGCCCCATTTGAGGTCGGTGAAGCGGTTGGTGTTGACGAAATAGATCTCCGACTTGAACGGGCTCTTAAAGCCATGATGCCAGTGCTGGAGCGTCGTCATGATGGGCATGTTGTTGGTCTCGAGCATGTAGAGGCCGGGCGTAAACACATCCGCCAACTGCCCCTCATGGACAAAGACCGCCGATTGCCCCTCGCGCACCGTGAGCTTCGCGCCATACTTGATCTCATGACCCTCGCGCTCGAACCGCCAGACCAGGGTGTCGCGGGTATTGTCCGTCCAGTGAATGACGTCGATGAACTGACCGGAAAGAAAGTCGAAGATGCCCATATTGGTCTCCTGGATTCCGTGCGCGACGGCGGCGCGCTAACTATAGCGGCCAGTCTGCGCGGGGGCGAGCCTGTCTCCCATTATGCGACGGCGAGGTATGTAAGTACGCCGATCGCGGCTGCATAGGTGAGACCGGGGGCGAGGGTCCGGCGGAGGACCTTGCCCTCCTGCCCGAGGATGCCGACGGTCGCGGCGCCTGCGATGATGTTGTGGGGCGCGAGGACGTTGCCGATGGCCGAGCCCGCGCCCTGCGCCGCGGCCATGGTGAGCGGGGTGAGGCCCAAGCTCGCCGCCGCCGAGAGCTGTAGCTCGGTGAAGAGGATGTTCGAGGTCGTGGCGGAGCCGGTGACGAAGGTGCCAAGCACGCCAACGAAGGGCGCCAAGAGGGGCCAGACCACGCCCGTCGTCGCCGCCGCTTCGGCAAGCGTCCCGATCATGCCCGCATGGAGCATGACGCGGGAGAGCGCCAGCATGGCAAAGAGCGCGACGGCGACCAGGACGATCTGCTTGAGGGCCTCCCAGAGCGCCCCTGGAAGCGCGGCGGCGTGCCGCGTGGCAAGGGCCGCAGCGATAAGGCCGGCAAAGAGGAGCGTGCCGGGGTGATAGAGCGGCGCGATGGTGCCGGAAAAGCCGCCCGGCAGCGACCAGGCCAGAGTATAGGACGAGAGCGCGCCCTGCACCGGGCCGACGAGGCGGGTCAGAAAGACGAGGATCAGGATCGCGAGATACGGCGCGGCGTCTGCCATCAAGCTCCGGGGCATCGGCCTGTCGCTGCGCGGCCCATACCGGCTCAGGAAAACGACAAAGACGGCTCCGCCGATTAACGCGCCGCCAAGGCTCGGCAATTCGGGCCCGACAAAAGCCGCTAGCGCCATAGACGGCACGAAGAAACACAGGCAGGCAAGCGCCGCCCAAGCGATGTCGCGCACGCGGAGCCGCCCCGGTTCGGCCACATAGAGCGCAAGGAGGAGGAGCGCGGGCGCCAGCAGCGCGTGAAGGAGTGTGATGGTAAAGGCAAGGTCCTGTGCGGGCAGGCCCGAGACCGTGACCTGCGCCAGCGTCGGTGTGCCTACCGCGCCAAAGGAGACGCCCGCAGCGTGGCCCAAAAGCGCGAGGATCACCGCCCGCACCGGCGAAAACCCCAGAGCTGCGAGCAGGGGCGCGGCAAGGGCGACGGGCGTGCCAAAACCCGCCGCACCCTCGATAAAGAGCCCAAAGAACCAGGCGATCAGTATGACTTGGAGCCGCCGATCCGTCGTCAGCCCACCGAGCGCATCGCGGATACGGCCAACGGCGCCCGTCGCGCCTTGATAGGCGTGGAGGACAAGCGCAGGCAAGATCATCCACAGGATGTTCGCGGTTGTGAAGGCGGCCTCCGCCAACGTGCCCAAAGCTGCGGGGGCGAGACCGCCAGGTGCTGCCGAACTCAGATCGAAGACGGTCAGCGCAAGGAGGATCGCGCTCGCGAGCCCCAGCGCGCCCGCCCGAGCCGCCGACAAGTGCAGCGCGCCGATCCCGGCGAGCACGACCACGATGGGAAGGGCCGCGAGGGCGGCGTTCATGCGCTCAGGAGGGGCCGCCGACGAGTTCGTCGGCGATCTCTTCGGCGATCGGGCCGGCTTCGGCGCTCGTCATCCCCGGTCGTAGCCGTGGATCGTAAAGCATCCGCAGCAAAAGCTCGTCATGGGTCGTCAGCAGCGCAAACTCCTCGTCGTCGTTAAAGATCGACGGCCGGGCGCGCGGGCTGTCATTTGCAAGGCCCAGCCCCTGCGCGATCTCTTCCTGCAAGCACGAGAGGCGGAGAAGATCGGGATGCTCTGCCCGGATCACGGCAACGGCGTTGACATAGTCGCTCGAGGCGCCCTGGGAAAACGCAAAGACGAGGCAAAAGGTAGAGCGCGACATGTTCTCTACGGTTCGGATGACCGTGTCGCTCACGCCCGGGACGAGCGCTCGCAGCTCGTCGCCATAGGCGCGGCGCTCGTCTTCGGTCAGCACGAGCACATGGAAGTTTCCGCCGCGCCGCACGGTCGTGATCGGATGTCCCGTTGCCCGGGCCAGACGGCGGACATAGCTCTGGACGGCCGCGCTGTCGCGATCGCGGATTTCCCGCGCGACCATAGCGCCGTATGTCACCTCCACACGCACAGGCCGAGCCCAGCGGCGCAGGCGGCTCTGCGTCTCGCGGGCGACCATGATCCCGGCACGCTCGGTGTACTCGTCAAAGAGCGCGATGCGCACGAAGTTCTCGGTCAGCATCCGTGCGTTAAAGGGTGTGTCGGGCCCGCCGCCATCCTGGCGAAGGAGCCCGCGCGCCAAAAGATCGGCCTGCACGCGGGCATAGTAGCGGCTGAGCGCAAGGCTTGCTGCGCTCGGCGCGGGGATCGGTGCCTCGGGCGTGACCGCGCGGGCAGGGCGCTCCGGCGGATTAGGCGAGACCGACACGCCACTGGGCACGCAGCCCGCGAGCGCGATTATCATGCCAGCCGTGATCCCGAGCCCCGTCCGCATCGCGCCTTACGCCGGGGGGACCGAGGTCGCAGCGTTGTCGCCCGTGCCCGTGGCCCGCGCCTTGGCAGAGGCAAGCGTGTCGCGCAGCTCGGCCTCCATCTTTTGCAGTTCGGTCTCGGCCTCGGCCCGGCGGCGCTTGCCCTCGTCGGCAATGGCGAGGCTTTCGTTGATCGTAGCGACAAGGGTCGCGTTGGCTGCCTTAACCGCCTCGATGTCAAAGACGCCGCGCTCCATCTCTTGGCGTACGGTGCGGTTGGCCTGCTGGAGGTTTTCGGCATTGGCGGTCAAAAGCTCATTGGTCAGGTCGCTCGCTTCTTTAACGGCCTTGGCCGCTTGCGCCGAGCGCTGGATCGTGACCGCCTGGGCGAGCTGCGTCTCCCACAGCGGGACAGTGTTGACGAGGGTCGAGTTGATCTTGGTGATCAGCGACTTGTCATTTTCCTGCACGAGCCGGATCGAGGGGAGTGACTGCATGGTGACCTGCCGGGTGAGCTTGAGATCATGGACCCGGCGCTCCAGGTCATCGCGCGCGGCGCGCAGGTCGCGCAGCTCTTGGGCCTTGATGACCTGATCATTCTCGGCCGCTGCTTCGACTTCGGCCTCCTTGGCCGGGATGGCCGTGCCGTCGAGCTCGCCGAGTTTTTCCTCGCCGGCGGCAATGTAGAGCGCAAGTTCGTCATAGAATGCGAGCGTCTTTTCGTAGAGCAGGTCGAGAGACTTTATGTCCTTCATCAGCTGGTGTTCGTGGCCGAGAAGGTTGTCGGTGATCTTGTCGATCTGCCCCTGCACATCCTCGTATTTCGACATGAATTCGTGGACGGAGGTCTTGGCGCCGCCAAAGATCTTCTCCCACCAGCTGCGTTTGCGGTTGGGGTCGAGCTCGTCGACCGAGAAGCCTCGGATCGTGCCGACGATCTCGCGCAAACTGTCGCCCGCCGGGCCGACATCTTTGTTTTTGACGTCTTGCAGCATCGACTGGCTGATCTCCTGAAGCTCGGCCTGTGCGGCAGAGCCAAAGGCGACGATGGAGTTCGTGTCAGCCATGTCGATCTCGTCCATCCGCTTGCGGATCTCGCCGCTCACAGCCGCATCGGCATCTTTCAGCGGCACGACAGCGTTGGCGGGTGCGGGCTCGGGCAAGAGCGTGCCCGTGACGGTTTCGACGTCTTTGAGGGCAGCTTCGGCCCTTTGGCGGACAGTTTCGGACATGGGAGAGGCCCTTCTGGCTGTGACTTCACATTATTCAATGGCTTTGACGCCTTCACGGCTCAGCCGCTCGCGCAAGACCTCGATCTCGATGTCGAGATCGCTCCGGTCGCTCTCCATGAGGGCGACCGTTTTGGTGGCGAAGTTGTTTTCGAGATCGTCGAGGAGATGGAGATACTCCCTGCGGGCCTCGTCGTCATGGGTGCGGCTGTAGAGGTCGGCGAACTTGACGGTCGCATCGCGGGCACCGACGAGATAGACGCCAAGGAACTTGCGCGCCGAGGTCAGGTCGCGCGGGTCGTCCTCGACGGTGCGAAACATTTGTCGCGCGGTTGTTTGGAAAGACTCGACCCGGCGTTCGAGCGCCCGGTCTCCGGCGCGCGCGATGGCGAGGCCCATCGCCTCGAGGTGCGCTTCCGCCTCGTCGACAGCGCGCGCGACCCGTTCGGACTGAAAACTATCGGCACCCGTGGTGCCCTTGTTGTGCAGCGGGTCGACCCCGAAAGCCGTCAGGAACAGCGCGATCGCGATCAGGCCATAGATCAATGGCTCGAAAAAGGCGGGCGCTTCCGGCGCAAAAGCGGCCAGAAAGACGCCAAAGCCCATCGTGACCGCGGCCACGATCTTACGCGGAAAGGCGGGGCGGCGCGCGACCTTGCGCTCGTTATAGGCGTCTTCGGCCTTGATCCCTTCAGCTAGAAGGAAGACTGACCCAGCGATCACGGCTGCGGCTGCGAGATCGGTCGCCATGCCGAGCGCATCCTGGCGAAACGCCGTCCAAAGAAGCGGCAGCGGTGTCAGGTAGAGAAGGTTGCGCCGCCCGCGATAGCGCAGGGGCGTTCCGTGGGACGGGCGCAACGTGGGCCCAGCGCCGCCTTTGCGCGCGCCGCCTTTGGGGGCGGTCGCTTTGCCGGCTGGACCGCCAGGCGAGAATTTGCCGCCGAAGCGCTGGGCCATCACGCGCCCCCGATCAGGCCGGCCGCCGCTCCGGCAACGAGGAGCCACAGCACAGCGAAGGCCACGCGCGACAGCGTTTTGGGCGCGGCAAGAGCGGTCGTCTGCGCGGCGACCGTACTTGCCCCGCGCGACAGCAGTGCTGCCGCCATCACGATCGCGAAGACGAGCCCGGCCATGATCGCAGCCGTGGCCGCCAAAATGATCAGAATGCGCATGTTGCTGGCCTTTTGCCCCCATGCCTCTGCGCGGCGTGTATTTGCGTGCGCGCGCAAGGTCTGCGCCAGGATCGGCGCTTTTGCTCTCGTTGATTTATACGACATGGAGATGTCAGCGCAAACACGCAACCCGTAGGGAGCAAAGGCCTTAACCCGGCGCGCAAGGGCCCGGGTTGCGGCGCATTCCGCCGCGCAAGGGCCCGGGTTGCGGCGCATTCCGCCGCCCAAGGGCTCGGGTTGCGGCGCATTCCGCCGCGCTGTCAGCGTGCGCGGGCGGCCTTGACCGCCGCGATGGCCGCGGCGACCGCGTCGTCGATGCTCATCTCGGACGTGTCGAGGAGGAGCGCGTCATCCGCAGGGCGGAGCGGGGCATCCGTCCGCCCTTGGTCGCGCGCGTCGCGCTGCGACAGATCGGCAGCGACCGCGTCGAGGCTAACCTCGGCGCCTTTGCTGCGCAGTTCGCTAAAGCGTCGCTCGGCGCGGACCTTGTCGGTGGCCGTGACAAAGAGCTTCACGGCCGCTTCGGGGCAGATCACTGTGCCGATGTCGCGCCCATCAAGCACCGCGCCGCCAAGCCGCGTGGCGAATGCGCGCTGAAAGTCGACCAGGGCCGCACGCACCTCCGGGAGCGCGGCGACCCGGCTCGCGGCCTGTCCCACATCCTCGGTCCGCAGCGCGCTTTCGTCGTGGAGATCGGCGGCTACGAGGCTCTGCGCTGCGGTGAGCGGATCGGTGCCGTCGAGCGTGCGCTTGCCCGTGGCGCGGTAAAGGAGCCCGGTGTCTAGATGCAAAAAGCCGAAATGCTGCGCGACGGCCCGTGCGATCGTGCCCTTTCCGGCCGCGGCAGGGCCGTCGATGGCAACGGTAAAGCTCATCGGCCGCACAGCGCCGGCCGAGGCGGCGCGCTTTCGATATTTGCAGCAAAGAGAAGCGGAAGGTCGGGGAGAGGCGTCATGGCGCGGCGCCCAGGCTCAGGCCGGAACCGTTTCCGCCTCGAACGTGGCGCCGAGGCCGGTCATCAACGGCTCAAAGATCGGAAAGGACGTCGAAATGGGCCCGGCATCGTCGACCGTGACAGGCGCGCGCGCGGCCATCCCCGCGATCAGGAACGACATCGCGATCCGGTGGTCGAGCCGTGCGGCGACGGTCGCGCCGCCAGTCAATCCGGTATTGCCGCTGGCGGGGCCGAGACCGTGCACGGTAAAACTATCCTCGGTCTCGTCGACCTGTGCCCCGCAGGCGCGTAGGCCCGAGGCCATCGCGTCGATCCGGTCGCTCTCCTTCACGCGTAGCTCGTGCGTGCCAGGCATATGCGTCGTGCCCTCGGCAAAGGCGGCGACGACCGACAGGATCGGGTATTCGTCGATCATCGAGGCGGCGCGTTCGGGCGGTACCTCGATCCCCCGCATATCGGGCGAGAAGCGGGCGCGGAGATCGGCCACGGGCTCGCCGCCTACTTGACGTTCGTTTTCATAGGTCAGATCCGCGCCCATCTCGCGCAGCATCTCGTAGAGACCTGCGCGGGTCGGGTTGAGCCCGATATTCGGCACGAGCACGTCCGAGCCGGGCACGATCAGCGCGGCGCAGACCGGGAAGGCGGCGGAGGAGGGGTCGCGCGGGACAGCGATCGTTTGCGGGCGAAGCTCTGGCTGACCGGTGAGGATGATCGTGCGACCCTCCGGCCCCGTCTCGGTTCGGACCGTGGCGCCGAAGCCCGCGAGCATGCGCTCGGTATGGTCGCGCGTGGCCACACGCTCGGTTACGCGCGTCTCCCCTGGCGCGTTGAGCCCCGCGAGCAGCACGGCGCTCTTAACCTGCGCGGAGGCGACCGGCGTTGTGTAGGCAATGGGAACGGCCATGCCTGCGCCCGTGATCGTCATCGGCAACCGCCCACCCTGGCGCCCGCGCGCCTCGGCCCCGAAGAGGGCCAGCGGGTCGGTCACCCGGCCCATTGGGCGGGAGCGGAGCGAGGCGTCGCCGGTGAAGGTCGCCGTGATCGGGGTCGTGGCCATCGCGCCCATGATCAGGCGCACGCCGGTGCCGGAATTGCCGCAATCGATGACATCCGCAGGTTCGGCAAAGCCGCCCGTGCCGACACCATGGACGGACCACGACCCCGTATCGTGGCGAACGACATCGGCGCCAAAGGCGGCCATCGCGCGGCTCGTATCGATCACGTCTTGCCCCTCGAGCAGGCCAGTGATCCGGGTCTCGCCGACGGTCAGCGCGCCGAGGATGAGCGCGCGGTGGCTGATCGACTTGTCGCCGGGGACGACTGCGGTGCCGCGGAGGGGCCCGCTTGCGCGTGCGGTAAGGGGCTCGGGGGCTCCGTGATGCGCCATGGCGGCTCTCCTCTCAGCGCTTTTGGGGCGCTGTCGGCTCGGGGTTGGCGTTAGGTGCGGCCGGTTTACCGCGTCGGCGCAGGCGGTGCTAGGGTCGGGTTTGGGGCGGGTGTCAGGCCCGGTGTCGGGCCCGGCGTCAGGGCCGGCGTCAGGGCCCGTGAGAAGGGGGTGTCAGGGGCGGCGCAGCCCTGCGCACAAAGGTTAGGTAATGCGGCCGCCGGCCCTCGCGGAGCGCCTTTGCCTCGTACCGCGTTTGCGTCCAGTCCGGCCAGGGCGTCCGCCAATCCTCAGCGCGCTCGGCCGTCCAGGCAAAGCCGTGGCGGGGGACCATTTCGAGCGTCTGGCGGACGTAATCTTTGATGTCGGTGGCGACGCGCAGCTCGGCCCCTTCGGCCATGACACGGGCGAGGGGCACGAGATAGTCCGGCGTCACGGCGCGCCGCCGGTGGTGGCGCGCTTTTGGCCAGGGGTCGGGGTAGAGAAGAAAGCACCTTGCGATACTGGCATCGGGCAGAACATCGAAGAGATCGCGCACGTCACCAGGATGTATTCGAATATTGCCCGCCCCCGCGCGGCGGATCTTGCCAAGGAGCATCGCGACGCCGTTCACGAAAGGCTCACAGCCGATCAAGCCGATCTCAGGATGCGCGGCCGCCATGTGCACCATGTGTTCGCCGCCGCCAAAACCGATTTCGAGCCAGACAGGCCTGCCGCCGAAAAGCGTCGCGACGTCCAGCGGCGCGCGTGTCGGGTTCGCGTCCCAGTCAACCGGCCCGGGGGAGAGGGCAGCGAGATCGACGTCGAGATACGTGCGCTGGCTGTCGCGCAGGGTCTTGCCGTGCCGGCGGCCGTAGAAGTTGCGCCAGGGACGTTTCGGGCGCGCGGGCGTATCGGCGGGGCTCATCGGGCGTGCGCTCGTCTCGCAGATGTTTGGGCATTTGGCGTCTTCGGGCGCAGGCGCGATGCCTCGAAACCCGCAGAAAGGCAACGGTGTTTTGGGCGCTGCGACGGTGCATGGCATGCCGGTCAGAGGGCGCAGCCCGCCTAAGTTGCCCCGAGCGGCATCGGCCTTGCCTCTGCTACGACCTCAGGTTTTGCGCCAAGGCCGCGCGGGCAATAGCCCAAGGGCTATACCGCCGAGGATCAGGGCCATCGCGGCGAGCATAAGAGGCGTCACCGTCTCTTCGAGGAGCAGCGCGCCGAGGGCCACCGCGATGACTGGCACGGACAATTGCGCCAGCGCGCCCACGCTCGCGCCAAGCCTGGGCAATAGCGCATACCAAAGCGAGTAGCCGAGCGCCGATGTGACGGCCCCCGACGCGATGGCGAGCAGCACGCCAGTGGCGCTGACCGGGACGTCGTCGCCGACGGGCACGACCAACACCATCGCAACGACCGGCAGCGCATAGACAAAGTTCCACCCCGTGCTTGCGAGCGGGTCGGTCGCCCGGCGGCCCTGTAGGGAGTAGATCCCCCAGCCGAGCGCGGCCGCACTCATCAGAGCGACGGAGAGCGCGGGGGTGCGCGTCTCTGCGCCCGGCAGGGTGAGCGCCGCGAGGCCCGTGAGCGCCAGGCCCATGCCGAGCCAACGCAGGAGTGGCGGACGTTCGCCTTCGATGAGCGCACCGGTGAACATCGTCACTTGGACGCCCGCAAAGAGAATGAGGGCGCCGAGCCCTGCATCCATCGCAACATAGGCAAAAGAAAAGCAGATCATGTAAAGCGCGAGCCCGGCGACAGCGGCACCATCCGGGCGCGGCGGATGCAGCGCGCCCGCCCGCCACGCGACTAATGCCGACAACGTCAGCGCGCCCGCAGCGATGCGGATCACGGCAAATTCCGCCGCGCCGATGGCGCCCTCGGCCAGCGCGAGCCGGTTCAGGATCGAGTTCGCCGCGAACGCGGTCATCGTCAAAGCTGAGAGCCAGAAGAGCCGCAAATCCGAGGTCCTGCCGCGTGGTCTTGTCCGTCCTGCGCGGGCACCCGCCGACCCGCTTCGGCGCGCCTCTATTGCCAGCCCGCGCGACCCTCTGTATAGAGCGCGCTGTCAGACGAACAGGCGGTCAACGCCGGGGCCACGAGCAGGGTCGGAGCACGCTCCGGCCCTTCGTTGTTCCATAGATCCCTGAAGACCAACCCCAAAGACCGGCGGAGACAACCGCCCGGCCCGCAAACATGAACCTGATTAGGAACCCAAAGACACACATGTCCGCAACCGCATCCATGGAGGAATTCGAGGCCCTCCTCAACGAAAGCCTCGAGATCGACACGCCCGCCGAAGGGTCCGTTGTCAAAGGCCGCGTGATCGCTATCGAAGCCGGTCAGGCCATCATCGACGTCGGCTACAAGATGGAAGGCCGCGTCGAACTCAAAGAATTCGCAAACCCTGGCGAGGCGCCCGAGATCGAAGTGGGCGACGAGGTCGAAGTCTATCTCGATCGCGTGGAAAACGCCCGCGGCGAAGCCTCGATCAGCCGTGAGAAAGCCCGCCGCGAGGCCGCCTGGGACCGTCTGGAAAAGGCCTATGCCGACGAGGAGCGCGTCGAGGGCGCGATCTTTGGCCGGGTCAAGGGCGGCTTTACGGTCGATCTTGGCGGTGCCGTGGCGTTCTTGCCGGGCTCGCAGGTCGATGTGCGCCCGGTGCGCGATGCCGGCCCGCTGATGGGCCTCAAACAGCCCTTCCAGATCCTCAAGATGGACCGTCGCCGGGGCAATATCGTCGTCTCCCGCCGCGCGATCCTTGAAGAAAGCCGCGCCGAGCAGCGCGCCGAGGTCATCTCGAACTTGCACGAAGGTCAGGCGGTTGACGGGGTGGTCAAGAACATCACCGAATACGGCGCCTTCGTCGATTTGGGCGGGGTCGACGGCCTCCTGCACGTGACCGACATGGCCTGGCGCCGCGTCAATCACCCCTCCGAGATCCTGTCGATCGGCGAGACCGTGAAGGTCCAGGTCATCAAGATCAACAAAGAGACGCACCGCATCTCGCTCGGCATGAAGCAGCTTCAGGCCGATCCGTGGGACAGTGTCGAAGCGAAATTCCCGCTCGACAGTACGCATACGGGCCGCGTCACGAACATCACCGATTACGGTGCGTTCGTAGAGTTGGAGCCCGGTGTCGAGGGCCTTGTCCACGTTTCCGAAATGTCCTGGACGAAGAAGAACGTTCATCCTGGCAAGATCGTCTCTACCTCCCAGGAGGTCGAGGTTATGGTCCTCGAGATCGATACGCAGAAGCGCCGCGTGTCGCTCGGCCTCAAACAGACCATGCGCAACCCGTGGGAGGTCTTTGCCGAGACGCACCCCGAGGGCACCGAAGTTGAAGGCGAGGTCAAGAACATCACCGAGTTCGGCCTCTTCATCGGCCTGCCCGGCGATATCGATGGGATGGTCCATCTCAGTGATCTCAGCTGGGATGAGCGCGGCGAAGACGCGATCCAGAACTATCGCAAAGGAGATATGGTCAAGGCCGTCGTCACCGAGACCGACACTGACAAGGAGCGCATCTCGCTCTCGATCAAAGCGTTGGGTGGTGACAAATTCGCCGAGGCGACCGGCAGCGTGAAGCGCGGCGCGATTATCACGGTGGAGGTCACCGCGATCGAGGATGGTGGGATCGAGGTCGAGTATGAAGGCATGAAGTCCTTCATCCGGCGTTCCGATCTTAGCCGCGACCGCGCCGAGCAGCGTCCCGAACGATTTGGCGTAGGGGACAAGATCGACGTCCGTGTGACCAATATCGACAGCAAGACCCGGCGTCTCGGCTTGTCGATTAAAGCGCGCGAGATTGCCGAGGAGCGGGAAGCGGTCGAACAATTTGGGTCGTCCGATTCGGGTGCGTCGCTCGGCGATATTCTCGGCGCCGCACTGAAGGGCGGCGACGACAAGTGACCTCTGCTTAACGGAAGCGGGGCCCCGTACGTCGCTGCGTACGGGGCCCTTTTGGCACTGAATTCAGGACGGCCGTTCCGCGGCGGCGGCTCCCGGTTGCGTACCAAGGTTCAGACGGTGTGCGGTGCCCGTCGAACCGCTCTCAACCGTCTTCGAAGTGGTTGCTGGTCGCGCCACGATGCGCCCAGACCCGGCCCCCATTGCACCCGGCAACCAGCCGTCGTGCGCCCGAGCGAATCGCGCGGTGTCCCGGTCTGCCAACAACGTCGTGGGGTTCGAGCCTTGGCGTAAATTGCCTGATCCCGGCGCGCTTCACGAAAAAAGATGCCTCTTTCCCGCGCTTTAGTTGTGGATTTGTACCGTAGTGCACGGGCAATACCGTTCACCAAACACGAAATCTCTCCTATAGTTTGACCAACGACAAAGTGAATGCTGGTGCCGCAATGGGCCGCAGGGGGGACACATGATCCGGTCTGAACTCATCCAAATTCTCGCTGACGAGAACCCGCATCTCTATCAGCGTGATGTCGAGCGGATCGTGAACACCATCTTCGAAGAGATTATCGATGCGATGGCCCGTGGAGATCGGGTCGAACTCCGGGGGTTCGGGGCATTTTCCGTCAAAAAGAGGGACGCGCGCACAGGGCGGAACCCACGGACGGGCGAGGCGGTCGATGTGGACGAAAAGCACGTCCCTTTCTTCAAGACCGGCAAACTGCTACGGGATCGGCTCAACAACGAGACCGCGTCCTGAGGCCTTCATGATTCTGCGCTACATCAAGTATCTCTTCCTGATCGTCTTGGCGATTTGCCTGCTCGTTCTGTGCCTGGCGAATGGGCAGATTGTGACCCTGACGGCTCTGACCCCAGAGCTCGAGCAGTTCTCTGGGCTGAGTTATACCATTGATCTGCCGCTCTATTTCGTCGCTCTCGGCGGCGTGGCCATCGGGCTCTTGATCGGGTTCATCTGGGAATGGCTGCGCGAGTCCAAGCACCGTGCCGAGGTCACTAAGCGGCAGCAACAGGTGCGCACGCTCAAGCGCGAGATGATCAAAATGAAGGGCGACAAACCCGAGCATAAGGACGATGTCCTGGCGCTTCTCGAAGAAAAGCCGACCAAGGCGGGCTAGACCCGATGGCACCCGACATTGCGATCAAGGTCTGCGGGCTGACCCGTGTGGGTGATGTGGCCGCGGTTGCTGCGGCCGGCGCGCGTTACTTTGGGTTGATGTTCTTCGAGAAATCGCCGCGCCATCTCAGCCTCGATCAGGCCCGTGCGCTCGCGTTGGCCGCGCCGGCGGGCCTTGCCAAGGTCGCGGTCACTGTGGATGCGAGCGACGCCCGGCTCGATGAGATCCTGGCCGCCGTGCCGCTCGATTTGATCCAGCTCCACGGCGGCGAGAGCCCGGCCCGCGTCAGCGCCGTGCGCGCGCGGACAGGGCTGCCCGTCGTGAAAGCTGTTGGAGTGGCGACGGCCGCCGATCTGCCGCGTCTCGCCGATTACGAGACGGTCGCTGACCAGGTCCTCGTCGACGCCAAACCTGCGCCCGACGCCGACCTGCCCGGCGGCAATGGCCTGGCCTTTGACTGGCGGCTGTTGCAGGGACGGCGCTGGGCAAAGCCCTGGATGCTCGCGGGCGGGCTCAGGCCCGAAAATGTCGCCGAGGCGATCCGGCGGACCGGTGCGCGTCAGGTCGACCTCTCCTCGGGCGTCGAGAGCGCGCCGGGGGTCAAGGATCCTGCCCGGATTGCCGCCTTTGCCGCCGCCACGCGCGAGGCGCTGCCCGCTTGATCCGGCAGGCGCGCCGCTTTGGCGCGGCCGATTGGATTGGCTTTACCGGCCATTGCATCAGGTGTATCCCAACACGCCGCGAAAGCAGGGAGGCCGATCATGCCAGAAGATCTCATCAACAGCTTCATGACCGGGCCCGACGAGAACGGGCGCTTTGGCGATTTCGGCGGGCGCTTCGTCTCCGAGACGCTGATGCCGCTGATCCTAGAGCTCGAACGGCAATACGAGTTTGCCAAGACCGATGAGACGTTTTGGGCGGAGATGGAGCATCTCTGGAAGCACTATGTCGGCCGCCCCTCGCCGCTCTACCTCGCCGAGCGCCTGACGGAGCGCCTGGGTGGTGCGAAAGTCTACATGAAGCGGGACGAGCTGAACCACACCGGCGCGCACAAGATCAACAACGTGCTGGGCCAGATCCTGCTCGCGCGCCGCATGGGCAAGACGCGGATCATCGCCGAGACAGGCGCGGGGCAGCACGGCGTGGCTACCGCGACGGTCTGCGCCAAGTTCGGGCTCAAATGTGTCGTCTATATGGGCGCGCATGATGTCGAGCGGCAATCGCCGAACGTCTTTCGGATGAAGCTCCTTGGGGCGGAGGTCGTCCCGGTGACGTCGGGCCGCGGCACGCTCAAGGACGCAATGAACGATGCGCTGCGCGACTGGGTCACGAATGTCCGCGACACGTTTTACTGCATCGGGACGGTGGCGGGGCCGCATCCCTATCCCGCCATGGTGCGAGACTTTCAGTCGATCATTGGCAAGGAGGCCCGGTCGCAGATGCTGGAGGCCGAGGGCAAGCTTCCCGATACGATCATCGCTGCGATCGGCGGAGGCTCGAATGCGATGGGCCTCTTCTATCCGTTCCTCGACGACAAGGACGTCGCGATCATCGGCGTCGAGGCGGGCGGACGTGGCGTGGACGATAAGATGGAGCATTGCGCTTCCCTGACCGGCGGACGTCCCGGCGTGCTCCATGGCAACCGGACCTACCTTCTGCAGGACGAGCACGGGCAGATCCTTGAGGGCTACTCGATCTCGGCAGGGCTCGACTATCCCGGGATCGGGCCAGAGCATTCTTGGTTGCACGATATCGGGCGGGCGAAATACGTCTCGATCACTGACGCCGAGGCGCTTTTGGCGTTCCAGCTCTGCTGCGAGACTGAGGGGATCATTCCTGCGCTTGAGCCAAGCCACGCCCTCGCCCATGTCGCAAAAATCGCGCCGGATCTGCCCAGAGACCACATCATTTGCATGAATATGTGTGGGCGCGGCGATAAGGACATCTTTACGGTGGCCAAGGCGCTGGGGTCGGAGATCTGAGCGGCTATGTGGCGTTTGGCCATGTGCCGCGTGCCGCTCTAGGCAAAACACCTGAACGAAGCGCTAGGCCGTGCCAGAGCGGTGCCGTGGGGTGGCGCAGCAACGAGTGAGCTATTGCGCTTGACCCCAATCACATCCGCCCGCGCCAAGCTAAAGGCTGACTGAGACGAAGCGCCATCCCGTCTCGCCAAAGGCGAGCAACCCAGGAATCGGCGCACCTTCGGTGCGACGGTATGGGACGGGACGGGACGGCGCTGGCCCGGTGGCCTATCGGCCTTGGTTCCGTGCCGGGGTGCGCAACTCGCAGGTTGAGTCGCACGACTTCGCGCAGGGTCCTTTTTCCAATCGTATCGCCTCTGTTTCCTGGCCTACCTCCAGACAAACGCTCGAAGCGCTCCTAATCCAATGGCAGATATCCGCCTCCTGAATGGTCGAAGTGAACTCCGTTCCTTCAGTTTGAGGATCCCTAGGTCGCTCTCGGAAAGCTATTTGTATCAATGACCTATCCCCATAAACCAATGACCCATGCTCAGGTTTAGGCGTCACTTAAACCCCCGACGAATAGAGACCCTCGGCGCAATCGTCCAAATCGAAGCCACGGAAGCTGTTGTGGTAGCTCGTGTGTTGATCTCCGCAGTTGCGGATCGGGGGTAGGTACCTCCGCGGCTTCCGGTGTTGAGTAACGAGTGGCTGGTCTTGGAGGCGGGTCGCCTCCGTCGACCCGTCTCCTTCCGCACTTCCTTTGTCCCGAGGAGGGACGGTTGGAGACGGGCCCTCTTGCGTCATTGTGCGCCGTCGGCTGACAATCATCGGTTCCGGCGTTAAACCAGTGCGGCCTGTTGGCCGATTCGTACGAAGGAGAGACCCATGCGTGGCCTCATCCTCTTTTGTTCTCTCTTGGCTGCGCTTGTCGCGTGGCCGTTCTCGGCCATTGCCCAGACCCGTTCGTTGACCCAAACCGACGCCGACAGCGCGATCACGTTGCCCGAGCCCACGCTCGAGGCGCGCGTGATCGAGAGCTTGCGCGGCGATGGTTGGGTTCGCATTGAACGGGACCGGACCCTTCTCGGTCGGGTCCGCATCACGGCTCTCCGTACAGGCAACACCCGCGAGATCGTGCTCAATCCGCATACCAGCGAGATTCTGCGCGATCTGGAGCTGGGTCCGGATGGCGCTCCTGCTTTCCCGGCTCAGTCGCGTGAGCCTGGGACGGACAATGCCAACTGACACATCCCTTGTTGGAGCGCAGACAGACGTAAACGCCAAGCCGGGCTCTCGCAAAGCGGCCAAGTCGTCCGAAACGGATCCCGCCGTGCCGAAGGGGCGGCGTGGCTCTCCTTTGTCTAGGTTCGGCTTGGCGCTGCTGCTTTTGGGACAGCTCGCCTGTGCGATGTTCTTCGTCTACGACCTCTTCGGCGGCCAGCTCGGCCTGCGCTCGGCCCCGATTAGCTGGATGGCGCGCGAGATTATTCAGATCGCGGCGCTCTCAGGGCTGGTGGTTGGCGCGCTGGTCACGGCCTTTGCCCTCAGGCGGAGCGAGGCACGGCGCGCGGCGGTCGAGCTCGAACTTGAAGAGCTCTCGGAGGCCTTTCATGACCTGATGCAGAAGCGTTTTACCGAATGGGGCCTTACACCTGCGGAAAAGGATGTCGCGCTCTTCATCATCAAGGGCTTCTCGATCCAGGAGATTTCGGGCCTGCGGGAGACGTCGGACGGCACCGTCAAGGCGCAGATGGCCGCGATCTATCGCAAGGCGGGTGTGTCGAGCCGGGCGCAACTCGTGACGCTGTTCATCGATCACTTGATAGAGCCGTTCGCCTAGGGCGGTCGATTGAACGCGCCACGATTGGGCTGCACGATTAGGCTTCGTCGCGCCGGAAAATCAGGGCCATGCCAGTTTGATGTCCAGTCGCTGCGGTCAGGCTGCGAGAGGAGCCGTGTTTTTCAGCGCCACACGTGGGCATCGTGGGCATCAAGGGAGGCTGGGCGAAAGACGCCGGACGACCTGTTACTCCGTCGTCAGTGCGTAGTTCTCCAACACCTCGAGCGGCACGACGTCAAGCGCGCTGCGGTGGGTGGCGTCGAGGTTGACCTTTGGCGCGCACCCCTCCTCATGCGCTTGGAGGAAGCGCCCGGCACAGAGGCACCATTGATCGCCCGGCTTGAGGCCCGGAAAGCTGAACTCGGGGCGGGGCGTCGAGAGATCGTTGCCGAGATACTTCGATAGCGCGAGAAACTCGGCCGTCATCACGGCGCAGACTGTGTGGCTCCCGCGGTCTTGAGCACACGTGTTACAATGCCCGTCCCGGAAAAAGCCGGTCATCGGTGTGGTCGAGCAAGCGGCGAGGGTACCGCCGAGCACGTTGACCGAAGGATCCTTGTTCATAGCGCTTCCCTTCACCCTTTGAGTAACTAGCGGCGCGCGGGCGCCTGTCGAGCCATCCTGCCATGCCTAAAGCGCCGTTGGCCCCGTCCAGGAGACGCTTCGACCGTGAAAGTCGACCCTCGCAAGCTCTCGCTTTTGGCCACCGGGCCAGCGTGTCAGCGTGAGGCTTGCCAGTTGCCCGCCATCTGCCTCCATCGCGATACGGGCAAGGGGAGCGGCGTCCGATGCCATTGCGCCGGCCTCAGCAATCAGCGTCTCGCCCTCCGCCTTTGCCGCCTCCGGCAGATACTGCCATGCGACCGTGTGGAAGAGGATCGTCGTGCCGTGGGAGGGGCGGGCGGGCAGCCGCCGCGCCAGCCACGCCACCGCGTCCGCCGCATCGATCCGCGCTTCCATGTCTCGCGCGAGCCCGATGGCGCCCTCCGTAACCGCTGCGCGGTGGGGCTGGTCAGGCCAGAGATAGGAAAGGAGGCGCAGCCGCCCTTCCGTAGTTCGAGGGTCGATCGGCGCGAGATCGACACCGCGGCGTTCGGCGATCTTCTGGGCCGTCGCAGGCGGTGCGCCGCCCTCCCACTTCGGAGCCATGCGTACAGGCGACGCGTTGGGGCCATAACACACCCCTGGCACGTCGATGCGGAAGCGGTCGGCGCGCAGATTTAGCCCGCCCGAACACCCAATTTCCCAGAGCGCCAACGGCCCCGGAGCCTGTGCCGCGACGAGGTTGAGCGCGGGCACGATTGCCGCTGTGCGGCGAACTTCGTTGGTCTGCGGCGCGGTCCGCAGCGTGTCGAGCAGGGCGTCTTCGTGGCGGATGAACGCTGCGGTGACCGCGAGCCAGAGTGCGTCGTCCGACACTGTGTGCGGCGGATACGCGGCGGCAAGGCCGTCATCCGCGCCGGCGATCACCAAGCGGTGGAGCCCGCCGGCGAGCCGGAGCGCGGGGTTGTCCGCCCCGATGCCGGGATCGCCGGGCCAGCCGAGAACGGCGCGGGCGACCTCTCCCTCGGGCCAATCCCGCTCAGCCAAAAGCGCCATCAGCCGGCCCATGAAGGGCGACCCTAGCCGGACGCAGGACCGGCCCTGCTGGGCCAGCGCCGCCCGCACGGCCGCCTCTCGGGCGCAATTGGTCACGTCTGTTTGGGGCGTTGTCGGGCGTGGCATGGCCGTGTGCCAAGGCTTATCGACTTGCGCCCGCCGCATCGGCGATCGAGCGCAGCGCGGAGAGGGCGGCGGCAAACCGACCGTCTTCGAGAAAGCCGCGATCCGCCGCGGTGGCGACCACAACGATATCGCGCGTCCGGTCGATATACATGTATTGGCCGTAGACGCCGCGGCCGAAGACCTCGCCGGGCCGCGCGTCCCACGGGATCCACCACTGATAGCCGTAGCGGATCGCGCCGACGCTGGTCGTTGCGTGCGGCGCCGTGCTCTCGACGATCCAATCGGCCGGAACGACCTCGACCCCGCCGAGCTGGCCCTCTTGCGCGATCATCAGGGCAAAGCGGGCATAGTCGCGCAGCGTGATGTTGAGCCCGCCCAAGGCAAAGGCGACCCCCTGGCCATCAGTGAGGTAGTAGGGCTCGGCCTCAAACCCGAGCGGGCCGATGAGCCGCTCGCCCATCAGCTCGGCAAGGGACTGCCCCGTCGCGCCGCGGAGCGCCATTGCCAGGACATGGGTGTCGATCGAGACATATTCCCAAGACTGCCCTGGCGGGCGATCTCGCTCGGTCAGCTCGGCTGCGAAGCTGTCCATCGTGCCGCCAAGCGCGAGGATCCGGCCCATGCGATTGATGTCGGAGCTGCGGTCGAGGTAATCTTCGTCAAAGCTCACGCCCGACTGCATAGTCAGCGCATCGCGCACCGTCACGCCCTCATAGGCGCCCCCACCGAGGCGCGGGGCATATTCGGTCAACGGCGCGTCGAGCGAGATCTCGCCCCGTGCGACCGAGATGCCGTAAAGCGCCGACAGAAAGCTCTTGGCGATGGACCAAGAGATCCGCCGATCCTCTGGGCTCGTGCCGAGATAAGCGCTCTCGTATCGGACCGCGCCCCGGTCGACCACGATGAGCCCGGTGACCGATGTCACCTCGATCCAGGCGCGGGCGTCCTCGGGCAAGCTCATCTCGCGCCCCGGCGCGAGCGGGAAGACGGGGCCCGCGCCGCGCGGCACCGGAGCCGTGAGAAAGGCCATGTCCATGTTGGAGAAGTTGCTAACGATCTTGCCGCCGTCAAAGAGCGTGTTGACGGCATTGAGCCGTGTCAGCTCCTCGCGAAACCACAGCCCCGCCGCTAGGGTAACGACGAGGACAGCGAAGACGCCGATCCAGACCCATCTCCAAATGCGCGCCATCCTAGCGGAACTTGTCCATCAGGCGCTGGAGCGGCGAGCGCGTCTCGGCGGTGGGCCCGGGGTCGGCGTCGGCGACAGGATCGGGGTCGGCAGACGCCTCAGGCGCCTTTACAGCTTTGGGCTTTGCCGCATTGGCCGATGCGTCGGTCTTCTTGGCGGGCGGTTTCACGCGAAGCGCCACCGCGTTTTGAAACTTGCCCCAATTGCCCGCGGCGAGCGCCTCCGCCCCGTCGGAGATCCCGCGCATGAGGTCGTCGAGCCAGCCGGCATCGCCCTTGGCGAAGTCGTGCAGCACATAGCCCGCAACAAGGTCCTTGTGCCCCGGATGCCCGATCCCCAGCCGTACCCGCACGTAATCGGCCCCGAGCGTGGCGTGGATCGAGCGCAGCCCATTATGCCCCGCGTGCCCGCCGCCCTCTTTGACGCGGCACCTGCCGGGGGCAAGGTCCAGCTCGTCGTGGATCACGATGACATCCTGCGCGTCGCTTTTGTAAAAGCGCATCGCTTCGCCAACCGCCTGCCCGGAGCGGTTCATGTAGGTCTGCGGCTTTATCAGCAGCACCTTTTGCTGCCCGAGCCGCCCCTCCGCGACCTCGGCCTGAAACTTACGCCGCCACGGCGCAAAGCCATGGTCCGTCGCGATCCGGTCGACCGCTATGAAGCCGATATTGTGCCGGTGATGGGCATATTGACCGCCCGGATTGCCGAGACCCACGATCAGCCGCATGTCGCCGCCTTGCCTGTTGCTTGACCTTGCAAGTCTCATGCCCTGAAGTGCAATCCAACGCCAGCCCGGGCTTTGCCCGCGCGAGCAGACACCCCATCCAAGGGAGGCCGAGGGATGTATCTGACGATGAACCGGTTCAAGGTGAAGACCGGCCGGGAGGCCGATTTCGAAGAGGTCTGGCGGACGCGCGACAGCCATTTGAAGACCGTGCCGGGCTTTGTCGCCTTTCACCTGCTTAAGGGGCCGGAGCGCGAGGGCCACACGCTCTATGCCTCACATACGGCGTGGGAAACGGAAGACGCGTTCACAGCGTGGACCCGGTCCGAAGCGTTTCGTGCGGCCCATGCTGGGGCAGGCTCGCATCGGGACATCTACGATGGGCATCCCGAGCTTGAGGTCTTCGAAGCTGTCCAAACGCTGACCTGAGCCGGGGGAGCGCCGCCGCAGATGCGCCCGATCCTGGCCGAAGCCCTAGGGACGTTTTGGATTGTCCTTACGTCTGGCGGCCTCATCGCCCAGGGCCTCGTCACGCCGGGGCTCGGGGCAGGGGCCGCGGCAGGGCTCGCTTATCTCTCCGTTGCGTTGACGCTTGGCCAGATCACCGTTGGCCACTTCAACCCGGCGCTGACGATCGGGTTGCGCCTTGTGGACGGCTTCGGCGGGAGCCTGAGCCTTACGCTTGCAGCGCAGCTTGGCGGCGCGGTCCTGGCGCTTTTGATCGTCGGCGCCCCGCCCGAGCCCACAACAGAAACTGCGCCCGGTGTCGCGATGCTGCTTCTGGTCCCCCTGGTGGCTCTGCCTGTGCTGATCCACGTCGCGGGCATGCAACTCCGCCCGTCCGATCTTGCCTATGCCAATGCCGTGGCGCTTGTCGCCGCCGTTTCTCTCGCGCCCGGCGGGCATGCGGCGATGAACGCCGCCCATGCGACCGCGTCTTGGGCGACGGGGGACGGCGCCCCAAATGGGCTCTGGCGGATGTGGCTCGCGACCGGCGTGGCCGTGAGCCTCGCGGCGTGGATCTGGCGCAAGCTGCAGGAGGATACCGCGGTCGAGGACGACATGTCGGGGGACGGCGGGATGTCAGAGCGGCAAAAAGTGTCAGAAAAACACGGGATGTCAGAGGAAGAAGGGCCAAACGCGGTGCGACGTGCCGAGCCGCCGCAAAGCGAAGTCTCCTCCTCGGCTTGGGCCCCGTTCCAACCGAAAGGGCGCGTCCCAAAGAACACGCCCCTCAAGAAACGCAAGCTGCGGCACGCGGAACGGCCGCGCGCGCGGGATTAGGCCTCGGCCTCCTCGGCGGCGGCTTCGTCGTCGCCCTCATCCCCCGATGCCGCGGCGAGGCCGGACGGCGCTTGGATGTTGGCGATCACAAAGTCGCGGTCGATCGTCGGTTTCGCGCCCTCGGGCAGGTTGACCGATGAGATCGTGATCGTGTCGCCGATGTTGAGGCCCGCGAGGTCGATCTCGACCTTCTCGGGAATGTCGCCCGCCGTCACCGTCAGCTCGATCTCGGGGCGCACGATGGTCAGTACGCCGCCCTTCTTGATGCCGGGCGCGTCGCGTTCATTGGTGAACTCGACTGGAATGAAGAGCTTCACCCGGCTCGTCCGGCGCAGGCGCATGAAATCGACATGGGTCGGCAAGTCCTTGACGATGTCGCGTTGCACGCCGCGGCAGATGACGCGTACGTCGTCGTGGCCTTCAATCTTTAGGTTGAACAGGGTCGACAGAAAGCGGCCCTGCTTCAGACGCTTGATCAGCGCGTTAAAGGGCAGGTTGATCGGCAGCGGGTCGGCCCCTCCGCCGTAAACGATGCCTGGAACGAGGTTCTCGCGACGAGCCTGACGGGCGGCCCCCTTGCCTGTCCCCGTCCGTTCCAGAGCCTCGAGATCCGGGATCTCTCCAGCCATGGGAAGTCTCCTAAATATTGGGCATCCTCCAAGGGTGTATGCCCGGGTTTCGATGAAGCGCGGCGCATAGCGCAGATGCTGCGGCAAGGGAAGTGCGATTCTCGGAGCGGCAGGCTTGCATCGTCCCAAAACCAGTTAAAGCCGCGTCAACCAATGGCCGATGCGCTGCCTATTGGCGGCTTGCGTCTTTTGTCCAATCGACTGGGTTCGCATACTGACCGAGGATTTGGAGTATCCTACGTCAGCAATGGGTGGCCAAGATGGCATATGCAGAGCCCGGCACGAGCGGTGACGACGTACTGCTTCTGCAAAAGAAGCTCAACAAACTTCTTGGATCGGGCACGGTCAAGGAGACGGGCGAGTTCGACAAGCGGACGATGGACGTCTTGAAGTCCGTTCAGACGACGCTTGGACTGATGCCAACCGGGGAAGCCGGGGATGCAACGCTCAAGGCCATCGACAAGGGCATCGCCAAGCCAGGCTGGTATGTCATCTCTCACGGCCGCGTTGTCTATCAGCTCAGCAAAGCCGAGTACAAAATCGCCCAGGAAAAGGCTCGTGCGCGTGCCGCCCGCGAGATGGGCAAGCTGGTTTCGATCGCCAGGGAGGCGCAGCTGCTCTGGCAGGCCCATGGTAGGACCCGCGAGGACCATGTGCTTGGCAAGGTCATCGAGAAGTATGCCGGGGCAACCTATCCGCAGGCGGGCCTTGTCAACGGCGCGGTGAGCCATGCCGAAGGCTTGGTGAAGAAGGCCAAGGCCGGTCAACCGATCACCATGCCCGGGGATGCGCAGCCGATCGTGAACTCGATCAGAGCGGTCAGCGACTACCGCTCGAAGATGTTCAAAGGCGGGGATGATCTCATCAAAAAGCTCGAAATGGTCCGCGACGGGTGCGTGCTAGTACTTGAGGTCGGGACTGCGATCGCGACCGCGGGCACATCAACGGCGCTTCAGGTCGGTGTTGCTACCGGGATGGGCGCCTATAAGGGTGTCCTCTCTGGGCTCGACAAGGGCGGAGCGTCGATTTCCGGCAGCACGATCGCGAAGGAAGTCTATCAGGGTGCGGTTGTCGACGGTGCCGTGAGCCTCGTGATGAAGAACAAGGCCACCGGCTTTGAAAAGTTCAGCGAGAATATGGCCAAGAAAGCCGCCGAGAAATACGCGAAAAGCGGGACGGGTGCCGCCCTCAAAGGCTATGCGATCAAAGCGATGGAAGGAGGTCTCAATTCCGCTGTGGAAGAGGTCTACAAAGCTGACGCGACACTTCTTTTGACCGACAAGAAGATCACCAAAGCGGAGCTAGAGAAAAAGGGCATCGAGGCGTTCGTCAAGGGCGCGCTCCTTGCCAATGTCGGGGCAGCCGCTGAGAAGTATTACAAAGCCAATGCCGGGAAGAACTTTCGCGGCGAGGAGTTCTTTGCAAAGCACGTGCACAAGAAGGCGCCGAAGGGCTACGATCCGGCGGCGGCCTATGCCGCAGGCCTCAAGGGTGTTGTCGACAAACAGACGACCGTCGCGGTTAACACAGTCCTGGCGGAGTTGACGCCGGCAAAAGCTCCAAAGGTCGAAGCCGAAATTCGTCAGTGCACCATAGACGACCGTAGGGTCGCCGCCTGGGTCAAGGCCTACGACAAGAAGCAGAAGTAGGCCCTGCTGTCGGCGGGTGCGGGCCCCTCCCTCTCGCGCTCGTCGACAGCGTCAGTTTCCGGCCCAGCGCCCCTCGAAGTCGTCGGGCACGAGGAGGATGTCGCGCCCCACGTCTTTGATGTCGCGATGTCCGCACAGGAGCATCGACGTCGTCAGTTCCTTGCGCAGGACATCGAGTGCGGTTGTGACGCCTTTCTGACCCATCGCCCCGAGGCCATAGGTAAAGGCGCGTCCGATCATCGTGCCCTTTGCGCCAAGGGCCATCGCCTTTAGAACGTCCTGGCCAGAGCGAATGCCGCTATCGAAATGGACCTCCAGCCTGTCGCCCACGGCGTCGACGATGGGCCCGAGCATGCGGATCGAGGAAAGCGCGCCGTCGAGCTGCCGCCCGCCATGGTTCGACACGACGATGGCGTCCGCGCCGACCTCTGCCGCTTTGCGGGCGTCTTCGACATCGAGGATGCCTTTGAGGATGACCGGGCCCTCCCACATGTCCATCAAAAAGCGGATCCTGTCCCAGTCGAGGGACGGATCGAAGGCCTCAGCCGTCCATGCCGAAAGGGACGACGGATCGGACACGCCATCCGCGTGGCCCACGATGTTGCCGAAAAAGCGGTTCTTCGTGCCCAGCATCTCGAGGCCCCAAGACAGTTTGGTCGCCAGATTGGCGACCGAGGCCGGGGTCAGCTTCGGCGGTGCCGACAAGCCGTTCTTCAGATCTTTGTGGCGCTGCCCGAGCACTTGAAGGTCGACCGTAATGACGAGCGCGGAACATCCCGCCGCCTTGGCGCGCCCGATAAGCCGGCGCATGAAATCGTCGTCCTTGAGCGTGTAGACCTGGAACCAGAAGGGTTTCGTCGTCTTCCGGGCGACCTCTTCGATCGAGCAGATCGACATCGTCGAGAGCGTGAAGGGCACGCCGAACTTTTCGGCGGCGCGTGCGGCTTTGATCTCGCCATCGGCCGATTGCATGCCGGTGAGGCCCACCGGTGCGAGCGCCACTGGCATTGCGACCTCCTGACCGAGCATCGTTGTGGCAACGCTCGGATCCGTCATGTTGCGCGCAATGCGTTGGCGCAGGCGGAGCTTGGCGAAGTCGGAGGTGTTCTCGCGGAAGGTCTGCTCCGTCCAGCTCCCCGATTCCGCGTAGTCGTAAAACATCTTCGGCACGCGGCGGCGATAGATCCGCTTGAGGTCTTCGATCTCGGTGATGACGGCCATGACACCCCTCCTCCGGTGCGCGTAAAGCCCGTCTGGCTTAGCAACCGCGCGGGCGGCGCGGCAGTGCGTCCGGGTGTCGCCGCCCTATATCTCTTTGGGAGCGCCCAAGCGGGACGGAGAGAGCGATGTATGTATCGATCACGGGGCTGCGGTTGCGCCGCGCCGTTTACGCCCCGCGCTTTTGGTCGTTGGCCATTCGCGCGATGCATCAGGCAAAATCGGATCGGGCGTGCCTCGCCGTCGACACGCGGACAATACGCGGCGTCCACCATACGCGGAGCCTTTGGGTCAGCGAGGCTGAGATGCGGAGATTTTTGAAGGAAGGCGCCCATCTCACGGCGATGCGGAGCTTTCGCGCGATTGCGACCGGCAAAACGCTCGGTTTCACGGCGGAGGCGTTGCCGGACTGGGCCGAGGCGCGTCGACTTTGGGACAGCGAAGCACACGAGTACTAACGCCGAAGAGCGGACACCGCGCTATTTCCATGTAGTGCGATATTGCACTTGATGATAGTTCAATATCGGATTATATAGTTCGATATCGCATTATATGGAGCCTCCTATGACCCTCTCCCGACGCAAGTTGCTCGCCCTCGTCGGCGGCGGCACGATCCTCGCAGCGACCGGCGGCGCAGCCGCGTTTCTTTCCACACGGACGCCCGTCGCGGCGCGTGCGCCCTGGTCGCTCGCTGGGCGCTACGGCGAGATTCGGCGAGACGCGCTCTCCTGGGCGCTGCTTGCCCCGAACCCGCACAATCGGCAGCCTTGGGAGGCCGAGCTGATCGGCGCAGACGCGGTCGCCATCTGGCGCGATCCCACCCGCGATCTGCCCCATACGGACCCGTTCGGGCGCCAGCTCACCATCGGCATGGGTTGCTTTCTGGAGCTTATGGTCTTGGCTGCGGCGGAAGCGGGATATGGCGTAGACTTGGACTACTACCCCGAGGGCGAACGCGGCCCCGTCGCTCAAGCGCGCTTTTTGCCCGGCGTGGCCGAGCCCGACCCGCTCTTTGCGTTTGCCGCGGCCCGCCGCTCGAACAAAGAGCCGTTCGATGGCCGGCCTGTTCCGCCCGAGATCGCGGCCACGCTGAGCGCCTATGGCACGGTCGAGACGGCGCCCGAGGCGGTGGCCTATCTCAGGGACCTCACCTGGCGCGCGTGGCTGATCGAGATGCGGACGCCCCGGACCTGGAAAGAGTCGGTCGATCTTCTCAGGATCGGCAAGGCCGAGATTGAGGCCAATCCGGACGGGATCGACCTCTCGGGTCCGATGTTCGACACGCTGGGCCCGCTGGGCTTCATGCCGAAAGAGGGCATGCTCGCGCCCGACAGCATGGCCGTGCGCCAGACCGCGGCGATCTACGAGGAGGTCATGGCCACCGCGGCGGGCCATATCGTCTTGACGAGCGCGGGCAATTCGCGCGCCGATCAACTCGACGCGGGCCGGCAGTGGCTCCGCCTCAACCTGGAGACGACACGCCTCGGCATAGATCTGCACCCCGTCAGCCAAGCGCTGCAGGAATATCCGGAGATGCAGGGGCCCTATGACGAGATGCACGCGCGCTACGCGGCAGAGGGCGAAACGGTTCAAATGCTCGCCCGGCTGGGGTATGGCCCCGAGATCGCCGAAACACCGCGCTGGACCTTGGAGGAAAAGCTGCGGGAAGCCTGAGCCAGATCAGAAAGGCCGCATGTCCGACGCCGACACCCGGATGTTTTTCGAGCTCTTCAACGAGATCGGGATCCTCTCGCAGCTCTCGACCGCGGTCTTCGAGGCGCGCCTGCCCGAGGGCATGCTCGTTTCGCACTTTTCGGTCGTCAACCACCTGACGCGGGTGCGGGATGGGCAGACGCCCCTCGCGCTCGCGCAAGCGTTTCAAGTGCCCAAGACGACGATGACCCACACGCTGGCGGGTCTCGCCAAAGCTGGATATGTCGAAATGCGGCCCAACCCGGAGGATGGACGCTCAAAGCAGGTCTGGCTTACCGATCGGGGCCGCGCCTTCCGCGAAGACGCCATCGCCGCTCTCGGCCCCGATATTGCGGCCCTTGCCCGGCAATATCCAGTTGAGCACGTGGGCGATATTCTGCCCCGTCTGGCCGAGTTGCGCCGGGTTATGGACGCGATGCGCTAGGTTTCTGCGGTCAAACGCGGGGTCTGCTGGAACTCTCCCGCACAAGGGGCGCTTCGAAAAGCCACTGCCGCCGGCACGGCGTGGCTCAAGCCCGGTGCGCTCCGCCGGCCAGTGCCCCGACATAGTCGAGGACGTCGGCGACAGGTTGGCCCTCGGCAATCCGGCCAACGATGGCCGAGCCGACAACCGTGCCATCGGCGACGCCGGCGATGGCCTTGGCTGCGTCCGGCGTCTTGATGCCAAAGCCAACGACCACGGGCAGGTCGGTCGCCCGCTTGATCCGCGCAACTTCGGGCGCCACCTCGCCCGCCCGCGCCTCCGCCGCGCCGGTGATCCCGGTGATCGAGACATAGTAGACAAAGCCCGACGTATTCTGCAGGACCTTGGGCAAGCGCGCCTCGTCCGTTGTCGGTGTGGCAAGGCGGATGAAGTTGATCCCGGCGGCTTGGGCGGGGAGGCACAGCTCCGCGTCTTCCTCAGGTGGTAGGTCGACCACAATCAGCCCATCGATCCCCGCCGCTTTCGCGTCGCTGAGGAACGTCTCCACCCCGTGGTGATAGATCGGATTGTAGTACCCCATCATCACGATGGGCGTCGTGTCGTCGCCGTCGCGAAACGCCCGCGCCATGGCGAGCGTCTTGTCCAGGGTCTGCCCCGCGTCGAGCGCCCGTTGCCCGGCAAGCTGGATCGTCGGGCCATCGGCCATCGGGTCTGTAAAGGGCATGCCGAGTTCGATAATGTCGACGCCCGCGCCGGGCAGCCCTTGGATGAGCTCCAGCGAAGTCGCATAGTCGGGATCGCCGCCCATGACATAGGCGACAAAAGCTTTCCTTCCCTCGGCGCGCAGCCGGGCAAACGTGCGGTCGATGCGGGTTTCGGACGGTGTCATGGGCGCCTCCCTGGTTGGCCCTCTCCCATGTCGCAGAGTACCCCGAGTTTCAATGCCCACCAGCCCCTACCGCTTGCCGCTCGCGGCGCCTATCTCTGGACTATGAACTACGTGCTTGCTCTCCTCCTGCCGCCAGTGTCGGTCTTGCTCACCGGGCGGTGGTTTCTCGCGCTTGTCGTGCTCCTCTTTTGGATCCCTGCCGTTCTCTTTACCGGCGGGCTCACCCATCCCGTCTTTATCCTGCTGGCCTGGATCATCATCTTTCAGTCCGGCGCCGAGCGGCGGCACCGCGAAGCGATCCATGGGCGTGACGATTAGCGCTCCGCCTTCGTAAGGCTCAGGCTTCGGCGGAGGTTGTGACCATCCAGCGAGTGCCAAAGCGATCGCGCACGACGCCGAAGCCCGGGGTCCAAAATGTCGGGCCATAGGGCTTGCCCGGCGCGCCGCTCTCGGACAGCCGCTCAAAGGCGACGCGCCCCGCCTCGACCGTGGGCAGTGCCATCGAGATCGAATTGCCCTCCATGGGCTTGGGATCGTCGCCCGCATCGTCGGAGGCCATGAGCATCCCGCCATCGGGCCAGATGATTGCGGCATGCATGATCCAGTTCGCCCTATCCTCGCGCACAACCATGCCCTCGCCGGGCGGCAGCTCTGAATAGGGCGACATCATCTCGATTGTTCCGTCAAAGACATCGGCATAGAACGTCATCGCCTCACGGCAGGTCCCGTCGAAAAAGAGATACGGAGTTGGGTGCATGGCGCGCCTCCATTCGGGTGTCCGCGTCGAGGATGCCACGGCGGGCGCCGTCTGTCATCGCGCAGAGCCGCTTGCATCGCTGCTGTCGCCGGGCTAGGCGGCGGCGCGCTTAGCGAAAGGACCGAACATGGGGTTCAAGACCGGAATTGTGGGCCTGCCCAATGTGGGGAAGTCCACGCTCTTTAACGCGCTCACCCGCACCGCCGCGGCCCAGGCCGCGAATTTCCCGTTCTGTACGATCGAGCCCAATGTCGGCGACGTCGCCGTGCCCGACGCGCGGCTCACGACCCTCGCGGACATCGCGAAATCGGCGCGGACGATCCCAGCGCGGCTGACCTTCGTGGACATTGCGGGCCTCGTAAAGGGCGCCTCGCGCGGCGAGGGCCTCGGCAATCAGTTTCTGGCCAATATCCGCGAGGTCGACGCCATCGCCCATGTCCTGCGCTGCTTCGAGGACGACGACGTGACCCATGTGGACGGGCGGGTCGACCCTGTCGAGGACGCGCAGACGATCGAGACCGAGCTTATGCTGGCCGACCTGGAGTCGATCGAAAAGCGGCTGGCCGGGCTCTCGCGCAAGGTCCGCGGCGGCGACAAAGAGGCCGTCGTCCAGGAACGGCTCCTCAAGAGCGCCGCGGAGGCGCTCGAAACCGGCAAGCCCGCGCGGACCGTTGCGGTCGACGTTGAGGACCTGCGCGCATGGCGGTTGCTTCAGCTTCTGACGTCAAAGCCCGTCCTTTACGTTTGCAATGTCTCCGAAGAGGAGGCCGCATCGGGCAACGCACTGAGCCAGGCTGTCGCCGAGATGGCCGCGGCGGAGGGCGCCGCGTCGGTCGTCATCTCCGCCAAGATCGAGGAGGAGATTGCCCAAATCGACGCCGAAGAGGCCGCGGCCTTCCTGGACGAGTTGGGCCTCTCGGAGGCGGGGCTCGACCGGCTGATCCGCGCAGGTTACGCGCTTTTGAACCTCGAAACCTACTTTACCGCCGGTCCGAAAGAGGCGCGCGCCTGGACGATCCCGCAAGGTACACGCGCGCCGCAAGCCGCGGGTGTCATCCACGGCGATTTCGAAAAGGGTTTTATCCGGGCCGAGACGATCTCTTACAACGATTACGTCGCCAATGGCGGCGAGCAGGGTGCCAAAGAGGCCGGCAAGATGCGCGTCGAGGGCAAAGCCTATGAGGTCAAGGACGGCGACGTCTTGCACTTTCTGCACAGCGGTTAAGCGCACGGCGCGTCAACGCTCGCGAAACCCCCATGATCTAGGCCCTTGCCAGCGCGGAGGAGCCGCGCGGCGGCAGGAGGGGCGCAGGCGTGATCAGGCTACGCATGATTGTGGTTTTGGTTTTGGCTTTGGGGCCGCTCTGCGCCCAAGCTGCGCCCAACGCGGCCTTTGTCATGGATGCGCGCGACGGAAGGGTCCTCTTGGCCGAGAACGCCGATACGCGGCTGCACCCTGCCTCGCTCACCAAGATGATGACGCTTTACCTCGCGCTGTCTGCGCTGGAAGCGGGCGACCTCGGCCCCGATGACATCGTCCGCGTCTCTCCGGCCGCGGCCGCGACGGGGGGCGCTTCGCTCGATCTGGTCGCGGGGCAGCGGATCACCATCCGCAATCTGGTGCGCGCGACCGCGGTACGGTCGGCCAACGACGCTGCCGTTGCGCTTGCCGAGGCCGTCGCCGGGAGCGAGGCGGCCTTCGTCGAACGTATGAACGCGACGGCAGCAGCAATGGGTCTGTCGCAGACGACTTTTCGTAACCCCCACGGGCTGACCGAAGCGGGCCATTTGACGACCGCGCGCGACATGTCTCGCCTGGGCTGGACTCTGTTGCGCAGCTTTCCCGCCTATGGGCATCTTTTCTCTCGCACGACGGTCGAGATCGGCCCGCGCCGCATTGCCCATACGAACCGGCGGTTTCTCTCGGGCTATGCCGGCGCCGACGGGATCAAAACGGGCTATACGCGCGCGGCGGGCTTTACGCTGACGGCGAGCGCGCGGCGCGGCCACAAGCATCTCATCGTGACGGTGCTTGGCGCTCCGTCCTCGGCGGCGCGTACCGCCCGCGCGGCGGCCTTGCTCGACTGGGGCTTTGCGCGCGTGGCCGAAGAGGTCGCCTCTGTCCCGCTGCCCCGCTTCACCTTCCTAAGGCCCGGCCGCCCACTGCCGCTTATGACCGCCGCAGCACCGCTCCTTGGGGCGCGCGCGTCGCGCCCGCTCGTCTCGCGCGATGGAGCGACGGCTGAGGATCGGCCGACGGCCCTGCCGCCCGGCGGGCTGCCCCTCTCTGCCTTCGCGTCGCGCTGATCCACACTCGCCCGCCAACCCGGCCTGGTGCGTGTCGCTGGCGCGGCGTGCGCGCTGAACGCGGCGCTACGCCAACCGTCTTTTGAAGGAACAGCGGCCAGCGCCGCTACCCGCTCGACGTCGCCCCGAGCGCCGCGGAGAGCGCGGCGGCGGCGCGCGCAACATCGCTGCCAAGCCGCGCGGTCGCCTCAAGCGTCACCCGCGAGACCGGACCCGAAACTGAAAGCCCCGCCACCGCTGCCCCCGACGCGTCAAAGACCGGCGCTGCGACACAGCGCATGCCGGTGCTGCGCTCCTCGTTGTCGACGGCATAGCCGCGCGCGCGGATCCGGTCGAGATCCTCGGCGAGCGCGTCGCGTGAAGTCAGCGTGTGCCCGGTAAAGCGCGTGAGCTCGGCCCGCGCGAAGTAGGCTGCGCGCTGGTCGGGATCGAACCAGGCCAGTAGCGCTTTGCCAATGCCCGAGGCGTGGAGCGGCGAGAGCGTGCCGGGCGGAAAGAAGGCGCGCAGTGTCTCGTCGGTCTCGGCCTGGCTCACGAACATGACCTCGTCGCCCCGCGCCACGCCCAGATTTGCGGTCTCGCCGGTCTCGGCCCGCAATTGCCGCATCGGCCCCTGCGCGCGCTCGACGACAGAAGCGCGCCGCAGAAACGATGAGCCAATGAGAAACGCCCGCGGTCCGACAGCCCAGCTTTGCTCTTCCGGGTCGAGCTCGACAATGCCGCGCGCCTCCAGCGTGATCAGCACGCGATAGACCGTGGCGGGCGATTGTCCGAGCCGCGACGCCAGCTCAGTCAGCGTTGCGGCCCCTGCCTCGGCAAGCCCTTCGAGGATCGCCATCGCCCGATCGAGCGACTGGATCGTGTTCTGTTCGGTCTTGTCGGCAAAGGCCCGCGGCCGCCCACGGGGCCTCTTTTCCGGCATGTTCCCAGACCTTTTTCAGTTTCGCACCTGCAGCATCAACATCTGAAAAACTTTAAAGCACTGAATTTAAGAAAGGAAACTTCTAATTTCATACAGTGGAAAAAGAATTCAAAAAAGTTGTCTGCGGTGGGCTGCCTCGTCTAGGAGAGCTCAAACGCAGGACAGAGCGAGACGATACCATGGACAACCCGGTTTTCATCCCCGGCCCGACGAACCTTCCCGACCGCCTGCGCAAGGCCTGCGATGTGGCAACGCTCGACCATCGCTCGTCGGCCTTTGCCGCGATCCTGCATCCGACGCTGGCCGGTGTCGCGCGGATCCTCAAGACGAGCGCGGGCGAGGTCTTTGTCTTCCCGGCAACCGGAACGGGCGGCTGGGAAGCGGCCATCGCCAACACGCTCAGCACGGGCGACAAGGTGCTGGCAGGGCGTAACGGCATGTTCTCGCACCGCTGGATCGACATGTGCCAGCGCTTCGGCCTCGACGTCCAGATCATCGCGCATCGCTGGGGCGAGGGCCTTGATGCGGCGCGCTACGAGGACGTGCTGCGCGCCGATACCGCGCACGAGATCAAAGCGGTTTTGGCCACCCATAACGAGACGGCCACCGGTGTCGTCTCCGATATTGCGGCCCTGCGCGCCGCCCTCGGCGCGTCGGGGCACCCCGCGCTGCTCCTAGTCGACGGCGTCTCCTCGATCGGCTCGATGGATTTTCGAATGGACGAGTGGGGCGTGGATCTCGCTGTGACGGGTTCGCAAAAGGGCTTCATGCTGCCCCCCGGTCTCGCCATTGTCGGCGTCTCGGCCAAAGCCCGCGCCGCCGCCGAGACCGCGGACCTGCCGCGCACCTTTTTCGATTTCGACGATATGCGTCGGGGATATGCGGCCTCAGCCTATCCCTACACCCCGGCCGTGGGCCTGATGAACGGGCTCCGCACCGCGTGTGAGATGATCGAAGAGGAAGGGCTCGAACACGTCTTCGCGCGCCATGCGCGGATTGCCGATGGGGTCCGCGCCGCGGTGCGTGCTTGGGGCCTTAGCCTGTGCGCAGAGCAGGCCGATTGGTACTCTAACACCGTCTCGGCCATTCGCATGCCCGAGGGCTTTGACGCCAACGCCTTTGTTGCCCGCGCGGCCCAGACCTATGGCGTCGCCTTCGGCACCGGGTTGGGCGAGGTCGCCGGCAAGGTTTTTCGCATCGGTCATCTCGGCATGCTCACCGATGTGCAGGCGCTCTCGGGGCTCGCCGCGGCCGAAATGGTCATGGCCGATCTTGGCATGGACATTGTGCCCGGCTCCGGCGTCGCAGCGGCGCAGGGCGTCTACCGCACGACGGTCGGTTCGCCCGCCCTAGATCTTGCCGCAGAGTAAGGTTTGTTAAGACAACAGCTGGAGAGAGCGATGAAAGACCTCGCCGATCTGACGATCCCGACCTATGACGATGTGGTCGCCGCTCACGAGCGGATCGCACCTTACATCCATCGCACGCCGGTGCTGACTTCAACTTTCTTCAACGAGATGACCGGGGCAGAGCTCTTCTTTAAGTGCGAGAACTTTCAGAAGGCGGGGGCGTTTAAGGTCCGTGGCGCGTCGAACGCCGTCTTCGGCCTCGCTGACGAGATGGCTCAGAAAGGCGTTGCCACGCATTCCTCGGGCAATCACGCGCTCTCGCTATCTTACGCCGCTGGCCGGCGGGGCATCCCCTGTCATGTCGTGATGCCGCGCACCGCGCCCGAGGCCAAGAAAGCGGCCGTGCGCGGCTATGGCGGCATCATCACCGAGTGTGAGCCGTCGACAACGAGCCGCGAGGCTGTCTTCGCCGAGGTTCAGGCCGAAACCGGCGCCGAGTTTGTCCACCCCTACAACGACCCGCGCGTGGTCGCGGGGCAGGGAACGTGCTCGCGCGAGTTGATGGAGCAGGTCGATGGGCTGGACGCGGTCATTGCCCCGATCGGCGGCGGTGGGATGGTGTCCGGGACCTGCCTCACCCTGTCGAACACCGCGCCCGGTGTTGAGATCTACGCGGCCGAGCCCGAGCAGGCCGACGACGCCTATCGCTCGTTCAAGGCGGGCCACATCATCGCTGACGATGCACCGCAGACCATTGCCGATGGCTTGAAGGTGCCGCTGAAAGACCTCACCTGGCACTTCGTGTCGAACCACGTCACCGATATTCTGACCGCCTCCGAACAGGAGATCGTCGATGCAATGAAGATCACCTGGCAACGCATGAAGATCGTCATGGAGCCGTCCTGCGCCGTGCCGCTCGCCACGATCTTTAAGTATCCGGAGGTGTTTCGAGGCAAGCGCGTCGGTGTTATCGTGACAGGCGGGAACGTGGACCTCGACAAGCTGCCATGGATGACGGGCTAGGGCTGGGCCGTTCGGCCATCCAGCACCGTAATCCGACCGTTTTCACCCAGGGGTAGGATGGGCACGCTGCTCATCGCCCCGCGACTAGGGAGAACCAGATGAAAGACCTCGCAAACCTCGATGACTTCGAAGTCGGCTACGACATCCCCGCTGTGCCGGGTATGGACGAAGCCGATATCCAGACGCCCTGCCTCGTGCTCGATCTCGACGCGCTGGAGCGCAACGTCAAGAAAATGGGTGATTATGCCAAGGCCCACGGTATGCGCCACCGTGTCCACGGCAAGATGCACAAATCGGTCGATGTGGCGAAGCTGCAGATGGAGCTTGGCGGCGCGGTGGGCGTCTGCTGCCAAAAGGTGTCCGAAGCCGAGGTCTTTGCGCGGGGCGGGATCAAGGACGTGATGGTCTCGAACCAAGTGCGCGACCCGGCCAAGATCGACCGGTTGGCGCGGATGCCGAAGCTTGGAGCGCGGACGCTGTGCTGTGTGGACGATGAGGCGAATGTGGCCGATCTCTCGGCGGCAGCGGTAAAGCACGGCACCGAGATCGAAGCGCTGGTAGAGATCGATTGCGGCGCGGGGCGCTGCGGTGTGACCACGACCGAGGATGTCGTGCGTATCGCCAAGGCCATCGACGCGGCGCCGGGTCTCAAATTTGCAGGGCTTCAGGCCTATCAGGGCGCAATGCAGCACATGGACAGCTATGAGGAGCGCAAGGCGAAGATCGGGGTTGCCGTCGCCATGGTCGCCGACGCCGTGCAGGGCCTGAAAGAGGTCGGTATCGCGTGTGATATCATCGGCGGTGGCGGCACGGGCTCGTACTATTTCGAGTCGAATTCTGGGGTCTACAACGAGCTGCAATGTGGCTCTTACGCGTTTATGGACGCCGATTACGGGCGCATCCTCGATAAGGACGGCAAGCGGATCGACCAGGGTGAGTGGGAGAACGCGCTCTTCATCCTCACCTCCGTGATGAGCCACGCTAAGGCGGAAAAGGCGATCGTTGATGCCGGCCTAAAGGCACAATCGGTCGATAGCGGTCTGCCGGTCATCTTTGGCCGCGACGATGTCGAGTACGTTAAGTGCTCGGACGAGCACGGCGTCGTCATGGATCCTAAGGGCAAGCTCAAGGTGAACGACAAGCTGCGCCTTGTGCCTGGCCATTGCGACCCGACCTGCAACGTCCACGATTGGTATGTGGGCGTAAGGGGCGGAAAGGTCGAGGCGGTGTGGCCGGTGTCGGCGCGCGGCAAGGCCTACTGACGCGCGCTTTGGCCGAGACGGCATGGGCCCCGGGCGGGCGCATGCCTTCGGCGACGATATTTTCAGCAAGAAGAAGACAGCGGGCGCCGCGCACATGCGGCGTGCTGCTGCGCGGAGGACAGGGATGCAGATCGTTCCGGAAAGCGAGATCGCGGGACTCATGGATGAGGCGGCGGCCTTCGATGCGGTCGAGGCTGTGTTCGCCGCCATGGCGCGGGGCGACGCGTATAATTTTCCGGTCGTGCGGGAGGCGATCGGGCATGCCGATGCGCTTTACGGATTTAAGTCGGGGTTCGACCGGGCGGGGCTTGTCCTCGGCCTCAAATCGGGCGGCTACTGGCCCGGCAACGCCGAAAAGGGCCTGACCAACCACCAATCGACCGTCGTGCTCTTCGACGCCGATACGGGGCAGTGTAAGGCATTGGTGGGCGGAAACCTCCTAACGGCGCTGCGAACGGCAGCGGCTTCGGCCGTCTCGATCAAGCATCTGGCGCGGGCTGACGCGAAGGTCTTGGGCATGATCGGCGCCGGCCACCAGTCGGCGTTTCAGATGCGTGCGGCGGTGCGGCAGCGGTCTTTCGAAAAGGTGATCGGGTGGAACTATCACCCCGACATGCTGCCACGCCTCGCGGAGACGGCCGAAGAGCTGGGGCTACCGTTCGAGGCCGTGGAGCTCGGCCAGCTTGGCGCGGAGGCCGATGTCATCGTGTCGATCACGTCGAGCTTTGCGCCGACGCTCATGGATGCGCATGTGACGCCCGGCACGCATCTGGCCTGCATGGGGACGGACACGAAGGGCAAGCAGGAGGTTGAGACTGCGCTCCTGGCGCGCGCGACCGTGTTCACCGACGAGGTGGCGCAATCGGTCTCGATCGGCGAGGCGCAGCATGTTGTTGGCGCGGGGCTGAAGACGGAGGCGGACATCGCCACGATTGGCGCGGTGATCGAAGGAACCCATCAGGGGCGCAGCTCAGACGAGGAGATCACGCTCTTTGACGGCACGGGGGTCGGCCTGCAGGACCTCGCCGTTGCCGACCGGGCGCTCCAGCTTGCCGTCGAACGGGGCATCGCGCAGAGCGTCGCGTTTTAGGCCGGCGCGCTCACGCGCCTCTGACCCTGGGCGAGACACCGGGCGAGGGCAGGTGCCGAGCCAGCCCGTTCTCTGTTGCGCGCGTCCGACGAAAACCCGATGCTCCCTGCAACGCCGCCGAAGAGCGGCACGCCAGGGAGGAGACGGCCATGACGACCTTTGCGGGCGTTGCAGATCGCGATGCGATCGAGCGCGAAATGCCTTGGGCGGAGCGTGACGTTGCCAAGACGATGTACGCTTTCGTGCGCGCTGCGCGGGACAATCACGGGGACCGCCCCGCAATTACGTTCCAGCTTTTCTCAACGCCTGGCGCGCCGCATGAAACGCTGACCTGGGCCATGCTCCACGACAGGGTCGTGCAAGCGGCGAACGCGTTTCGCGCGCTTGGCGTCGGGCCCGGTGATACGGTCGCCTATCTCCTGCCAAACTGCAACGAGGCGGTGCTGACGCTGCTCGGGGGCAGTGTGGCGGCCATCGCCAACCCGATCAATCCGCTGCTTGAGCCCGAGAAGATCGCCGCAATTCTGCGCCAGACGAATGCGAAAGTCCTCGTCACGCTCCGTGCGTTTCCGAAGTCGGACGTTGCGCAAAAGGCGGCCGAGGCCGTCCGGCTCGCGCCTCACGTGACCCATGTGCTCGAAGTGGATCTCTTGCGCTATCTAACGGGGCTCAAGCGCTGGGTCGTGCCGTTTCTGCGGCCAAAGACAAAGCGGGCGCACGAGGCCAAAGTCTTGGATTTCTCAGCCGAGCTGGCTCGCCAGCCGACCATCCTTGCGTTTGAGGACCCGCCAGAGGACCGGGTCGCTGCGTACTTCCACACAGGCGGGACGACTGGGATGCCGAAGGTCGCCCAGCACCGCGCTTCGGGCATGATCTATAACGGGTGGATCGGCCAGCGGCTCCTCTTTACCGATCAGGATGTCATCCTTTGCCCGCTGCCCCTCTTTCACGTCTTCGCGTGTCATCCAATCCTGATGTCGATGGTGGCGAGCGGGGCGCATGTCGTTTTCCCGACGCCCCAGGGCTATCGCGGTGAAGGCGTTATCGACAATTTCTGGAAGCTGATCGCGCGGTGGAAAGTGACGTTCATGATCGGCGTGCCGACCGCGTTTTCGGCGCTGATGCAGCGCAAGGTCGATGCGGATTTGACCAGCCTGCAAAGCGCGTTCTCGGGCTCGGCCCCGCTGCCGGTCGAGCTATACCGGCGCTTTGAGGAGGCCTGCGGCGTCAACATCATTGAGGGCTACGGGCTGACCGAGGCGACCTGCCTTGTCTCCTGCAATCCGACCGATGGGCCAAAAAAGATCGGGTCGGTCGGCATCCCGTTTCCGCACACGGATGTGAAGATCCTGATCCATACCGCGGGCGGCGGCGTGCGCGAATGCGGAACCGACGAGATCGGCGAGATCTGTGTCGCCAACCCGGGGGTGCAGCCCGGAAGTGTCTATACCGAGAGTGACCGCAACCTAAACATGTTTCACTACGATCAGTACCTGCGTACCGGCGATCTGGGGCGGCTCGACGCGGACGGATACCTCTGGATCACTGGTCGCGCAAAAGATCTCATCATTCGCGGCGGACACAATATCGACCCGGCCCTGATCGAGGAAGCGCTTTTGGGCCACGAGGCGGTGGCCTTTGCCGGCGCGATCGGCCAGCCCGACGCCCATGCGGGCGAAATCCCTGTCGCCTACGTCGAATTGGTGACAGGTGCCAAGGTCAGCGGCGCGGCGCTTCTCGATTTCGTCAAGCCACGTATCCCGGAGCGGGCTGCCCTGCCAAAGCGGATCGAGATCCTGCCGGAATTGCCGAAGACAGCGGTCGGCAAGATCTTTAAGCCCGATCTGCGGGGGCGGGCGATTACGGATGTCTACAATGCCGCGCTTGAAGAGGCGGGGCTCGCGGCGCGGGTCATGGACGTGCGCGAGGACGCCAAGCTCGGCCTTGTGGCCTATCTCGAAAGGTCCGGCGCGGTCGAGGAGGCGGACGTGCAGCGCGCGCTCGGCGCCTATACACGTCCCTGGGCGTGGCGGGCCGAAGGCTGAGGCGACTGCACCCCTGTCCGGCGGCCGCGTGCGTGGCGCGGGGTTATGCCTCCGGCGGCGATACTTGAAGCAAGAAGAAGGGGGCGCGTGCGCCGGGTGCTGAGCCGGGGCGTGGGCTGCGCAGTTAGTCAGGCAGCGAGGGGGCGGATGAGGTCTGAGCCATGCGCGCGATTGGAGTTCACTGCCGGGTCGACCCGGTGCCAGCGCAGCGTGCCTTCGGGCGGCGCCGCCATCAGCGTGGCGGCGCCGTGCCCCGCCTCGCCAAGCCATTTCGGCCAATCGGCGGGCTTGAGGATGACTGGGCAGCGATGGTGGATCCGCCCGATATCGGCAGCGGCAGGCGCGGTTACGATCGCGGCGGTGCGGTAGGCCAGATCGCCCTCTGCCCAGTTTTGCCAAATGGCGGCGAAAGCCATGGGCGCGCCGTCGCGCCGCGTGATGTACCACGGCAGGCGCTTGCCCTCGGCGTCCTTTGTCCATTCGTAGAATCCGCTTGCCGGGATCAGGCAGCGCCGCGCGCGGGCGGCGGCGCGAAAGGCCGGCTTCTCGGCAAGGGTCTCAGCCCGCGCATTGATGAGGAGCGGCCCGTCGCTCGGGCTCTTGTACCAGTGGGGCAGGAAACCCCAGCGCATCGGCGCGAAATGCCGCGTTCCGTCCTCAGACCTGATGGTGGCGACCGGTTGGGTCGGGCAGACATTGTAGCGGGGGATTTCCGGTAGGTCGTTGGCGGGCGCGGCCTCAAAGAGCTTGGCCAGCGCCTCATCCGGGTGAGTGATCACGAACCGTCCGCACATGCCTAGTAGCTTAGCGGAAACACCCACTTCAGGAACCCGCGAAGTCGCTACGTCAAGCACACGATTGCCGGGAGGCCAGGAATCCGCTACCGTATTTTCAAAGAGCAGCAGTCGCCCGCCATAAGGGCACCAAACAGGCATCAAAGACCGCATGACAGCGCTCAAACGCTACACTCGGTTGGAAGCGCCGGGCGTATGGCGGCCCGCGCCCGAGGCGCAGCGCCAGGACGTCATCGTCGCGTTCCGCACCACGTCGCTTGTGCTGCAGGACCGGGCGGGGCGGGCGCTTGCGCATTGGTCGCTCGCTGCGGTCGCCCGTATCGACCGGGCGGAGGGCCCAGCGCTCTACACCCCGTCGGCCGATGCCATCGAGACACTTGAGATCGCCGACGACACACTTACGGACGCCATCGAAACGGTGCGCCACGCGATCGCCAAGTCCCGCCCGCGCCGTGGTCGGGTCCGCAGCCTCGCCCTGGCAATGACGCTGGTGGCGGGCGTTGCAGGGGCAGTATGGTGGCTGCCCGGCGCGCTCGTCTCACACGCCGTGGCCGTCTTGCCCGATCCGACGCGAGAGGAGATCGGGGACGCGCTCTTTGCAGCCCTTGGCCGCGTTTCGGCCGGTCCTTGTCACAGTCCGCGCGGGGACCGGGCCCTTGCCCAGCTCGTGCAGCGCATTGGGGAGGAGACGCACGGCGTCGGCGCCGGCGCGCTTGCCACGCGGGCGCGTCCGATGACATGGTCAGACGGTGCGCCGCTTGCGGGCTATGCGATCGTGCCCGACGGGATCCAAGGCGCGCGTCACTTGCCGGGCGGTCTGGTGCTGATCGGCCGCGCGTTGGTGGAAGATCACGAGCTGCCCGAGGTCTTGGCTGGGCACCTCCTTGCGGCGCGCATGCGGGCCGAGGCGGACCCGCCGCTCGCCGCGCTTCTGCGCGAGGCGGGGCTCTGGGCGACAGCGCAACTCCTAACAACTGGCCATTTGCCGGAGGCGGTGATCGCCCGCCATGCGGAGACGCTATTGACGGGAGAGCTGCCGCCGCGGGACGACGCGGCGCTGATCGGCGGTTTCGCGGCGGTCGACCTGCCCTCGACGCCTTTTGCCTATGCGCTTGATGTGACCGGCGAGAGCGTGCTCACGCTGATCGAGGCCGATCCGATGCGCGGGCGAGAGACGTCACCACTCCTGTCCGAGGCCGATTGGCGGGCGCTGCAGCAGATCTGCGAGCCGGGATAAGCCGCTACTCGGGGGATCGCCTGCCGCGTGTCACAGGGCAGGTCTCAGGGCACGGCGCCCGGTCACTTGGTCCCAAACATCCGGTCGCCCGCATCGCCGAGACCGGGCACGATATAGCCGTGGGAGTTCAGCCGCTCATCGAGCGCCGCCGTCACGATACCGACATCCGGATGCGCCTCCTTCATGCGCGCCACGCCCTCGGGCGCGGCAAGAAGGCACAGAAACCGGATGTCGGTCGCGCCCGATTGCTTCAAAAGGTCGATGGCGGCGGCGGAGGAGTTTCCGGTCGCCAGCATCGGATCGAGGCAGATGACGAGGCGCCCGGCGAGGTCTTCGGGCACCTTGAAGTAGTACTGAACGGGCTGCAGCGTATCGGGGTCGCGGTATAGCCCGACAAAACCCACACGCGCGGCGGGGATCAGCTCTAGTACGCCATCGAGCAGGCCGTTGCCCGCGCGCAGGATCGAGATCAGGGCCATCTTCTTGCCCGCCAGCGTCGGCGCTTCCATCTCGCGCAGGGGCGTGTCGATGGTCTTGGTCGTCATCGGCATGTGCCGGGTGACCTCATAGGCCAAAAGCTGGCTGATCTCCCGCAAAAGCTGCCGAAACGACGCGGTGGAGGTCTTTTTCTCTCGCATGATCGTCAGCTTATGCTGGATCAGCGGGTGATCGACGACCGTCAGATGGTCTTGGCCGATGGTCATGGTCTGGCCTCCAGGGCTTTGAGCAGGGTCGCGCGCGTCGGCGCATCGCAAAACGCAGCGCGGGCTGCGGCTTTGTTGAGCGAGGCGAAGTCGTCCTCAGCCCAGCCGAACGCATCGGCGAGCGCCTCGTATTCGCGGCTGAGCGTTGTGTGAAAGAACGGCGGGTCGTCGGTCGAGACCGTGACGGGGACATCTCTGGCGCGCAGCTTATCGATCGGGTGATCGACGAGACGGGGGTAGACGCCGAGCGCGACGTTGGAGCCTGGGCAGACCTCGAGCACGATGCCGTTCTCGGCAAGCTCCTCGACCAGGGCCAGATCCTCGATCGCGCGGACGCCATGGCCAATGCGGGAGACGCCAAGATCGCGCACCGCATCGCGTACGCTGTCGGGCCCGCGCCACTCCCCGGCATGGGCGGTGAGCGAGAGCCCGGCCTCGCGCGCGCAGTCGAAGGCCCAGGCATAGTCCTTGGGCGCGCCGGTCCGCTCATCGCCTGCGATGCCGAAGCCGACGATCATATCCCCCGCCGTCTCGGCCGCGCAGAGCGCCGGTCCCTTGGCCCGCTCCGACCCAAAATGCCGGATGCATGTCACGATGCCCTTGAGGATCGGCCCGCCTTGCGCTTCGGCTGCGGCAGCGGCGCCTTCGATGGCGCTGAGATACTCGCGCCACGCGCCGATATCGCCGCCGCCGCAGAAATCCGGCGAGAGAAATACTTCGGCGTAGATCACGCCCTCTTCGGCCAGCTCCGCACAGATCGCGGCGGTCAGCCGGCCGAAATCCTCGGGCGTCGTCAAGACGGAGGTGGCCGCTTCATAGACCTTTAGAAACTCTGCGAAGTCGCGAAACCGGTAGGCCCCGCGCGGATCGAAAATGCCGCTTAGATCGATGTGTTTCTCGGCGGCGACGGCACGGATCAGCGCGGGCGGGGCGGCGCCTTCGAGGTGAAGGTGAAGCTCGATCTTCGGAAGGTCTTTCACCGCGCGCTCCTTTGGCGCTCGGTTCTAGACGAGCAGGTGTGGGAGGGCCAGAGCCGGTTGGCGGGCCTAGGGTGCGGCGACGCCCAAATGCTGGGCAACAAGGCGCGCGACCCCGGTAAATGGCATGATCCCAAGTTCGCCCGCGGGCATACCCGCGCAAAGGACGGGAACACGCTCGCGCGTATGGTCGGTCCCGGTCCAGGTCGGGTCGTTGCCGTGATCGGCCGTGATGACGAGGAGATCGCCGTCGCGCAGTCGCGGCATGAGCGTGCCGAGTTCACGGTCGAACCATTCGAGCGCGCGGGCATAGCCCGAGACATCGCGCCTGTGGCCGTAGAGGCTGTCGAACTCGACGAAATTGGCGAAGGTGAGCGATCCGGGTTCGGCCCCGTCGATCAGGTCCCCCATCGCGACGAATAACTCTGCATCTGTGCCTTTCGCCACGTCGGTGATCCCCTGCATCGAGAAGATGTCGCCGATCTTGCCCACGGCATGCACCGGCCGGCCCGCGCGTTGCGCCCAATCGCAGAGCGTCGGCGCGGGCGGGGCAATCGCAAAATCACGTCGGTTCTTGGTCCGAGTGTAGCCGCCCTCGGCGCCGATAAAGGGCCGCGCGATCACCCGACCAACCTTCATCCCATGGAGGATCGGGGCAAGCGCCTGGCAAAGCTGGAGGAGCCTGTCGAGCCCGAACGTCTCTTCATGAGCTGCGACCTGAAACACGCTGTCGGCCGAGGTGTAGCAGATCGGCCAGCCTGTCCGCACATGCTCGGCCCCGAGGCGGGCGATGATCTCGGTCCCGCTCGCATGGCAATTGCCGAGGATGCCGTCGGTGCCCGCGGCACGGCAGGCGGCTTCGCTCAGCGCTTGTGGAAAGGCGGGCTCGGTGTCGGGAAAGGTGTGCCAATCCCAGGGCACGGGGACGCCCGCCAGCTCCCAATGGCCCGAGGGCGTGTCCTTGCCGGGCGACGCCTCCTCTGCGGCGCCCCAAAGGCCCGAGGGGGCCGCGCCGAGCCCCGGCATCTCAGCGCCACTGGCGAGGCGGACGGCGGCCGAGAGCCCGAGCGCGTCGAGATGGGGCAGATGCAGGGGGCCGCTCCGGCCCGCCTCCGCCGCGCCGCGCGCGCACGCCCCCGCGATATGGGCGAGTGTATTCGCACCGGTATCGGGCGTGTCGCCATTAAAGAAGCGGTGCGCATCGGGGGCGCCCCCGGCGCCGACCGAGTCGATCACCACCAGAAAGGCGCGGCTCACGCTGTGACCTTTTCGAGGATGAGCGTCGGCGGGTCCTTGGCGCTCTCTCCCAGAGTAAACGCCGCGCGGAGGCGCGCTTCGGCAGCGTCCGCGTCGCTCTCGCGCGCGGCATGGATCGTGGCAAGCGGGCGCCCGGCGCCGACCTCTTCGCCGAGCCCCGCGATCTGCGTCAGGCCCACGCTGGGGTCGACCCGGTCGGTCTCCTTCAGCCGCCCGCCTCCGAGATGAACGACCGCAAGCCCAAGCGCTTCGGTGTCGACTCGCTCGACAAAGGCCGGGCTCTCTGCTTCCACCACCCGCGTCACCGGGGCCGCAGGGAGCCTGTCGCGCCAGCGCTCGACAAAGTCTGCGGGCCCGCCCAAGGCCGCGACCATGGCGCCAAAGCGTTCTGCCGCAGCCCCCGAGCGTAGCGCGTCGTTGATCCGCGCCGCGCCGTCCGGGATGCCGGCAAGGGCAAGCGCTTCGGCCCCGAGCCTTACGGTGATCTCCCAGAGCGGCGAGGTCACATAGGTGCAGGTCAGCGTCTCCATCGCTTCGGCGACCTCGACAGCGTTGCCGGCTGCCGTCACAAGCGGCTGGTCCATCGCCGTGATGAGCGCCGAGGTCGCACAGCCCGCTCCGTTGGCCGTGGTGACGAGAGACTGCGCCAGGGCGTGGGCCTCCTCCCGCGTCTTCATAAAGGCGCCCGAGCCGCATTTGACGTCGAGCACCAGCGCTTCGAGCCCAGCGGCAAGCTTTTTGGCAAGGATCGAGGCGGTGATGAGGTCGATGCTCTCGACCGTGCCGGTCACGTCGCGGATCGCGTAGAGGCGCCGGTCGGCGGGGGCGAGGCGGGCCGAGGCGCTGACGATGGCGGCGCCGGTCTCGCCGACCACGCGGCGAAACTCTTCCTCCGACACATCCGTGCGGTAGCCTGGGATCGCTTCGAGCTTGTCGAGCGTGCCGCCCGTATGGCCGAGGCCGCGGCCCGAGATCATCGGCACGTAGACGCCGCAGGCCGCGAGGGCGGGGGCCAGGGTCAGCGAGACATTGTCGCCCACGCCACCGGTCGAATGCTTGTCGAGCACCGGCGCATCGAGATCCCAGGCGAGCACGTCGCCTGAATCGCGCATGGCTTGGGTGAGGGCCACGCGGGCGGGCGCGTCGAGCGGTGCGCGGCAAATGCCCATAGCGAACGCACCCGCCTGCGCGTCTGTCACGTCGCCCGACCCGATGGCCGCCCCAAACCAGCGCGTGGCCTCCGGCTCGAGCGTTTCGCCCCGCCGGAGCGCTGAAAGGATCGCGCGGGCGTCCATCACTTGGGCATATGCGCGGCGCCGAATGCGCCCGGCAGGAGGTCGGCCACCGTTACCGTGAGCGTCTCACCGCCGAGCGTTGCCATGGTGACCCTCACCGTCGCTCCGGCAAATTCCGCTATTTTTTGTCTGCAGCCGCCGCATGGCGGGACGGGCGTGGGGCTGTCCGCGATGACGGCCAGTTCGGCGATACGCCGGTCCCCCGCTGCAACCATGGCCGCGATCGCGCCCGCTTCGGCGCAGGTCCCCTCCGGATAGGCCACGTTCTCAACGTTGCAGCCGACAAAGACGCGGCCCTCGTCCGATCGCAGCGCGGCGCCGACCTGAAAGTTCGAATAGGGCACATGTGCGTTTTCCCGGACGCGTCGCGCCGCAGCGATCAGGGCTTCGGTGTCGCTCATGGGCCCTCCGATTTCGTTCTAGCCTGCGCGGACCGCTCGGGCTATGCAAGCGGTTGGCAAACGCCGCCCCACTCTGTGGGGCCCTTGCACACTCAATAGTCTCGGGGCGGGACATCTTTACGACGACGCCACGCTTATACTGGGCCCTGTCTGCCGCTGCCGCCAAGAAAGTCACGGCGGAAAGCAGGTCGCTTCATCGCCACGCTCTTGGGCAGGGCAGCGACACGGCGGCCGCTCAGCCTTTGGCTCCCAGTCTTTGGCTCCCAGTCTTTGGCCTCGTCTCAGGGCGCGGAGTTCGCGCCCCTCCCTTTCCCAGGCGCGCATGCCTCAAGCGAAGCGCCCTGGTGCATAAGGTGCAAGGTCGATGTTCGGTGTCTGTCCGCCCACGAGTTGTGCCAGAATGCGCCCCGTCTTCGGCCCGCCCGTCAGCCCCACGTGATCATGCCCAAAGCCCAAAAACGCTCCCTTGAGCGCGGGAACCTCGCCGATCACCGGGATTGAGTCGGCCATCGCCGGGCGGTGCCCCAGCCAGCTCGTTTGCCGCTCCCATGAGAGCCCTGGCATTGCGGCGCGTATCCCGCGCTCTAGGAGGCGGATCGGCGCCTCGGAGGGCGCAGCGTCGAGCCCGCCGATCTCGACGATGCCTGCAAGGCGGATCCGCCCCTCCATCGGTGTCACGACGAACTTGGCCGAGGCGAGCATCAGCGGCGCGCGGGGCATCGACGAGGGCTTCCACAGCTCCAAGTGATAGCCGCGCTCCGTCTCCAGCGGTGGCCGGACGCCGAGCTTGGCCGCCAAAGGACAGGACCAGGCGCCCGTGGCGACGACGACGGCGTCGCACGACAGCGTTTCGCCCTTTAGACGAACGCCGGTCACGCGCCCGCCCTCTTGCGCAAAGCCTTCAGCCGCCGCGATCAAAAGCCGCCCGCCCTCCGCCTGAAAATGCTCCGTAAGGGCGGCGATATAGGCGCCGGGGTCCGAGATCCGGCCATGCCCGCCCATCCGGATGCCGCAGCCGAAGCGGGGCCCAAGTGCGGGGTCGTAGGCGCGCAGGTCCTCAGGTCCGAGCACGTCCCATGTGATGCCATGGGCGCGCCGCAGGTCCCAGCCGAAGGCGTCCGCTTCAAAGTCCGCGCGACGGTCGTAAAGATAGATATAATCGCTTGGGACGACGTAGGTGGCGGCTTTCGTCCCTTCCGAGAGCGCTTGATGGTCGGCGAGACTGTCGCCGATGATCGGCGCTATCGCGGCGGCCCGGCGCGCGGCGTCCTCGGCATTGGCATGTCGCAGGTAGCGGACGAGCCAGGGCAGCGCGCGCGGCAGGTAGCGCCACTTGAGAAAGAGCGGCGCATCCGCCCGCAAGAGCATGCCGGGCACCCGCCGCACAAGGCCCGGCGTGGTGACGGGCACGATCCCCGCCGAGGCCAGCACCCCGCCATTGCCAAAGCTTGCACCGGCCGCCGGCCCTTCGCGGTCGATGAGCGTCACGTCATGGCCCGCGCGCTGGAGCCAGATGGCGGTTGAGACGCCGACGATCCCTGCGCCGATCACCGAGACCCTCATGTCGCACGCCCCTCGCCCACCGTTCGCGCGGTGAAGCCTTTCACATCGTTGCGCCGCCATCAATTGGCGGCATCTGTCGCGAGACCCGCGCTATGACCCCACTCGCAATCCGAGCCGTCTCCTCCCATGCGGGCAGGGCCGCACCGGACTCCGCCGATCCCCGCGCCAAGGCCCGACGCAGGTCGGCCTGCTCCAGCACGCGGCGCATGCACGCTGCAAAGGCCAGCGCATCGCCGATCGGGGCGAGGAGGCCGGCGCCGTCGGGGACGGTGTCGGGGACGGCGCCGGCTCTGGTCGCCACGATGGGCAGGCCGCGGACAAGCGCCTCGGCAAAGACCATGCCATAGCCCTCGTAGCGCGTTGCCAGGGCAAAGAGCGTCGCCTCGGCAAAGAGCGTGTCGAGCTCTGCCCGAGGCAGCTCGCCGGCAAAGCTCACGCGGTCCTCTAGGCTGAGCGCCGCGCAGCGCTGTCGCAGGGCTGTGGCGTGACCCGTGTCGTAGTCGCTCCCGACGATCACCGCGCGCCATGAGAGGTCCGTGAGACTGGCCAGCGCATCGAGCAGAACGTCGTGCCCCTTGCGCGGGTGCAGGATGCCCACCGAGAGGATGAGGGGCGGCGCGCTCGGCGCATGGCGGGCACTCGGCCGGTCGACCCCCGGAGGTGCGATCGTGATACGCCCAGGCTCGGCGCCATAGTCGGCGATCAGGATCTCCCGGGTATGCGCGCTTGGGACGAGGATGTGCGTGGCCAGCGAGACATTGGCCCTCTCGGTCCGGGCGAGATGCGCTTTCCGCGCCGCCGATAGCCCTTCTTCGAGGGCGAGCGGATGATGGATCATCGCGATCATCGGCGCTCGGATCGCCTCTAGCCCCTTAGCCGCGCCAAAAACGAGACCATCGACAATGAGAGGCTGCGTTGCGGGCAGGGCGGCCATCTGCGCCAGCGCGTCGTCCATATCGGCTTGGCTCGGATCGGGAAACGTGCCGGCGAGCGCGAGATGGGCGACGTCATGCCCGAGGGCGCGCAGCCCGAGGAGCAGCTTGCGCTCATAGATATAGCCGCCTGTGAGGGTCTCGATATCGCCGGGGATGGCAAAGGCTGCCGATACCGTCATCGCGCGAGCTGTTCTGGCGCGTAGAGGGCGAGCACGCGACGTTCCGCGGCGCCGACCGCCGCATACCCCAAGGCAGACAGGACCGCGACCAGGACTACGCAGGACCAGAGCATGCCGTAGTTCGAGAGCGACGCGGAGAGTGCCATCTCGGCCCCGAGGCCACTCCCTGTCGCCAACCACTCGACAACCGTGACGGCCAGCACCGCGGCGGGCACAGCCATCCGCGCCGCGGCAAAGAGCGAGGGCAGCATGGCGGGGATCTGCACGAGTGTCAGTCGAGACCAGCGCCCAGCGGCATAGCTTTCGAAGACGTCAAGGACCTGACCCGGCGCCTGGCGGAGCCCGTGGAGACACGCGACAAAGGTCGGAAAGAAGACCATGACCGCCACGAGCGTGACCGTTCCCGCCGCGCCGCGCCCGAGGAGCAGCACGATAAGTGGCGCGGTCGTGATGATCGGGACAGAGCGGAGCGCGACGGCGACCGGCATTGCGATCGCAGCAAGGGCGGGCGCGAGGGTCAGCGCCACCGCAAGCGCGGCACCCAAAGCAAGGCCCGCGACATACCCTGGCACGGCGTAGAGTGCGGTCTCTCCCAGCGCGGTGAGCAGCGTTGCGCGGTGCGCGGCGGCGTTGGCGTCGGTGACGAGGAAGGCAAAAACGTCGCCCGGCCCTTTGGCAAAGAAGGGTGCGAGGCCGAGAAGCTTTGGCAGCACCCACCAAAGCGCGAGCGCCGCAGAGGTCACGAGGACGGGATGGGCGATGCGGTGCCAAAGCCCTTGGGGTCGCGCCCGCGCCGGAGGTGGCGCCAGCAAGACGGGCGGCGCGTCGTCGCCAAATGCGCGTCCGAGCCGGCCGATTGCGGCATAAGCGATGATCGAGACGCAGGCGGCCACCGTCGCGAGGGCCCAAGTCGCGTCGATGTCGAGGCTGCGCATCGCCTGGATCGTAAGGACACCCATCCCACGCGCGGCGCCGGTAAATTCGCCCACCATCGCGCCGAGAAACGCCGCCGGGGCGGCGATCTGCAGCCCGGCCAGCAGATAGGGCAGGGCCGCGCGCGCCCGCACATAGGTCAGCGCTGCGATGCGCCCGCGCCCGTAGCTCGCCACAAGGTCAAACCAAGTTGCGGGCGCGGCGCGCAGGCCAACGACGAGAGGAACAAGTGTGGTGTAATAGACGGCAAGGGCGGCCAGCGTGATCTCGGGGCCGGGCCCTGGGCCGAAGACGACGCGCAGGATCGGCCCTGTTGCGACAAGCGGCAAGCAAAAGACGAGGAGCGCAAGAGCCAGGATCAGACGCTCGGCGCGCGGCACGAGAAGTGCAGAGGCTGCGAGCGCGATGGCGACGGCGTTGCCGATGACATAGCCCGCAACAGCGTTTGCGCCGGTTGCCCAGAGCGCGCGACCCATAAGCGCCGTATCTTCGGCGAGATAGCGCAGCACGTCCGACGGCCCGGCTAAGAGGTAGGCGCCGTCGAGGCCGAGCGCCGCCGCCTCCCAGAGCGCAAGGAGCGCCGCAACACCCGCGAGCCGCACCGCGCCCTCGCGTCGCCGTGCCGACACCGCCGCGCTCTGCGGTGCGTGGTTTTCCGCAAGGGCAACGCTCGTCATTGGGCGGCTACGGGCTGTGCGCGGAGGGCCACGCCCTCTGCCAGTGCCGCAGTGACCTCGTCCGTAAGCTCGGTGCGCGCCTCCACGCTGATGCCTTCCTCGCTGTCACGCGGCACGTGGATGTCGGCGACAAGCTCCGCCGGACGCGCGGAGAAGACGAGGATCCGGTCGGCGAGCGTCACAGCTTCGCTAACCGAATGCGTGACGAGGAGCGTGGTTGTCCCCCGCGCTTCCCAGATCCGCGGCAAGTCAGCCGCCAGCTGGCGACGGGTCAACTCATCGACCGCGCCAAAGGGCTCGTCGAGGAGCAGCAGCCGCGGCTCGGTCGCAAGACAACGGGCAATAGCCGCGCGTTGGCGCATGCCGCCTGAGAGCGCGCCGGGTCGTGTCTCGGCAAAGCCGGTAAGGCCGACGAGCCCGATCAGCCGCTCGATCTCGGCCGGCCGCTCCGGTCGCCGGGCGAGTTTGAGCGCAAGCGCGATGTTGCCTCGAACGGTCCGCCAGGGCAGCAGCGAATGGTCCTGAAACGCGACCGCGAGGCCCGCGCGCTGGCGCATGTCGGCCGGGCTCTGCCCACCGATCTGGACGGTTCCTGCGCTCGGCGCCTCGAGCCCGGCAATCATGCGCAGAAGTGTCGACTTTCCGCAGCCCGAGGGCCCGACCAGGGCAGTGGTCTGACCCTCTGAAAGGCGCAGCGTCAGCGGGCGCACGGCCTCTGTCCCGCCCTCGAACGTCTTTGCGAGGCCCTCTAGCACGATGTCCGGCGGCGCATCCTGCGGGCGGGCCGGAGGTGCTGCGACGTCGGCGTGCGGCGGCTCAGGCGCCATGGACCTCGTCGAGGATCGACCGGTCCCAAAGCTCCGGCGTGACGGTCCGGCCGAGCAGCCCAAGCGTGTCGATATTGGCGGCGACGGTCTCGTCCGTCCACGCGCCAAACCCCTCTCGGTCGGTGAGATCGGAGAACATCAGCGGCACCTGGCGGGTGGCCTGTAGCCGTTGCGTCTCAAGGTCGAGCCCGAGATCGGGGAAGCGCTCCACAGTCAGCGCTGCTGCGGCGTCGGTGTCGGCGCGATAGGCCTCCCAGCCGCGCACCTCGCCCGCCATCAGCGCCACCAGATCGGCGCGCCGATTGGCGAGGCTGTCCTCGGTCGTGATGTAGGTCTGCGAGTGAACGGCATAGCCGAAATCCGCCATCAGCATGGTCTGGCTCTCGATGCCCTGGATGGCCATGGCGACCGGCAGGTCGGTCTCCCATGACAGCAGACAATCAACCTCCCCGCCGATCAGCGGCTGCGCCGAGTATTGCGTGGGGACGACCTCGATGGCGCTTGCATCCGTATCGTTGAGCGCGCAGAGCGCCTCAAGGACGGGCTGGTTGGCGAGCGCCATACCGAGGCGCTTGCCCTCCATGTCCTTGGGGCTGTTGACCGGGTTCGCGGGCAGCGACGTGATCACGAACGGGTTTTTCTGCATCGCAACGGCGATGATGCGGAAGGGAGCACCCTGCTCGACGGCGGCCGCGGTATAGTCTGCCGCAGAGATACCGACGAGGGCCTGGCCCGAGATCACCGGTGGCTCGACGGGGGCGTTCGGGCCGCCCGGCTGCAGCGCCACATCGAGGCCTGCGTCGGACCAATAGCCCTCCGCATCGGCGATGTAGGAGCCGGCAAACTGAACCGAGTGCAGCCACGACAATTGCAGCGTTGCCGCAGTGGCAGCATAGACTGGGCGAGGGAGTGCCAGGGGCGCGGCCATGGCGGCGGCACCTGTGGCGAGGAGGGATCTTCGAGAGAAACGATGGGCGGTCATCCGAGCTCCTTTCTACGCGGAACCAACAGCTTAGTGGCGGTGACACGGGCGGCAAGGCGGCATGGGCCGCCCTGGGGGAGGCGTGATGTCACGGCTTGAGTGGGTCTTGCGCCGGCGGGGCATGGGCATGGGCATGGGCGTGGTCGCCGCGCGGCAGCATCAGGATCGCGATCCCCGGCAACACCGAAGCGACAAAGACGAGGCCAAAGGCGATCGATGCGGCGATCGCAGCCTCGGGCGCGAGGCCCACGAGCGGCAGGATCGCCGCCGCCGCACCCTCCCGCGCGCCCCAGCCGCTCACCGAGAGCGGAAAGAGCATCGCAAAGAGCACGCAAGGGATCAGCGCAAAAATCGCCCAGATCGGGAGCGTGCTCCCCGTCGCATAGGCGCAAAAAGTGAAGGCCAGGATGTTGCAGATCGCCGTGCCGAGGCTGAGCACAATCTGCAGGTGCCAGAGGCCGCGCGCCAAAAGGCTCGCGCGGACGGCAAGGCGCAGATCTTCGAGCGCGCGGCCCGTCGCCCCCGGCAGGCAGCCGCCGAAGCGCACGATGAGGATCAGCGCGAGCACGACAAGCGCAGGCAGAGCCGCGAGCATCGTAAGCCAAGCGGGCCAGACCGTCCCGCCTTTGACGAGTGCTGTGATCGCCAGCGCCGAGGCCATGATGAAGAACAGGGCGATCTGCCCGGCGACCCGCTCAAAGGCGACCGCCTGCGTCGCCCGGAGGAGCCCCGCCCGGTGCCGAGCGCGCACGGCCCTCTGCGCATCGCCGAGCATCCCGCCGGGCAACGTCTGGTTCACGAGTTGAGACAGATAGTATTCCTTGACCGCCTCGCCGAGGCCGAAGCGCTGGCCCAGGGGCGCGGCCGTGAGGCGCCACCGCGTCGCCGAGAGCCAGAGCTGGAGCGAGATGACGGCAAGGGCGGCGGCCAGCCAGCCAAACTCGACGCCGCGAAGGATGCGCGCCGTTTCCGGCCCGTCGACCGCGCGCCAAAGGAGGGTCAAGAGCGCAAGGCTCGCCAGCACCTGAAGCACCGGCATCGCGCGCCGTGTCCAGCTGCGCCAGCGGGCAGGCGGGCGCGTGCCGAACTCTGTGACACTAGCTTCGTTGCGCCGTCTCATCTCGCGGCTCTCTCAATCACAGGCGGCGCGCTCACCAAGTCGAGCAGCCGATCGCGCATCGCCTCCATTCCATCCACGGGGCCGTCCGGATCGGGAAAGAGCCCCGTTTCCCAGCCCCACTGGGCCGCGCGGTCAGTAAAGGCCGCGGGCCCGATTAAGTGCGCCGGCACGTCCGGTCGCGTGTCGCCGGTCACAAACCCGGCGGGCTGATGGTCTCCCACCAAAAGCACGAGCGGGACGGGGCGGCCCTCGGCCTTGGCCCGGCGGGCGATCCAGTCGAACGTAGTGTCGAGAGCGTAGGTCACGGCCTTGGCATATTGCAGGCGCACCCGGTCTCGATCTCGCCAGACGATGTCGGGCGGGTCGCCCGCCAAAGCCATCGGCGTGAAGACGCCTCCATCGCCGATTTCTCCCCAGTCCACAAGGGCGGGTACGGGGACCCACGGTGCGTGAGAGGAAATCAGCGCAATCTGCGCCACAACGGGGCCCGCTGCTGCATCGAGCAGCAAGCGTTCAGTGGCGTGGAGCGTATACTGGTCGGGCATCGTCACCCAGTTAAAGGGCGCGCCGGCATAGCCGAGATCGGCGGCGGCATAGACCCGGTCAAACCCCATCCGCTTGGCCTCTGGCCACGGCATCGTGATCGCGGGCATGATCGCGGCGGTGGCAAGGCCGGCGTCGTTGGCCAGCTCAAAAAGGGTACGCCGCGGGCTTGCGAGCGACGCCGCGAACTTTGTCTGTCCGTCGATGCGCAGGCCTGTTGCGAGCGACATGTGGCTGAGCCAGCTCTGGCCGCCTCGCGTCGGCGCATCGAGCCAGCCGGAGCGGATCGTCAGCCCCGCTTCGCCTAGCATCGGCGCAGCAGATTCAAGCGCGGCGCGTGCCGTGTCGGCATGAGCCGAGGTCTCAAGGATGCCGCGCCCATAGCTCTCGACGTAGAGGATCAGAAGATCACGGTCGAGAGCGGTGAAGAGGTCGGGCCGGTCGGCAAAGGGGTCGTCTGTGGCGGCTTCGCGAAACGCGCGAAGGTCGTCGAATGTCCGCCGCACACCGACGACGCGCTCCACGCCGACCCGTGCGGTAAACGCCGCGCCGGGCGGATTGACGGCAAGCTCCCACCGGCCCATCACGCCCCCGATTTCATAGGCGGCCACTGCGCTTGCGGTGACGGCCCCGATCCCTGCGCCCAGGGCAAGACCAGGTCGGAGCGACACACGCAGCCAGATCCCCATCGCCCACCAGAGCGTGAGCGCGAGCCCAACGATGAGAGCTCCGGCCAGGATCGAAAGGGCAATCGCCGCAGGCAGGCCGAACGTGCCGGAGGCGAGGCGAAAGCTCGCCCCGATCAGAGTCAGGTCCGACACTGGATTGAAGCCGCGGCTCAACGCCGTGAAGCTCGCGAAATCGGCGAGTTTGAGCGTGGCGATGACCGTGAGCACAAAGGCCAAGATGAGCCGGAGGACGTGCGCGCCGCGCCAAGAGACGGGCAAGGCGATGAGAAGGAGAAGGAGCGCGGGCAGCTCGAGCGGAAAGACGCGGAGCGCGCCGAGCGTCATGGCGGCGGGATGGTTTGGCTGGATCAGGACAAGGTGGAGCACCGCGCCTGCCAGAACCAAGCGCCCTCCATCCCAAAGAATATGGGCATAGGCGGGCGTGACGTGTCCGGCCCGCCTCATGCCGCCGTTCGCTGCGCGCGGTGCTGGCGCCGTAACAGGAGGATGTCGCGCCCGAAGGACCACGCGAGGGCCCCCACGATGACAAACGTCAGGGAATGCGCCAGAAGCGGCGGCAGGTCGGGGGCTTGGAGCACCACAAGTGTCCCGATCTGCAGAACGCAAATAACTTTGCGGCTGAAGCGGTCATCGAGCGGGCCGTTGAGCCAAGGTAGGACCTGGCTCGCCCCCCAAAAGACGTAGCGGGCGAGGCCGAGCACGAGGACGGCCGGCCCGACCGCACCGTAGACCAGCGCGCCGAGGGCGAGCGTCAGGGCAAGCGCGGAATCGACCTCCATGTCGAAGCGCGCGCCGAATTCGGAGACGAGCCCCTCGCGCCGGGCGAGCCACCCGTCGACGCCGTCGAGCGAGAGCGCGATTGCAGACAAAACGACGACGGGCCAGCCGACTAGCTCCGGGCTGAGCAATAGGGCGATGATCCCGCTCAGCAGGAGAAGCCGAAGCTGCGTCACGCCATTGCAAAGCCCCAGAACCGTGTGCGGATAGGCGCGCTGGAGCATGCCCCAAGCGACCGCACTGGCGCTTGCATAGAACGCGACGCCCCCGAGCGCGGCGCCGATCCCGATCGGTCCTGAAAACGTCGCAAAGATTGAAACCATCGCGATGAGCCCAGCCGAGCCCAGCGCCGCAAAGGTTCGCGCGGGACCAATGCCCGGCGCTGTCGTCGTTTGGCCTGCAGAGGAGGTGCTGGTGGGAAGAAACGCCATGCGACAAGGAGTTAGCTCTTTTGAGGTCGCGTCAAGCCCCCTCTTCCGCGTGGGCGGGCATTGGCCGAGTTACGTGGCGCCATCGACTGGCGCGTTCTCGCAGAGGATCAGCACCCTCGGCGCGGAGGCTGCACGCTTGAACGCTTTTCAGCTACCGCTAACTTAAAAGCACCCTAACGGAGACGCTTATGACCTCCTATTCGGCACCCGCGCGCTTGCTACACTGGACAGCGGCGCTTCTCATCCTCGCAATGATTCCGGTTGGGGTGATCATGCTGCAAGACGGCCTGCCACGCACGCTGCAAAACACCCTCTTCATCTTTCATAAGAATATTGGGGTCTTCGTTCTGCTGCTCATGGTCGCGCGGTTCGCGTGGCGCGCGGCGAGCCCGGCCCCCGCGCTTCCCGCTTCGATCCCGGAATGGCAGAGGAAGGCGTCGTCGATTTCCCACGCCGGGCTCTACGTGCTGGCCGTAATCGTCCCGCTCTCAGGCTACATCAGGGTGCGCGCCGGGGGCTTTCCGATCGAGTGGCTCGACGCGATGAACGTCCCGGCGCTGGTGCCGCGCTCCGATGCGCTCGCCGAGGTGGCCAAGACGATCCACGCCGTCGGTGGCATGGCGCTTGCAGCGCTCATCCTGTTGCACATCGCGGCGGCAGCTCAACATGCCGTAATTAAGCGCGATGGGATCTTTTCACGGATGTGGCCGCCGCTCGGCCGCGCGTCGGCCGACCGGGTTGCGGACTTGGCGGCCGCTGCCTCTGACCGGCCGAATGGCTGAGCGGCCGCGCCAGTTGCGCCGGGGTCGCGGATGATCAACCGGCGGCGGTTTCTCGGCGCTGCAGGGGCAGGGCTCGCCGCCCAGGCCGCGCCCCAAACGCTGTGGGCCGAGGAGGCACCCTCGCTCTTTCGCGTGGCCGCACGCCTTGCGCGGTCGTCCTTCGCCGGTGGCTCGCCGCCGCTGGCACCGCCCTTCGCCGATCTGACCTATGACAGTTACCGCGCGATCCGCACGCAGCCGGGCCGCTCTTCGGGCTTGCCGCTTGGTGGGTCTTACAGCTTCGACGTGCTTCCGCCCGGCCTTTACTTTCCAGATCCGGTGTCGATCGACGTGCCCTCGGCCAGCGGGCAGACCGAGGCTCTGCGCTTCTCTCCGGGCCTTTTCGAGTTCGACGCGCGCTATTTCGGCGAGATCCCCCAAACGTCTCCCGGCGCGGGCTTTTCCGGGATGCGCTTGCGCTACCCGTTGAATGCGCCCGACGTGCCCGACGAGGTCTTCGTTGTGCAGGGGGCAAGCTATTTTCGCGCGATCGGGCAGGCGATGGCCTATGGCCTCTCGGCGCGGGCCGTTGCACTGGGCACGGGTGGCGCGGCGCCGGAAGAGTTTCCGCGCTTCACGCATCTGCGTCTTCATCGGCCTGAGGGGGGCGTGGCGCGGCTTGAGGCCGTCATCGACAGCCCATCGCTCAGCGGACATATGGAGATGCGCCTGACCCCTGGCGCCGAGACGGTCACGTCGCTTGCGGTCACGCTCTTTCCGCGCCGCGACATCGCCGATATCGGTGTGGCGCCGCTGACCTCGATGTATCTTAAGGGCCCACTGCGGGCCGCTGTGTCGGACGATTTCCGCCCACGCGTCCATGACAGCGACGCGCTGGTGATCGAGAACGGCGCGGGCGAGACGCTTTGGCGCCCGATCTCCAACCCCGCCGCTTTGCAGACCTCGGCCTTTGCCGATACCTCGCCACGGAGCTTCGGGCTCTACCAGACACGGCGCGACTTCGTCGATTTTGAGGATGGCGAGGCGAGCTATCACCGTCGGCCTTCGGCCAAGGTCGTGCCGCGCGGGGCGTGGGGGCCGGGCGCCGTCGTTCTGGTCGAGATCCCTACCGAGAACGAGTTCATGGACAATATCGTCGCGTTTTGGCGTCCTGGCGCACCGCTGATCGCGGGTGGCGCCTACCGCTACGCCTATGATCTGGTGTGGACACTTGCGCCGCCGCCCCTCGGCGCGCTGCGCCCGGTCCTGCAATCGCGCAGCGGGCGGGAGCACCACATCCCAGGACACCGGCGCTTCGTGGTCGATTTCGCCGGGCTGCCGGACGGGCTCGTGCCCGATCTCAGCGTGTCAGGGCAAGGTGCCGCGGTGAGCGGGCTCAGCCTCCACGGCTTGCCCTATGCCGAGATCTCGCGCGCCACCTTCCTTTTGGCTCCGGGCGAGGCGGGGGCGGCGGAACTGCGCCTTATGCTCCGCGCCGAGGACGGGACGCCGATGAGCCCGGTCTGGCTTCACCGGTGGACGCGGCCGCGCGGCGGCGGGGTCTGAGCGGGCTCATCGGCGTCAGGCGGCGTCCTGCTTTTCGGGCGCCGGGTCGGAGCGGCCTTTCACGCGCTCGCGCAGCGCTTGAAAGAGCACGTAGAGCCCCGGGATCACGAAGATCCCCACCACGACTGCCGCGATCATGCCGCCGAAAACGCCAGTGCCAACGCCCCGGCGCGCCAGCATCGACGCGCCTTCGGCCGAAACGAGCGGCAGGAGCCCCGCGATAAAGGCGAGCGACGTCATCATGACGGCCCGGAACCGCGCCCGCGCACCTGACATCGCCGCATCCACGATACTTGCGCCGTTCTCCCGGGCGATCTTGGCGAACTCAACGATTAGGATCGCGTTCTTTGCCGCGAGCGCGAGCAAGACGACGAGGCCGATCTGCGCGTAGAGGTTAAAGGGCAACCCAGTCAGCAAGAGCGCGATCATTGAGCCGGCAATGCCGAAGATCACCGAGAGGAGCACGGGCACGGGGATCGTCCAGCTTTCGTAGAGCGCCACGAGGAAGAGATAGGCAAAGACAACCGCTAGGAGCAGGATCACCGTCGTCTGCCCCGCCGCTTCGAGCTCTTGCAAGGCGGTGCCCGTCCACTCATAGCCGTAGCCGGGCGGCAGATTAGCCGCCGCCACCTCCTCCATCGCGGCGAGCGACGTCCCCGAGGCGATGCCGGACGCGGGCGCGCCGTTGATCGTCGCCGAGCGCACGTTGTTGTAGCGCGTGATCGAGGGCGGCCCGACCGTGTAGACCGGTGTTGCGAAGGCGCGGATCGGGACCATCTCCCCGGTCGCGGAGCGCACTTGGATACGCCCGATATCCTCGACGCGGGCGCGCGCCTCCGCCTCCGCCGTGACACGCACCTGCCAGGATCGGCCGAACAGATTGAAGTCGTTGACATAGGCCGAGCCGAGCGTCGGCTGCAGCGCGGCAAAGACATCTGAGAGGTTTACTTGGAGCGCGTAGAGCCGCTCGCGGTCAATATCGAGAAAGACCTGCGGGCTTTCGGCGGAGAACGTCGTGTAGACGCCCGCGAGCCGTGGATCTTGGTTTGCAGCAAACGAAAGGCCCCGCGCGACGGCGGCAAGCTCGGCAGGGCTCCGGCCCTGGTTGTCGAGGAGCTGGAACTCAAAGCCTGCGCCCGAACCCAAGCCCGAAATCGGCGGCAGATTGAACGCGATGACCTGCGCCGACCGGACGGCGAGCCCCTCGCGGCTTGCGGTGGCGACGGCGGCTTGGACCGAGAGCTCGTCGCTGGTGCGGTCTTCGAACGGCAGCATCGTCACGAGCGCGAAAGCACCGTTTGACCGCGCGATCCCGTCAACGAGCGAAAAGCCTGTGACCGAGGCCACGCTGTCGACGCCCGGAATGTCGCGCAGGATCGCCTCGACCTCCTCTTGCGCGGCCTGCGTGCGCGCGACCGAGGCGCCCTCGGGCAGACGCGTCTCGACGATGAACGAGCCCTGATCCTCAGCCGGCAGAAAGCCCGAAGGCACGGTCTGAAAGAGCCCGCCGACAGCGAAGACACCGAAAACGAGGAGGCCGAGAGAGAGGATCGCCCGCCGCGCCAGAATCCCTGCGACCCGCAGATAACCGCTCCGCGCGGTATCGATCCGGTCCGAGATCCAGCCCATAACGCCCGTCTTCTTGCCGTGCCCGGGCTTGAGCACGATGGCCGAAAGGGCGGGCGAGAGCGTGAGCGCGTTGATCGACGAAATGAACATCGACACGGAGACTGCGACCGCAAATTGCTGAAAGAGCTGGCCAGAGATCCCGGGGATGAACGCAACGGGCACGAAGACCGAAAGGAGCACGAGCGTTGTTGCCACGATCGGTCCGGTGATCTCGCCCATCGCCTCGGAGGTGGCCTCGGCTGGGGAGAGCAAAGGGTTCTGCGCGAGCTTTTCCTCGACCGCTTCGACGACAACGATCGCGTCGTCGACCACCATCCCGATGGCAAGCACCAGGGCCAAAAGCGAGACCGTGTTGAGCGTGAAGCCCATCGCGAGCATCAACGCAAAGGTCCCGACGAGAGAGACGGGCACAGCGATCACGGGCACAATGGTCGCCCGGAGTGAGCCCAGAAAGACAAAGACCACCAGCACGACAAGCACGAAGGCCTCGATCAGGGTCTGGATCACCTCGGCGATGGATTCCTCGACGAACTGCGAGCTGTCCGAGACAATCTCAAACGCCGATCCCTCGGGCAGGAACGCGGCCTCTTCGTCGAGCACGGTCTTGATCCCTTCGGCCGCGGCGAGCGCGTTGGAGCCGGGCGCGAGATAAATCCCGATTAGCGTCGCCGGGCCGCCATTGAAAGATGTCGCGATATCAAAGCTCTGCTGGCCGAGCGTCACGTCGGCCACGTCGCGGACGCGGACGACCCCGCCCTCGGCATCCGAACGGACGATGATCGCACCGAACTCTTCGGCCGTTTCGAGCCGCCCGGTCGTGACGACGTTAAGTTGCAGGCCGGGATCGGTCGTCATCGGGGCGCCGCCCACCCGTCCGATGGCGGCTTGCAAGTTCTGGCTCTGGAGCGCAGCGATCACATCGCCCGGAGCCATTTCGAGGGTTGCAAGGCGTTCGACGTCGAGGTCGATGCGCATCGAGAACTGATCGGCGGCAAAGACGGAGGCATCGCCAATCCCCGGCACTCGCTTGAGCCGGTCGACGAGATTGATCAGCGCGTGGTTGGTCAGATCCGCGCCACTGGGCCCGTCTTCGACGCCCTCCACCGCGTGGAGGATCACGCCCATCAAGAGCGATGAGGAGCGTTTGGCGACGCGGACGCCTGTCTGGCGCACCTCGGGCGGCAGCAGCGCCTCGGCCAGCGCGACGCGGTTTTGCACGTTGACGGTGGCCAGGTCCGGGTCAGTGCCCACCTCGAAGGAGACGTTGAGCACATAGGTGCCATCCGCGCCCGAGGTCGACCGCATATAGATCATGTCGTCGACGCCGATGACCTTATCCTCGATCACCTGCGCCACCGTTTGTTCGGTGACGACGGCACCGGCGCCGGGGTAGGACGCGGTGACTTGGACTTGCGGCGGTACGATGTCCGGAAACTGCTCGACGGGCAGACGCGTCAGCGCGATGAAGCCTGCAAGCGTCAGCACGATCGAGATGACGCCCGCGAGGCGCGGGCGGCGGATAAAGACGTCTGCAATCATCTCAGCCGCCCTCGGCCAGAGCCGCGTCGACCTGTTGGCCGGGACGGACCTTGTTGGCCCCCTCTGTCACGACGCGCTCGCCCGCGTCGAGCCCCTGTTCGATGACGGCAAAGCCCTCGGTGATCCGGGCGACGACGACGCGCCGCGCCTCGACCGCGCTTTCGCCATCGACGACAAGCACGAACGCGCCCTGCACGTCGCGCTGAACCGCCTCTTGGGGCACGGCCAGCGCCTCGGCGGCCGCATCGGCGCGGAGTTCGACCTGAACGAGTTCGCCGTCCAAAAGCGTCCGGTCGGCATTCTCGAACATGGCCCGCATCGTGATGCTGTCGGTTCCGGCGTCGACCTCAGCGGCAATGAAGTCCACCGTGCCGGGCTCGTCAAAGAGGCTGCCATTCGCGAGTTCGAGGAAAACCGCGGCCTCGGTCGAGGCCGTCCCCGCCGCAAGCGCTTCGACGTAGTCGCGCAGGAGGGCCGCAGGTACTTGGAACTCGGCGTGGATCGGGCTGAGGTCGATCAGCGTCGTCAGTGCGCCGGTTTCGGGCCCGATGAGGGCGCCGGGATCGACCGCAGACGGCCCGATGCGACCGGCAAAGGGAGCCGTAATCTCAGTGTAGGAGAGGTTGATCTCGGCCGCCTGTAGCGCGGCTTCTGCCCGGATGAGCTCGCCCTCCGCGCGTCCGAGCGCGGCCTCGGCGTTATCGAGGTTGGCCTGGGGCGCAGCGTCGCGGGAGACGAGTTCCTGCTGCCGGTCGCGCTCGATCTCGGCAAGGTCACGCTGCGCCTCCGCGGCGCGCACTGCACCTTCGGCTTCGCGCGCGGCAGCTTCGTAAAGGTCGCGCTCGAGGATGTAGAGCACGTGGCCCTCCTCCACCACGTCGCCCGCCTCGAACCCGACCTCGAGGAGCGTGCCCGAGACGCGGGCCACGAGCGCCACCCGCCCATCGGCATCGAGCCGGCCCGAATATCGTGCCGTCTGCGCCAGAGCTTGGGTTGTTGCTTCGGCAACAGTTACGGCGGGGAGGGGTGCGGCCGCGCCCCCGGCCTCGCCCCCGTCCTGTGCCCCGGCCGTAAGGCCCCAGAAAAGCGCCACAGCTAGCGGTATCACACGCATGGCGTGTGGCGTCGCTGGTGTCGGCATGGTCCCACCCTCGTCTGTCTTGTGTCGTCTCCGGTCCATAGGGGCAGCACTAACGTCGATCAACCGCGCTTTGGGATATTGTTGCTTTGGTCCTGGCGGATGGACGACGCCTATGGATCGGAGCGCGCGCCGCGCCATGTCGCACGAGGTTGGCGCGTGGTGCGCTTGTCCGCATGCCAGCGGCGCTATAAGTCACGCCAAACTGGAGGAGGCCGACACCATGGCGCAACCGGAGCCGGCGCCGAGCCCGGACGGGACAGGGGGAGAGCGCGCCGGGTCAAAGCGCGTCGGCGCCTTAGGGGCGCTGTTCCCGTTTTTCGCGCCCTACCGGCTCTGGCTCGTTCTTGCAGCGGTCGCGCTGACCGTCACCGCCGGTGTTTCCTTGGTGCTTCCGATTGCGGCGCGGCGCGTGGTCGATGGGTTTGCCGCCGGCGATCTAGCGCTGCTCGACCGCTACTTTGTTGGCGCGATCGGCATAGCCGGGATCTTTGCGCTTGGTACGGCCGCGCGGTACTGGGTGGTGACGCAGCTCGGCGAACGCGTCGTTGCAGACATTCGCAAAGCAGTCTTCGGGCGGATGATCGGCATGTCGCCGGCCTATTACGAGCGCTTGATGACCGGCGAGGTCTTGTCCCGCATCACCACGGACACGACGCTGATTCTTTCGGTCGTCTCCTCTTCGGCGTCATGGTTCCTGCGGAACGTGCTCCTCTTTTTTGGCGGCCTCCTGATGATGCTGGTGACGTCGGCCAAGTTGACGGGGATGGTGCTCGCGCTCATCCCAGTTGTGATCGTGCCGATCCTGGCGCTTGGGCGGCGGTTGCGGCGGCTCTCGCGTGAGAACCAGGACTGGATCGCGCAATCCTCCGGCAACGCCTCCGAGGCACTGCTCTCGGCGCAGACCGTGCAGGCCTTCACCCACGAGGAAGTCTCGCGCGGACAGTTCAGCGATGTAACGGAGCGCAGCTTCGACAGCGCCAAGGCCCGTATCGCCGTCCGCGCGCTGATGACGGCGATTATTATCTTTGTCGTCTTTTCGGGGATCCTCGGCGTCCTCTGGATGGGTGCGCGCGACGTTGCGGCAGGCGCGATGACGCCGGGCGAATTGGTCCAGTTCGTGATCTATGCCGGCATCATGGCAGCGTCCGTCGCGGCTCTGTCGGAGATCTGGGGCGAGTTGCAGCGCGCCGCGGGGGCGACGGAACGGCTGGTCGAGCTGCTCACAGCCGAGGACAGCGTCGCGGACCCGCCCGCTGCGGCTGCCGCACAGCTTTCTCATCCGGCGCGGGGTGAAATTGCCTTTGACGGTGTCTCGTTTCGGTATCCCGCGCGGCCCGAGATCGCTGCGCTCGACGAAGTTTCTTTCTCGGTCAAAGCGGGAGAGACCGTCGCGCTTGTGGGCCCTTCCGGTGCGGGCAAGTCGACGATCCTGCAGCTTCTCTTGAGATTCTACGATCCACAGGGCGGCCGGGTGACGCTCGACGGCGTGCCGCTGACGTCGCTTGCGCGCCGGGACTTCCGCACCGAGATCGCGCTCGTGCCGCAAGATCCGGTGATCTTCGCCGCGACCGCACGCGAAAACATCCGGTTTGGGCGCCCCTCGGCAAGCGATGCAGAGGTCGAGGCTGCCGCCCGCGCCGCGGCGGCGCATGATTTCATCGCTGCTTTGCCTGAGGGCTACGGGTCATATGTCGGTGAACGCGGGGTGATGCTTTCTGGTGGGCAGCGACAGCGGATCGCGATCGCCCGTGCAATCCTACGCGATGCGCCCGTGCTTTTGCTCGACGAGGCGACCTCGGCACTCGACGCCGAGAGCGAGCGGGCGGTGCAGATGGCGGTCGCCGACATGTCAGCGGGACGCACGACACTGATCGTGGCGCACCGCTTGGCGACCGTGAAGCAAGCCGACCGCATCCTCGTCTTCGATGCAGGCCGGATCGTCGCCGAGGGCACGCATGAGAGTCTTGTGGCCCAGGGAGGGCTTTACGCGCGCTTGGCCCGCCTGCAATTCACCGATGGGATGGCTGCGGAGTAGATTCTTCGTCGAAAAATCTGAAAGGCACGATCTTTCGGAGGAAAGATCGTCCGGCGCTCAGCCCAGCCGGATCGCCACGTTCTTGGTCTGTACGTAATTGAGGAGCGCCTCGCGCCCTTTCTCGCGGCCATACCCGGATTTGCCGTAGCCGCCAAACGGCGTCTCGACCCCGCCGGCAAACCACTCGTTGACGAAAACCTGCCCGGCTTTGATGTCGCGCGCGGCGCGCATCGCGCGGTCAAGATCGCGGGTAAAGACCCCGCCAACCAGGCCGTATTCAGTGCCGTTTGAGATCTGTAGGGCCTCGGCTTCATCGCGAAACGGGATCACGGAGAGGACCGGGCCGAAAACCTCGCTCTGCGCGATCTCCATCTCGGGGGCGACGCCGGTGAGCACGGTCGGCTCCATAAACGCACCTGGGATGTTGAGCGCGCGCCCGCCGGTGACGACCTCGGCGCCTTGGGCGCCGGCCCGTTCGACCATGCCGGTGGCCCGGTCCCGCTGCGCCTCCGAGACCATCGCGCCCATCGTCGCGTCGCCCGCGTCACGCTCGAGCCCCGGGCCGACCGAAAGCGACTTTGCGATGCGGGCGGCACGCTCGACCAATTCATCATGCCGGCTTTCATGGACGACCACCCGGCTCATGGCAGAGCAGACTTGGCCCGCGTTAAAAAAGATGCCCCAGCGCAGGTCCCGCTCGAAGGCAACGAGATCGGCATCGTCGTAGACGATGGCAGCCGACTTGCCGCCGAGCTCCAAGACGCAGGGCACGACATTGTCGGACGCGGCTTTGGCAATCGCGATCCCAGTCTCGACCGAGCCGGTAAAGACGACCTGATCCACGTGTGGATGGGCGGAGAGAGCGGCCCCCGCCTCCGCCCCGAGCCCGCAGAGGATGTTGACCGCACCGGCAGGGAAGCCCGCGGCCTCGACAGCGAGCGCGAACCATTTCTGGCTGAGCGGCGTCATCTCGGGCGTTTTGACGACGCAGGCGTTGCCCGTCGCCAGCCCCGCAGAGAGCGAGCGCGCGGTCATCTCCAGCGGGAAATTCCACGGGATGATCTGCGCAGAGACGCCATAGGGCTCGAGCGTCGTAAAGTCGTAGTAGTGGGCACCGAGGGGGATCGAGCGGCCCTCCAGCGTATCGGCCTGATTGCCGTAATACTCGAAGTAGCGCGCCGCGCCGGCGACCTCGATCCGCGCCTCCCAGAGCGGTTTGCCCTGTTCGAGGGTGAGCGTGCGGGCAATCTCGTCGCTGTGCTCGGTCAGATACGCACCGATCGCGCGGACCATCCGCCCCCGCTCAACGGGACGCATCGCGGTCAGGGTGCCGGAGAGGTGCACACGCCGCGCCGCCTCCACGGCCCGGTCCACATCCGCGGCATCGGCCAGGGCATGCTCGGCGAGCCCGGTGCCCCGCCCCGGATCGACGATCTCGATCCGGCCGGCGCCGCCGTCAACCCAGGCCCCGTCGATGTAGTTTTGCCAATAGGGAGCGATGTCGAGCATGGTCGTGCCTTCCTGTTGATCTGCGGCAGTGGGGCCGGCTTTGAGACGCAGTAAGCAGGGCGGCTGACCTGCGCTCCTCACCGTGCGACCTGGCCCGGTCGAAGCGCGTCATCCGGGCGCGTCGCCGTCCACCCGGCCGCAAAGCTCCGTCAGTAATCTCGCTCGTAAAAGATGCCGAGGCTCGTCTCACCCTCGTTGTCGGCGCTGCCCTTGACGGTGACGTCGTCGGTCACGTCGATGTTGATGTTGATCTCGGTGGTGCCCCCGGTCGACGTCGTCACGTCGGTGTAGATGTTTTCGGTCAGGTACTGCCCGATCTGGAGCGCGGTCTCGCCGACATCGTCGGTGACGACGTTAAAGTCGTCTACGCCGAGCCCCTCACGCACCCCGCCGAGAATTCCCGCCCCGCCGCGGCCCGTGAGCTGCGCGACCGAGGCGGCCAGTTGCGCGGCCTGGAGTGGAGAGAGATTGGCCAGCCCCTTATCGAAGAAGAACCGCGCAAGGATCTCATCCTCGGGCAAAAGCGGGACAGAGCTGAAGAGGAATTCGGGCGCGTCCACCGGGCCTTCGATCGAAATCACGATGGTGAAGTCGCTCGAATCGTCGGACGTCGCCACAAGCTCCAGGAAAGGGACGAGATTGCCGCCGAGCGTCACCCGCCCATCTTCGGAGAGATCGAGCCGCTTGCCCAGGATGTCGAGCCGGCCACGGATGACCTCGATCGCTCCGATGGGCGCGGGGTCGCGCGTCGTGCCGGTGATGCGGAAGGCGCCGCCGAGCTCGGCGTCAAGGCCGCGGCCCCGTAGAAAGATCCGGCGCGGCGCGTTGAGAGAGAGGTCCATCCCATAAACTGTGCGGCCGCGCTGCCCGCCGCGTGCCTCCCGCGCGAGGTTGACGAGGCCTGCCCTGTCACGAGACAGGAACACGTCGGCCGGCTCGCCCAGATGCGTCACGCGCGGGATCGCCCCGCCGAAGCCCGAGCCGCCGGAGGGGATGCGGAGCTCGGTCTCGTCGATATCGATCCGTCCAGCGAGCGTGCCGCCCGTCCCGGCAATCGGGCCCGAGAGCGTCAGCGCGCCATCGAGCGTCGTCCGGTAGAGGCTCGGATCGCTCAATGTGAAACCGTCGAGGGTCAGCGCGAGATCCGCGGGAAACCCGCCTGCGAGTGTGATCGGGCCGGTGGCGCCGAGGCGCCCGCCTTCGGTGCTCGCAGCACGCGCCTCTAGAGCGATCTCGCCGCCCCCCAGACGCCCTGTCACGTCGATCTCTTCGATCCCGATATTCACCGCCGGAAGCTGGAGCTGCGCGCCACGCGTTGAGACCGTGCCCGCGAGCGCGCCGAGCCCAGGCGCCCCGTTGAGTGCCAGGTCGAAGCGCGCGGTGCCTTCGAGGCGCTGGGGCGCAAGGATGCCGTTGATCAGCCCGAGCGGCGCGTCGCCGTTGATCTGGAGCGAGCTGGTGCCCCCTTCCGTCGCAACCACACCTCTGGCTGAAGCAGAGGCTGTCGCGGGCCCGCGGCTTTGGATGTCGACGCCCCAGCCATCGCTGCGTTCCGTCACTGTCCCATTGAGTGCGACGTCGCCGCGAAGGCCGGGCGCGAAAGGCGCGATGTTTGGCACGGCCGCGGCGATGTCGAAGGCGCCTTGGCCCTGGCCGATACGGCCGTCGAGATCGACCGTCACGCCATAGGGCGCGCGGGCGTCGACCGTGAGGTCGACCGGAGCGCCGGGCGCTTGCCGCGCCGTGATCTCGGCGATCAGCGCCCCGGTAAAGCGAGGTACGAGCGGCCCGATATCGGGGACGGCCACGCGCGCCGTCGCATTGGTGTCGCCGCCGCCGACGGTGCCTTGCGCATCGGCGGTGCTACCGAAGGGGCCGTCGGCGTCGAGCGAGACCGCGAACGCGCCGCCCGCTTCTTCGGTCGCCGTCGCGCGCGCTGTCAGCCCGCCGCGAAGGGCGGGGATGAGGGGCGCGAGGTTTGGCATGGCCAGATCGAGCTCCGCAGCGATCCGCCCATTACCCTCCGCACCGGCGCCAAAGCCCGCCCGCGCGCTGGCCTCGGACGCGTAGGGTCCGTCGATCTCGGCGGTCGCGGCAAAGCGGCCCGGATCGGTCTGATCGAGGGTTCCCGTGGCATTGAGCGCGCCGCTGAGGCCTGGCGCGAGCGCCGCGATGTCGGGGAGGCGCGCGGCGTAGGTCAGGCGGATATCCGCGGGGCCGGCTGCCCCGTCGAGCGTCGCGGTCGCGGCGTAGGGCAGGCGCGCATCGAGATCGAGCTGCCATTGCCCACCGCCGCGTTCCTCGGCGCGTCCGGTGAGCGAGACGGCACCCGGCACTCCCGGAACGAAGGCCGCGACATCGGGCACATCGACCGTGAGCGCGACGTCGCCCGCGCCGCCGCCGAGTTGACCGTCAATGGCCAACGCCACGTCCTGGGGCGCATCGGCGCTCAGATCGACGTCCCAGAGCCCCGGGCCCGTGGCCGCCGCTGTCCCGCGGACGGAGATCGGCCCGGGCACGTCTGGCACGATCGGCGCAAGGTCCGGCAGCGAGATGTCCAGCGTGACGTCGGTCTCTTCTTGCGAGGCGCCCGTGCCGATGATCCCTGAGACCGCTCCGGCCAGGCCATAGGGGCCGTCGAGCATGACCTCGGCGTCGAAGAGCCCGCTCGATTGCTCGGCGGCGCGGCCCTCGATGCTGAGCGCGCCTTCAAGCTCGGGTGCGAGCAGGGCGACATCTTTCAGTGTCGCGCGAAAGCCGATATCGCTGACGCCGCTGCCGACTGCGCCTTCAGCCGTTGCAGCAATGCCTGTGCTGTCGAGAGTGAAGCGGTCGAGATAGGTGCCTTCGAGATCGCGCCGTGCCGCGGTCGAGAGCGTCACCGGGCCCAAAAGGAAGCGATCCGCCGTTTCCTGACCGATGGAAAGGGTCTCTCCTGTTAGATCGAGCGTCAGGTCAAAGAGCCCGCCCAGCACGTCGCCTTCCCCTGCGATGGCGATCTCTGCCCGTCCGGTGAGGTCTTGCCCGGCGATCGCGGAGAAACGGGACAGGTCTTCGGCGGCGAGCGCGGCCGACCCGTTTAGGAGGAGCGTGCGGTCTGCTGTCTCTGCCGTCCCCGAGATCTCGGCACCGTAATCTGCGCCGCCGAGCGTGAGCGCGCGGAGGGTAAGCGGCCCAGCCGCGCTCCAAGTCAGGTCCGCCGCGCCGTCGATCCGCGGGCCGAGGGCGGCAGCGAGCGCCGGGTCCTGGGGCACAACGCCGTCGGCGGCGTAGCTCAACCGGGCCGTGACCTCGGTCGCGCCACTGAGCATGATCTCGCCGCCGCCCTCCAGGGTAAGCGCATCGAGCGCTAGGTCGCGCGCCGCGAGATCGGCGGCTTCAAGCGTCAGTGTCCAAGTCTCACCCTCGGCGCTGTCGAAAGCCGCCTCCAGCTCCGCCTGGCCGAGCGTCACCTCGTTTTCGGTGGGCAGGCGGACGCGCGTCCCGTCCGGCGCGGCGAGCCGACCAGAAAGGGCAAAGCTGACCGGCCGACCCGCGCTGTCGATCTCGGCGGCACCTGCGAGCGCGAGGCTCCGCGCGCCGATCTCCAGTTGCTCAAGGGTGAGCGCGCCGTCTTCGGCGCGCACGCCATCGGCGACGAGCGAGACGTCGGGTCCAAAAAAGTCGGCGTAGTCCGGCGCGATAATCGGCGTGATGTCGCCCGCCACATCGGCCGCAAAGCGCAGCCCGGTCTCCTCCGTGCCGCGCAGGGTGATCTCGCCGCCCAGTCGGCGCTGGCCTTGCGTCGAAAGGTTAAAGACTGCGGTGTAGTCTTCGAGCGGCCCGGTTCCGTCGAGGTCGAGCGCAAGCGACGGAGACCCGGGGATCCCGACAAGCGTCGAGACGAGCCCGCCCGGTCCCTCGCGCACCGTAAGGTCGAGCGCAAGCACGCGCGTGGTGTCGGCAAAGGCGAGATCGAGCGAGATCCGGTTTTCCGGCGCCTCCATGCGGGCGAGGTTGAGCGAAAGATCGGCCTCGCCGTCTTGGAGCCGGACGTCGCCGCTCAACCGAAAGAGCGCCTCTTCGCCCAGGATCGGCTCCCCCAATTCCAAGAGGCCCACGCTCAGCGCCGCGACATTCACCGCCACCGGCAGCTCGGGCAGGGAAAAGCCCGAGGCTTCGGGGCTTGGCGGCTCGGGCGGGCCGTCATCCGGTGCAGGCAGAGGCTGCCGCACGATAGCGATCCGATCGGCCGAGAGCTCGTTGACCGAGAGCCGCCCGCGCAGCAGAGCCGCGCGGTTCCAGTCGAGCACCGCGTTTTCCAGGGTCAGCCAGATCCCGTCCTCGTCAGCGAAGGTCATAAGCGCCATCGTCGCCCGCCGAGAGAGCGCGCCTTCAAAGCCGCGCACGCGGACCTCGCGCCCCGGCCCCGAGAGCGCGTTTTCGATCTGGCGTGCGATGAAGCCGGGCGCGTCGTCTTCCTGCGCGGAAACGGGCGTCAGAACCAGCGCCGCGGCGAGCGCAAACCCCGCCCATTTCGGGCCGAGTGGCGTGCGGCGGCTCAAAACGCCTGTCCTATGCCGATGTAGATCTGTACAGGGTCGGCATCGTCCGGGCCGCCATCTACGGGGGTCGCAAGATCCACGCGGATCGGGCCGAAACCGGTGTCATACCGCAGACCGAGCCCTGCACCACTAATCCACTCGCCCGACCCATCGTAGAGTTCCTCTTCGCCGATGTAACCGGCATCGACAAAGCCGACGAGCCCGAGCGGCCCGCGCACATAGGCCCGCAGCTCGGCTGAGAGCGCGACATAGGACCGGCCGCCGACGATCCGCCCATCGACCTCGCCGGTGCCGAGCGCCTGAAACGGCTGGCCGCGAACTGAACCACCGCCGCCCGCGAAGAACAGAAAGTCGGGCGGGGCATCATCGATCTCGGGCCCGACCAGGCTGCCGATCTGGATGCGGCCCGCGGCGACGATGTCCCGGTCCTCACCAAAGCCGAAATAGGCGCGGGCATCGGCCTCGATATGCGCGCCATTGTCGATATCGACGAGGCCGATAAACGGTGTCACGTCGGCGCGGATAAAGACGCCCCGGGTCGCGTCCAGCTCATTGTCGCGGGTGTCGTAGACGGCGTAACTGGGAAATCCCAGAAGCTGAAAGTCGCGTTCGCCAAACGCGTCCTCGACCTGGCTTGCGCGGTAGGCGAGGGACGTCGACACTTCGAGACGGTCGGACAAGAAGTAGACGATCCCGGCGCCGAACGTGACCGATTCTGAAAGGTAGCCGGGCTCGTCTTCCCGCGCCAGTTCTCCGAAAAAGACGGTGTCCACATCGGTAAAGGGCGTCGCCGGGCGGCGGAACGTCCCGGTAAAGATGTAGTCCTCGCCGTTGTCTTCGTCTGGTGCCGCGATATTTGACATATCAAGGTCAAACCGCAGGTTTTCGGCGCCGCCAAAGAGATTGCGGTGCATCCAAAAGGCTGTGACGCCAAAGCCTTCGGTCGAAGAGACCTCGACCCCCGCGCCGAGCCGCCGGCGTTTTTCCTCGTCAATGGTAGCCTCGATGGGCAGCGTGCCGTTCGGCCCGATCTCTTCGCTATCCTCCAGCGTGACGGCGCGAAATGCCCCGGTCCGGCGGAGGCGCTCGGCGGCGCGGTCGAGTTCGGCGGGGCTATAGAGCTCGCCTTCGGGCAGGCCCGCGATCGCGCGGATGCGGTCGCTCCGGACACGGTTGTTGCCGGTGATGACAAGCGGGCCGAAGCGGAGTTGCGGCCCGGGCGCAAGGCGGAGCTCCGAGGTCAGGATTGCCTCAGGGTGCCGCGCGACGATGCGCTCCTCCGCGAGGGCTGCTTTGGCATGTCCGGCATCGCGCCAGCCTGCGATCCCCGCCCGTGCCGCCTCGCGGATCGGGCCCGAGCGCGCGATCTCGCCGCGCGCATAGGCTTCGGGGAGCGCCGTGCTTGGGGCAAGGGGCGCGATGCGCGCCTCGCCAAAGCGGAATTGCGGTCCGGGCTCGATCTCGATCACGAAGGTGTCCACTCGGGCGGGCGGCGACACCAGCGAAATGTCCGCGGCCTCACGCCCATCAACCAAGACAGAGACGCTGCCGCCGTAATACCCTTCGGAATAGAGCGCGCCGAGCATCTGGCGGTATTCTGTCCGGGCGATAGAGACGATTTCGGCGGCAGTCGGCGCGGCGCCGTCTTCAGCCCCGTCGAGCAACTCTTGCGTTGCTGAGGCGCGCGCCAAGAGCGCTTGGAGCTCTGCGTCGCCGCCGCGCACGCGGACGTCCACCCTATCGAGCGCCGCAGCACCCTGGCCAGCGCCAAGCGCCAGCACCACCAGAATCGCGCATGAGATTTGTGCCCGCATCGCAGGCATCATAATTTGAGCCCCGGCGTGATACCAGTCACAACCGGGACGCGTCGGCGCGCCTCGCGCCAATACGTCTTGTGGTCTAAAGCGCGATAAGCCACCATACCTATTGCGGGTATGGGGGTGGCATGGCCGGGCACATCATCACGGTGGCACAGCAAAAGGGCGGCTCGGGCAAGACAACGCTTGCCGTGCATCTCGCTGTGCATTTCCTGCGTGCGGGCCGCTCCGTCGCCGTGCTCGATACTGATCCGCAGGGTTCGCTGGGGCGCTGGTTTATGACCCGCGTCGAGCGGACCGAGAGCACGCCTGAGATGGAGTTTTCGACCGCGTCAGCCTGGGGGGTCGGCTATGAGGCGGGCAAGCTTTCCAAAGAGCACGACATTGTCTTCATTGACACGCCACCAAAGGCGGACAGCGATTTGCGCCCCGCGCTACGCGAAGCGGACCTCGTACTGGTGCCGGTCGCGGCCTCCGCGCTCGATCTCTGGGCCACTGAGAGCGTGCTCGATCTCGTCGAGCGCACACGCAAACCGGCGCTGACGGTCCTCAACCGGGCGAAGCGCGGCACGCGCGTCTTTGCGGAGACAGCGGCGGCGGTGGCGGCGTTGCCTGCGCCTATGGCCGACGCTGTGCTGGGCAATCGTGTGATCTATGCCGAGGCCATGGGCGAGGGTGTTGGCGTGACCGAGAGAGCGCGCACGGGGCCTGCGGCAGCGGAGGTGGCATCCCTCGCTTCGGAAATCGAGCACCAGTTAACGTCGCCCGTTTGAGGCGTTAATGCGACCTCGCTCCAGGACGTCGGCGCCTACGCTTCGTTGACGAAAAAGGGCGGGACTGGCCCCGCCCTCCGCGTGCGCCGGCGCTCTATTTTAAGCGCGAACGCGTCCGATGCTACGACAGCGAGAGGTTTACTGCCGACTGCCGGCCGTCGCGTCCGGCCTCAAGGTCGTAGGTCACCTTCTGGTTGTCGGCGAGCCCTGTCAGGCCCGAGCGCTCGACCGCGCTGATATGGACGAAAACGTCCTTACCGCCTTCGTCAGGCTGGATAAATCCGTACCCTTTAGTGGTGTTGAACCATTTCACGGTGCCATTGGCCATTCCCCGTGTCTCCCATTGTAGTTGCTGCCCGCGAGAGTGCGGCAGCCTGGCGCGTCGTGCGTCTCGATAGAACTGGCGCGCAGAGGCAGGCAGGGAATCGAATGCGGTAACGGTCGCAGCGGGGATATGGAGCGCTGGCTCGGTCAAATCAAGAGAAGAGGGTTAAAGCGCAGCCCAATCGTCGAAGCGGACGGGCGGCTCTTTGCGCGGGGCTTGTGGCTCGGGATCTTTGGATTTTGGCATCTCTTTGCTCGCGGCTATTTGTCGAAAGGCGTCTTTTTGAGCCAATTAGGCGCGAGTGCGGAATGAATCGGGGAAATTTCCGCTGGATGTCGCTGATTTGAGGAAGCGTGACGCGAATTGGCATCGGTTTCCATCCGGACGCCTGCGTGGACGGGCGCAAACGCGGCAATGCCCCTCTCAACCTGCGGAAGAAAAGGGCAGCCAGAGCAATGCGCTTGGAATGTGCCGGATCACGCCTAGGCGGAGCGCCGCTCACGCGCTGCCCCGCCGCTGGGCCTCAGGCGGTCAGCACGGCGCCCGCGACAACGAGCGTACACACCCAACTTGCGGTAAAGATCAGCGGACGTAGGGGCATCCCGGCCCAGCCCGTGATCATCCCGACCGCATGCGCAAGCCGGAGCCAGAAGAACGCCACCGTGGCGGCCAGCGTGGCGCTGCTCGAGATCCCGGCCACATGGGCGATGAGCACCATCGCGGCGAAGGGTACGAGCGTTTCGATCATGTTGAGATGGGCGCGATAGGCGCGGTGGATCCAGGGGGGCATCGCGCGAATATCGGGCGGGCGATGGAACGGGGAGGGGCCGTCGGTCGCTGGCATCATGTTGACGCCGACAATGAACGGGATCCAGAGCGAAGCGGCCAGCAGCGTCGAAAGCGTGAGCCAGAAGAGTTCGGGCGTCATGGCTTATCCCTCCCCGAGCTTGAGCGCTTCGCCGGTCTCCAACCAGCTCTTGAGTGACGCCGCCCAGCGGGCCCAGCCATCGGCGACGCCTTCGCCATGGACAACTGGAAAGGTCAGGTCGTAGTGCTCGACCGTAAGCGCGCATTGGGCGCCCTCTACGGCGATGCGATAGACGGTGCGCGAGGGCGCGCCGCCGCCCTCCCACTTGGGCTCAAAGGTCAGTTCGATCCGGGTCTTCGGGTCGATCTGCAGGTCGCGGCAGACGAGCATCTCTGAACCGTCGGGATTGTAGTAGGTGGCCGTGTCCCCCTTCCGGACGACCTTGCCGGCCATGAAATGCGTGGCGGCGATCTTCTCGGGGTCCATCAGCGCGTCCCAAAGCGCATCTTGGGAGCAGCGGATGAAGGTTTGGTGGACGAAGTCGGGCTTTGGCTCTGCATCGAGCATGGTCGTGGTCCTTTCGAGGTCAGATTTGAGGGTCAGGAGCGCGCGCGCGGCGGGTTTGGCCAGAAAGGGCTCGATCCAGCGGTCTATGACCTCCTGGAGCGGGACCGCGTTGAGGTAGTGGTGCTTGAAGCGGCCCCGTTTGACAGGGACGACAAGCCCGGCCTCCTCAAGCACCTTGAGGTGCTTCATCACGCCGAACCGGGTCATCTCCAGCTGCTCTTCCAGATCGGTCAGCGTCTGCCCGTCCTTGGCGCGCAAGGCATCGAGCAATGCGCGGCGGGTCGGGTCGTTCAGGGCTTTGAATATCGCGTCCATGAGCCGTTAATAGGTGCTAATATAGTCACGTGTCAAATACTTTACGTGACCTGAAAGACACCTTTTGAAACCTAGAGGCGGTGCGCAAGTTTGATGGCGGTGCCGGCCCTGCCGGAAAAATTCGATATTTGAGCAAGAAGAAGCGGCCGAAGCGGCGCGGTTCGGCGAGCGAAGCTCTTTTTCGGGCAGGTCGGCGCTCGTGCTGCAGAGCGGCTTTCCTTAGGAAACGGGATTGTTAGTGTGTATCGGGGAAACGGTCACATTGTAACAAGTCCAACCGATCCAGGGGCGGTTGGGGTCCTGTCGGCACTCAAGCCTGTCGACGGTGCAGGAGATCAGTATAGACCTCGAAACAGCAACAGCTTTTGTCAATTCCCGACCCATTCAACGCTACATCGAAGCCATCGACAGGGACGCGGATGCCGCCACGACGGAAGCCGGGGCGAATTTCCGCGCGTTGAGTTCGCTACCGAGCCGGACTCTTGCGGGCTATCGCCAAGACCTCCAGGCGCTCGAACGCGCAATGGGAGAGTTCAATGGCGAGTGGAACCGGATCGTGTTTGCCCAGGCCCGGGACGGGCGGGCCGGTGCGCGCGCCTATAGCCGCTATGTGCTGACGCTTGGAATCCTCGAGCAGCGGAATGCGATGTTCGGCGCGCGGGTGCGCGCGGGCGTCTTCACCGCGCTCTCCGCGCTCTCCGCGATCTATCTCGAGCAGGCGCGGCGGATCCGGCGGCAAATGCAGCGCGACATACGGTTTTTGCGCACCCTCGACCGGGAGCTGGTGCGCGCGCGGCGCGAACTGAAAGAGGCCCATGCGCAGCGGATGATCAATGTGGCGATCACCGCGGTGAGCATGTGCATCACGGTTGCGACGTTTGGGGCTGGGCTCGCGGTGGCGGGGGGCATCTTTGCCACGCAGACGATCGTCGATGCAGCTCTCGGGCCGTCGGGGCCATCGCTCCCGGGCAATGCGAACAACGCCACCGGCGCGGTTCTTGGACTGCCGGGGATGATGAGCAACGCCTCGCAGCGCTTTGCCGGGGCAGCAGGCGGTGTAATCAGTTTTTCGATGGACACCGATGAGATCACGCTGGCCGAAACCAACATTGTACTGATCCGCGATATGATGCGCCGATATCAGCGCGCCGCACCGCGACTAGATCGGATGCTGCGGGATGCCGCCAACCGAGTGCGGACCGCGCAGGCCTTCTACGAAGGCACGGTGCGGCAAGCGCGGGCGGAGGCGCGTTCCTACCGCTCCCATGAAAACCAGCGGCGGGGGCTGATCCGCGAGTTGGAGCGATTGGAATAGGGGGCGCCGAGAGTATGCCGAGAGGCGCGCCGCTCAGCCGACCTCGGCCAAACGCGCCAGGGCCGCGCCAAGCTTGCTCGCTTCGCCTTCGCGCGCGGCGAGGTTCTCGCGCGTCTCCTCGACCACGTCCTCGGGCGCGCTTTCCGCGAATTTGGGGTTCTCCAGGCGGCGCGAGAGGCCCGAGATCTCCTTTTTGAGCTTGGCGAGTGACTTTTCCAGCCGCGCTTTCTCCGCCGCCACATCGATGATGTTGGCGATGGGCAGGCCCATCGTCCCGCCCCGGACGGGGATGGTGACGGCGCCTTTGGGGAGTGCCGCCACCTGCTCCAGGCTTTCGATCCGGGCGAGGCGCTTGATCAGCGTCTCATTGCGCTTCCAGGCCTGCTGCGCCGCCGCGTCGAGCCCGGTATGGACCATGGGTACGTAGAGGCCCGCCGCGACGTGCATTTGCGCGCGGGCCGAGCGGACCTCTTCGATCAGCGAGATCACCCAGGACATCTCTGCCTGCGCCTCCGCATCGGCCAAATCGTCGGCGCGGTAGGTCGGCCAATCGGCATGGATCAGCATTTTTTCGCGCGTGCCGAGGACGCCCCAGAGCTCCTCCGTGATGAAGGGCATGATGGGGTGCAGCAGCACCAAGCACTGATCAATCACCCAGGCCATGACGGCCTGTGTCTCGGCCTTAAGCGCGGCGTCGTCTCCCTGAAGGAGCGGCTTGGCGAACTCGACATACCAGTCGCAGACCATGTGCCAGGTAAAGGCATAGATCGCGTTGGCGGCCTCGTTGAAGCGATAGGCCGTGAGCGCGCCGTCGACCTCTTCCCGCACGCGGCCCGTCTCCGCGAGAATCCAGCGATTGACCGGCGCGGTCGCCTTTGGCGCGACGTGCGACACGCCGACCTCGCGCGCGGTCGCGCTATTTAACTCCGCGAACCGCGCTGCATTCCAAAGCTTGGTGCCAAAGTTGCGATAGCCCGCGATCCGGTCTTTTGAGAGCCTGAGATCCCGCCCCATTGCGGCCATCGCCGTGAGCGTGAAGCGAACGGCGTCGGCACCGTATTCGTCAATGAGGTCGAGCGGATCGAGCACGTTGCCCACGCTCTTTGACATTTTCTTGCCCTTCTCATCGCGGACGAGCGAGTGGAGATAGACAGTGTCGAATGGGCGCTCGCCCACCATGGCGTATTGCATCATCATCATCCGGGCGACCCAGTAGAAGATGATGTCGAACCCTGTGATTAGGACGGAGGTGGGGAAGTACCGCTTGAGCGCATCGGTCTCCTCGGGCCAGCCCAGCGTGCCAAGGGGCCAGAGGCCGGAGGAAAACCACGTGTCGAGCACGTCCTGGTCGCGCCAGATCGGGTAGACGAGCTGCGTCGGGTCCTGGTCGATCTCGTATTGCGCAAGCGAGCCCGCAAGCCTATGCGCCGCGGCGTGGCGATCCTCGACCTCGACGACCCGCGCGTGGTTGAGCGGGGTCGGCAGGGCGGCGATCACGTCGGCGAACTTCTCCTTCACCGCGTCCGCATCCATCGCCGCGTGGTGCCGGTCGGTGCCGCGCACGAGGTTTTCCGCAGTGAGAAAGCGCAGCATCTCCGTTGGGTCGAGCGTGCCGTCCCCCTCATCGTCGGTGAACTCGGTCAGGCGCAGGTCGAACCCATACCAAACCGGGATCCGATGCCCCCACCAGAGCTGGCGGCTGATCGTCCACGGCTCGATGTTCTCGAGCCAGTGGAAATAGACCTTTTGGTCCTGCTCCGGAAGGATCCGCGTGTCGCCCTGGCGCACCGCGTCGATAGCGGGGCCGACGATCTGCGCGGTGTCGACGAACCACTGATCGGTCAGCATCGGCTCGATGACGACCTTCGAGCGGTCGCCAAAGGGCTGCATGATCGGTTTCTGCTCAACGTAAGGCTGGGGGTTGCCCTCCTCGTCGGGCATCATGACAGAGAGGCCTTCTTCGGTGATGTCGGCGACGATGCGCTTGCGGGCCTCGAACCGGTCGAGCCCGCGATAGGCGTCGGGGACGAGGTTCACCGCATCGACATCGACCTCCTCGGACTTCATCTCCCCATTCGCAACCGCGCGCGCGATATCGGCGCTGTCGGCATAGGACAGCCCATCGTCCCGCATCGACCCCGCCCCATCCATCAGGATGTAAAGCGGAATGCCGTTGCGCTGCGCGACGGCGTAATCGTTGAAATCATGCGCGCCAGTGATCTTTACCGCGCCCGAGCCGAAATCGGGGTCGGGATACTCATCGGTGATGATCGGGATCAGCCGCCGCGTTTCCTTTGGCCCCACTGGGATCTCGCAGAGCTTGCCGACGATGGGAGCGTAGCGAACGTCATCCGGATGAACGGCAACCGCGCCATCCCCAAGCATCGTCTCGGGCCGTGTTGTCGCGATGGAGATGTAGTCCTGCTCCTCCTCACGGACGACATGTCCCTCCGCGTCACGCTCGACGTAAGTGTAGGTCTCGCCGCCCGCGAGCGGGTACTTGAAGTGCCACATATGGCCCTGGACTTCGACGCTCTCGACTTCGAGGTCCGAAATCGCCGTCTGGAAATGCGGGTCCCAGTTTACCAGGCGCTTGCCGCGATAGATGATTCCGCTGTTGTAGAAATCGACGAAGGTCTTCAGGACCGCGTCGTGAAAGCCGCCATCCATCGTGAACGCTTCGCGATCCCAATCGCAGGACGCGCCGAGGCTCTTCAATTGCCCGATGATCGTGCCACGGGACTTGTGCTTTTGCTCCCAAACCCGCTCAACGAAGCGCTCACGCCCCATGTCGAGGCGATTGGGCTCTTGGTTCAGCATCATCTCGCGCTCGGTGACCATCTGCGTGGCGATGCCCGCGTGGTCTGTCCCCGGCTGCCACAACACGTCGTCGCCCCGCATCCGGTGCCAGCGGATGAGAATGTCCTGGAGTGTGTTGTTGAAGGCATGGCCCATATGGAGCGATCCCGTCACATTGGGCGGCGGGATCACGATGGAAAACGCGTCCGCGCCGGGCTTGGCGTTGGCGCCAGCGGCAAAGCACTTCGCCGCCTCCCACATCGCGTAGATGCGGGTCTCGGCCTCTTTCGCGTCGAACGTCTTTTCCATCGCCATCGGGCGTCCCTCCATGCGGCGGGGCTGATCTAGCGGAGGCCGGGCAGAAGGGGAAGGCTTGCCGCGCGCCTCCCAAGTGTCCACGCCGATCCCCGGGGCTGGGCCTTTCGTCCTTTTGCACGCTTTTGGGTCCGTCCCGACCGCCCCACCGTTCTTCTTGCGTCAAATATCGCGGGGGGAGTCGCCGCGGGCGACGGGGGGGCTGGCCCCCCTCCCCGAGTCGGCTCTAAATTCGCCGGTCCCACCGTGTGCTGAGCTGGATCAGGCTCTCGGTGCCGCGGACGCCGGGCACGGTGCCGATCTTGTCGAGGACCTGGTCGAGCCGCTCGGTGTCTTCAGCGGCGACGCTGAGGATCAAGTCCACCCGGCCGGTGGAAGTGTGGCAGGCTTCGACCTCGGTCATCGCCTTCAGACGGCTCAGCACGGCTGCCGTGCTACGCGGCTCGATCTGGAGGAGGATTGTCGCGCGGATCCGGCGGCGGGCGATCTCGCCGCCAAGGCGGATCGTATAGCCCGCGATCACGCCGCGGCCTTTCAGCCGTTCGAGCCGGGCCTGCACCGTCGACCGCGCGACACCGAGCACCCGTGCCAGCGCCGTGGTGCTTTGCGATGCATCGGCGGCAAGCGCGGCGAGGAGGCGTTCGTCCAGGCTATCCATGCAAAATGATCTACGCTTCGAGCAATTTGCCGTCAACTTCGCTCATTTGGGTCGAAGGCGTAGGTGAAACCGCCGATCAGAGCGGCGAGCCTTGGCTTTGCGAGCAGCCAAAATCAGGAGGTCCGGCTATGCACCCGGCCCGGTCGATCCACGCCACCCCCATCGAAGTCTTGCGCCGGTTGGACCCGGATGCGCCGGTTCTCTGCTTTGCGCCGGAGGTACTCCAACGCGTCGCGTCACGGTTTCTCGCCGGGTTTCCCGGTTTGGTGAGCTACGCGGTGAAGGCCAACCCCGAGCCCGCCATCCTCGAAAACCTCGCCGCCGCCGGGATCGGCGCGTACGATGTCGCCTCTGTGCCCGAGATCGAACTGATGCGCGCGACGCTTCCGGGCGCCGTCTTGCATTACAACAACCCCGTCCGATCCCGGGCCGAGATCGCGCGCGCAGTGGCGCTGGGCGTCCGCTCGTTCAGCCTCGACAGTCCGGGCGAACTTGCCCGCTTGATCGACCTCGTACCTGCCGGCGCCGAATTCAGCGTCCGCTTCAAGCTTGAGGCCAAGGGCGCCGCCTACGATTTCGGCGCGAAGTTCGGTGCGCCGCCCGACGCCGCCGCGCCGCTCTTGGCGCAAGTGGCGCGCGCCGGGTTCGTCCCATCGCTGACTTTTCATCCGGGCACCCAATGTGCGCCCGTGGCCGTTTGGCGCGCCTATGTGCGAGAGGCCGCGCGGATCGCGCGCGCCGCTTCAGTCGAAATCGCGCGGCTTAATGTCGGCGGCGGTTTTCCGGCGCACCGCATGGAGGCCGAGCCCCCGAACCTTGCGCCGATCTTCGAGGCGATCGGCGCCGCACGGCGCGCGGGCTTTGGCGCGACAGGGCCCGACCTCGTCTGCGAGCCCGGCCGCGGGATGGTCGCAGAGTGTTGCAGTCTGCTGACGCGGGTCCGCGCCGTCCGGGGCGCGCACGTTTTCCTGAATGACGGCATTTATGGCGGACTGGCCGAAATGCTGAACCTGCCGATGACGGATCGGCTCGATGTCCTTGCCCCGGATGGCACGCCGCGCGGGGGCACCGCGCGCGCGTGGACCGTCTTCGGGCCGACCTGCGACAGCCTAGATACGTTGCCGGGCCTAATCCCCTTGCCCGCGGAGATCGCCGAGGGCGACGCTGTGCTCGTCCACGCCATGGGCGCTTACTCCGGTGTAACAGCGACGCGCTTTAACGGCTTCGGCGCGCTCCGCTTTGAGACGGTGCAGCGGCTCGCCTGAGCGCGCGTCGCGCGCCGGTCACGCCGCCGTCACGTTCTCGCGCAACTCCTCTCCAAGGCTGGGCAATGCCCCGAGGGCCGGGGCACTCTGATTGGGAGGAGGTTTGGTCGATGCGGCTCTCGCGGTCCTTCGATGCGTGGTTGCGCCTGCGGCGACGGCGTGTCCGGCGGATGTCGGGCGCGGGCGGGCACCGGCGCGGTCCGGTCGCGCTCATCGTGATCCTCGACGGCACGCTTTCGTCGCTTGAGCCGGGGCGGGAGACCAATGCGGGCCTCACCTGGAAGCTTTTGACCGAACGCGGTGCCCGGGCGGACCGCTTCGTCTTTTACGAGGCCGGTCTCCAATGGGACGATTGGGCCTCCACCCGAAATGTTATGACCGGACGTGGGCTCAACCGTAAAATCGAACGCGCCTATGGCTTTCTCGCCTCTCGTTATCGGCCGGGCGACAAGATCTTTCTCTTCGGTTTTTCGCGCGGCGCCTTTGCGGTGCGCAGCCTTGCGGGCGCGATTGACACGATTGGCCTGCCCCGGGCGGAGATGGCGACCGAGCGCGTGATCCGGCAGGCCTATCGCCATTACCGCAGCGCACCCGACAGCGCGGCAGCGGCGGCGTTTCGCGCAAGCGCGTGCCACCGGGACGTGACTGTCGAGATGGTCGGCGTGTGGGACACGGTGAAGGCGCTTGGGCTCCGTCTGCCGCTCCTTTGGCGCTGGAGCGCGCCGCTGCATGATTTTCACAACCACGCGCTCGGGCAGCATATCCGCCACGGCTATCACGCGCTGGCCCTCGACGAGACGCGCCAGGCCTATGAGCCCGTAATGTGGGAGACGCAGGGGCAGAGCGCGCGCGTCGAGCAGCGCTGGTTTGCGGGCAGCCACGGCGATATCGGCGGGCAGGTCCACCGTCTGCCGGCGGCGCGCGCCCGTTCGAACGTGACGTTGCACTGGATGCTCAGCCACGCCGAAGCGCTCGGGCTGACACTGGCCGAGGACTGGCGCGCGCGGTTCCCGGCCGATGCAACGGCGCCTTCGGTTGGCAACCTGCGCGGCTGGGGCAAAGTCTTTTTGCTGCGCCGCCGCCGTACCGTTGGGCAGGACCCGTCCGAAGTCATCGACCCGTCCGTGCCCGACCTGGTGGCACGACGGCTGGAAGACACTGTGACCGCGCGCGCAGGCGCCTAATTCTCCGGCACGGTGCCAGTCCTGACGACAGCTGCCATTTAATTGTGATCACAGATTTTTTGCGTGTGATCACATAAGGCGTGATTGCTCCGAAATTACAGGTTCTGCGTCGAAATGGCCGTAGGAAGCCGCTTGTTGACGTGCCAATCGTGGAAAAACGCAAAGAAGACAGGACAGTTTCGTGAACATCCATGAATACCAGGCGAAGGCGCTCCTTCGCAGCTACGGCGCGCCAGTGTCGGACGGACGAGCTGTCTTAAAGGCCGAGGAAGCGAAAACAGCGGCAGGCGAGCTCGACGGGCCGCTCTGGGTCGTCAAGGCGCAGATCCACGCTGGCGGACGCGGCAAGGGATCGTTCAAGGAGTCCGATGCAGGCGAAAAGGGCGGTGTCCGGCTGGCCAAATCGGTCGAGGAGGCAGCCGACGAAGCCAAGCGCATGCTCGGACGGACGCTTGTGACGCATCAGACCGGTCCGGTCGGCAAGCAGGTCAACCGGATCTATATCGAAGACGGCTCGGGCATCGAGACGGAAATGTACCTCGCCCTCCTCGTCGACCGGGGCACATCGCGCGTCTCCTTCGTCTGCTCGACTGAGGGCGGGATGGATATCGAGGAGGTCGCCGCCTCCACGCCCGAAAAGATCCTGTCGTTTAGCGTCGACCCCGCCACCGGCTACCAGCCGTTCCACGGACGGCGCATCGCCTTCGCGCTCGGCCTCACCGGCCAGCAGGTCAAGCAATGCGTGAAGCTGATGGGCACGCTCTATAAGCTCTTCATGGAGAAAGACATGGAGATGCTGGAGATCAACCCGCTCATCGTCACCGATAAGGGCGATCTGAAGTGCCTCGACGCGAAGATGGGCTTCGACGGCAACGCCGTCTATCGCCACCCCGACATCGCCGCCCTGCGCGACGAGACGGAGGAGGACCCGAAGGAACTCGCCGCCTCCAAGCACGATCTTAACTACATCGCCCTCGACGGTGAGATCGGCTGCATGGTGAACGGCGCGGGCCTCGCCATGGCGACGATGGACATCATCAAGCTCTATGGCGCGGAGCCCGCGAACTTCCTCGATGTGGGCGGCGGGGCGACGAAGGAGAAGGTGACCGAGGCCTTCAAGATCATCACCTCGGACCCCAACGTGAAGGGCATCCTCGTGAACATCTTCGGCGGCATCATGCGCTGCGACGTGATCGCCGAGGGCGTCGTGGCCGCGGTGAAGGAGGTCGGCCTGCAGGTTCCCCTCGTCGTCCGCCTCGAAGGGACGAATGTGGAGAAGGGTAAGGAGATCATCAACACCTCCGGCCTCAACGTCATCGCCGGCGACGATTTGAGCGACGCCGCCGAGAAGGTGGTGAAGGCTGTGAAGGGGTGAGGCTCCCGTGTTCGTGGACGTCGAAACGATAGGATTGCAAAACTCTGAGGCGTCAGCACGACACGCCGACGACCGTGCAACTCGAGAGGCCTTGAGGCTGGCCGCGCTCGCAGACGCGGTTTGGCCCTATAATAATGAAAAAATGAGAGGACTTGTATGTGAACTCGTTATAGAGACGTGCTTCGCCTTTGCGATCAACGCTCGCCGTCACCTTACTTTCGAAAAAGCCGACGGCATCACTATCCAAGACGTGTCTGCTAGGCTGCCAAAGCGATTTAAGCTCGACAGTTTTCAAGGAAGCCTTTGGCGCGGCATCCAAATGGTAATCCATTCGAAAGCTTTGGTTTGCCTTCCAATTCAAACTGGCACGGCGCGCTTCGCCTCCGCTGGCGATATGCGGATCTGTTACTTGCAAGTGACCGAAGAAACTGGGCGCACCGCGTACGTGTGCCCATACGGCCTTCCACACGCCTACTTGAGCCGTAATGGCCACAAGAGATCTGAAGTTCAAGGAGGCCCCGATGGCCATTCTCGTTGACGAAAACACCAAGGTGATCTGCCAGGGCTTTACGGGCTCGCAGGGGACCTTTCATTCCGAGCAGGCGATTGCCTATGGCACGCAGATGGTCGGGGGCGTGACGCCGGGCAAGGGCGGGCAGGAGCATCTCGATTTGCCGGTCTTCGATAGCTGCCACGAGGCGGTCGCGAAGACCGGGGCGAATGCGTCCGTGATCTACGTCCCGCCGCCCTTCGCTGCGGACTCGATCCTGGAGGCGATTGACGCGGAGATCCCGCTCATCTGCTGCATCACTGAGGGCATTCCGGTGCTCGATATGATGAAGGTGCAGCGGGCGCTGGAGGGGTCGTCCTCCACGCTGATCGGGCCGAATTGTCCGGGCGTCATCACGCCGGGCGCCTGCAAGATCGGCATCATGCCCGGCCACATCCATACGCGCGGCAAGGTCGGCGTCGTCTCCCGCTCCGGCACGTTGACTTATGAAGCGGTGAAGCAGACCTCCGACAGCGGCCTCGGCCAGTCCACCGCCGTCGGCATCGGTGGCGACCCGATCAAGGGGACGGAGCATATCGACGTGCTGGAGATGTTCCTCGCCGACGACGAGACGCAGGCCATCATCATGATCGGCGAGATCGGTGGCTCGGCGGAGGAAGACGCCGCCGCGTTCCTCGCCTCCGAAAAGCAAAAGGGCCGCTGGAAGCCCACCGCCGGCTTCATCGCCGGCCGCACCGCCCCCCCGGGCCGCCGCATGGGCCACGCCGGCGCCATCGTCGCGGGCGGCAAGGGCGGCGCGGAAGACAAGATCGAAGCGATGAAATCCGCCGGGATCGTCGTGGCCGAAAGCCCCGCGCATCTGGGGCAGGCCGTGCTGGAAGCGATTGGCTGATCCATGGGCCCGGCGCAGGCGACATCGACATGCCTACGCAAGGCGTTCACACCCTCGGGGCGCGCGTCGCGCTCCGAGTTCTGGTGGTTTGCCTGTGTCTGCGCAGGCGTCGTTTTACTTGCGGCGATCCTGGAAGAGTTCCTGATCGAGTGGCTCCTCGCGCGCGAACGGGCGGAGGGCCTCGCCTATGGGCGGGAATGGCGTACGTCTGCCAACTGGCTGAGCAGCGTGCACCCCTTGATCTGGGCAAGCCTGGCAGCCGTTGCGTTTCCTCTGCACGCAGCCGGCAGCCGCCGGTTGCACGACATTGGGGCGCCGCGGGTGCTGGTTCTGCTTCCAGCCGGCGTTCTCGCGGTCGGCTACCTCAGGACTTTGCTGGATGGCCCACGCAATTCCGAACTGGCAGGGCTCGGTTGGGCCATCACCATTTTCGCGCTCTTCTGCCTCGTTTCGGCGGGTCTCGCCGTTCTTCTGATGCTCCGAGCGCAGCCAGGCGCGAACAGGTATGGTCGCAACCCGCATGAGGTATCCCGATGACCGAACAGTCCCGCAACGACATCTTCAAAGCGTCGAGCTTCCTGCAGGGGCCGAACGCGGCCTATATCGAGCAGCTGTATGCGCGCTATGCGGACGATCCGAATGCGGTCGATGCGGAATGGCAGGAGTTCTTCCGCCAGCTTGGGGACGAGGAACGGTCGGTGAAGGCGGAGGCCACCGGTCCCTCCTGGGCGCGACATGAAGACTTCGTGGCCGATGAGATCACCGCAGCGCTGACGGGCGAGTGGCCCGAGGCGGCCCGTGAGATGAAAGGCGCAGGCGAGAAGATCCGCGCCGTTGCACAGGCCCAGCACGTTGAGGTCACCGACGATCAGATCAAGCGCGCGGTACTCGACTCGATCCGCGCGATCATGCTGATCCGCGCCTACCGGATCCGGGGCCATCTGGCGGCCGATCTCGATCCCCTCGGTATGAAAGACGCCGAGGAACGGCCCGAGCTCGACCCGGCGAGCTACGGCTTCTCCGAGGCCGACATGGACCGGCCGATCTTCCTCGACAACGTGCTTGGCCTGCAGACCGGAACAATGCGCCAGATCGTCGACATCGTGCGCCGGACCTATTGCGGGACCTTCGCGCTCCAGTACATGCATATCTCCGACCCCGAGCAATCGGCTTGGCTCAAGGAGCGGATCGAGGGTTATGGCAAAGAGATTCAGTTCACGCGGGAGGGCCGCAAGGCAATCCTGAACAAGCTCGTCGAGGCCGAGGGATTCGAAAAGTACCTCCATGTCAAATATATGGGGACCAAGCGATTTGGGCTCGACGGGGGCGAGGCCCTGATCCCGGCGATGGAGCAGATCATCAAGCGCGGCGGGGCTCTGGGGGTTCAGGATATCGTCGTCGGAATGCCGCACCGCGGGCGTCTCTCGGTGCTGGCCAATGTGATGGCCAAGCCCTATCGCGCGATCTTCAACGAGTTTCAAGGCGGCAGCTTCAAGCCCGAGGATGTCGACGGGTCGGGCGACGTCAAGTATCACCTCGGCGCTTCTTCGGACCGGGAGTTTGACGGCAATTCCGTCCACCTGTCCTTGACGGCCAACCCTTCACACCTCGAAGCTGTGAATCCAGTGGTGCTGGGCAAGGCGCGCGCCAAGCAGGATCAGCTCAACGATCCGCAGCGGACGGCTGTGCTGCCGATCCTGCTCCACGGCGATGCGGCCTTTGCGGGGCAGGGCGTGGTGGCGGAGTGCTTTGGGCTATCGGGCCTCAAAGGCCACCGCACCGGCGGCACAATCCACCTCGTTGTCAACAACCAGATCGGCTTTACCACGGCGCCGCATTTCTCGCGCTCCTCGCCCTATCCCACCGATATCGCGCTGATGGTCGAGGCCCCGATATTCCACGTGAATGGCGACGACCCCGAAGCGGTCGTGCATGCCGCGAAGGTTGCCACCGAGTTTCGCCAGAAATTCGGCAAGGACGTCGTCATCGACATCTTCTGCTACCGGCGGTTCGGCCACAACGAGGGCGATGAGCCGATGTTCACCAATCCGCTGATGTATAAGCGGATCAAGAAGCACAAGACGACGCTGAGCCTCTACACCGAACGGCTGGTGCAGGACGGGCTGATCCCCGAGGGTGAGATCGAGGATATGAAGGCCGCGTTTCAGGCCCATCTCGCTGAAGAGTTCGAATCCGGTAAGGAGTACAAACCGAACAAAGCCGACTGGCTCGATGGGCGCTGGTCGCACCTTGACAGGCGGCCCGACGATTATCAGCGCGGTGAGACGGCGATCTCCCCGGAAACGCTCGAGCAAGTGGGCGCGGCGCTGACACGGCTCCCCGAAAGCTATCCCGTGCACAAGACGGTGGCGCGGATCCTCGACGCAAAGGCCCAAATGTTCGAAACCGGCAAGGGCTTTGACTGGGCAACGGGCGAGGCGTTGGCCTTCGGCTCTCTGCTCACCGAGGGCTACCCTGTGCGGCTGGCCGGGCAAGACTCGACGCGCGGCACGTTTAGCCAGCGCCACTCGGGCATCATCAACCAAGAGACGGAGGAGCGACACTACCCGCTCAACCACATCCGCGAGGGGCAGGCGCGCTATGAGGTCATCGACTCGATGCTCTCCGAATACGCGGTTCTCGGCTTCGAATATGGCTATTCGCTGGCGGAACCGAATGCGCTGACGCTCTGGGAGGCGCAGTTTGGCGATTTTGCCAACGGCGCCCAGATCATGTTCGATCAGTTCATCTCGTCGGGCGAGTCGAAATGGCTCCGCATGTCGGGCCTCGTCTGCCTTCTGCCCCATGGCTACGAAGGACAGGGGCCGGAACACTCCTCCGCGCGGCTCGAACGTTTCCTGACGATGTGTGGTGGCGACAATTGGATCGTGGCCAATTGCACGACCCCTGCAAACTATTTCCACATCCTGCGCCGACAGCTGCACCGCACGTTCCGAAAACCGCTCATCATGATGACGCCGAAGTCGCTCCTTCGACATAAGCTCTGCGTTTCCCAGAGCAGCGACTTCACGACCGGCTCGTCGTTTCACAGGGTGCTCTGGGACGACGCCGAAGCCGGGATCAGCGCAACCAAGCTTGTCCCCGACGAGAAGATCAAACGCGTCGTGATGTGCTCAGGCAAGGTCTATTACGACCTGCTCGAGGAGCGCGACGCGCGCGGGATCGACGATGTCTACCTCCTACGATTCGAGCAGTTCTATCCGTTCCCGGCGATCTCAGCTGTCAAAGAGCTCGAACGGTTCAAGCAGGCGGAGATGGTCTGGTGCCAGGAGGAGCCCAAGAACCAGGGTGCCTGGTCCTTTATGGAGCCTAACATCGAATGGGTTCTGACGCGGATCGGTGCCCGCCACACCCGCACGACCTATGCCGGCCGTCCTGCGGCGGCCTCCCCCGCCACCGGTCTTGCGTCGCAGCATAAGGCCCAGCAAGCCGCCCTCGTCGACGAGGCGCTTAACGTCGAAGGAAGCTAAGCCATGTCAACCGAAGTCCGCGTGCCCACCCTGGGCGAAAGCGTCACTGAAGCGACTGTTGCCACCTGGTTCAAAAAGCCAGGGGAAGCCGTTGCGGCCGACGAGATGCTTTGTGAGTTGGAGACGGATAAAGTCACGGTCGAAGTGCCGGCCCCAGCGGCAGGGACGTTGGGGGAGATTGTTGCGGGCGAGGGCGATACCGTTGGGGTTGACGCGCTCTTGGCGACGATCGTCGAAGCCGCAGGCAAGGCGGCCCAGGCCGAACGCGCCGCCGAAGCGCCGAAAGCGGCAGCACCCGCGCCGGGGGCCGCACCGGTCGACGTTATGGTTCCGACACTCGGCGAGAGCGTGACAGAAGCGACGGTGGCGACCTGGTTTAAGCAGGTGGGGGAGAGCGTCGCGCGCGACGAGATGCTCTGTGAGCTTGAGACCGATAAGGTCTCTGTTGAGGTGCCGGCCCCGGTGGCGGGTGTCCTCTCTGAGATCCTCGCCGGCGAGGGCACAACCGTCGACGCCACAGCAAAGCTTGCGCTCATCACGCCCGGCGCCGGTGCGGCGGCCGCTGCGCCCGGCCCCGCTCCGGCTGCTGCCCAAGCGCCTGCTCCGGCCCCGGCGTCCGCTCCGGCTCCAGCCGCCGCTCCGGCGCATTTGGGCCGCACCGATGTCGAACACGCGCCGTCCGCCAAGAAACTCATGGCTGAAAAGGGCCTTACGCCCGATGAGGTCCAAGGCACGGGCCGCGACGGCCGCATCATGAAAGCCGATGTCATGGGCGCGAGCGCGGCCGTCCAAGCGCTCGCGACCCCGCCCGCCCAAGCGGCGTCCGCTCCGCCGCCCCGCGCGCCCGTCGCCGCCGAGGATGCCGCGCGCGAGGAGCGGGTGAAGATGACGCGCCTGCGCCAAACCATCGCCCGCCGCCTCAAAGACGCGCAAAACACCGCCGCCATGCTCACCACCTACAATGAGGTGGATATGGGCGCGATCATGGACCTGCGGAAGGAGTACAAGGACGCATTCGAGAAGCGCCACGGCGTCAAGCTCGGCTTCATGTCCTTTTTCGTGAAGGCCTGTGTCGCGGCCCTCAAGGAGGTGCCCGAGGTTAATGCCGAGATCGACGGCACAGACGTCGTCTACAAGAA
>JBCDLH010000012.1:0-116835 GCA_038745585.1 Pseudomonadota bacterium
CCGGCATCCAGGGTGGGCCGCTGATGCACGTGATCGCCGCGAAGGCGGTCGCGTTCGGCGAGGCGCTCCGGCCCGAATTCAAGCTCTACCAGCAGCAGGTGATCGCCAACGCCCAGGCACTCGGCACAGCGCTCATGGCGGGCGGGCTCGATCTGGTGACCGGCGGTACCGACAGCCACGTGCTGCTCGTGGACCTGCGCCCCAAGGGCGTGAAGGGGAACGCCACCGAAAAGGCGCTGGGACGCGCGCATATCACGTGCAACAAGAACGGGATCCCGTTCGATACCGAAAAGCCGATGATTACGAGCGGCATCCGCCTTGGCTCGCCCGCCGGCACGACCCGCGGCTTCGGCACACCCGAATTCGCCCAGATCGGAGAGTGGATCTGCGAGGTGGTCGACGGCCTTGCCGCGCATGGCGAGGAGGACAATGGCCCCGTCGAGGCCAAAGTGAAAGGCGAGGTCGCCGATCTTTGCGCGCGCTTCCCGCTTTACCCAACGCTCTAAGCCACCAACGGCGTGCTCCCGCCTCCAAACGCCGCTTGCAGCGGCGCTCTCCGTTGGGCCGGGCACCCGCTGGCGCGGGTGCGGACGCGCTTTGATCAAAGCGATGGGTCGGCTGCGCGCTCAGGAGCCTCCGGCGGGGATATTTTTGGCCCAAAGAAGGCCGGGGCAATGCGCTCCCCCAGATGCGCCGCTCCTCCCCGTTTCTATGGGCGTCAAATAGCCCGGGGGCGGCGGCCAAGGGCCGACGGGGGCAGCGCCCCCAACCGCCCCCCGCGCGTCAGAAGCGCACGCGGAGGGAGACGATCTCGAACGGACGCAGCGTCAGGAGCGCCTCTGTGCCGTCGGTTGGGATCGGGTCGCCGAAGGGCTCTTCGAGCAGCGAACAGCGGTGAATTTCGGCGGGCACGCGGGAGAAGGCGATGCGGACAGGGCCGCGAGAGCGATGCGCTTCGAAGAGGCGGACGATGAGGCCGGAGCGGTCTTCGGCGACCTTGACCGTTTCGATGACCACATTCGGGGCGCGGCTCTCGACCAAGGACTTGCCTCCGAGGGCGGCGCGAAAGCTGTGCTCGGCCACGGCGGGCGAGTTCAGCGACCAGGCCTGTTTGATGACCTCACCGGCGCGCCAATCGCCAAGATGCGGCAGAAGCGCATAGGTGAAGCGGTGATGGCCACGGTCGGCCTTCGGGTCCGGCATCGTCGCGGACTTGATCAGCGAGAGACGCAGAACGTCTTTGTGGACGTCGTAGCCATATTTGCAGTCGTTGAGCAGGGCGACGCCGTAATCGGCCTCGGAGAGGTCCGCCCAGCGCTGTGCGGGCACTTCGAACTTGGCGTAGTCCCAACTCGTATTGCGGTGCGTCGGGCGCATGATAGAGCCCCATTGGATTTCGTAGGTCGCGACCGGCGAGAAGACAGCGACGGGGAACGCGACCTTCAGGAGGAGGTGGGTTTCCCGCCAGTCGACATCGGTGACGAAGTCGATCCGAGGCGAGGCCGCACAGAGGCGGATCTCTTGCACGAGGCGGCTCGACCGGTAGGCGCGCTCGACCCGGAGGGCGACGCGGAGCGGGCCCTCCTCGATCACTTCGGCGGACATGAGCCCGCCCACGACCTCACCGCGGTCTTCAAAAAAGGCATCGATGTCCCAGGCATCCCAGGAGATCGGCCTATCCTCGAAAACCTGCAGACGGTTCCCGACCTCGCCCGGCTTCAGGACATCGCGTCCGATGCGGTTGTCATAGATCCGGGTGAGCGCCGCATCGGAAGAGAAATCGAGCCGCAGCAGATCGTTTTCGAGGGTAAAGCCGCCGTCCGCGTGGCGCACGGCCCGGACCCAGCCGCGCGGCGCATCGGCGCGAAGCGGGGTGACAGAGTAGGGCGCGAGCGGCCCGATTTCGATCAGCATCCCGCCCGTTACACTTTGCGTAGCAGCATCTGCGGGCAGGTCGCGCGCGACATGTTCGGGGATCACCGCCTGCCGGATGATGGGAAAAGGCGTGGCGTTGACGACACCCCAACCATCATCGGCCCGGCCCGTAGCGGCCGCGCGCATCTCGGCGGCGAGTTGGTGGAGGCGGTGATAGTCGAGCCGCGCATCCTCGAAGACCTCACCGATGGACGTCCCCGTTACGATGTCGTGAAACTGGTTGAGACAGAGGATCTCCCAGGCCTCGGTGAGGCTCTCCCACGGCAGATCTTGCGCGCCGAGCACAAAGGCGCGTGCGGCGAGGTATTCGACCTCATGGAGCGCGGCCTCGGCGCGCCGGTTCTCCCGCTTGATCCAGGCCTGTGAGGTGAGCACGCCGCGGTGCCCTTCGAGGTAGAGCTCGTCGGCCCAGACAGGCAGGTCGGCGGTCTTGTCTTCGATCGCTTCGAAGAAGGCGCGGACCGACGAGAACCGCATCCGCGGCGCGCCCGGCATCTCTGCCCAGAGCTCGGCGCGGCGGATGAGCGGCCCCGTCGGCCCGCCGCCTCCGTCGCCGTAGCCGTAGCAGATGGGCAGCTCGTCGATCCGCTCTTTGGCGGTCGACTTCTCCCAAGTGCCGATGACTTCTTCGGCAGAGAGATCTGACTTGTAGTTCGTGGGAAACGGCAGGTGCTGGACCTCGCGCGGCGTCGTCAGAAAATGCGCCAGAACGCGGGTGCCGTCGATCCCCTCCCACCAGGTCGTCGAGGCGGGGACTTGATTGTACTGGTTCCAATTCACCTTATTCGTCACCATCCATTTCAGGCCCGACTGTGCCATAAGCTGGGGCAGGCACCAGGACATGCCAAACGTGTCGGGGATCCAGAGGACGGGCGCCTCCGCCCCGCGGCCGAACTTCTCGGCAAAGTAGCGCCGGCCGAGGAGGATCTGGCGCACCAGCGCCTCACCGCCCGGGATATTCGTATCGGGCTCGACCCACATCCCCCCCATCGGCTCCCACCGCCCTTCGGCGACGCGGGCGCGGATCCCTTCGAAGACGTCCGGATGATCCTCCTCCGTCATTTTGTAGAGCGCGGGCTGAGAATGCGAGAAGCGGTAGCCCGGAAACCGCTCCATCAGCCGCAGGACGTTGAGCGAGGTGCGCGCGTTCTTGCGGCGCGTCTGGGAGAGCGGCCAGAGATAGGCAACATCGATATGGGCGTGGCCGATGGCGTGGAGCGTGACATCGAGCGGGTCGCCCGCCGACGCGAGGCCGTTTTGCAGCGCAGTCATCGCTTCGGGAACGGAGCGATAGAACGCGTCCCCCATCGGGTCGCGCGTATCGAGCTGGAGAAAGGCTGCGTCGAGCGCGGTCAGCATCCGGTGCCGCGCCGGGTGTGTCTCCGCCAGGTGTGTTGCCGCATCGAGGACGACTTCGGCAAGCGACAGAAAGTCCCGCGTCGGCACGTCGAACTCGACGACGGAACATTCCTTCATGAAGAGTTGCGTGCCGTCATCGGGGCTCGGCGGCCAGCCGCTCAGGCCCGTCCAGCCGTGGAGCTCCAGCCGGTGCGGGCGCCCATCGATCAGGCGCTCGGGCAGGTAGATCGACTGGTGGTAACGGTCGGCGGAGGCGAAGGTCTCACCGTCGAGGAAAAGCGTCGCCTCGGGATGGGTGAATATATCGCCCGCCACCCCAAGCGGGAGGTGCAAGCCAACCGGCCCTTTGCCCCAGCCTTTCGGGATGGTGACGTCGGTGGCCAGGAGAAAATTGCGCTTCTGCCCGGCCCAATAGCTGTTCCACGGGATGGTGTCCCAACCGCTGAGATCGGCGCCGAGGGGAGGCTCGGCCTCCGCGTCAGGCAGCCAATGCACGCGGAACGGCGCAAAGGGGAGGGCCGCGGCGTGGAGCATACGCTGGGCGAGCGCGATCCGCTTGCCGATCTTCTCGGCGGTGAAGCGGCGGGCATGGGTCATGCTCGGCCCGATTGCCCGGCCACGTGGACCTCGCCCTCCGGGCAGCGGCCCACCCGCCCGGGCGATCCCTGTGCGGACCCGTGGAGGACGCGGTCGACGCTGGTCCCTTGGCCCGCGCCGCCGCGCATGGTCACACCTGCTCCGTTTCGAGCCGAAACCCGTCGATTGCCCCGCGGAACACGGTCTTTTTCGCGCGCGCCAGCGCGTCGAGCATCGCCGCATCTTCGTCGGCGCTCCGAGCCGTACCCCAGGGCCGGTCCATGTCCGGCCATGGGATCGAGTCGATCAAAAGCTGTGTGTAGGGGTGTTGGGGGTCGCCGATGACCGCCTTCGGCGGCCCCGCCTCGGCCACGTGCCCCTGATAGAGCACGATCACATAGTCCGAGACGTGGTAGGCCGTGGCAAGGTCATGAGTGATGTAGAGGATTGAGATCCCGTGCTTGTCCTTCAGGTCATAGATATTCGCGAGGATCGTCGCGCGAAGCGAGGCATCGACCATCGAGACCGGCTCGTCCGCGATCAGGAGCTTCGGCTGTAGCATGAGGGCCCGCGCCACGATCAAGCGCTGACGCTGCCCGCCCGAGAGCTGATGCGGATAGCGCCGCAGGATCAGATCCGGGTCGAGCCCGACGGCACGACAGGCCTCTTCCATCGCCGCTTGCGTATCTGCCTCGCCCTGCGACAGCCCGAACCGCTTGTAGGGGAATTTCAGCGCGTGCTCGACCCGGTAGAACGGGTTGAAGCAGGCATAGGGGTCCTGAAATACCGCCTGGATGTTCTTGCGAAAATCGAGCGAACCCGCCGCCCCGAGCCCCGCCAGGTCCTGCCCTTCGAACAGGACCTGACCGGTCGAGGGCTGATTGAAGCCGAGCATCAGCGAGCCCATGGTCGACTTGCCGGAGCCCGATTGGCCGACAATGGAGATGATCTGCGGCACGTCCCCTTCGAGCGCGAAGCTCATCGGATGGAGCGCCGTCACACCGCCATAGACCTTCGAGACGCCCTTGAACTCCAAAAGCGGCGCATCGCTCGCCTTCTGCGAGGCCGGCGCGCCGACGGTAGGGTTGAGGAAGCTCTCTCCACCCACCAGCGGCACCGAGGAGATGAGCTCGCGCGTATAGGGGTGCTCTGGCGCCTCGACGATCTGCCGCGTGATCCCGTGCTCGACCAGGACGCCGTCCTTTAGCACCGCCAGTTCATCGACCGATTGCGCCATCAGCCCCATATCGTGGCCGATGAGGATAAGCCCACAGCCGATCTTGGTTTGGACGTCGGTCAAAGTCTGCATGACATGCCGTTGGGTGACGACATCGAGCGCCGAGGTCGGCTCATCGGCGATGATAAGCTCCGGCGCCAGGATCACCCCAAGCGCGATGCAGACCCGCTGCTTCATCCCGCCCGACAGCTCGTGCGGATAAAGGCGGCCGACCCGCGCCGGCAAGCCCACGCTCTCGAGGGCCGCGTCCGAGCGCCGCTGCAGATGATCGAGCGCGGTCTTGCCCTCATGGGCGACGACCGCGTCCCACATCTGGTTCTCGACCCGCATCACCGGGTTGAGCGAGTTCATCGCGCCTTGCGGAATGTAGGACACGCGCGACAGCCGCTCGCGCCGCATCTCCTCGTCGCTCAGCGCGAGCACATCGATGCCGTCCTGCCCAAGCCGGATTTCGCCCGACGCGACGCGCCCCGGTTCCGCCAGCATCCGCATAATCGAGAGCGCCGTCGTCGTCTTGCCCGATCCGCTCTCGCCGATGAAGCCGACCTTGCGCCCCGGCTGGATCGTCAGCGACAGCGACTTCACCGCATGGACGAGCCCCTTCGGCGTCGGGAAGTCGATCGAGATGTCCTCCAGCGTCAGAACGGGCTTTTCGTTCGGGCGCTCTACGGCAACAGCCCCACTCATAGTTCGCCCTCCAAGCCCAAAGCCACTCTTCCCCCATCATCTTGGCGAAAATACTCCGGGGGTCTGGGGGCAGCGCCCCCAGCCTTGGCCAAGCGTGCCGCCCTCATGACAGCCTCCGAAGCCGCGGGTTCGAGACCTCATCGAGCCCCAGATTGATCAGCAGGAGCCCAATGAACATCACCGCGAGCAGGATCGTCGGGATGCCCCACCACCACCACAGGTTCTGAATGAGGGCGCCTGCGTTGATCGCCTCATAGATCGTGCGCCCGAGCGTTGGGATGCGCTGCGGCCCGAGACCTAGAACCTCGAGCCCCACCGCCGTCACGATGGAGGTCGTCACATTGGCGATGAAGGAGCCAAAGAGATACGGCACGAGGTTGGGCAGCATCTCGCGGAACATGATGTGCGGCGTCGAGGCGCCCGATAGCCGCGCCATCTGCACATAGCCCGACTCGCGCATGGAGAGGACCTGCGCGCGGATCAGCCGGGTCGGGGATTGCCAGACGAAGCACGCGATCAAAAGCGCCATCGCCGTCAGCGTCACATCGCCATAGGCCGCTTGGAACACCACGAGGATGAGGAGCGGCGGGATCGTGATCATCACGTCCGAGAGGATCCGGATCACGTCATCCGTCCGCCCACCCACAAAGCCGGCCGTGAAGCCCAGCGTGATGCCGACCGACATTCCGATGAGTGAGGCCAATAGCCCGACAAAGAGAGAGTTCGGCGCGCCGATGATGATGAGCGACAACACATCCCGCCCGGCCCCATCCGTGCCGAGCGGCGTCGCCCACTCCCCAGCTTGCCCGCGCAGGTTCTCAAAGCCGACGGGCGGCAAGCGCAGGGTCGAAGATCCGGTAAAGACCAGCTCCAGATCCCAAAAGAGCCGACCTAGGATGCCCATCGCGACGATCCCAAGGAGCAGGCCCACGCCCCACAGGAGTTTCGGGTTCCACCACGGATTGTCAAAGCGGCGCATCCGCCTTGCTTGCGCTCGGGTCGGCGCGGGCGCGTCGGCGCTGGCGTCGTCGACGGGGGTTTCTCGGGTCTGGGGGTCGAGCGTGCTCATGCCGTCGCCCCCTCATGCCGGATCCGCGGGTCGATGAAGGGATAGATCAAGTCCACGATGAAGACCGCGAGCGCCGTCATCAGGATAATGACATAGCTGATCCCTTGGATGACGGGGAAATCCTGGTTCAGGATCGCGTCATAAAGGAGCTTGCCCATCCCGTTATAGGCAAAGATCCGTTCGACCAGCACCTGCCCCGCGATCAGCAAGCCGATCTTGAGCGCAAACGCTGTGATCTGCGGCAGGATCGCATTGCGGATCATGTATTTATAGAGGATGTAGCGCGGCTTAAGACCTTTGGCTTTGGCCAGCGTCACGTAGTCCTCGCCCTGCACCGTGATCATCAGCCCGCGCATGCCGAGCGCCCAAAAGCCGAAGGTCACGATAACGATGGAGAGCGCCGGCAGGAAGCCGTGGTGCAAAACGGAGATCGCGAAATCCCAGCTCCATCCGGGCTCGACCATCAGCCCGTATGCCCCTGTGAGCGGAAACCATCGGAGCTGTGCTGCGAAGATCCACATAAGGAGCAGACCCGAGAGGATCGGCGGGATCGAGGTAAAGACCATCGCGGCCGGGATCGCGACCTTGACGAGCTTTGGGCTCTCCTCCCAGACCATGAGCGCGCCCAAAAGGTTCCCGATCACAAAGGTGATGATCAGCGACAGGATCATCAGGCCGAGGGTCCAGGGCAGCGCCTGCGTAATCAAAGCGGCGACGGGTGTCGGAAAGGACGCGGTCGAAAGGCCAAAATCGAACGTGAGCGTGTTCCAGAGGTACTTGAAGTACTGCACGATCAGCGGGTCGTTGAGGCCAAAGCGCTCCTGAAGCTGCGCCAGGATCTGCTCGGAGTTTTCAACGGCACCGCCCCCGGCCGCCATCCGGCTCAGCATCACGTCGGCCGGATCGATCGGCGAGAGCCGCGGGATGATCCAGATCACCGTCGCCGCGATCCAGACTGTCAGGCCGAGCGTGATCAACCGATTGATCAGATAGCTTCTGGGAATGCGTCCCATGACTGTCCTCCCTCAAGGCAGGCCGGTCGCGTGTCCGGCCGTGGCGCGCGGGCGCAGGGCGTGCCGGTTCCCGGCCTTCTCTCTCCGCGCCACCCCATCAGACCCCACCGCCACCGCGTTTTATCGAGCGCGCTCTGCGGTCCTAAACGAGGGCGACGCTCTTCGGCGGCGGCCTCGACAAAAAAGGGCCGCGCCAGGTCAGCGCGGCCCCGATCCGGCTCAGCCGCCGGCCTTTTCCAGATTGTGGATGATCTGGTGCGTGCTGTTCCACCAAAAGAACGGGTGGTTATAGTAGTTGTCGTTGGTCGGCCAACCCGTCCAATAGGTCGTGTTGAGCGGCAAGAGCTTTGTCGATTGCACGAGCGGGATGAACGGAAACTCCGCATCGAGGTGCTGATAGGCCTCAGCCACGAGCCCTGGCAGCGCCGGATCATTTGGCGCGAGCCCTTCCATCTGATCGACGATTTCAGAGTAGGCCTCGGCCGCCGGGCCATCCCACCGCGAGGTGTTGTTAAAGCCCGGGGAGCGCTCGCCCACCGGCACGACATCGGCGACGGTGTAGCGCCCCATCGAAGACCAAGGCTCATTCACCGAGCCGCAGGACAGCCAGCTATAGCTCATCTCATAGGCGCCGAAGGGCAGGACCTCGCCCCAAAAAACGCCGTTCTCGACCGGCACCGCGCGCGCGTCGATACCTGCGCGGTTGAGCTGCTCGACGATCACGTCGATGGTCCGGGTGTACTCGGTCGAGGCGGAGTTCACGTGGATCGCGACCGAGAGCGGTTCACCGTCCTTTTCAAAGACCCCGCCCGACCCCATGGACCAACCGGCCGCTTCGATCATCGCTTGCCCGGCTTCGACATCGCCGCGTTCGGGCAAGCCATAGCCCGCCTCGACCACTGCATCGATGAACGGCGCCATGGAGCCGTATTCGGCAAACATAGAGCGCGAGGCGAGGGTCGCGCCTTCAGCCGCAACGTTCACGATCTGACGTCGGTCGATGATCGTTGCAATCGCCTTGCGCATCGCCGGATCCGACCAGGGCTCGACCGATGTATTGATCTCCAGCTGGCGCGCGCAAGGGTCAGCCGAGGCAAAGGGATAATCGTCGAACCACGCAATAACGGCCGGGTTCTGCGCGCGGATCGCCTCAAAGGTGCCGACGGTGACATTCTGCGCGGCGTCCAGCTGGTTGGCGACCATGAGCTGGGCGCGGCTCTCTTCACCCCCCGTTTCGAGGAAGACCACGCGCTGTGGCTCGGGCAGATCCATAAAGCCGGTCTTGGCGCCCCACCAATCGTCGTTGCGGTCCCAGATCGCGCGGTTCGTGGCCGAGGACGTATAGGTATACGGCCCGGTGCCGATGGGCGGGAAGAAAGCAAAGGTCGCCGGGTCTTCGCCCGCCCAAACATGTTGGGGCATGATCAGGAACGAGCCGAAGATGCGCACTCCGAAATTCTCAACGGCAAAACGCGGATTGGCCGCGTTGAGCGTAAATGTCACGGTCAGATCGTCGACCTTGGCGACGCTCGCAACCTGGGCGCGGACCGTGGCCGCCTCGCGGCTCGACAGCTCCTCGTTGCCAAGCGCCATCTCGACGGTAAAGACCACGTCGTCGGCGTTGAAGGCCTCACCGTCCGACCACTCTACGCCGTCGCGCAGCGAAAGCGTCCATTCGGTAAAGTCGTCATTGGGCTCGATCGCGGTGCCAAGCCAGGGGTCGAGTTCGCCGGTGCCGTAGTTCAGGATGAAGAGCGGCTCCCACATCGTCTGGTGGGCGCCGTGCTCGCGCTTGGTTCCTGGGGTGAACCAGTTGAAATTGTTGGGATCGCTGATCGTTCGGTCGAGATCGAAAATGACCGTGTCTTCACGGGCGACATCCTGAGCCGGCGCGAGGCCTGCTGCCGCCAAAAGTGCCAATACGGACGCCGCGAGGGCGAGCTTTTGAGTCATTCCTGTCCTCCCTGCGGGACGCGTTGCTCCGCCCCGCCTCTGGTTGTCTCGCCCGAGGCGAGGCCCGGGCCGCTGCGAAGTTATCCCGACCGAGCGTAGTCCATGACAAGAACGCGCGTGACGTCGGGTATGTCTCCTTTTGATATTTGAACCTCGGCAGCGCAAGCAAAGTCTATGTCGCCATCCTTGAAATGGCTAAGGAAACTCTCGATCCACATCGTGTTGCGCGGCCGGTAGGTCAGCGTGCGGAAATGCATGGGGATGATAAGCTTCGGCCGAACGGCATGGATCAGCTTCATCAGGTCGGGCAGCTCGATCGTGAGATACCCGCCCGCAAGCGCAAAGAGCAGATCGACATCCTCGAAGAACGCGGTTTGCCGGTCGGTCAACGGATTGCCAACATCGCCCATATGGGCACAGCGGATACCATCGAGGGTGAAACGATACATCCCGTTTTGACCGGGCACGTCGTGTTCGGGGTGCAGCTCCCACTCTGCCGCTTCAATGGCCGTGACCTCGACCCCCAGCGCCTCGGTCCGCCCGCCGCCCTTGGAAACTTCGAGCGCGTTGAGCACCGTCGGTGCGCCCACGATCAGGTCCGACCGGCAATGGGCGTCGTCGTCATCTGATGAGATCAGCACAAGGTCGGCGGGATCGGGGATCGGGTCATAGCCCACGCCCTCGGGCGTGTAGGGATCGGTGATGATCGTGGGCCCCGCATCGGGGACCAGCCGAAAGGCCGCGTGTCCGTACCACTTTACTTGCATCAGTTGTTGCCGACGACATGGGGGCTCGTCGTCGTCCGGATGTCGTCGTTCTCGGGTCTGGGATGGTGTCGCCACTGCCCGCTGGGATCGCGCCCGCGCGCGACAATCGCCTCAACGCCCGTGGCCCAGGCCGGATCGGTGATGCGCACCTCGGGCGGGCAGTAACGGAGGGTGAGGCCGCAGCGGCGCCGATCCGAGACATTGGGCAAGCTGCCATGGACGAGCATGTCGGCATGGAGCGAGATCTGCCCGGCACGCAAAGCGTTGGTGAAGGGTGCGCCGAGATCCTCCGCGCCATCTGTCTCGATGTGAAAGACGCTCTTGCCCTCCGATTTGCGGACCTTAAGCGCGCCCCTCGCGTGAGTGCGAGGGATAAAGCGCATCGCAGAGTTAAAAGCGTCGGTGTCGTCGATGGCGAGCCAGACCGTCACGGTGCGCGCGGGCGAGAGCGCCCAGAAGGAGGCGTCCTGGTGCCAGGGCACGGCTTTCGGATCGTGCGGCGCTTTCGACAAGATCGCGCTCGCCCAGCAGACGATGTTGGGGCCGATCAGGTCTTCCACATGGTCGAGGATGCGCGGCTCGGTCGCGATGTCCCAGAGACCGGAAAGCCGCGCCTGATAGCAATTGATGCCATAGCCACCATCTGCGCCCATGTCGGCGATCAACCGGTCGGCATAGGTGCGGAGGCGCGCGACCTCTTCGGGCGCGAAGATGTCGAAGGGCTGAACAAACCCCTCTCGGTTGTAGTGCGCAATGTCGTCCAGGCTTAGCCGCCGCGGCGCGGCGTTGGTCACCGGTGCGAAAGACAAGTCGGGGCGTTCGGTTTGGGCGAGGCTCATGTCAGATGCGCCTTGGGCAGGGGATGATGCTCTGACGCTAACGTCCAAAATGTCGCTACGGCAGGACGCAGCTTGACTAATTGGTATGGGTATTTGACTTTCTCCAGGTTATGGCCGGGTATGGGGATCCTCAGCTGTTTCGGCTGGCGACGTATATGTCGCTGGGTGACGCGTTTCATCTCGCGCAAAAGCCGCTCGCCCACCTGAGCGCCGCACCGCTCCACCATCACGACTACTTTGAGTTGTTTGTCGTCGCCGAGGGCCTCTGCCGTCATGAGATCAATGGACGGGTCGATGCGTTGGACGCCGGCACGCTCGTCTTCATCCGGCCGAGCGATGTGCACGCTCTATCGGCGGCGGGGCGCGAGACGTGCCGCATCCTCAACGTGATGGTGCGGCCGGAAACGGCAGACCATTTGGCCACGCGCTATGCCGAAGATGTCTCGGCCCGCTTCTTTTGGGCGCCGGGGCCCGATCCCGTGGCGCTCACCCTCACGCCGGACCGCACCGACGATGTGCTCTCGTTGGCCCAAGGCCTTCTGACAGGGCCACGCAGTCTGGCGCGGATCGAGGCGTTTCTTTTGGCGTTGATGACCGAGATGACCGACATCCCGACCCGCGCTGCGCCCGCGATGCCCGCGTGGCTCGCACAGGCCTGCGACGCGGCGCGGCGGCCCGAGATCTATCGGCGCGGTGCCTCTGGCCTCGTCGAGGCCGCGGGACGCGGACATGAACATGTGTGCCGACAGATGAAGCGGCATTTGGGATTGACGCCCTCGGCCTATGTCAATCGCATCCGGATGGACCGGGCCGGCGCACTCTTGGCCGCCGGTGAGCTGCCGCTGGCCGAAGTCGCCGCCGAAGTTGGCCTGGAAAATCTCAGTCACTTTCACCGGCTCTTTCGCGCGCATCACGGCATGACCCCACGCGCGTTCTGTGCACGCAATCGTGCGGCGCCGTTCTAAGGTCTTCCGGCACGCGCGCTCTGCGGAAAAAACCTTCCATTGCGAGGGATATATTGCATTAACCCGCGTCTGAGATACATGCTCGCGCGATGATTAAATATAGCCTCAGATGCGCCAAAGGGCATGCCTTCGACAGCTGGTTTGCGTCCGCAAGCGCCTATGACAGTCTGGCCCAGGCCGGCCGGCTCACCTGCGCGATCTGCGGCTGCACCGAAGTTGAAAAGGCGCTAATGACGCCGCGCGTGCGCGCCGGACGGGGCAAAGAAGAGGCGCCAAAGCCGCCTGTTCCGGCCGGAGCGGCGCAACCGGCCAAGGCGCCATCGCTGGCGGAACCCGCATCTGATTTCGAAGCGGCGGTGGCCGAATTTCGCGCAAAGGTCGAAGCCACTACAGAAGATGTCGGCCAGCGCTTCGCCGATGAAGCTCGTGCGATCCATGAGGGCCGCGCGCCAGACCGGGCGATCCGCGGAGAGGCCAAGATCGGCGACGCTCGCGCGCTTGCCGAAGACGGCGTACCGGTCCTCCCGCTCCCGTTCCCTGCGCCGCGGCAGGTCAATTGATGGCGGGCACGGCCCCCGCCACACTGGTCACTGGCGGCAATCGCGGCATCGGCGCGGCCCTGGTCGAGCGTTTGGCCCCTCGCGGCCCGACCATCGCAACGGCGCGGGCACTGCCCGAGGACAAAGCCCACGGGGGCGCGGAGTGGCTGGCGCTCGACGTAACGGACGCGGCTGCGTTCGAGACGCTGGCGCACAGGCTCGACGGGCGCCCGGTCGGGTTACTCGTGTGCAATGCCGGGGTCTTTGTCGACCGACACGAAAACCTTGCCGACGGGTTCGCGCCGCAACTCTGGGCCGACACCTTCGCCGTCAACGTCACGGCTGTCTTCCAAACGGTGCAGGCGCTTTTGCCGTCGCTGCAAGTCGCTGCATCGGTCGCCGGCCATGCCCGGGTCGCGGTCATCTCCTCGCAAATGGGCTCATCGGAGCGCGCGCATGGCAGCAGCTACATCTACCGGGCGTCAAAGGCAGCCGCCACCAACCTGGCGATGAACCTTGCGCGCGACCTTGAGGGGCTGGGCATTGCTGTCGCCGCCTATCACCCCGGATGGGTGCGCACCGATATGGGCGGGCCGTCGGCGGCGATCTCGGTCGAAGAATCTGCCGCGGGTCTCGTCGCGCAGTTCGAGGCGCTAACGCTGGAAACGACAGGGCGGTTCCTGACATGGGACGGGCACGTGATGCCGTTTTGACCGGGGCTGCGCCCGGTCACGCCAACGTGTTTTGCGCACAGCTCCTCGCCGCTCGGCCTAAGGCGGCGCGTTCGGCGGCGGGTCTTTCGCCGCGGCGGCTTTGATCTGCGCCTCCCGCCACGCGATGAACGTAACCGACGCCACGATAACCGCAGCTCCGGCGAGGACGAACGGGTCTACCTCTTCTCCAAAGACGAACGCGCCGAGGGCCACAGACCAGACAAGTTGCAGAAAGGTCACCGGCTGGGTGACGGCCATCGGTGCCTCGCGGAACGCAAGCGTCATCGAGTAGTGCCCCGCCGTGGCGAAGGCCGCGACGAGAAGGAGCAGCGCCAACTCGGTGCCCGTTGGCGGAACCCAGACCACGGCGGCGATCGGCGCGAGTGCCACCGTCACCATGACCGACAAAAGTGCGACGATCACCTGGGGAGACGCCTCGCCCGTCATACGCTTGGCCAAAAGGTAGGAGCCGGCGAGAAGGAGCGCGCAGGCGATCATGGCGAGATGGCCCGCCTCTAACTCCCGCAGGCCGGGGCGCAGGATCAAAAGCGCGCCGATCAACGCCGCAAAGATCGCGACGAGCCGTCGCGCGCGCAGCCGCTCGCCTAGGAGGAGCGCCGCGCCGAGCGTTATGTAGACCGGGTTCAGGTAATTCATCGCCGTCACCTCGGCGATGGTGATCTGCGTCATCGCGTAGAACCAACAGATGACGGCAACCGCGTGAAATGCCCCGCGCCATGTAAAGAGGATCCAGGCCCGCCGGGTCAGCTCTGCCTCCCAAAGCGAGCGCCAGATCGGAATGAGGAGCACGAGCCCGAACGCAAAGCGCAGAAACGCCGATTGGGCGGCGGGAATCCGGTCTCCCAAAACCTTGACCGTCGCGATCACCCCAACGAAACAAAGCCCCGTGACCACCATCCACGCAATGGCGACCAGCGGTCGATCCGCGCGGAGGGCGGGCGCAGTGCGGCGTAGGGTGACGGTGGCCATGCTGCTGCCTACGCCGCGCTTACACGCACGGCAAGCGCCGGCGGCGATCCGGCGTGCACAGTCCCAGCGTCGCCGTCACGGTTGGACCGCCAAAGCGACCTGGCGCGCGGCGCCGACAAACGCCGCGTCACACGCACTCTGCGGATCACTCCGATCTGCGCACAAGGCCCGCGCTGCACCGAACGACCGTTCCCCCTTGAGATCGGCGCCCGCTTGCTCCATTTACCAGCGATAGCTCTTCGGAAAGCAGATCCCATGTCGCTGACCCTTACGATGCCGCCCAAAGTCACCGATCGCGCGTTTGCGCGGCTGGCCGAGATCGACGCCGCACCGAAGGCGCTGCGCATTGCGGTCAAAGGCGGGGGCTGTTCGGGCTTTGAGTACGAGATCCTGCTCGACGAGGCCGCCGAGGGCGATCTGGTGCTCGAAGCCGATGGGCAAAAGGTCGTCGTCGATGAGGTGTCGCTCCCGTTTCTGGAAAACGCGACCATCGACTTCTCCGAAGAACTGATCGGCGCGCGTTTTGTGATCAACAATCCCAACGCGACCTCATCCTGCGGCTGCGGGACATCCTTTTCCATGTGAGCTTTTCCATGTGAGCCCTCCCTAGGGGGGCCCGGCAATAACACGTGACGATGCGTCTTGCGGGACCCTGTCCCAACGGGTCGTGCGTCGACGTCGACCTGGACGGCCCGCTGCGCGGCAGCGGCTTTGCAGCATGACGCATGTTGAGGCAGTGACGATGGACCAGGCAGAACCGATCACGTTCGTGGGCGGTGCTGTCCTAGGCGACGCGGGCCTTCGGACAGAAGATCTTACCCTCGCTGACGGACACTTCGCGCGCGGGGCCGGAGGGCGCGCCCTCCGAGCGGATGGGCTTTGGCTCCTACCCGGCCTCGTCGATCTCCACGGCGATGGCTTTGAGCGTCAGCTTGCGCCGCGCCGTGGCGTGATGACCGACCTGGAAACCGGCCTTCTCGCGGTCGAAACCGAGCTTGCTGCGGCTGGGATCACGACCGCGTGGCTTGCGCAGTTCTGGTCTTGGGAAGGCGGCATGCGGGGGCCCGACTTCGCCCAACGCTTTGCCGCCGCGCTCACGGCCATGCGACCCCGTATCCGGCTCGATCTGCGCATGCAGCTGCGCTACGAGCGCACGATGATCGACGATGCCGACGCCGTTTTGGCGCTCGTGGCGGCCCACGGGATCGACTATCTCGTCTTCAACGACCACATCCCCCATGACCGCCTCGCCGCGGGCCGCCCACCGCCGCGCCTCGCCGGCGCTGCTGCAAAAGCGGGGCGCGGGCCCGAGGCGCATATGGCCGTGATGGCGGCGCTGGCCGCCCGCGCCGCTGAGGTACCGTCCTCGGTCGCGAGGATGGCGGCGGCGCTCCGAGCCAGGGGAACACGGCTGGGCTCCCACGATGATCCGGACGGCGCCGCGCGGCGGCTCTGGAGCTCACAGGGCCTCGACATCGCCGAGTTTCCCCTAAGCCAAGACGCCGCCGAAGCTGCCCGCGCACGCGGCGAGTCCGTCATTATGGGTGCGCCCAACGTTGTCCGCGGCGGCAGCCATAAGCGCGGCGGGCTGGCCGCAGAGACGTTGATTGCCGCGGGGCGCGTCGATGCGCTCGCCTCCGACTATCACTACCCCTCGCTGTCCGCCGCCGCGTTCGGCCTCGCCGCACGCGGGGTGCTGCCGCTCGCCGAGGCCTGGCGGCTTGTGTCACGGGCTCCCGCTTCGATCATGGGTCTCACGGATCGGGGCTGGATCGCCGAGGGCCTCCGCGCCGACCTTATGCTCTACGACCCCGAGACGCGCCGGATCGTCGGTCTCTTTGCGGGCGGCGCGCCGGTCCTGTTGCTCGGTGGGGCCGCCGCGCGTCTCTTCGCCTGAGCGCGGCTCTAAGGACCGGCGGCTTGCAGCGACCGCCCGCGGGCGTCAATAAAGAACGGTGGCACGGGAGGCGGCGGATGCGGATTGCGACGTTCAACATCAACGGCATAAAGGCGCGGATTGGTGCACTGTGCGACTGGCTCGATGCGGCCAAACCCGACGTTGCACTTCTGCAGGAGCTGAAGTCGGTCGACGAAGGCGTGCCGCTCGCGCTCTTCGAAGACCGCGGCTACAACGTCGCCACCCATGGGCAGAAGAGCTTTAATGGCGTTGCAATCCTCTCGCGGTTGCCGCTTGAGGACGTGTTCCGTGGCCTGCCGGGCGATGCATCGGACGCACAGGCGCGCTGGATCGAAGCGACCGTGTCGGGCGAGACGGCAAGCCTGCGGATCTGCGGTCTCTACCTGCCCAATGGCAACCCCGCCCCTGGCCCGAAATACGATTACAAGCTCGCTTGGATGGACCGGCTGAAAGCCCGCATGGCGGCCCTTCTGGCAGAGGAGGTCCCCGCCATCGTCGCGGGCGACTACAACGTCATCCCGCAAGACGAGGACGCGGCCCGCCCGGACGCGTGGCGCAAGGATGCGCTCGCCCTGCCCCAGACCCGGCGCGCCTTCCGCGAGATCCTGAACCTCGGCTACACCGAGGCCGTCCGGACCCTAAAGCCCGCCCCCGGCCAGTATAGCTTCTGGGACTATCAGCGTGGCGCCTGGGACCGCAACGATGGAATCCGGATCGACCATCTGCTACTGACGCCCCAGGCCGCCGATTTGATGACGGATGCCGGGATCGACAAGGAAATCCGTGGAGGCGAGAAACCGTCGGACCACGTCCCGGTCTGGGTCGACCTTACCGCGTGACGCACCGGCAGGATCGGCGCTCATGCCCGAGCGGTCGACCAGAGCCGGCCGCACACGGTCCACCACACGCGCTTGCAGCCCCCGCGAAAAACCGCCCCCCCCCTTCTTCTTGCCGGAAAATATCGCCGCCGGAGGCTCCTGCCTGCTCAGCTGCACTGCCGCCGGGACGCGCTCACGCCATGCCGAGCTTCAGCCGCAAAAAGCCGAGCGCTTGGCCCAAGCCATCCGGAGCAATGCCATGTCCGGTGCCTTCCATCGTGTGGGTGTAGACCTCAAAGCCCGCGCCGGTCAGCGCCTCTGCCGCCGCCGCCATGCTGGCATAGGGCACGACATCGTCGACATCCCCGTGAAGAAGGAGGACCGGCGGCTTTGAAACGGCTTCGGCCGCGAGGCGCTCTGGCACCATGAGCCTGCCGGAAAAGGCCGCGATGCCGGCCACTGGCTCGGCCCGGCGCGGGGCGACGTGAAGGCTCATCATCGTGCCTTGGGAGAAGCCCACAAGGACCAATCGGTCGGCCGGCAGACCCTCCTTATCCAAGAGGTCCGAAAGGTAGGCGTCGAGATCGGACGCTGCGCGCTCCATCCCCGCCAGGGCCGCCGCTTCGGAAGAGCCGTCGATCCAAGGGATCGGGAACCATTGCCGGCCCATGGGCGCGGCGGCGCAGGGCTCGGGCGCGTCCGGCGCGAGAAAGGCGGTGTCGGGCAAATGCGGCGCGAGCGGGTCGGCAAGGCCCAAAAGGTCCGCTCCGTCTGCGCCATAGCCATGCAGAAACACGACAAGCTGGCGCGCCGCGCCCGGCGCCGCCCCGCGGCGGGCCGAGTGCAATGGGCGAATGTCGGTCGTGCTTGTCATCGGATCCCCTCGCGCGCTTTGGCCACCCGGAAGTACGCCCAGAGAAGCCGGGCCGCAACCGATCGCCAGGGCGACCACGCCTCGGCCATGGCGCGCAGCTCGCGCTCTTTTGGCCGGTCGGGGAGGTCGAAAAGCAGGCGCGTGGCCTCCTGAAGCGCGAGATCGCCCGGCGCAAAGACATCGACGCGCGCGAGCGAAAACATGGCATAGATCTCCGCCGTCCAGCGGCCGATCCCCGGTACGGCAGTCAGCACCGCGATGACATCGTCTTCGGGTGCGGCGCGCAGGGCGGCATAGTCGATCTCCGCTGCGGCCAGTGCGCGCGCATAGCGCATCTTCTGGCGTGACAGCCCGCAGCCCCGCAGCGTCTCTTCCGTGGCGGCCGCGACGGCCTCGGCCCGGGTCAGCTTGGCGGCGTCGAGCTTGCGCCAGATCGCATGCGCCGAGGCGACAGAGACTTGTTGACTGACGATCGCGCTCAAAAGCGCGGCATAGCCATCCTCACGTAGGCGCAGCGGCAATGGTCCGGTCTGCTCCAGCGCTTGCGCAAAACGTGGCTCGCGCGCGGCGAGCCAGGCCGCCCCCTCCTCAACGCAGGCGGGCCCCTCAATCAGACGGCCGCCGCCATGCAACGAAATGTCCAGCTCAGGCATGATGACGTCCAATCCTTTTCCGGACACCAATTTGGTGTTACATACTGGGCTGGGCCGCAAAGGACCAACAATGGCGTTTGATACGCTTCCCTCGGGCGTTCGGCTTCTGCCCGAGGTGATCTCTCCTGATCAGGAAGCCGCCCTCGTCAACGCCGTCGATTGCGGCGCATGGGAAGAATCTGTCCAGCGCGACGGCCACCGGTCGCAGCAATTCGGGTGGTGGCGGCCGCAATTGCTCGCCCAATCCGGGCAGTCGGACCGTTTCCTTGGTGCATTGCCGGACTGGGCCGCGCCGCTTGTCAGCCGCCTACACGTGCTGGCGCCTTTTGATCAGGCGCCCGATCACCTCGTCGTGCGAGAGCTCGCGCCCGGGACGCAGCCCTATCTGCGCAAGGGCCAAGGCCGCACTGTCGCGACACTTGCGCTGCTTTCGGATCTACCCGTTATGTTTCGCAAACGCGGCGGGACGGGCACCTGGTATCTGACGCAGGCGCGGCGCAGTCTGCTTGTCCTCACCGAGGATTTCGACCGGAGCTGGGACCGCACGATCTTGCCCGTCCGTGCCCCGGCCGATGCCGAAAGTGCCGCGCTGGCCGAGATGCCGGCTGCGGGTACGGAGCGCGCCCCCGAGATCGGCGCGCGGCTGCTGACCCTGTCGTTCCGCAGGGTGACGACCGATTGATCCAAGACCGCAGGCCGCGCGGGCGCGCGCTGACACGTGTCCGCGATCTCGGCCTTCTCCAATCCAGCGACGTGCGGGCCGCTTGTGGCGCGGGCCCGGCTCGGGCTAGGTAACGCCATGGCCAACCCCGACCTCATCGCCACCGACGAGACCGCGCAAGATGACACCCGCGCCAAGCGCAACGTTGCGGTGCTGGTCCTCGCGCAGGCAGTGCTCGGGGCGCAGATGCCCATGGTCTTCACCGTGGGCGGGCTTGCGGGCACGATGCTCACGCCGAACCCGTGTCTGGCCACGCTGCCGCTGACGATGGTCGTCTTGGGCTCGATGACGACCGCGCCGTGGCTGTCGACGCTGATGCAGCGCACGGGCCGGGTACCCGGTTTCATCGTCGGAGCGCTCGGTGGCGCGCTGGGCGGGATGATCTGCGCCTGGGCGCTCTGGACCGGGAATTTCATGTTGTTCCTCGTCGGCAGTTACCTCACCGGGATCTACATGTCGGCGCAGGGCTTCTTTCGCTTTGCTGCCACCGATACCGCCTCGGCGCACTTCCGACCAAAAGCGATCAGCTATGTGATGGCCGGAGGGCTCCTCTCGGCGCTGATCGGCCCCCCGATCGCGACAGGCTTTGCCGATAGTTTCGTCGTCCCCTTTGTCGGCACCTACATCGCCATCTTTGTGCTGAACGCGCTCGGCCTCTTCCTTTTCTTCTTGCTCGACATCCCAAAGCCCGAGGCGGCGGTGCCAGGTGTCATGGGCGGGCGGACGCGGCGGGAGCTCTTGCGAGAGCCGCAGATCGTTGTCGCGATGATCTGCGCCATGGTCGCTTATGCCCTGATGAACCTCGTAATGACGTCGACCCCGCTCGCCGTCGTCGGCTGCGGCTTCAGCACCGATCAGGCGGGCTATGTCGTGTCCGCCCATGTCTTTGCGATGTTCGCGCCGTCCTTTGTCACGGGACATCTTATTAACCGCTTCGGCACGGCGCGGATCGTGTGGCTCGGCCTCGCCATTCTTGCCGCCGCTGGGGGCGTTGCGCTGCAGGGTGTCGCGCTGGAAAACTTCTTTGTCGCGCTGGTCCTGCTCGGGATCGGCTGGAACTTTGCCTTCATCGGGGCAACAACCATGCTCGCCGAGGCACATACATCGCAAGAGCGGGGCGCGGCGCAAGGGCTCAACGACATGGTCGTTTTCGGCTGCGTGACGATGGCATCGCTCGCCTCGGGCGGGCTAATGAACTGCGCCGGTGCCGATGCAGTGGCGGGCTGGTCCGCCGTAAACCTCGCCATGCTGCCCTTCCTCGCGCTTGCAGGTGGCGCTCTGATCTGGATGTCGCTGCGCCCACAGACTGCTTGACCCTAGGGCAAGACTCTACCGAAGGGCGAAGCGGACAACTTTGTGTCATCCAGAGGGCTCCACAGGCAAAAAGATTTCGCTGCCGCAGCGACAATCTGTCCGGATCTTCAGGGTTCATCAACACCCTCTCGCATAGCGTCGGCCTAGGTGGGAAGGGATTTACAATGCCTCTTAGAAAAATGGATTTGGCCGTGCATCGCATGCGCGATGCCATGGATGCCGTCTGTGAGCCTATGTTCCTGCTCATGGCGGGCCCCGATAGATTGTTGCGCTTTGTCGGACTGAATAAGGCGCACGAGATGCAGACTGGTCTGCGATCGGCAGACCTCGCCGGGCTGACGCCGCATGACGCGTTTCCAGAGCGTTTGGCGGACACGGTTCTCTCGAACTACACCAAGTGTCTGACATCTGCGGCACGGTACTCCTATGACGAGGTGTTGGACCTGCCAATCGGCCGATGCCATTGGCGCACGACATTGTCGCCGATATTTAACACCGCGGATCTTGAGACGCGGCGCGTCGTCGGAATCGTCGGCATCGCCTCGGACATCACGCCCTACAAGACGGAAATCCGCCGCTTGATGGACGGCGCGGCGGCCCTACGCCGGCAATGCGAGGATGTCGCGGCCACGGCCGCCACGCTTGCAGAACGCGTTCGCGGGCCCGTCGCGCTCATCCTGTCGCTCGCAAAGACGCTTGACCCGGCCGAGGCACGCGGGGCCATTTCGACGTCGCAGGCCAATGCCACCTACGCTCTGGTGGTCAGCTCGGCCGAGGACGCGATGCGCAGCCTCGACGGCATCAACGTGGAGCCCGGCACGACAGACGGCACTGCGCGCCAAAAGCTTGTCGATATGAGCCATGTCTTGCGCGACCAGACCGCGCTGGTCGATCCACATGCGGCGCTCGCAGTGACGTATCCCCGCCTCGCGCTGCATACGGATGCCCATCTTTTGGACAACATCATCGCCCGCATTCTCGAGGTTGTGGTGGACGACGGCGCGCGCTTCCTGCGGGTCACGGCAGAGCCGCTCACCCTCGATATGCACCGCGTTCTGGTCACGGTGACGTTTGACAGCGACCCGAACGTGCAACCGATGGACGACCCCGAACGCACCAATCGGCTTGCGGGCATCGATCGGCTGGTGACGTCCCATAGCGGCGCGTTCGCGGTGACGTGGGATGCCGAAAATCGCGAGACAACGCTGCAACTCCGTCTTGTCGGTCGCATCGATTTCAAGGGTCCGGTGGCTCAAAGCCGGATGCGCTCGGAGGGCGTAACAGCCCCCATGCCCTCCGAGCGTGCGAGATTGGGTCTTGGCATGGTTCGCCAGCAGGCGGAGCGCCTGAGCGCATTGCGCGCTCGGGTCACACAGCGCCTGTAAGCACCCGACGCAGAAGGCCAGCGCGGCGGCGGAATTCGCTTTCGCCAAGCGCGCCGGCTGCAACGCGTCCAGGGGCCGATGCGGCGCGGCGGAGTGTTAACTCGGCCCGCCAGCCCGCGCGGAGTGCGGGCTTGACCGCCCGCGGGAGACCCGCGTTGCGGGCTTTGGCCAGGTGCGCAAGCCCTCTTTCGGCGAGCGCTTTGACAGCTTCGGGTCGCCCGTCTGGCAAAGGCCGGCGCCCGCGCTCCTCCAGGCTTGGAATGGCCCTGAAATAGCTCGCAAGCGCCGCCCCCCAGCCATAGGCGCGCACCGTCGGCTCAAACCCAGCGGACGCACCAAGGGCGCGGGCGCTGGCCCACATGAGCCCGGCACCGGTCTCTTCGAGAAAGCGCTCCAGGTCCTCGATTGCGTCGAAGCCTGGCCCGTCGATATGCACGCGATGGGCAACGACCAAACGGTCCAGCACGTCGAACGGCAGATGGCCCGCCCGCGCGACCTCTGCCAGCGGCGTTACAACCTCATGGGCGCGGGGCGGCGCGCCAGAGCGCAGCTCTTCCAGTACGTCCCGCCACCATTGCAGCCGCATCTCGCCGATGAGGGGCTCCGAAGAGATCCACGGCGCGCGCGCCACCTCGACATTGAAGGCATAGATCGGAAAGAGCAGGGCCCGCGCCGGAACGTGCGCCGACATTGCCGCGAGAAACCGGTCAGGATCGCCCCGCGCGACGATCTCTGCACAGGCGGCGATGCTCAAGCGGCCCCCGCGTCGGTGCCGTGGACCCGGTCATCCCCGTCTTCTTCTTTGTCCTCTTCCTCTTCCTCGAGTTCAAAAATCTCATGCACGCTGACACCGAGGATATTCGACAACCGCAGCGCCAACACTGTCGAGGGCACGAAGACCCGCCGCTCAATCGTGTTGATCGTCTTGCGCGACACCCCCGCCGCCTCCGCCAGTTGCGCCTGGGTCATCTGCCGCGCGCGCCGCAACTCCGACAGATGGTTGACGAGTGTCATTCCTCCGCGAGCGGCGCGCCCCGGGCATCGAGCAAGACGAAGACCAGGAGGTATGTCGCCCCCGTCAGCGTCCCCATTGCGGCAAAGGCCACGGGGAACTCGATCCAGTCGAAGCTAAGCGCCACGCCAAAGATCGGGTACATCAGCAGCGCCACCCAATAGCCCCAGCGCTCGGCCCGGCTGCGGTCGCGATCATAGCCCTCGTCTTCGGTTTGGCTAGCCACGGCATCCCCTGCGATGAACGCCGCGCCGCCGATGGCGAGGGCCGCGATCACACCCATCCCAAGCGGGACGAGCGGCGAGAACGGGTCCGGCCGGCCAAGCGTCAGCGCCCCAAGCGCAAACGCGAGGCAAGTCAGCCCGGTCAGCCCCAGAAAGAGCCGCCGCAGGCGCGCCAATTGATCGGATGAGAGTGTCATCATTATCTCCATATGTAACCTCTGCTACTCATTTGCGGCCCTCAAAGAGTAACGTCAAGGTTACATTCGCAACTTACGCAACGTCCGCCACCACGACCTGCCGCAGAGCCCTCTTCCCCTCATCTTGGTCGAAATACTCCGGGGGTCTGGGGGCAGCGCCCCCCATGTCCCGCCCTATCCGCCCAAGCGCCGGCACCGGTCACGGCAACGCCTCGCCCAGCGCGGCCAAGGCCAAGACCTGCGCCCGGTCGAAACCTGAGGCAGGCAAGAGCTCCACCCCTGCTTTCGACATGCGCACTTCGAGTCCGGCCGCCAGGAACGCGGCTTTCAGCCGATCGACCTCGGCAAAGTCCTTTGCGATCGTTGCCGCCGACCGTGCCGCAACGAGCCGATCCGTCAGCACGCGGAGCGCATCATGGGCCGGGTCGCCGACCTCGACCGCACCGGTCCAGCCGCCGAGCGCCTCGGTCAAAAGCCCCAGACGCCTGGCCGAGGCCAAGAGCACATCAGCGCGGCCTTGCGCGGCAAGCCCGTGCAACGCTGCAATGGCCCCCGGGGTGTTGAGGTCGTCATCGAGCGCCTCGAGAACCGCGGGGGCCGCGCGCAGGGCGGGTTCGATGCCCGCCGTGAGCGCCCGCCACTTGCGCAACGCCGCCTCGGCCTGTTCGCGCTTTGCCGCCGTCCAGTCCATCGGCTTGCGGTAATGCGTCCCGAGCATCACCAGCCGGATCACTTCGCCCGGCACGCCCGCGTCCAAAAGATCTCGGATCGTGAAGAAGTTGCCGAGCGATTTCGACATCTTCTTACCCTCGACCTGCAGCATCTCGTTATGCACCCAGATCTTGGCAAAGCCGCCCTCGGGATGGGCGCAGCGCGACTGTGCGATTTCGTTTTCGTGGTGCGGAAACATCAGATCGTTACCGCCGCCATGGATGTCAAAGGTCTCGCCCAAAAGCGCACGCGCCATCGCCGAGCACTCGATATGCCAGCCCGGCCGGCCGCGGCCCCAGGGGCTCTCCCAGCCCGGCTGATCGGGCGATGACGGCTTCCAGAGCACGAAATCCATCGCGTTGCGCTTGTAGGGCGCGACCTCGACCCGGGCCCCCGCGATCATGTCTTCAACCGAGCGGCCCGACAGCCGGCCATAGGCGTCGTAGCTGTCGACTGCGAAAAGAACATGGCCCTCGGCGGCATAGGCATGCCCGCGCGCGATCAGCCGCTCGATCATGGCAACCATTTGTGGAATGAACGCCGTTGCGTGGGGCGCGGCGTCGGGGGGCGCCACGCCGACAGCCCCCATGTCTTCGAGATACCAGCCCTCGGTCTCGGCCGTAAGCGCGTCGATAGCGATGCCGCGCTCCGCCGCCCGGGCGATGATCTTGTCGTCGACATCGGTGATGTTGCGCACATGCGTGACGTTGCCGTACCCGTAAGTCTCGCGCAGGAGCCGCGCAAGCGTGTCAAATACGATGGCCGACCGCGCATTGCCGAGATGCGCGCGGTCGTAAACGGTCGGGCCGCAAACATAGAGCGAGACTTGGCCCGGCACGACGGGATCAAGCCGCTCCTTGCGGCGGGTCGCGGTATTGTAGAGTTGGATGTTAGCCATGGGCCCTCCCTCGCGTGCAACGGCGGGTATGGCAAATCCTGAAAGAGTGAAAAAGAAGAACCGCCCGCCTGACGCTGTCAGCCGGTGATGCAGATGCCGCAGATGGTGCTGCCGTGGTTCATGCGTGAGCATCTACATCAATCCGGACGACCCGCCAAGGGGAGACGTGGGCGGGGGGCTGTCTGCCCCCGCTCGCATGCTGCGAGCCCCCCCGAGAGTATTTTGGCCAAGATGATGGGCGGCGGAGGGTCTTTCCTCCAGCGGGGCGCGCGCCGTCGATTGACATTGGGGCGCTGGGCGGGCGTTGTCGGGCCATGCGGATCTCGGAAAGATTAGGCGGTGTGGTGCCCGGCGGCGACGACGGCTGGGGCGTCTATTACCGGGCGCGCGCGCTCAAGGCGGCGGGCGAACGCGTCGTCGAGCTGACCATTGGCGAGCACGACATCGCCACGGACGGTGCAATCCTCGATGCGATGGACCGGGCGGGGCGGGGCGGGGCGACCGGCTATCCCGCGGTGCCGGGCCTGCCACCTTTGCGCCGGGCGGTGGCGGAGTGGGTGGCGACACGCACAGGCATGGCGACGGCGTTGGCCAATGTCCTTATCGTACCAGGGGGTCAGGCCGGGCTCTATGCGGCGCATCTCTGTGCCCTTGAGCCGGGCGATACGGGTCTCATCGCAGACCCCTACTACGCGACGTATCCCGGCACGATCAGGGCCGCCGGAGGTGCCGTCCGCATGGTGCCAACGCGCGCCGATGATGGGTTCGCCCCAAGGGGTGCGGCGATCCTCGACGCGGCAAGTACGGCGCAGGCAGAGGGGCGGCGGGCCGGCAGCTTGCTTATCAACACGCCGAACAACCCCACCGGTGCGGTCTATTCCCGCTCCGCGCTCGCGGAGATCGCGTCGGCGGTCACAGAGGCCGACCTCTGGTTGATCTCGGACGAGGTCTATGACGGTCAGGTCTGGGAGGGCGTGCATGTCTCGCCGCGCGCGCTCCCCGGGATGGCGGAGCGGACGCTCGTTGTCGGCTCGATGTCCAAGAGCTTTGCCATGACGGGGAGCCGGCTCGGCTGGATCGTCGGCCCCGAGCCCGCCATCGCCGCGCTCGCCAACCTTGCCACGCATACGACCTACGGGGTCGCGGGCTTTGTCCAACACGCCGCCTATTGGGCGCTGACCGAGGGCGGCGCGGCGCTTGAGGCGCGGGTTGCGGCCCCGTTCGAGCGGCGGCGTGCGCTCGTGGCCGAGGCGCTCGGCGGCACCGCGGCACTCCATGTGCGGCCAATGCAGGGCGGCATGTATGCGTTTGTCGATATCTCCGCGACCGGGCTCTCGGGAACGGCCTTTGCCGAGCGGCTCTTGGCGGCGGAGCGGATTGCGGTCATGCCCGGCGAGAGCTTTGGCGCGGCGGGCGTGGGACATATCCGGATTGCGCTCACAGCGCCAGATGCGGAGATGACGGACGCGCTTCAGCGGATCGTGGCCTTTGCCGAGGCAAGGGTCGGGGAGCGCACGGCAGCAGAGTAGCACAGGGCCTGGGCTAGCCACCGCCAGATTGCGCCTGCTTCTCCCACTTCCCGCTTTCCTCCGACCAATACTGCGCCGTGGCGCCCGCAGCGGTCAGCGCCTTCCACTGCCCCCTCGCGTGGGCGACCTGGTCGGCATCCCCCCCGTCAAAGACAATGCAGGTCCGCGCCAGGGCGGAGACCTCCTCTGCCGTGACGTCGGCCGCATCGACGGCAACGAGGCAGGCGCGGTCTTCGGGCGCGGTCGGCGCGGTCGTCAGCAAGACCGGCTGGCGCGCGTCGTGCGTAGAGCCGGCGAGCCCGTGGGGCAGGAACCGCTCCTCGGGCCCAAGCCAAAGCGCGGCATCCAGCGTTTCCAGCCGGGCCGTGTCGCGGGCGCGCACGGCAACGCGCCAGCCCCGGTCGAGCGATTTTTCCAACAGCATTGCCAGCACACTGGGGAGCGGCGAGCGCGTTAGATGATAGAAGAGGACGTCACCCAAACCGCCACCTGCCGATCCGCTGAGGTCCTTCACTGCAGCCAAGGCGCTCCAAGGGGGAGGGTTCCCCGGGCCAGGCACACAGCGGTGAGCCATGCCCTCCAAAGCAAAAGGCCAACGCTGCGCTGGTATAAGTGTCGCAGAGCGGGCGCCGCCTGAGAGCGGCGAAGCCGCGGCGCCGCTTACTCGGTCTCAAAGCGATCGCGTACCAACCGGTCGAGCGCCAGCACGCCCCAGCCGGAGGCGCCTTTGGGCCCGAGCTCGGACTCGCCCGTGGGCTTCGTGACTCCGGCGATGTCGAGGTGGATCCAGGGCGTGCCGTCCTTGACAAACCGGTGCAAAAACTCCGCCGCCGTGATCGACCCGGCCCAGCGCCCGCCGACATTTTTGACGTCCGCGAGGTTGGACTTAAGGAGCTTGGCGTAGCTTTCGCCGAGCGGCATGCGCCAGGCGCCCTCGCCCTCGGCCTCGGCGGCCTTGAGAAACGCGCCGGCAAAGTCGTCATCGTTGGAGAAAACGCCCGCCCGGTCATGCCCCAAAGCCACGATCATCGCGCCGGTGAGCGTGGCGAGGTCGACCATCGCGGCGGGGGCGTATTCTTCCTGCGCGTACCAAAGCACGTCGCCCAGAACCAGGCGCCCCTCGGCATCGGTGTTGATGACCTCCACGGTATCGCCCTTCATCGATGTCACAATGTCGCCCGGGCGCTGGGCACGGCCGTCAGGCATGTTCTCAACGAGCCCAACAAGACCCACAACGTTGGCCTTGGCCCCGCGCGCGGCCAACCCCTGCATGACGCCGGCGACGACGCCCGCGCCGCCCATATCCATCGTCATGTCTTCCATGCCGCCCGCCGGTTTGAGCGAAACACCGCCCGTATCGAAAACGACGCCCTTGCCGATGAGCGCCAGCGGCGCCTCGCCCTTCGGCCCGTTCATCCAGCGCATGACAACCGTTTTCGACGGGCTCTCCGAGCCATGGCCGACGGCAAGCATCATCTCCATGCCTTTCTCGCGCATGTCGGCCTCTTCGAGCACGTCGACCTCGACGCCGAGCGCGCTCAGTGCCAGGAGCTTGTCGGCAAAGCTTTCGGTGGTGAGCAGGTTCGCGGGAAGGTTCACCAGATCGCGCGTGAAGGCGACGGCTTCGGCCAGGGGGCGGAGGGCTGCGATCTCGGGCTCGAGCGCCTCGGGCTTTGGCACGGCAAAGGTAAAGGGGCCGGGCGCATCGGGCGTTTCGTCCTCCGCGTCGCCGCTCTTGCACTCCGTAAAGGCATAGCCGCGGAGCATCGCGCCAAGGGCAACCTGCGCCGCCGCCCCGATGGCGCCCGCCAACACAAGCGCGGGCTTACCGCCCGCCGCTTTGGCAAAGGCCGAACCGGCCTTGCGGGCGGTCAGCGTATCGGCACGGCGGCCGAGCTTGACGACCGTGAGCGCCTCAGCGGCGAGGCCGACGGGAAAGGCGATCTCCATCGCGTCGCCCGCTTTGGCCTTTTCGAAACGCGCGCTTTCGAGCAGCCGCAGGAGCGCGCCCCGCGTGAGCCGGTTCACCCGGCGCGCGCCCTGATCGAGCTTTTCGGGCCCGTCGGCGAAGACAACGACGCGGCCCTCCGCGGTTGCAATTTCATCGAGATCCAGGGCGATGACGGGGCAGGCGGGCAAGTCGGTCAAAGAAGGGCTCCAAGGCAGGGGTTGCGCGTTAGATCGTAGTTAGCTCGCGTGTCCGAGATGCGCCAGCACCCGGTTTTGTGCCCATGCGCCCGACCCGCGCCGCGTGGCCCCTTCCGCTTCGGCTGCTCTTTCGGATAGGTTCGAGGCGCGCAGGGTCCGTGCCGCACCCCTGCGCGCTTGCGGCAAGCGGGGCAGAGGATCCATCGGGTGACGAGGTTCGACCGCTATGTGTTCACGCAGCTTGTTCTCCTCTTTGGGTTCTTCGCGCTCGTTTTAATATCGGTCTATTGGATCAATCGGGCGGTGATCCTCTTTGATCAGCTGATCGCTGACGGCCAATCGGCGGGCACCTTTCTGGCGCTGACCCTCCTGACCCTGCCCAATGTCATCCGGCTTGTTCTGCCCATCGCGGCATTCATCGCCACCGTCTATGTCACCAACCGGCTGACGACGGAGAGCGAACTGGTAGTAGCGCAGGCGACCGGGCTCAGCCCTTGGCGCATGGCGCGGCCGGTCCTCGCCTTTGGGCTTGTGACGACGATCCTTATGGGCACGCTTGTCCATATCCTGGTGCCGCAATCGCGGATCGCGCTGGCCGAACGAGAGGCAGAGATCGAGGCCAACGTGACCTCGCGGATGCTTGTTGAGGGACGGTTCCTCCACCCCGCCGATGGCGTGACGTTCTATATCCGCGAGATCACGGCGGGCGGGACGCTGCGCGACGTCTTCCTGTCCGATGCGCGCGACCCCGACAGCCGCACCGACTACACCGCCGCCGAAGGCTTCCTTTTGCGCAACGAAACGACGGGCAGCCCCGCTTTGGTGATGCTCGACGGCTCGGCGCAGACCTTTGAGCACCCGAACGGACAGTTGACGACGACGCTCTTTGAAACCTTTTCCTACGACCTCTCGGCGCTTACGGGCGATGCGGGCCGCAGCCGGCGGGACGTGCGCGAATATCCGACACATATCCTTTTTGCGCCGACCGAAGAGGCGCTGGCCGAGACACGGCGCGACCCGCCAGACTTCTTCTACGAGGGCCATTTGCGTGTGGTGCAACCATTCACGCCCGCCATCGCCGCGCTCCTCGGCTTTGCTGCGCTTCAGCTCGGCGGATTTTCGCGCTTTGGCGTCTGGAGGCAGATCGGGCTCGCGGTCGGTCTCATCCTCTTTGTGCAGGTCGGGGAGAATGCGGTGGCCGACGCCGCGCGGCGGGACCCGTCGCTCTGGCCGCTGATCTACGCGCCCTTTGTCGGTGGGCTGGCGGCTGCGCTCTTGATGCTCGCGGTCGCCGCGGCACCGGCCTGGCACTGGCGGCGCGCGCGAACACCGCAGGAGGGCCCGGCATGACGCTCCACCTCTATGTCGCGCGGAAGTTCTTGTTTGCCTTTGCCGGCTTGACGCTCCTGTTCGGGCTGATGATTACGCTGCTTGACATGGTCGAACAGCTCCGCCGGTTCGACGCGACCGAGATCGCGCTTTCGGGTGCCTTCGAGCTCGCGCTGCTCTCGATGCCACAACTACTCTATCGGATCCTGCCGCTCGTCATGATCCTTGCCACGATTACGCTCTTTCTCGGACTGGCGCGGACCTCCGAGATGGTCGTCACCCGAGCCGCCGGACGCTCGGCCCTGCGCGCCTTGATCGCCCCGGTCGCTGTTGCGCTCATGATCGGTGGCGTGGGTGTGGCCATGCTCAACCCGATCGTCGCTGCAACGATGCAGCGCTATGACATTCGTGCCGCCGAATTGGCTTCGGGGACAACCTCGGTCCTCTCGATCAGCCGCGAGGGCCTCTGGCTGCGCCAAGGGGCCGAGGACGGGCAGACGGTCATCCGCGCCGAGCAAGCCAATGCCGAGGGCACGACCTTTTTCAATGTGACCTTCATTCACTTCGCCCCAGCCGACAGCGCGGCTCCCGGCCCAACGCGCCGTATCGAAGCCGCGTCGGCGCGTTTGGGCGAGGGCTTCTGGACCCTCCGGGATGTGAAGGTCTGGCGCCTTGGCGAGCGCAACCCGGAGGCAAACGCAGAGACGTTTGCCACCCTCGCTCTCCCTTCGACGCTCACCCGGGAGCAGATCATCGACGGCTTCGGCGTGCCGGCGAGCGTCCCGATTTGGGACCTGCCCGACTACATCGCCAACCTCACCGAAGCCGGATTTTCTGCCCGGGTGCACCGCGTCTGGTTCCAGATGGAGCTCGCGATGCCACTCTTTCTGGCGGGGATGGTGATGGTCGGCGCGGGCTTTACGATGCGGCACACCCGGTTTGGCCGCACAGGCGTCATGGTCCTTTTGGCGCTGCTCTTGGGGTTCGGGATCTATTTCGTGCGAAACTTCGCGCAGATCCTCGGCGAGAATGGGCAGATCCCGATCCTTCTCGCCGCTTGGGCGCCACCCGTGGCGGCGGTGCTTTTGTCGCTCGGGCTCCTTCTTCATATGGAAGACGGATGAGCTTCGGCGCTGCCGCACGGATTGTGGCGCTTCTCGCTTGGGCCCTCTTTGCGCCCGCCGCGCTGGCCCAAGACGATATGGATTTGCCGGAGGGCGAGGAACCGGCAACGCTTTTGGCCGACAGCGTCGAAATCGACGGCTCGGGCCGGCTCGTCGCCTCGGGCAATGTCGAAGCACTGCAGGGCACGACGCGCCTTTCGGCCTCGCGCATCATCTACGACCGTGAGCGCGATAGCCTCTTGGTCGAGGGGCCAATCGTGCTCACCGCCGGAGACCAAACGCTGATCCTTGCCTCCGCCGCCGAGATCTCGCCAAGCTTGCGCGACGGCCTCCTGCGCTCGGCGCGCGTCGTGCTCGACCGGCAATTGCAACTCGCCGCACCCGAGATCAACCGCGTCGGCGGACGCTTTTTGCAGCTCAACAAGGTCGTCGCCTCGTCCTGTGAGGTCTGCGCGGCCAACCCCGTCCCGCTTTGGCAGATCCGCGCGAGCCGCGTCGTGCACGATCAGCTCGAAGATCAGATCTATTTCGACGATGCCCGATTTGAAATCTATGGCATCCCAGTAGCCTACCTGCCGCGCTTGCGCCTGCCCGGGCCCGGTCTTGAGCGGACGACAGGGTTTCTCGTCCCGCAGCTCACCTCCTCGTCCGTGATCGGCCAAGGCGTGCGTGTTCCCTATTTCTTGGCGCTTGCACCGAATTACGACCTGACGCTGACACCGCATATCACAACCGGTCCGACCGGCTCGCTCGAGGCGCGCTATCGCCAGGCGTTTCGCAATGGCCGGCTGACCTTCAACGGCGCGCTCTCGCGAGACGACCTGCGCCCCGGCGAGACGCGGGGATATCTCTTCGGCGTGGGCAACTTCACCCTGCCGCGCGACTACCGGCTGCGGTTCGATGTCGAAGCCGCCTCCGACAGTGACTACCTCGACGATTACAGCATCTCCGGCAAAGACCGGCTCGACAGCGCCATCGGGCTCACGCGCGGCAAACGCGACCAATGGTTTGGCGCGGAAGCGATCTATTTCAACGTGCCGGGCTCCGATTGGGGGAGCGAGACGCGGCCCGCCGTGGTGGCCGACGCAATCTGGGCACGGCGCTTTACCCCCGCCGGGCTCGGTGGCGTTGGCCTCTTTGAGCTGACGGCCCATGGCCATGAGCGTCCTTCGGAGGTCGACCGCGTCGGCCGCGACGTCGGCCGGGTGACGGCCCGGCTCGGTTGGCGCACCGACACGGTCGGACCGGCGGGGCTCGTGCTGTCGAGCGAGGCAAATCTCCTTGGGGAATACAGCAGCTTTGGCGATGATGCGGACGCGCCCGACCCGTCGTCCCGCCTTATCCCTGCAGCCGCCGTCGAACTCCGCTGGCCCTGGGCCCGGGGCGGACACAGGGGCAGCGCGCATCTGATCGAGCCTGTGGCACAGCTCGTTTGGACCCCCGACGACACGGTGACAAACCGGCCGACCGAGGAAAGCGTGCAGCTCGAACTCGATGAGGGCAACCTCTTCTCGCTCTCGCGCTTTCCCGCCTACGATCAGGTTGAGGCGGGCCTCCGCGCCAATCTCGGCGTCAATTATACCTTTACCGACCCCGATGGCTGGTCGCTCGGGGTCACGGTCGGCCGCGTCCTGCGGGCCGAGGATCTGGGGCAGTTCGACGGCTATGAGGCCTTTGACGGCGCCACGTCGGACTGGCTCGTTGCGCTCGATTTCGATCTCAGCCGCAACCTCTCGCTCTCTTCCCGCTCGCTTTTTGATGAAGAGCTCTCGGCAGACCGTCTCGAAACCCGGCTCGGCTGGCAGAACGACCGGATCGACCTAGCCGGAAGCTATGCCTGGCTCGCCCCTTCGCCGGTCGAAGCGCGGCCGGACCCGATCAATCAGTGGCGGATCGACGGGACTCTGCGCGTCAACGACCGCTGGCAGGCCTCCGCTGACATTGCCTATGATTTGGAGCGGAATCGGACAGCGGAAGCAGAGCTCGGCCTGGAGTATCGCACCGAATGCATCACGATGGATTTCGGCTGGCGACAGCGCTTTACCGCCGAGGTCCAAGATGATCCGACCGAGAGCTTTACCTTCGAGATTGCCCTGGCAGGCTTTGGCGGAACCGATAGCGGCCCGCGGCCGCGCCCCAGACGCTGCACGCGATAGGCGTTCGGCACTTGGCACTCGGCACTCGGCGCATGCCAGATCTCGCCGAATGCATGCGGGCCGCAAGCAACGCCACCTTGGCACCGCGCTGCTCCTGCCCTAGACAGACGCACAGACGCACAGACGCAAACCGGGCAGAGACGCCGAAGATGGCCAAGAGACCCCCTTTCAAATCGAGCGTCCTTGGGGCGTTCTGGCGCGCATCCACGCGTGGCCTCGCCGTCGCCTTCCTCGTCGCCCTTGCCCTTATCGTGCCCGCCGCGGCCTCGGCCCAATCGAATCCGTTCCAGCCGGTCATATCGGTCAACAACTTCGTTATCACGCAATGGGAGCTGGATCAGCGCGCGCGCATCCTGACGCTCTTTCGCTCCCCCGGCGTTCCTGCCGAGGAAGCGCGCCGTGCGTTGATCGACGAGCGCCTCCAGCTCGACGCCGCAGCACAACTTGGGATCTCGGTGCCGCTCGACGCCGTCGAAGCCGGCATGGAAGAGTTTGCCGCACGCACCGATCTCGGCGTTGAGGAGTTCCTGGCCGAGCTCGGCGCTGCGGGCGTCTCAGAGGAAACCTTTCGCGACTTCGTCCGCGCCGGTGTCACCTGGCGCGAAGTGGTGAGCACGCGCTTTGGGCCGCGCGCGCAGGTCACCGAGGCCGAGGTCGACCGAGCGCTGGCGCTAACCTCTCGGCGGGGCGGGGCCGAGGTCCTGATCTCGGAGATCATAATTCCAGCGCGCAACCCCGAAGAGGCCGCCCGCGCCGAGGCAATCGCCGACGACATCTCGCGCAACGTCACCAGCGTGGCGGGCTTTTCCGCCCGAGCACGAGAGGTTTCGGCAGCACCCACCCGCGCCAATGGCGGCCGCTTGCCCGACCCGGTCCCCGTTTCGAACCTGCCCCCACAATTGCGCGCACAGATCCTGACCCTGCCGCCCGGCGGCGTCAGCAACCCGATCCCGCTTGCGGGCGCCGTGGCCGTATTCCAGCTGCGCGACCTGCGCGAGACGGGCCTCGCTGAAGCCGACAATGTCAGCCTCGAATTCGCCCGCTACCTCATCCCCGGCGGCGGGACGGCAGCGGCAAGCCAAGAGGCGGCGCGGGTCGTGGCGGCCGTAGATACGTGCGACGACCTATTCGGCGTCAACAAAGGCCAGCCGGACGAACGGCTCGTGATCGAGACCCGCGCCGTAGAAGATATCCCCTCAGATCTCGCTCTAGAGCTCGCTCGGCTCGACGAGGGCGAAACCTCGACTGCCATCGTGCGCGACGGCACGCAGGTGGTCCTCATGCTCTGTGGGCGCACCGAGATCCGCGACGAAGAGGTGGACCGCGCCGCCGTCCGCCGCGGCCTGATTGACCAGCGTTTAGCCGCCTATGCCGACGGCTTTCTCGCGGAGCTGCGCGCCGACGCGATTATCCGCGAAGAATGACCGCTTCGGCGCCCGCGCCCTTGCTCCGAGCTGGCAGCATCGACGCGCCCGCGACCCGACCTCTGGCGCTGACGTGCGGCGAGCCGGCCGGGATCGGGCCCGAACTCGCGGCGAAGGCTTGGGCGAGCCTCGGCGCGCGGCGGCCCTTTGTCTGGATCGGCGACCCTGGGCATTTGCCGTCCGGCACGCCGTTTCGCAAGGTGCAGAGCCCGGCCGAGGCGACCCATGTCGCGGCGCGCGCGTTGCCCGTGCTCGACCATCCTTTCCCCGCGCCGGCAACGCCGGGCGCGCCTGTGCCTGCCAATGCCGCCGAGGTGATCGCGGTCATCGCGCGGGGCGTGCGGCTCGCGCAGGAGGGCACAGTCAGCGGGCTCGTCACCGGTCCGATCCACAAAAAAGCGCTCCAGGACGGGGCGGGCTTTGCCTATCCCGGCCATACCGAGTTTCTCGCGGCCCTGGCGGGCGTCGACCGCGTGGTGATGATGCTTGCCTGTCCGGAGCTGCGCGTTGTCCCCGCGACGATCCACATCGCGCTCGCGGACGTGCCCGCTAAGCTTACGCACACGTGTCTGATGGACACGATCCGTCTGACCCATGACGGATTGCGGCGCGACTTTGGCATCGCCGCGCCGCGCATCGCGGTTGCGGGGCTCAACCCCCATGCGGGCGAGGGCGGTGCGATGGGGCGGGAGGAGATCGAGCTGATCGTGCCGGTGCTCGACGCGCTCCGGGCCGAGGGGCTAGTGCTCGCCGGGCCGCTCTCTGCCGATACGATGTTTCACGCCGCAGCGCGGCGTGGATATGACGCCGCGGTCGCGATGTATCACGATCAGGCGCTCATTCCGATCAAGACGATCGACTTTGCCGGCGGCGTGAACGTCACGCTGGGCCTGCCGTTTATCCGAACCTCGCCGGACCACGGCACGGCCTTTGACATCGCGGGACAGGGCAGCGCGGATGCCACGAGCCTCATCGCAGCACTCGACCTCGCCGCCGAGATGGCCGCGGCCCGAGCCCTGGCGTGAGTCTGTGGGCGTGAGTCTGTGGGCGTGAGTGCATGGGTGTGAGCTCGCGCGCGGGCGGCATTGACGGGCTTCCGCCGCTGCGCGATGTGATTGCCGCGCACGGGCTCTCTGCCAAGAAGTCGCTCGGCCAGAACTTCCTGCTCGACTTGAACCTCACGTCCCGTATCGCTCGGATCCCAGGAGACCTGTCGCAGGCAAGCGTGCTCGAAGTCGGCCCAGGGCCCGGCGGGTTGACGCGCGGGCTCCTCGCCGAGGGCGCGGGCCATGTGCTGGTTGTGGAGAAGGACGCACGCTGCCTGCCTGCGCTTGCCGAGATCGCCGCAGCTTACCCCGGACGGCTCACCGTGCTCGAAGGCGATGCGCTGCGCATCGACCCAATGGCGCATCTGCGCCCACCGATCCACATCGTGGCCAACCTGCCCTACAATGTCGGCACCGAGCTTTTGGTGCGCTGGCTGACGCCCCAGGCCTGGCCGCCCGTCTGGGCCTCGCTCACGCTGATGTTTCAACGTGAGGTCGCCAACCGGATTGTGGCAGGGCCCGGGGGCAAAGCCTATGGCAGATTGGCCGTGCTGGCGCAGTGGCGCGCCGACGCACGGGTCGCGCTGACGCTGCCGCCCGAGGCCTTTACGCCGCCGCCCAAAGTCCATTCCGCGGTCGTACACCTTGTGCCGTTGCGCGAACCGCGGGCGCCGGCGGACCCGGCAATGCTGTCGCGCGTGGTCGCATTGGCCTTCAACCAGCGCCGCAAGATGCTGCGCGCAGCGCTCAAGGGGCTCGGTGGCAATGTCGAAGGGTTGATCGCGGCAGCAGGGCTCGACCCGACGAACAGGGCCGAACGGGTAAGCATCGACGGCTTTGCCGCCCTGGCGCGTGCCCTGTCGGAGCGGGGGGACGGTCTCGATCCGTGATCGCAGAGCCCGACGGTGTCTTATGCGCAGTGCGGGCAGACGCGCCGATCGAGCGAAGCTCTGGCTCTCGGATGTCGGGCGGCTGTCGGGGCGGCTGTCGGGGCGGCGGGTCTGGGCGGCGGGTCTGGGCGCGTCAAAAGAGCGACGTATGCGAGAGGGCGGGCGGGCCCGCCAGTTGCAACTATTCCGCGGCTTCGCTCGGCTCTGAGTTGTCGCCTTTGGATTTGCCGCTCGACCCGTCCGGCTCGGCACTGCCCGCATCGGCCGCCGTCTTTGCCTTGGCGCGGGTGCGTGGACGGCGGGGTTTGGGCGCGCTTTCCGGCGTCTCGACAAGGGTGCTTTCGCTTGAATCTCCGCTTTCGAGCGCGACAACCGCGTCTGCTGAACCGTCGGCAGCGTCTTCAGTGCGCGGAGCGGCGTTGCGGCTGCGCCGCTTCGGCTTTGGCGTAGGCGCCTGCTGGGGCGTCTCGGCTCCGCTGGGCGGCTCTGCGCCCGCCTCCGGCGCCGCCGACTCGCGTTGATCGGCGCCGCCATTCGGCGCAGCGCCGCCTTGCCCGCCTTGACCTTGACCTTGACCTTGACCACCGTGTGCTTGTCCGCCTTGCGGCGCTCCGCCGTTCTGCGGCGCTGTTGGCACTCCGGGTTGAGCGCCGTGTTGTGCGCCGTTTTGCGGCCCGCTCGTCCCGGCATTGTGGTTTTGGTTATTCTGCCCGCCCTGCTGGTTCTGCTGTTGCTCGCGTCGGGCTTCCATTTCGCGCTGCGCATCGCCCAACATGCGGGTATAGTGCTCGGCGTGTTGCTGAAAATTCTCAGCCGCGACCCGATCATTTCCCAACTGGGCGTCCCGCGCCAGCTGGGCATACTTTTCAATGATCTGTTGCGGCGTACCGCGCACTTTGCCCTCGGGGCCAGAACTGTCGAACACGCGGTTCGTGATGTTGCCCATCGAGCGCGAGCGGTTCGCCTTGGAACGCGAGCGTGACTTGGATGATCTCATTCTTGTTTTGATCCGCCTTGTTGCGGGGTAGACGGACATCTTGGCCAGCGCCAGGCGGAAGCGGCGCTTCCGATCCCATTGTCCGTCGCTGTGTGGTTTGACACGGGTCTGAGCGTTAAAGCCGCTCGACACCATGGTGATTGTCACGAGTAGAGGGCAGAGGCAAGGCAAAACTGCCGCTTTCCAGTGGCTTTGACGCGAAGAATGCTGCCCTCAAGGCCTCAATCGCGCCGACACAACCCGAATACGCCCTGCGAGATCGGGGTGCAGACCCGTGGGTTCAAGTCCGGCGGCGACGAAAATCGCTTGTACGTCGTGTTCTTGTCCGAGCCCGATCTCGACGGCGACCGACCCGCCTGGGGCCAAGAGGCGCGGCGCGTCGGCTGCGATCCGGCGGTACGCGCCGAGCCCGTCTCCCCCGTCTGTCAGAGCCGCATGCGGCTCGAAGTCCCGCACCTCGGGAGCAAGACCAGCAATCTCGTCGACGGCGATGTAGGGCGGGTTCGAAACAATGAGGTCAAACGGTCCGCTAAGCCCCGCCCCCCAATCGGCGTGCACAAAGGCAAGCCGGTCGGCGACCCCGAGGTCGAGCGCGTTGAACTCTGCGATCTCCAGCGCCTCAACGCTGATATCCGTCGCAACGGCGGTTGCCTCTGCCCGCTCTGCAAGCACACTGATCGCAATGCACCCAGAGCCTGTACCAAGGTCCAAAAGCCGCGTCATGGGCAATTCGAGCGCCATCGCCACGAGCGTCTCCGTTTCCGGGCGCGGATCGAGGACCGCCGGCGTCACACGAAACCGGTGGCGCCAGAAGTCGCGGTATCCGAGCACCTGAGAGAGCGGGGCATGGCCTGCGCGCTGCTCGACCTTCGAGAGGTAACTGTTAATCGTTCCGGGCGCTGCGGCCTCGTCGGGCCGGCCCAACAAAGCGGCGGGGTCGATCCCGAGAACATCGGCAAGAATGCGCTGCGCCTCTTTGAGGGGCGCGGGGATGCCGGTGCGGGCGAGCGTCTGGGCACCCCGGTCGAGAAGCGCGCCGAGCGTCGTCATCCTCCCACATCGCCCATCTCGGCCAGCTTCTTGGCCTGATCGTCCGCGGCGAGCGCATCAACGACCTCGGTCAGGTCCCCCTGCATGATCTCACCGAGCCGATAGAGCGTGAGCCCGATGCGGTGGTCGGTCATCCGGCCTTGCGGGAAATTATAGGTCCGGATCCGCTCCGAGCGGTCGCCCGAGCCGACCTGTGCTTTGCGATCCGCCGCACGCGCCTCGTCGGCCCGGCTGCGCTCGAGGTCATAAAGCCGCGCGCGCAGCACGGCCATCGCGAGGCGGCGGTTTTGGTGCTGCGACTTTTCCGAGGAGGTGACGACGAGCCCGGTCGGCAGATGCGTGATGCGCACGGCAGAGTCGGTCGTGTTGACATGCTGACCGCCCGCGCCGCTCGCGCGCATCGTGTCGATCCGCAGGTCAGCGGCGGGGATGTCGATCTCGACCTCCTCGGCCTCGGGGAGGACGGCAACGGTGGCGGCGGAGGTGTGAATACGGCCCCCCGACTCGGTCTCCGGCACCCGTTGCACGCGGTGCACCCCGCTTTCGTATTTCAGACGCGCAAAGACGCCCTCGCCAGTGACATGGGCAATTGCCTCGCGCAGGCCGCCGAGCTCGCTCTCCTGGGCCTCGATGACTTCAAAGCCCCAGCCCTCGGCCTCGGCATAGCGCTGATACATGCGCATCAGATCCCCCGCGAAGAGGGCCGCTTCTTCGCCGCCGGTCCCCGGACGGATCTCCACCATCGCCGAGCGCGCATCGGCGGCGTCGCGCGGGATCAGTGCGATCTGCAGGTCCGCTTCGAGCACGGGCAGACGGGCTTCGAGGTCGGCTTTCTCCTCTCGTGCGAGCTCGGCCATGTCGGGATCATCGAGCAGCATCACGGCGTCGGCGATGCCCTGCCGCGCATCGCGCCAGGCCGTGATCGCGGCCACAACCGGCTTCAGTTCGGAGTATTCCCGGGCAAGCTGCGCGATCTCCTGTGGCCCGGCACCAGCGGCCATTTTCGCTTCGAGAAAAGCGAACCGCTCGGTCAACTCGGTCAATCGGTGCTCGGGGATCATCCGGGATCGAGTGGCCTAAAGGGGCGCGAGCGTCAAGGTAGGCTGGCAGTGGCAGCAATTTAGCCCGGGCCCTGGGGTTTGAGGCGCGGTCTTGTGCGCTCGATCAGTGTTTGGATCGTGAACGTGCGGACGCCGACAGCGGAGCCCCGCGGCTGCTTGCCGCCATCGCCCCTAGCCATCCGCACCCGAAGCCGCCACAACCGCTCCATGTCTCTTTTCGACGCCCTCGTGCACCTTGCCACCGGCGCGCCCGGCGCCCCGCATCGCCGGGGCGATACGGCGATCGCGCATCGCGCGCGGCTGCTCGGCAAGCTCAAGGGCGCGGCCCCCGATGCCGCAGATGCGCTCAACCTCATTCGCCGCGAAATCGACGCCCTCCCGGTCCAGGCGGACCGCAATCACCTGGGCACCCACCTTGTGCGCTATCTACAGACCTATCTGATGGTGCCCCAGGGCCCCGATGACCGCTCGGGGCGCGTTGTCGATATTGGCGGGCCCTCGCTCCACAATGCGCCGTTGACCGAGCTCAAGCGCTGGCAGATCGAGACCGTCGCAATCCTCTCGATCGACTATGAGCGCGACCCCCTGCCTTTCGCCGATCAGAGCTGCGACGGCGTCCTCCTCTGCGAGGTGATCGAGCACTTCGTCCTCGATCCGCTGCACTGCTTTCACGAGATCAACCGGGTTCTGAAGCCCGGCGGCTTTCTCGTCGTCACGACGCCCAACGCCGCGTCCTGGTTTGCGATCTACCAGGCCCTCGCGCAAAATCACCCGAGCCGCTGGCCCGTCTACTCGGGCGATCAGACGAAGGCGCGCAACCACATCCATGCACGGGAATACCTTGTGACCGACCTCGGCGCGCTGCTCGACGCCGCCGGGTTCGAAGTGACGGGCGTCAAGACCCGCGACTACGGGATCGCGCCCGCCTATCGCCCGCTGCCGGGCTTTCTCACAACGCACCGCGGCGAGACGATCTTCGTGCGTGCGCGTAAGGTTGGACCACCTAAAAAGCGTTTCGCGCCACCGCTCTATGTCGAAGACGTCGCGGCCGACGCGCCGTGACTACGGGCGTGGCTAAGGCCGCGTGCATGCCCATGCGTATGGGCCGCCCGGTCGACGGCCCGAGGCGCCCGCGCCCGCGTTGACACCCCCGAGGCTCGCACCTAGCGTCAGGCCCAATGCGAAGGGAGGAGACCCCGTGACGGCCTACGAACCGCTGACGCCCGAGGTGTTGCCCGCCCGCCTTGGCACGCTTGAGGTGCTCTTTGACGCGGTGGGCGCCGACCCTTCCGCGTGGACCGTGAGTGAGGTGGGCGACGGTAATCTCAACCTCGTTTTTATCGTTGAGGGGCCGATGGGCTCGGTCGTTGTCAAACAGGCGTTGCCTTACGTGCGCCTCGTCGGCGATAGTTGGCCGCTTCCCCTCAAACGCGCCTTCTTCGAGTACCACGCGCTTAGGCGCCAAGCGGCGCGCGACCCCAGCCGCGTGCCCCAGATCCTCCACTTCGACGAAGCGCAGGCGCTGATCGTCATGGAGCGGCTAGAGCCGCATATCATCTTGCGTGGACAGATGATGCGGGCACGCCGCGTTGCGGGCTTGGGCACCCGGATGGGTCGGTTTTGCGCGCGCACGGCGTTTCTTGGCTCCGACCTCGCGATGGATGCGCGAGAAAAGAAAGCGGACGTCGCGCTCTTTGCCGGCAATGTAGAGCTTTGCGACATCACCGAGCAACTGGTCTTTACCGACCCCTATTTCGACGCAGAGATGAACCGGCATACCGCGCCGCAACTGGACGCCGTTGTCGCCGAACTCCGCGCCGACCACGCGCTCAAGATCGCCGCGCAGCACATGAAGCACGCCTTTATCGCCCGCGCCGAAACGCTGTGTCATGGCGATCTCCATGCCGGTTCGGTGATGGTGACCGAGGACGATGCGCGCGTCATCGACCCCGAGTTTGCGTTCTATGCGCCGATGGGGTTCGACATTGGCATGATGGTCGGGAATTACTTGATGGCCTTTCACGCAATGCCGGGCCACATCGCCGAGGAGGACGCATGCGCGGCCTATCAAGCTTGGATCCTCGGTGCGCTCTCAGAGACCTGGACCGTCTTTTGCAACGAGTTCGCCCATCTGTGGCGAACGGCGCGGCACGGCATCCTATACCCGCCCGCGCTTTACGAGCATCAAGGGCACCACGATGCGGCCGAGGCGGCACTCCGCGACGTCTTGGGCCAGATCTGGCGCGACCTACTCGGGTTTGCGGGCGTCGAGATGCATCGCCGCATCCTCGGCCTCGCCCATATTTCCGAGTTTGAGGAGATCGCAGACGCGGATCTCCGCGCCAAGCTCGAAGAGCGGTCACTCCGGCTCGGCCGTGCGCTGCTTTTGGGCCGCAACGACATCTCGGGCGTGGAACAGGTGCTCGCCATGGCACGCCATTCGCAATCGGAGGAGAGCGCATGAAGGTTGGCACCGAGCATTACCGCTCCATCTGGCGCGACACCGCGACGGGCACGGTCAAGATCATCGATCAGCGCTGGCTGCCCCATGAATTTCGCGTCGTAACCCTCGACAGTCTCGAAGACTTTGCGACGGCGATCCGCGACATGTGGGTCCGCGGTGCGCCGCTGATCGGGGCGACGGCGGGCTACGGTATCGCGCGCGAGATGGCGCGGGATCCATCCGATGCCGCGCTGGCCAGGGCTTGGGATGTCCTCCACGCGACGCGTCCCACGGCGATTAACCTCCGTTGGGCGCTTGACGACCTCAAGACCCGGCTCACGCCGCTGCCCGAGGCGGCGCGTGCCGAGGCGGCGCTCCAGAGGGCCGACGAGATCTGCGAAGAAGACGTCGAGGCGAACCGCAGGCTCGGCCAGCACGCGCTCGCAGTGATCCGGGAAATCTCCGCGACAAAGCCAACCGGCGCGCCTGTCAACATCCTCACCCATTGCAACGCCGGCTGGCTTGCCACGGTCGATTGGGGCACGGCGACCTCACCGATCTATCAGGCAGCGGCCGAGGGGATCGACATCCATGTTTGGGTCGACGAGACCCGGCCGCGCAACCAGGGCGCACAGCTCACGGCTTGGGAAATGGCGAGCCATGGCATCCCGCATCACCTGATCGTCGATAATGCCGGCGGGCACCTGATGCAGCACGGGCAGGTCGACATGGTCATCACCGGAACGGACCGGACGACCGCGCGGGGCGATGTCTGCAACAAGATCGGGACGTATCTCAAGGCCCTCGCGGCCAAGGACAACGGCGTGCCGTTCTACGTGGCCCTGCCTTCGTCGACCATCGACTGGACGGTGTCCGACGGGGTCGCCGAGATCCCGATCGAAGAGCGCGACGGCCGCGAGGTCACCCACGTCTATGGCGCGCTTGAAAGCGGCGAGACGGCCTGGGTCCGGATCTCGCCCGAGGCAACGCCAGGCGGCAACCCCGCCTTTGACGTTACACCCGCCCGGCTCGTCACCGGCCTCGTCACTGAGCGTGGGATCGCCGAGCCGAGCGAGGAGGGTCTCCTGGCGCTCTTCCCGGAGCGGCGGCCAAACCGGTAGCAGACACACGGCCGCTTTCCCGCCATTCAGACCCGAAGCGCAGAGCCGTGCCAGCGCCGTGCCGTGGGTTGGCGTTCGAACGGTGGGACGACCGCGCGTTATCCCAGCCCAGCCCCTCCCAGGTCTGAAGGATGCTTACGGAGAAAGAGCGACATCCCGTCGGGACCGGACGGCGCTGGCACGGCGGCCTTGCAGCCTTGACTGCGTGCATAGGTGCGAAGCTCAACGGTCAGTAACCCCCGGGTGCACGCGCAGCCCTTAGCGAAAACCCCGGCCCTTCGCCCCGACGCGCCCCTTCTCCCATTCCCGTTTGACACCCCGGCCCGAACCCAATCTAAGCCATGCGGGAGGGTCTGCTCATGCGCCAACACCTGTGGGACGACGCCGAGGCTCAGGCTTGGGAAGACGCAGCTGGGCCCGATCCGGCAGACCGGGCGCTAGCTTTGCGCGTCTACTCCTCGCGCCTGATCGGCGCCGACCCCGACCTCGTGATGCATGGCGGCGGCAATACCTCGATCAAGGTCACGCGCACCAATCTGTTCGGCACTGACGAAGAGATCCTGCATGTCAAAGGCTCCGGCTGGGATCTCGACACGCTGGAAGCGCCCGGCCTGCCAGGTGTGCGCCTTGAGCCGCTGAAAGCGCTGCGCGCGCTTGACCGGCTTTCGGACGAAGACATGGTCAACGTCCAGCGCGCCAACCTGATCGACACCAGCGCGCCGAACCCGTCCGTCGAGACGCTCCTCCACGGCTATCTGCCCCACCGCGTCGTCGACCATACCCATGCCACGGGCTTTCTCGCCCTGGCGAACTTGACTGACCCTGCGCCCGCGATGCGCGAGATCTTTGGCGACCGGCTAGCCCTCGTGCCCTTCATCATGCCGGGCTTTGAGCTCGCAAAGGTGGCTGCCGATATCCACGACGCCCATCCGGGTTGCGAAGGCTTGCTCCTGCTCCAGCATGGGCACTTCACCTGGGGGCAGACGGCACGAGAGAGCTATGACCGCGTCATAGAGCACACCAATGCTGTGGAGGCGTGGCTGGCCGAGACGACCGGCCGTGCAGTGTTTGAAACCACCGTCCATCGCCGCCGCGCCGCGCTCGACCCCCAGCGCGCGAGCGATGTCCTGCCACGCCTGCGCGGCGCCATTGCCCGGGTGCGCGGGGCCCATCACGGCGGAGCGCCGCGCCCGGTGGTGACCGATATCCGCTCGGGCCCCGAAATCGCCGAGTTCCTCGCGCGGCCCGATCTCGACGCGCTGGCCCAGCGTGGCCCCGCCTCGCCCGACCACGTCCTGCGCACCAAGGGTCCAAAGCTCGTCCTGAGCGAGGCGGACCTCGCCGAACCGGACAGCATTGAGGCAAAGGTAAAAGCATTTTCAGAGGGTTATATCTCGATGTTCGCGCGCCAGAACACGCGAGTCGGCGGCGGCAAGACATTGCTGGAGCCACATCCCTGCCTCGCCTGGGTCGCCGGTCTGGGCCTTGTCGGGATCGGCAAAGATGCCAAAGCGGCCTCGGCCGCTGGAGACATTGCCGAGCAGACCGTCGAGGCCGTCACGCTTGGCGAGGCGGCTGGCGGGTTTCACCCCGTGGGCGAGGCCGATCTCTTCGATATGGAATATTGGTCGCTCGAACAGGCCAAGCTGAAAAAGGCGGTCGACAAGCCCTTTACCGGCAGGATTGTCGCCGTCACCGGCGGCGCCTCGGGGATCGGGCTCGCCACCGCTCGTGCGTTTGCCGCGCAAGGCGCCGCCGTGGCCGTGATCGACCGGCATGCCGGGGTCGAGGCCGCGCAGGAAATCGGCGCCTTTCCGGTCGCGGTCGATCTCTTGGCCCCGAGTGCGGCGCGCGAATCGCTCGCCCAGATCGTCGAGCGTTTCGGCGGGCTCGACATCCTCGTCTCCAACGCAGGCACGGCGCCGCAGGGCAACATCCTGACCATGGAGAAGGAGGAGATCCGCGCGTCGTTCGAGATCAACTTCTTTGCCCATCTCGCCATGGCCCGCGCCGCTTATGCCATCATGAAGGCGCAAGGCATCGGCGGGCAGATGCTGTTTAACGTCTCAAAACAGGCCGTGAACCCGGGCAAGGGCTTTGGCGCCTATGGCCTGCCGAAAGCGGCGACGTTCTTTCTGGTCCGCCAACTTGCGCTCGAGCTTGGCGCCGACGGCATCACGGTGAACGGCATCAATGCCGACCGGGTCCGCTCGGGGATTGTCAGCGACGAGATGATCGCGGTGCGCTCTGCCGCGCGGGGCCTAAGCGAGGCCGAATATATGGGCGGGAACCTGTTGCAGCGCGAGGTCGAGGCGCGGCACGTGGCAGAAGGGTTCGTGGCCCTCGCCAAGGCCGAGCGCACGACGGGGCACATCCTGACGGTCGACGGCGGGAACACGGCGGCAGAGCTGCGATGAGCACGTGCCGGCGGGCACGCGCCGTGTCGCGGTTACGCGCTGTGTCTAGCGCACGTGCTGTGTCGCGGGCACGCGTAGCTCTCTGCGCCAAGGCGGCTCGCCCCCAAAAGAGCTTTGGCTCCGGTGTTGCGCCACCCCTGGAGCATGCGCTACCCGACTAGCGTTTCGCAAACAGCGTCCTGCCCGTGACCACACCCGTGCCAAGGAGGCTCCCATCGCACCTGACCGCCTGACTTTCGCCATCGAGACCGCCCAAGAGGCGGGCGCGTTCGCGCTCTCGCGCTTTCGTGACCTCGACGGGCTGACGATCGAGAGCAAGGGCCACCAGGACTTGGTGTCCGACGCCGACCGGATGACCGAGGAGCGCGTCCGGGCTGCCATAGCCCAGCACTTCCCAGAGGACGGGATCGTAGGCGAGGAGTATGACCGCGTCCTCGGCACCACAGGCTACGATTGGGTCATCGATCCGATCGACGGCACCGCGAATTTCGTGCGCGGCATCCCCCATTGGTGCTGCGTGATCGCGTGCACCTATCGGGGTCTGCCCGTCGTCGGCGCGATCCACGAGCCGAATGTGCAAGAGACCTACTCTTCGGCCAAGGGGGCGGGCGCGCATCTCAACGGCGCGCCGATGCGCGTCAATCGCGCCGATGCACTGAGCGCGGGTTCGGTCGCCGTCGGCGCCAACGGACGGTCCGACACCGAACGGGCGGCCGATCTGGTGCGCGAAGTGCTGCGCCCGGGCGGGATGTTCTTTCGCAGCGCCTCCGGCGCACTGATGCTCGCCTATGTCGCCTCGGGCCGCCTCCTCGGCTATGTCGAGGACAAGATGAATTCGTGGGATTGCTTTGCGGCCCTGCTGATGATTTCGGAGGCAGGCGGGCAGCACGGCGCCCTCGATCCCGAGACCGCGCTGACTGAAGGAACGCGCGTCGTTGCCGGCGGGCCGGGCATTTACCCTCAACTCGCAGAAATCGCCGACCGGGTCTACGGCGCGGCGTGAGCGGCGGGGCGTGCGCCGCCGGCGATCCCTAGCAGCCGCTCTGCCAAGACCTCGTCGATCAAGAGCCGTTTGACGAAGCCGGCGCGGAGCACGGCAAGCGTCGCTGCGGCCTTTGTCGCGCCGCCCGCACAGACGGTGACGTCCATGTCGGCCATCTCGCCCGGTTTGACGCAGGGCGTGCAGCGGTTCAGCGGAATGTCGGCTATGGTGCCATCCGCGGTGTAGAACACGCCGCAGCAATCGCCGACGACCCCGCTCCCCGTGAGCTCGGCCATCTGCGCCGCCGTAAAGAGCCCCGATTTGAAGAGGATCGCACCGTCGCTGCATTCCCCGACGCTCATGATCGCGTGGCTGGCCCCGCGCGCGACCTCTAGCGTCTCGCGCACCAATCGCTGGGAAAGGAGCATGGCGCAGGCCGCAGCATCGTCGGCAACGAAGGGCGCGGGCAGGAGCATGGCGCGCCCGCCGGTCTGCTCGGCCAAGCGTACGCAGACGTCACCCGGTGCCGTGTGCGAGGCATGCGTCACCGAGCCCATGAGCGAGACGAAGGTAAGGTTCCGGTTCGTCACCCCAGCGACGTTGTCCGCCATCACCGAAAGCGTCCGCCCCCAACCGAGCCCAACGGTTAGCGCTCGGTCACCGGAGGCGATGCGCGCGAGATAAGCCGCGGCCAAAATGCCCACAGCAGTGCGCGCATAATCATAGTCGTCGGGCCCGACCGGCACGGGCGCAACCTGGACCTCCGCCAGCGCAAAGACCTCGGTCAGCCGATCCGCGAGCGCCAAGGTCCGCGACGTCCGATGCTCCACCGTGATCCGCACCATGCCTTGGGCGCGCGCATCAGCAAGCATACGCATCACCTTGAACCGGCTGATGCCGAGCCGTTCGCTCACTTCCTGTTGGCTGAGATTGCCGATGTAGTAGAGCCACGCTGCCTGCGCGACTTCGTCCTCCGGACGATTTCCCTGCAGCATGGCTGACATCCTCCCCAGTCGTCCGCCTCGCCTATTGACGACCGGGGCGTTCTCGGCGGCGTTCTCCGTCGGAAAAGCGCTTGACCCCTTATGTCGCAGGGGTAATACTCACATAAGTGCAGGCATTGCACAAGTGTTGCAGCTGCACGGAAAGCTTCGGAGCGGGGAGGGGAGGATCCGCAAAGGGCAGACGACCGGCATCGTCCAAAAGCCTGACATAAGGGTAGATAGCCGCGATGCCGCGCGCCCCAAGACGACTTCGCTGCGCAAATTTTGGCCGCGGGTGACATACCTCCGGCATCAACAGACCGCTCGCCTCGTATGCGGGCTCAAGGGAGGACAACATGAAAACAACGACCAAGCTTCTGGCCGCGACCGCGCTGGCGGGCACCGCATTGACCGGTGCGACAGCCGTCTCGGCCCAGGACGGACCGTCCATCGCAACGGTCGTCAAGATCGCTGGCATCCAGTGGTTCAACCGCATGGAAGAAGGCGTCAACCAATACGCGGCCGATACCGGCGCCAACGCATTTCAGGTGGGCCCGGCCCAGGCCGACCCGCAGCAGCAGGTCGCCCTGATCGAAGACATGATCGCCCAGGGCGTCGACGCGCTCGCGGTCGTCCCCATGTCGCCCGAAGCGCTCGAGCCGGTGCTCGGCCGCGCCATGGAAGCGGGCATCACCGTCGTAACGCATGAGGCCGCAAGCCAGCAGAACACGACCTACGACATCGAGGCCTTCGTGAACGAAGATTTCGGCGCCAACCTCATGGAACAGCTCGCCACCTGCATGGGCGGCGAGGGCGAGTATGCCGTCTTCGTGGGCTCGCTCACGTCCCAGACGCACAATCAGTGGGTCGACGGCGCGATCGCCTACCAAGAGGCCAACTTCCCCAACATGACCCTCGTCGGCGATAAGAACGAGACGTTCGACGACGCCGAGAACGCCTATTCCAAGGCGCAGGAGGTCCTCCGCGCGTTCCCGAATGTGAAGGGGATGCAGGGCTCGGCCTCGACGGATGTCGCAGGCATCGGCCTCGCCATCGAAGAGCGCGGGCTGGAGGACGCGACCTGCGTCTTCGGCACGTCGCTGCCCTCCATCGCGGGACAATATCTGGAGACTGGCGCCGTGGACGGCATCGGCTTCTGGGATCCGTCCGTCGCAGGCTATGCGATGAACAAGGTCGCGCAGATGGTCATGGACGGTGAGGAAGTGACCGACGGGATGGATCTCGGGCTTGAGGGCTATGAGAACGTCACGCTCGACGGCAAGGTCATCTACGGCCAAGCCTGGGTGAACGTGAACGCCGACAACATGGCCGAATACCCGTTCTAATCCAACGCCTTACGGGCCGGGGGCATCGCGCCCGGCCCGCACCGTCGCACCGGACCCCACCATGACCCAAGAGACGAGCCCCCCCTTCATCGCGATGAAGGGGATCGTGAAGCGCTATGCCGGTGTGACCGCCCTCGGCGGGGTGGATTTTACCGTCGCGCCGGGCGAGGCCGTGTGCCTCGCGGGCGAAAACGGCTCGGGCAAATCCACGCTGATCAAGATCCTCGCGGGCGTCGAGCAGCCCACCGAAGGCGAAATCCGGATCGACCGCGCGCTCGCCGGGCGGCTCGACCCCCGTGTCGCCTCGAATGCCGGGATCATGGTAATCTTCCAAGACTTCTCGCTATTCCCGAACCTCTCCGTCGCCGAAAACATCGCCTTCGCGAGCCAGCTCGCCGCCCATCGCAGCTTCTACGCGCGCGGCGAGGCGCGGCGCGTGGCGAAAGCCGCGCTGGAGCGGATCGGCGTCGACATCCCGCTCGGCGCCCGGCTCGAAGACCTGCCCGTCGCGCAAAAGCAGCTCGTCGCGATTTGTCGTGGCCTCGCCTCCGACGCACGCCTTCTGATCCTCGACGAGCCCACCACCGCACTCACCGAGCGCGAGGTGCGCCGCCTCCTCGACATCATCCGCAAGCTCAAGGAGGAGGGCGTCGCGGTCATCTTCGTCTCCCACAAGCTCGCCGAAGTCCTTGAAGTCAGTGAGAAAGTCGTCGTCTTGCGCAATGGCGAGAAGGTCGCCGAGGGCCCGGCGGCGGAGTTCGACGCGGCCTCGCTCACCTACCACATGACCGGTCGCGAGGTCGCCGAGGCGGCCCCCGCCCCGCTCGCCCCCGGCGCCGAGACGCTCCTGACGGTTGAGAACCTGAGCAAAGACGGCTCCTTTCGCAACGTCTCCTTCACGCTCGCCAAAGGCGAGATCCTCGGCATCACCGGCCTTCTGGGCTCCGGCCGCACATCGCTGGCCAAGGCGCTCTTCGGCCTCGTCGCCTCGGACGCGGGCCGCATCAATGTCAACGGGCAGGACGTGCCCCTCGGCGATCCCATCGCCGCCTCCGAGGCCCATATCGGCTACGTGCCAGAAGACCGCCTGACCGAGGGCCTCTTCCTCACGCAATCCATCGTGCGCAACGTCTCCATCGGGCGGCTCGACGCCCATGAAGCGAGCGGTTTCCTCAACCGCAAAAGCCTCATCGGCGAGGCCGCCGATTGGCTGCAAAAGCTCAAGGTCAAAGCACCCCAGATCGAGGCCCCTGTGCAATCTCTCTCGGGCGGGAACCAACAGCGCGTGGCGCTCGCCCGCTGGCTCGCCCGCGCGCCCCAGGTCCTGATCCTCAACGGCCCCTCCGTGGGCGTCGATGTGGGCTCCAAGGCCGATATCCACGACATCATCCGCGAGCTCGCGACCTCCGGCATCGGCGTCATCGTCATCTCCGACGACCTGCCCGAGCTTCTCGTCACCTGCCACCGCATCCTCGTGATGCGCGGGGGCGAGATCGTGGACGAGACCGCCGCCGCCGATACGAGCGAAGACGACCTCGCCCATAGGCTGGCGTCATGACGACGAGACCCGCGCAGACAAGGCTTCCTAAGGTGGAGCGCTTCGAGGTGAGGCGCCTGCAAAGGTCGCCGATGCCGGATTGGCTCACCCCATGAAGCAACTCCTCACGCGCAACGAAACGCTCGTCGCCCTCGTCATCGTGGCCTTCTGCCTCGTCGGCACGCTCTCGGACCCGCTCTTCTTCACCGTCACGACACTCAGCGATCTCCTCCGCGCCTCCATCGTCATCGGCATCCTCGCGGTCGGCTGTGTGCTCGTGCTGATCTCCGGCGGGATCGACGTGAGCTTCACCGCCATCGCCGTCTTCGCGATGTACGCCACCACGATCTTCACGCTCGGCGTCTGGCCGGACATGCCATGGCCGCTCATCTTCCTCATCTCCATCGGGATCGGCGCGGCCCTTGGCGCCGTCAACGCGCTCTTTATCGCAGGCTTCGGCCTGCCCACCCTCATCGTCACCCTCGCCACACTCTCGATCTTCCGCGGGTTCCTGCTGACCTTCGTCGGCTCGGACCGGATCTCCGCCCTGCCGCCCGAGATGCGCAACTTCTCGCGCCTCGTGATCGCACGCGGCAACACGGAAGCCGGGAATTTCTACTCGCTCCCCTGGGCCTTCGCCGCCCTCGTCCTCGTCATCGTGCTGACGTGGTTCATCCTGCAGAAAACGATGCTCGGACGCTCGATCTACGCCCTCGGCGGATCGGTCGAAAGCGCGCGGCGGATCGGCGTCAATGTCCGCCGCACCCAAGTCTTCGTCTATGTCTATGTCGGCGCGCTCGCGGGCCTCGCGGGCATCATCCACGGCGCGATGGGCCGGATGGCCGACCCGTTCAGCCTCGTCGGCCTGGAGCTTTCCGTCATCGCCGCCGTCGTCCTCGGCGGCGCCCGCCTCATCGGCGGCTACGGCACGATCACGGGCACGCTCCTCGGCGTCGGCCTCATCGTCCTTGTGCAAAACAGCCTCATCGTGCTCGGCATCCCCTCCTCCTGGCAGACGGCCACCATCGGCCTCTTGATCCTGCTCGGAACGGGCATCCCGGCCTATCAGGCCAAACGCGCCGCCGCGCGCGCCGGTTAGGGAGGACGCCATGGCATCCATGACCAAAGTCCCCGCCCCGGGCCTTGTGAACTCCCCGGAGTTCCGGCTCCTCATCATCGCCATTGCCGTCTTCGGCCTGATGTCGGTCCTCTCGCCTGACCGGTTCCTGTCGCCGCAGAACCTCACTTCGATGGCGTTCCAGTTCCCCGAATTCGCGATCCTCGCGCTCGCCATGACGCTGGCGATGATGACCGGCGGGATCGACCTCTCGGTCGTCGGTGTGGCGAACCTCTCCGCCGTCTCAGCCGCCCTCCTCCTCGCCAACGTCGCGGGGCCGGAGGCGACGGGCGCCGCGGGTATCTTCTGGCTCTTTGTCGCGATCACCCTCGCTCTCGCCATCGGCGCCACGGCGGGCTTCATCAACGGCGTGCTCGTCGCCAATTACGGCCTGCCCCCGATCCTTGCCACGCTCGGCGCGGGCCTCGTCTTCACCGGGATCGCCGTCGCCTTCACAGGCGGCTCAGCGGTGATGGGCCTGCCCCCTGCCATCGCCTTTATCGGCAACGAGACGCTCTTCGGTATCCCTTTCCCGCTGATCCTCTTTGCGCTCTTGGCCCTCGGCCTGCACATCCTGCTCACACGCACCTCGTTCGGTCTGAAGGTGACCATGTACGGTGCGAACCCCCGCGCCGCCTTCTTCGCTGCGCTCGACATCGACCGCATCATCCTCAAGGTCTACACTATCGCGGGCATGTTCTCGGCCACCGCGGGCCTTGTGATCATGTCACGCGCGAACTCCGCCAAGGCCGATTACGGCTCGTCCTACCTGCTGCTCGCTGTCCTTATCGCCGTCCTCGGCGGGGTGAACCCCTATGGCGGCTATGGGCGCGTGATCGGCGTCGTGCTCGCCGTCCTGTCGATGCAGTTCCTGTCCTCGGGCCTCAACATGCTCCAGGTCTCGAACTTCGCGCGCGAGCTCATCTGGGGCGCACTTCTGATCTTCGTGATGGTCATCAACGTGGTCGATTGGCAGGCCCTGCGCCAACGCCGCCGCTCAGTCTCTTCGGGAGGAAAGACATGAAAAAGATCCTCAACGCCCCCGCCTCGTACGTCGATGAGATGCTGGAAGGGCTCTGCGCCGCCCACCCCGAGCATTACGCCCTCTATGGCGAAACAGGCAAGGTCATCGCCCGCCCCTCCGGCGCGAAGTCCGGCAAGGTTGGGATCGTGACCGGCGGCGGCTCCGGCCACCTGCCCGTCTTCACCGGCTATGTCGGCCCCGGTCTCCTCGATGCCTGCGCCATCGGCGACGTCTTCGCCTCCCCCTCCGCCGAGCAGATGGCCGACGCGATCCGCGCAGCGAACGGGGGCGCGGGCGTGCTGCGGCTCTACGGCAACTATGGCGGCGACGTCATGAACTTCGACATGGCGGGCGACCTCGTGGAATTCGATGACATCGAATGCACAACCGTCCTCCTCGCGGACGACGTCGCCTCCGCCCCGCCCGCCGAGGCCGAGAAGCGGCGCGGCGTGGCGGGCATGGTCTATGCCTTCAAGATCGCAGGCGCCGCCGCCGAGGAGGGCCGCGACCTCGCCGGCGTCACCGCAATCGCCCAAAAGGCCGCCGATGCCTGTCGCTCCATCGGCGCCGCCCTCTCCCCCTGCACCGTGCCCCAGGCGGGCAAGCCAACCTTCGAGATCGGTGAGGACGAGATGGAGATGGGCATGGGCATCCACGGCGAGCCGGGCGTCTGGCGCGGCAAGCTCAAGACCGCCGATGAAATCGCGGGCGAAATGATGGATCGCCTCCTCGCCGACATGCCCCTTGCCTCCGGCAACCGCGTGTCGGTCCTCGTGAACTCCCTCGGCGCGACGCCCCCCGAGGAACTCTACATCCTTTACCGCATCGTCAAAGCCCGCCTCGAAGGCACCGGCGCCGAGATCGTCATGCCCCTCGTCGGCCGCTACGCCACCTCGATGGAGATGGCCGGCGTCTCCTTCACCCTTTGCAAGCTCGATGCGGAGCTCGAAGCGCTGCTGAAAGCGCCCTGCGATTGCGCCTTCTGGAGTGTGCCGTGAGCTTCGACCGCGCCGCCCTCCAAGCCGCCATCGCGCGCCTGAAGGACGCGATGGACCGGGACGCCGACGAACTCAACACGCTCGACGGCGCCCTCGGTGATGGCGACCTGGGCGTGACGATGACCCGCGGCATGGCGCTTGTTGCCGAGGGTGCCGCCGACCTGCCCGAGGACATGGGCCGCGCCCTCCTCGCCTGCGCCCAGGCATTCACCAAATCCTCCGGCTCCTCTTACGGCACGCTCCTCGCCACCGGCCTCATGGCCGTCGCCAAGGCGGTCAAAGGCGAAACCGAGATCGCTCCGGCGCGCATTTCCGAGCTCACCGCCGCCGCCCGCGACGCGATGCAGGCCCGTGGCAAGGCCGAGCTCGGCGGCAAAACCGTCCTCGACAGCCTCGACGCCATCGCGCGCGCCACCGAAGGCCTCACCGACCCCACCGAGATCGCCAAAGCCGCAGCGCAAGCCGTCACCGATGCGCTCGACGCCTTCCGCGAGAAACCCGCCACCGTGGGCCGCGCCCGCATCTTCGGCGAAAAGAGCATTGGCCTGGACGATCCCGGCATGCTGGCCATGGCCCGCATCGTCCAAGCCGTCACCGCCTGACGCAACGGCAGAATTTGAGTATTTTGACCAAGCTGATTGAGGGGGCGCAGCGCTCTCCCCATCACCTTGGTTCAAATACTCAAAACGGCGCAACGCCTCACACGAGCGGATCATCTCCGCCATAGTGCCTGTCGGGGTAATCCGAATGGAGCGCCTGGTCGGCTTCGGTGAAGCGGGGGCGGGCGAAATTGTGCTGGTGCCAATAGGGGTAGTGGAGCGGCAGGCGGCTGACGTCGTTGAGGCGTTGGAGGTCGGCCTCGGTCAAATCCAGACCCTCGGCCTTGAAATTCTCCTCGAATTGCGCCGGCGTACGCCCGCCCACCACGAGCGAGCTGATCGCGGGGCGCGTCAGGAGCCAGGCGAGAGCGACTTGGGCCAGTGTCGCGCCGTGGGGGGCGGCGATCTCGGCAAGGGTGTCGACGATGCGCCAAAGCCGGGCAGTGTCGCGGATCGGCGGCTCGTTCCAGCCCGCTGCCTGGCGCGAGCCCGCAGGCGCTTCGGCCCCGGCGCGGTGCTTGCCGGACAGCAGACCGGCGGCGAGGGGCGACCAGACCTGCACCCCGATCCCCTGATCCACCGAAAGCGGCAGCAGCTCATACTCCGCCTCCCGCGCCTCCAGCGTGTAGTGGATCTGCTGCGCGGCAAAGCGCGCGCCGCCCGCCCTGTCGGCGGCCGCGAGCGATTTCATGATGTGCCAGCCTGAGTAGTTCGAGCAGCCCGCATAGCGGATCTTGCCTTGCCGCTGAAGCGTGTCGAGCGCGGCCATCGTCTCCTCGACCGGCGTCGCCCCATCCCATTCGTGGATGTAGTAGAGGTCGATATGCTCGCGCTTGAGCCGCTTCAGCGACTGCTCGCATTCCCGGATCAGCGCCCAGCGCGAGGCACCTTCGTCGTTCGGCCCCTCCCCGATCCGCATCCGCGCTTTGGACGTGACCATGACCGCGTCGGGCTTGCCTTTGAGCGCCTCGCCCAGGATCTCCTCGGACGTGCCCATAGAGTACATGTTCGCCGTGTCGAACATATTCACGCCGTGGTCGATGCAGAGATCGACCAGCCGCTGCGCCTCCGCGCCCGCCTGGCTCCCCACCATCCCGAAGGGCCCTTCGCCGCCGAACGTGAACGTGCCCATCGTGATCGCGGAGATCTTGAGGCCCGTCTTCCCGAGATACCGATACTCCATCGCCCTACCCTCCCAAAACGCCCTTGGCGGCCGGATAAAGCGCCAAGTACCGCTGATAGATCTCCTCATACCGCGCCACGTTCGCCGGGATCGGCTCGATCACGCGGCCGGGATGGACCATCGCGGCGATCCCCTCGTCGATGCTCGCGAAATGTCCCGCACCGTGGGCGGCGAGCACCGCCGAGCCTGTGGAGGGCGCATCGGGCGAGGCGGGGATGCGCACGGTCAGGCCCGAGGTATCGGCGTGGATCTGCATCCAGAGGTCGGAGGCCGAAGCCCCGCCGCCTACGGTCATCTCGGTCGAGGTGTAGCCCGCGCGCTGAAACGCATCGAGGATCGCGCGCGTGCCGAAGCCGATCCCTTCCATGATCGCGCGGAAGATGTGGTGCTTTTCGTGCGCCAGCGTCAGGCCAAGGATTGCCCCACGCGACAGAGGATCGGTGTAGGGCGTGCGGTTGCCCTGGAAGTGGTCCTGCACGATGAGGCCGTCTGCGCCGGGCTCCAGGGCGGCGGCCTTGGCGTTCAGGTCCTCGAAGTCGAGCCCGCCTGTCAGCCGCCCGAGCCAATTGACGATCGAGCCGGTCGAGGTCTGTCCGCCTTCGACAATGTAGCGCCCCGGATAGACGATATCGGCATAGGCGCCCCAGACGCCGGGCGCGCTGAGCGGAGCCTCCGTCACGCCGAATTGCAGGTGCGAGGAGCCGGTGATGAGCGCCAATTGCCCCGGCTGCGCGACACCGAGGCCGATCATCCCGATGAGCGCGTCCGCCCCCCCTTGGACCACCTTGACTTTGGTCGAAAGGCCTAGCGCTTCGGCGGCTTTCGGTGTCAAAGTCCCGATGACCTCACCCGGTGCCACGACGCGGGGCGGCCATTTGTCGAGCACCGCCTCCAGACCGAGCGCCGTCGCGAGGCTCGCTGCCCAGCCTCCCTCGCGGTTCCGGTAATGCCAGCGCAGGCCGACATTATCGAGGCTCGCCGCCCATTCGCCGGTGAGCTTATGGGTCAGGTAATCCTGATACTCGCAGATGCGGAAGGCCCGGTCGAAGACCTCGGGCTCGTTCCGCTTCAGCCAGAGTGCCTTGGGCAGCATCCACTCGGCAGAGACGGGGCCTTGGCCGGCCGAGTTCAGCTGCAGTGCTGGGTCACCCGTAGCAAGCACCGCGTCGGCTTCGGCATCCGCGCGAACGTCCATCCAGATGATCGCCGGGCGCAGCGCGTTGCCGTTTTCATCGAGCGCGACGACGGTGCAGGAGGTGGTGGCATAGGCGATGGCGTCGATGGCAGCGGGGTCGACCCCGGACTGGGCGATCGCGGCGCGGGAGGCGGTCATGAAGTTTGTCCACCAATCGGCCGGGTTCTGCTCAGCGCGGGCACCGGCGGAAAAGGCGGTGTCATAGGGCTCGGCGTGGCTCGCAAGGCAGGTGCCGTCCAGGTCGTAGACACGCGCGCGCAGGCTCTCCGTCCCGCCGTCGGCGGTCAGCATATAGGCCATCTCGCTCCTCCCCTGACGATCAGCTCAAGCGTATCAAATCAGAGGGTGGGGGGCGGCGCCAGCGGGTTTGGGGGGAGGTCGCGCGCCTTGGGAACCCCGAGGCTGGAACGAAGCACGGAGCCGTGCCAGCACCGTCCCGTGGGTTGGCGCTGCAACGGTTGGACGAAGCACTTTATGCCAGCCAAGTCCCTCCCCATTTCAAGCTAAGGGCTTACGCAGACGAAGCGCCATCCCGTGGGGACGGGACGGCGCTGGCACGGCGGCCTTCGGCTTTTGCTCCGTGCCGGGGGTGCTCCGTTCGGAGCTGCTACGAGCCCTCTACCCTTCGAGGCCCACCGCCTGACGCACAATCGCCACCACCTCCGGCGCCGCATCCCATTGCGGCATATGCCCCGCACGCGGGATGTGATGGACGGCGATCTTGGGCGACACGGACAGCGCGTCCTCCCAAGGAATGATCCGGTCCCGGTGGCCGAGGATCAGGCGGACGGGCAGGGTTTCGGCGAGAGCGGCTAAGGTCGCCCGCAGGTTCACCGCCTGACCGCTCGTCCCGACGAGAGCGTCTGCGAGCGCGGTGAGGCGTCCGCTCGACAGGGAGGCGTGGATCTCGGCAATGGCCTCGGCCGAGAGCGGCAACGGCCCGTCGACCATCCGCTCCAAGAGATGTGCGACCTCGCCGACGCTGCTCGCGACTGAAAGACCATAGATGAAGGCGCGGTCGATGCCGAGGGCGAGGCCAATCGGCGCAATCAGCGTCAGCGAGGCGGCGGGCGCCTCGGCAGCAAGCCGCAGGGCCGGCAGCGCCCCCATGGAATGGGCAACCAGGTGCAGCGGCGCGCCGGGGGCGTGGGCGACGAGCGTCTCTGCCAGGCCGCGGGAAAGATCGGAGGGGCGTTTGGCGTCATGCTTGGTGGCGCCATGGGCCGGGAGATCGGGGGCAAGGACGCGACACCCGTCGCGCGCAAGTCGCGCCATCACTCCGGCCCAGATCGCGCTGTCGGCGGCAAACCCGTGGAGCAGGACGACAGGCGGGCCGTCGACGGGCCCCGCGCTGCGCAGAAATATGTCGGTGACGGGATGCGCGGCTGGCGCATCGCTCGCGGCGCCCCGCGCGCGTTCGACGTCTTCGCGCTCGATCCGTCCGCGCCGCCCTGTCCCTTCGAGCTCTGCAAGCGGCAGCCCATACTGGCGGGCGAGGCGCCGAGCGAGGGGCGTGGCGCGCGGGCGCGGTTGTTGTTGCGGCTTGGGAGCAGTCCGGTGCGGCTCGTCTAGCGCTCTCGATGACGGGGCCGTGACAGCGAGCGGCTGCGCGTCTGGCGGGGTTAGGGTCTCGGTTGTCGCATCCGTTTTCTCAGCGTCGTCCGGCGCTTCGCCCCCGGCCCAATCCGCACCCGCGACCGAAACCCGCGCGAGGTCCGCGCCGACGCTCACCGCGTCGCCTTCGCCCACCAGCCATTCGATCAGCCGCCCCGCACCAAGGGCTGGCACTTCGACCACGGTCTTGTCGGTCTCGACCTCGACCAATGCGTCGCCCCGCACAAATTCGGCCCCTTCCTCGACGAGCCAGGCCACGACGCGGCCCTCCTCCATGGTCTCGCCGAGCCGTGGCAGCGTGATGATTGCGGTCACGCGACGAGCCTCTGCGCGGTCCGAAGCACAAGCTCGGCCGTCGGTACGGAGGCGCGCTCCAGCGCGACCGAGACCGAGATCGGGATGTCCTCACCTGCGACCCGCACGACCGGGTCTTCGAGATAGTCGAAGCACTCCTCCGAAATTCGCGCCGCGAGCTCGGCCGCGACGCCCGCCGTCATCGGCCCTTCGGAGACGACCATCGCACGGCCAACGATCTCCACCGCGGCACGGACGGTCTCGAAGTCGAGCGGATTAAGCGTCCGCAAATCGATGACACTGGCCTCGACGCCCCGCTGCGACAGCGCCTCGGCGGCGGCGAGTGCGTGGTGGACCTGTCGCGAATAGCTCACGATCGCCAGATCCTCCCCTTCGCGCAGGATCGCCGCGCGGCCCCAATCCGGCGCGGGCCTGGAGAGATCGACCTCCGCCTCGGTCGCGTAGAGCCCCTTGTGCTCGATAAAGACGACCGGGTCGGGCTGGCGCAGGGATTGGCGCAGGAGGTGATAGGCGTCGTGCACGGTCGCGGGCATTGCAAGGCGTAGGCCCGGCGTGTGCATCACGTAAGCCTCGAGGCTTTGGGAATGTTGCGCGCCGGCCGAACGCCCGGTCCCCCCTTGGGTACGCAAAACCATCGGCACGCCGATTTGGCCGCCGAACATGTAGCGGATCTTGGCGGCCTGGTTGCAGAGCTGGTCCATCGTCATGCCGAGAAAGTCGACATACATCAGCTCGGCCACGGGCCGCATGCCGGCCATTGCAGCACCGACTGCCGCGCCGACGATGGCGGGCTCAGAGATCGGCGTGTCGAGCAGGCGATCCGCCCCGAACTCCTCGATCAAGCCTTTGGTCACGCCATAGGCACCGCCGTAGCGTCCGACCTCCTCGCCGATCACGAAAACATCTTCGTCCTCGCGCATCGCGTCGGCCAGGGCCCGGCGCAACGCGTCTCGGTAGCTCAGTTTTTCGAGACCTGCCATCGCCCTACTCCCGTGCCAGGATACGGTCGAGACGCATAGAGACCGGTTCGGGCTCGGGCGCACTGGGCCCGTAGACATCTGCAAACATCGTGTCGAGCGCGGGCTCGGCCGAGGCGATGGCGTAATCGATGGTGGCGTCCATCTCGGCGGCGATCTCCGCATCGAGCGCGTCAAGGTCATGCCCCTCGGCGACCAACGCCTCGCGCGCGCGGGCGAGCGGGTCGCGGGCCCGGCCTTCTGCCTCCTCGGTATCGCTGCGATAGGGGCTCTTGTCTTTGCGGGCATGGCCGAAGAAGCGGTAACACTCGACCGCGAGAAAGCCGGGCCGCCCGACCCGGGCTGCATCCGCCATGTCCTGTGCTGCTTCGCGCACCGCAAGCACGTCGATGCCGTCGATAGTCTCGCCAGCAAGCCCAAAGGCCTGCGCGCGCTCATGGAGCGCCGTCGCCCGCGTCGCCTGATCGATCCGCGTGCCCATGCCCCATTGGTTGTTGATGCAGACGAAAAGCACCGGCAGCTCCCACAGGGCCGCCATGTTCATGCTCTCATAGAGGATGCCCTGCTGCATCGCCCCGTCGCCGAAGAACGCCACCGATATCGCGCCGGTGCCGCGCCGCTTGGCCACGAGCCCGGCGCCGACGACTGCTGGAATGCCACCGCCCACGATCGCATTCGCCCCGAGATGGCCAAGGCCCATATCGGCGATGTGCATCGAGCCGCCCTTTCCCCCGCAATATCCGGTCTCTTTGCCGGCGATCTCGGCCATCATCCGCTTGGGATCGGCGCCACGTGCAAGAAAGATGCCGTGACCACGGTGGTGCGTGGTGAAGGTATCGCCGTCGCGCATCGCGGCGGTCACACCCACAGCGGCCGATTCCTCGCCAATCGAGAGATGCAGCATCGAGCCCGCGCTCTCACCGCGGACAAAGAGCTCTCCGACCCTCTCTTCAAACGTCCGGACCCGCCGCATCTGGCGGTAAAGCCCGGCTAGGTCGGCATTGGTTTGGGCGGATGTTGGGGCAATGGTCGAGGTCACGGCGCGTCCAATCGGAAAGAACAGCCCGTGTCTGGCGTGATGAGTTACAAATGTCAAATGCAAATACATATGTCTCTTACACTTGAAATTGCGCGCGACCGATACCAAACAGCCTCGCATGAATGACTTGACTGAACGCCAGCTTATGACCCGCGCTGCGTGGCTCTACTATGTCGGCGGCCTCAATCAGGAGGCCGCATCGGCCCGCCTCGGGCTGACCCGAGCCCGGGTGAACAAGCTCCTCGCGCAAGCGCGCGAGATTGGGCTTGTCTCGATTACGATCAACGACCGCGATGTCGGCATGCTGCCGGTCGCCGAAGCACTGCGCCGCGAATTTGGCCTTGAACTCTGTATCGCGACGCCGGCCATCGAATTGCCCCCTGGCCCGGGGCTCGAAGGCTATCCGATGCGGGCCGTGGGCGCCGCGGCGGCACAGCTTTTGCGCCAAGAGCTGCAGCAACGCAGCGAGCTTGTTGTCGGCACGGGCTGGGGTAGGACGCTCGCACAAATGGCGCGGCAGATGTCGGGCTTGAGCGCGCCGAAGGCCCGGTTTACCTCGCTCATGGGCTCGCTTACGGCCAACTCCGCTGTGAACCCGTTTGAGGTCGTCCAAAGCCTTGCGCTTGCAACCGGGGGGGAGGGGTATTTCCTGCCCGTTCCGTTCATCGCCGACAATACGGCCGACCGCGACACCCTGATCGCCCAACGCGCCGTCGCCCGGCCGCTAGAGCTTGCGCGCTATGCCGATCTGGCCTTGATCAGCGTCGGCGAAATGCGCGAAGGCTCGCTCTTGCGCCAAAGCGGGATGATCTCTGCCGACGAGCTGTCTGAGCTCCGCGCGGCGGGTGCTGTGGGCGATACCAACGGGCTCTTCTTTGACGCGAAGGGGCAGCTCGTCGACCATCCCCTGGCGCGCCGGACGATTGCCGTCGGCTTTCAAGACTTGCGTCGGGCGCGCACGATCGTCCTCGCAGCGGGGCTCGACAAGGTCCCCGCGACGCTCGCGCTCTTACGCAGCGGCATCGCAAAAGGGCTGATTATCGACGGCGATACGGCGCTGGCCCTGCAAAAGGAAGCCGGGCTTTAATCTCTGCGGGGATGCTTTTGGGAAACACGCAGCATTTAAGTGCGTCGCCGCCGAGGCACCGCCGCCTTCCCCAGCGAGCCGCTCGCGATGTCCGGGCGACCAAGATCGGAACGCTGTCCCACAGCCTGCCGGTCAGGGCACTTCGGTCCGGCAACGCGCCCGAGGAGCCACGGAAGCGCGCGCGTTCGCGATGGATACGATGCCGAGCGGCGGGTACCCTTTCTGCAAAGGCCGCCATTCGGTAGGCTCTCCAATCAAATGACCATTCTACACGTGAGCTCACACCGGCGCTCCGGCACCCACGCGTTGATCGACCTGCTGCGCGCCCATATCGACGTCCACGGCGTGTTCTTTCATCTCGAAGAGCTTACCGAGGACGCGCTCGCGCAACCCTTGCCGCTTATCGTAAAGAGCCATGAGCCGTTTCGAGGACACAAGCTTGCTCGACTGAAAGGCGTCCGGCCCGCGGCCTTTCTCGAGGAGGTCGAGCGCCGCTCCGTCTACCTCTATGCACATCGCAACCCCTATGACGTGTTGAAATCCCTCTACTATTTCAATCTCGCCGGGGATGAGCCGGTCTACCGCATCGAAGAGCGGACTCCCTTCGGCGCCTTTCTTGCGCAAACCGGCGTGCAAGATTCGGCGACCGGAGAAAACCGGGTGACGTTTTGGTTCCGGTGCGTGCGGGCCTGGCTCAACGACGCTTGGGTCGTGCCGGTCTCCTTCGACGAGATCATGCGCCAACCGATCGAGGTGCTTGCGCGGGTGGCGCGCACGGCGCAGGTGCCGGTGCGCCGGGCAGCGGATGTCGAGAGCACGGCAGTGGGGCCAAACACAACCGCCGCGCGTGCGCAGGCCGACCTGTGGACCGCGGAGGCGCGCGCGTTCTTCCGCGCATACGCCCACACGCCGACCTTGAGACGGCTCGACTATCCCTATCTGCTACGGTGACCTGCGATCTTGGCTGCCCGGCTTAGCGCAGCCCGCCTGCGGCTTGAATCGCCTCGAACTTCTCGGCGTCGAACCACCAATACTCGTCGCCGCGCGCATAGGCCGGCTTTTCCGGCGGGCGGCCGAAGACATCCCAAAAGGCCAACCAATGCGTCCCCTTGGACCATTGCGGCACCCAAATGTGCATCGAGCGCATCACCCGGTCGAGCGCGCGGGCCGCCGTCACCATCTCTTCACGCGTCTCAGCCGCGATCACCCGGTCGATCAACGCGTCGACCACGGGGTCGGCGAGGCCGGAGAGATTGAACGAGCCGGGCGCGTCTGCGCTTTGCGAGCCATAGATCGCACGGAGCTCCGTGGACGGGTTCTGCCCGACCACAAGCCGCGCAATGGCGATGTCATAGTCGAAATCCTCCTGCCGTTGCTGCATCTGCGCGGGGTCGATGAGATTCCAGGTGGCCTGGATGCCGATCCGCTCGAGGTTTTCGACATAGGGGATCACGATGCGCGCAAAGGCCGGGCTGTCATCGACAAACTCGACGCTCAGGATCTCACCATCCGCGTTTCGGCGGATGCCATCGTCGCCCACAACCCAGCCCGCTGCATCGAGAAGGTTAGACGCCTCCCGCGCGGCGCGCCGGTCACCGAGACGCGGAGCGCTCTGGGCAGGAACGAAAGCCGGCTCGGTAAAGATCTCCGGTGCGAGCTGATCGCGAAACTCTTCGAGCAGGGCAAGTTCTGCCCCCTCCGGGATGCCCTCGGCCTGTAGATCTGTGTTTTCAAAGAAGCTGTCCGTCCTGTCATAAAGCCCATAGAACAGCTGCTCATTCGACCACTCGAAGTTAAACATCCGCCCGATCGCCTGGCGCACGCGGATATCCTGAAATTGCTCCTTGCGCAGATTTAGCCAAAAGCCCTGGGTGCCCGACGGCGTGTCATTGTCGAGGACCTCCTGCACCACCCAGCCGTTTTCGAGCGCAGGAAACTCATATCCCGTGGCCCAAATCGCCGAGCTAAACTCCTCGTGAAAGACGTATTCGCCGGATTTCAGTGCCTCGAACGCGGCGGTGCGGTCGGCGAAATACTCGTAGACCACGCAGTCAAAGTTGTCCTTGCCGATATTGACCGGCAGATCGGCGCCCCAATACTCGGGATCGCGGCAATAGGTGATCGAGCGCCCGGGATCGGCGTCTTCGATCAAGAACGGCCCCGAGCCCACGGGCGGCTCCATCGTTGAGCGGGTAAAGTCCACATCGGCATAGTAGTGCTCTGGCAAAATCGGAAGCTGGCCGATATCGGCGGCCAGGTCGCGCGTCATGGCGTCTTCGGCAAAGTCGACCCGGACGCGGCGCGCGTCCAGAACACGCGCGTCCGCCACATCATCGAGCAGGATGCGATAGGACGGCACGCCGTCTTCGCGCAGAGTATTGAGCGTAAAGACCACGTCGGTGGGTTTGACCGGCTCACCATCATGAAAGGTTGCGCCCTCCCGCAGCGTGTAGATCACGTAGGACCGATCGGGCGGATAGGCGACGCTCTCGGCAAGGAGCCCGTAGACAGCGTCGGGCTCGTCGAACGCGCGCGCAAGGAGCGTGTCGTAGATCCGAAGCAGCCCCTGCGCCGGCTCGCCCGCGAGAATGAAGTAGTTGAGACTGTCGAATGTGCGGCTTGCGCCCGTCCCCTGGAAACTGATTGTGCCGCCTTTCGGGGCGTTGGGATCGACATAGTCGAAATGGGCAAAATCGGGTGGGTATTTGAGGATGCCAAAGGTCGAGATGCCGTGGCTCGTGATCAGGTCGTCTTCCGCGGCCGCTGCCGGAGCGGTTGCGAGGCTGAGCGCCAAGAGCGGCGCCGCCGCCAGCCAAGCGATATCCGTCTCAAATCCGATCTTTCCCATGGAAACCTCCACGTTGCCGATCCAGTGAGGATAGCACGCTACGTCAAAGCGGGAAGGTTCAGATCGGGCCAACCACCATGTTCTGCCACATACCCCATATGGTTGTGACAAAGATCGACACGATGCCAATGAACTGAACATAGCGGCGATGATTTGTCAGCTTGTCGTAGAGGCCCGCGCCATCCGCCTCATGGATCTTTCGCGCCGTGCGCACCGACAGCATGAAGACCAGGCTCATTGGAAAGCCCAACAGAAAAATCGCCTGGGCAAACTCGACGCCATAAAGAAAGCCGATGAGGGCTAGGCTCGTCATGGCAAAGGAACCGAGGCCGAGCATCCAGAGCCCGGCGATCCGTTCGATGTAAAGGAGCCGGTTGACGTAGACGCGCACGATATCTTGGAGGTCGCTCGTGGCTTCCTCTGCCTCGGACGAGCCCTCGGGCGCCCGGCGGGCACGCGCCACCATGTCGAACGGGACCCCGAGGACGAAATGGCTCGCCGTGGACCACATCACGGCCAGCGCGATCCAAAACCACAGATTGGAGAAGGACCGCATGTCGATGATCTCGAACGCGGTCAGATACCAGTCCTGCACTTGCGGCAGCTCTCCCTCACGCGGCGGCGCAGAGAGCGGAACGGGAGCAGATCCGGTCCGAGCCCTGCAATCGGCCCTCTTTATCGGAGCGCGGACACTATCGGCGCTCCGGCGCGATTGTAACCCACTCCGTTGGGCCAAATCCAACGTGCCGAGCGATGCGCGCCCTTGCGGCCACAGATCGCGCTGGGGGGCAGCCGCTGCCCGAGACCGCGGCCGCGTTTGGCTGTGCGCAAACACGCGGCGGAGGCTCAGACAACGGGCCCAATTGACCTCGGCAGACGGGGCGCGCAGACGGGGCCGGACCACGCGCAAATCGACCCACCAAGCGCGCCGCTACGCGACGAAGACCGAAGGAAGCCCCATGCGCCCCATCCTCGCCCCCTACCCCGCCGGCCGGCCCCGTCGCCTCCGCCGGACCGACCCGATGCGTGCTCTTGTCCGTGAAGGACACCTCACTCCGAGCGATCTGATCTGGCCGCTTTTCGTACGCGACGGCGAGGGTGTGCTCGAAGCCATTCCCTCCATGCCCGGTGTGCACCGCCGTTCTGTCGACCTGATCGTCAAGGCCGCGCAAGAGGCTGTCTCGCTCGGCATCCCGGCGATCTGCATCTTTCCCTACACCGATCCGGCGCTCAAAACCGACCTTTGCGAAGAGGCCTGGAATCCGGACAATATCGGCAATCGCGCAATCCGCGCCGTAAAGTCGGCGGTGCCTGGGATCGCGGTGATGACAGACATTGCGCTCGACCCCTATAACGCCCACGGCCATGACGGGATTGTGCGGGATGGCGAGATCCTCAACGACGAGTCCGTCGATGCCCTGGTGCGCATGGCATTGGCCCAGGCCGATGCGGGGGCCGACATCCTCGGCCCGTCGGACATGATGGACGGGCGGATCGGCGCGATGCGCAATGCGCTCGAGAACCACGGGCACAAGAATGTTGCGATTTTGTCCTATGCCGCCAAATACGCCTCGGCCTTCTATGGCCCCTTCCGCGACGCGGTCGGCGCGTCGGGCGCGCTCAAGGGCGATAAAAAGACCTATCAGATGGACCCGGCCAACGGGAACGAAGCGCTGCGCCTGATCGAACGCGACCTCTCCGAAGGGGCAGACATGGTAATGGTCAAGCCGGGGCTTGCCTATCTCGACATTTGCCGCCGCGTGAAAGATGCATTCGGGGCTCCGACTTACGCATATCAGGTGTCAGGGGAATACGCGATGATCCAAGCCGCGGTAGAACGCGGCTGGATCGACGCCGAGCAGATCATGATGGAGAGCCTCATCGCCTTCAAACGCGCCGGCTGCGACGGCATCCTCACCTATTTCGCCCCCGAAGCGGCAAAACGGCTCCAAACTTCATAAACCGCGGCTTAAACGCCTCCGCCTTCCGTACTGTCCCGCGTCGGACGGGCCCCCGCCGCGGTTGCCAGACCCTGAGCCGATGCGTAACCTCTTGACCCAGGGGAACGCATCCGGCGCCACCGCCCTCTGATGTGGCATGGCGCCCGAGTGACAGGGGAACACCAACCATGGCCGATACAGACGTCCTAAAGCCAATCGCCGACAAGACGCAGCGCATCCAAGACCGACTGCAAGAGCTCATCCGTACCGTCCTGAGCAATATCAGGCCCGCGTTGAAGCTCCTCGCGCGGTTCATCAAAAATGTCCGCACCTCCGCCAAAGTCCTCATCGCCAAGGTCGGCAAAGCCGCGGTGAACACCCTGCTGAAAGCGGCCGAGAAGCTCCTGGCCCTCGGCCCCAAACTCGACAAGCTCGTAGCCCAAGCCCGCAAGATCGCTCAAGCGATCCTGGCCACCATCAAGAAAGCTGTGCAGCCCGAAAAGGTCTTCAAGCTCCTGAAATCCATGGTGGCGCGTCTGGCCGCGAGCTTCCGAGCCATCGTCGGCCTCGTCGCTCAGATCCTGAGCGCCCTCAATCCCCTTAACGCCGTTCTGGCCGTGGTCCGTAGCTTTGCGATGGTCCTTATGCTGATGCTGAAATGGATCCGCGACGTGGTCGGCCTGGCCTTGATGATCAAGAAGACGCAGTCGCTCGTCAGCAAGATGGCGAAGGCGCTCCGGGCGGAATTGAAAACGGTCACGCAGCTCGTGAAGGAAACGAACCGGCTAAAGCCTGCGTAAGGCACGCGCCTTTGAAGCCCCTCGGTCTGGCCCGCTGCAGCGCGCTCTCGCGCCCACCCCAGTCTTGTCGTGCCGGGTGTGCCTTAAGGTCGAAGTCCGTTAGGAGGCCGGTGCGAGAAGCTCGGTTTCGCTTCCACTGCGACCGAAAGCATTTTCACAAACTGCAGCGTCAAACGTCGACCGCTTGTCGCTAGTATACCCGGAGATCGGGCAAGGGCAAAATGGCTCACAGCATCCCCCCGCAACTCTCCTCCAAGCTAAGGATGAGCATCACTGCACGGAACAAAAGCCAAAGGCCGCCGTGCCAGCGCCGTCCCGTGCCCACGGGAAGGCGCTTCGTCTTTTTAAGCGCATAGCCTGGGGCGGGGAGGGACTTCGCTGAGACAAAGCGCTTGGCTCATACGTCGCCCCACCACCCCACGGGAGGGCACCAGCACGGCTTGCGCTTCATTGAGGCGTAAACCTTCGCGTCAAGCACTGCGAAGGACGCCCTAACCGCGCCCTCCGCTTTTCCCAGCGCCCCCTGACTTGCCGGATTTGGCCGCCTTGCTCGACGCTTCCACCATCTTTCGCGCCCGCGCCGCCGCCGCGCGCAGCTCTTCGGCGATCTCCTCGGCCTCGTCGGGGTCGAAATCGAGCGGGAGCTCGACACCTTGCGCCTCGACATAGATCCGCACCATGCCGAGCGTCGTTGGCCCGATCTGCAGGTTGGCGCTGATGTCGCTTTCGCTATCGATGCCCATGGCGGCCCTCGCAGATTACGACCCATACGGTGCGCGAGACATCTGCCCTAGCCCGGCGGGGCGCGGCAGGCAAGGCCGGCACCGCTTGACACCGGGCATCGGCGGACCGCACTTGGGCACCATGTCTGTGCAGTTGCGCGATCTTGCCCCGGGCGATGCCGGATGGATCCTCCAACGGCACGCCGAGCACTACAGCGCAACACAGGGCTTCGCGCCTGAGTTTGAGGCAACGGTCGCCCGCATCCTTGCCGACTTTATCGCACAGCGTGACGCCAAGACGGATCGCGCCTGGATCGCCACGGCCGAGGGTGGGGCGCGGCTGGGCTCGGTCCTTTGCCTCCGGCGCGCGCCGCAAACGGCGCAATTGCGCCTCCTTTTCGTCGAGCCCCGCGCGCAGGGACAGGGCCTTGGCAAGCGCCTCCTCTGGGCCTGCATCGCCCATGCGCGCAACTGGGGCTTTCGCGAACTGGTGCTCTGGACCCATGCGGAACAGCGCGCCGGTTGCGCGCTCTACGCCAAGGCGGGCTTCACTCTCGAAGGGTCTGAGCGGACCGAGAGCTTTGGCGTCGATGCGGTTGTCCAACACCTCCGGCTCGACCTCAGCCAGGCCGATCGCGCCCGCGCCGCCCTCTTGCAATAGCAAGGCCGCGCCGCTAGGACGCTCGCGGCGTGCCGCCTTAGCTCAGTTGGTTAGAGCGCTGGATTGTGGATCCAGAGGTCCCCTGTTCAAGCCAGGGAGGCGGTACCACTTTTGGACCGGCACGCGCTCTTTCGATCCGAGCCCCTGCGCGCGGGTTGCTCTATGCAGCCCCGCTTTGCAGGCGGCGTTCCCGCGCAAGAAGGTCGATGCCGAGGTGATTGAGAAAGTGCAGGTGGTCGATAAAGATCCAGTTCTCGGCGAGGCGCTCACCATCGCGGCGATAGAGATCCACAATCCGCATGTCGGCCGTTTGAGTGCTGGCTGAGGTCAGCCCCATATAGCCGCCCTTCGGCCGCATGGTCAGGCTTGGCCAACCAAAGAACCCGCCAAAAGCACCCTCACCGCCACGGGTCTCGTGACCGTTATGGGAGAGAAAGTCGAGCCCCTCCTCGAACGGGCCCGTGTGCCCCACGAGATATCCATCGAAACTAAAGGACGCGCCGATCCCGCCCGGGCCCCACCAGAGCATGTCTTCGTGCCAATCGAGCGCGAGATCGGAGCGCAGCGTCCGGACGCCAGCGCTCACCAGACGGTCAATCATCCTGTCGATCAGAGCAAGTGTGGCCACGCCCTCGGCCGGGTCTTGCGCATCGTAGAGCAGCCCGTCATGGGTCATCGGTCCGGGCGTGATGAGTGTCGTGCCGGTACTTTGCGGGAGGCTCTCACAGCCCGCCTGGTGCATAAGGTTCATCAGGTCCACGAAATGCGCAGTCTCGGTGATGCGGCCATCCTCGACACGGTTGAACTCCGCGTATCGCAGGAAAGCCATCCGCCCGGTCGCGCGCAGCCCGAGAAACGGCTGGCGCCACAGGCCAAGCATGTGGCCCATCTCGACGACCCAAGTGCCGCTCTTGCCGGGCATGCCGTTTTCAAACGCCATAAAGATGTCGCGCCGGCGCTGCTGTGGACCGAAGGCCGTCTTGACCGGATCCCAATAGATTTCGGCGACAGCCTCGGCCCCGTTTTGCTCGTGAAACGGGTGCATGCCGCGCCAGAGCCAGCCGGGTGATGTTGTGGCCGCGAGCACCCGAGCCGAGGTGCCTGGCGCCGCTGCATCGAGCGCGCGCTCCAGGTCGAGCACGACGGCTTTGGCATTTTGAAGGTCGGTCATCTCGGCGGCTCCCGTCGACGAAGCGTCAGCGCTTTGTGGAGAGATTACGTATGCGCACGCGTTTCGGCAATGCTGCTTTGCGGTCGTACGCCCAGCAAGAAAAGCTTGCGTCCAGCATAGCTCACGATGAGACTACGTATGCGCGATAAAGCGAATCGAGGACGTAGATGACCCCAAGCGGCCCGGCCACAGCTCAAGCAGTTCAACCCGAAGCGGCATCGCCGAGCCCGGTGTCGCGCACCAAACTTCGCTTCGATCCGCTGGACGACCGGCACATGCCGACCGACTTCTCGATCTCGCTCGAGGCCTATCGCCGCGGCGGAACGGACAAGTTCCTCGCCTCCGCACCCGAGCACGCAAAGACGCAGCCGATGACCGGGTTTGAGCCGACCTACGTCAACATCGTCGACTATATTGTGCGGATCACCCACCGGATCTGGGAAGAAAAGGACATCGGCTATATCTACGACACGTATTCGCACGATTGTCGGGTGTGGGACGATGTCGGCCTGCAATACGGGCGAGATAAGATCGTGGCCGACACCGTCCACACCAACAATGCGATCCCCGACATTCGCTTGGTGGCCGATGAGGTGATCTGGGCGGGCGATGCCGAGGCGAGCTTTCACACCTCTCACCGCACCATGATCCTCGGCACGAATACGGGCTTTAGCCGCTTCGGCGCGCCGACGAACCGGCCCGTGCGCCTCCTCTGCATCGCCAATTGCGTGGCGCGCGACAACGAGATCTACGACGAGCACGTGGCCTACGACACCGCAGCGATGATCCGGCAACTCGGATTTGACGTGGCCGAGACGGCCAAACGCGCCGCTGCCGGCCGGGCCGATGGCCCCTTCGCGCCAAACTTTGCCGCTGCCGAGCCGAAACGCCTTACCGGTCAAGGCAAGCCCGCGCGCCGCACGATCCCGAAGCCGTCGGACGGGATCCGCGACTTCGCCACCACCGCGATCGACACGATCTGGAACGGGCGCGACTTTGCGGCGATGGAGAAGATCTACGCCCCCGATGTCGTGTTCGAGGGCTCCACGGGGCGCGTTTATCGCGGGGTCGGCCAGCTGCGCAGTCATGTCCTCTCGATGCTGGCAATGTTTCCCAATCTCGCGATGACCGTCGACGACCTCTATTGGATGGGCAACGCCGAGGATGGCTATCTCGTCTCGATACGCTGGGGCGGGATTGGCGCGCATCGCGGCCACGGCCCCTACGGCGAACCGACCGGACGCGAGACCCACCTTTGGGGCATCACGCAATGGCTGATCGAAGACGACCAGATCCAGAAGGAATGGACGGTATTCAATGAGTTCGGGGTCCTGATGCAGCTTCTCGGCTGATCCCGGACGCATCCCGCCGGCGCGCCCGGCGCAACAGCAGGGAGACTAAAATGACGAAACGTGTGCTCGTCGCGGCCGTTGCCGCCGCCCTTCCCGCCCTTTTTGTGCCGTCCGCTGCCCTGGCGGCGTGCGAGGTCGAGGGGCAAGGTGAGGTCAACGTGATCTCCAACTTCTTTGAAACGCTAGAGCTTCTGGGCCAAAAGATGGAGGAATGCGAAGGCGATGGCGTGACGGTCGACGTCAAGCTGACAACAGAGCACCGCCCGGAAACAGAGCAAGCCTTTGCGGCCGGTGCCTCGCCCTTCGACGCCGCCGCGGTCGCCAATTCCTCGATCACGATGCTGCAGGCCGAGGGGCAGCTGCTGCCGCTCAACGATCTCGTAGAGAAGTATCGCGACACCTACAATATCGAGGATCAGATGCTGATCCGCTTCGGCGAGGACATCATGGCTGTCGCGTTCATGGTCAACGCGCAGCATCTGTTTTACCGCAAGGATCTCTTCGAAAAGTACGGCATCGCCGTGCCCACCACGTGGGATGAGGTGTTGGCAGCGGCGGAGGTGCTCGAAGGCGCCGAAGAGGTGGCGCATCCTTACGGCGCGGCTTTCGGCAACTCCTGGGAACTTGCCAACGAATACGTCAATCTCCTCCTCGGCAATGGGGGCGATCTCTTCGATCCTGTCACGTCGGAGCCCACCTTCGAGACGCCGGAGGCCATCGCTGCGCTCGAAACCCTCGGCGCGCTCTTCGAGCACATGTCGCCCAACGCGATGTCGATGGATTTCGGCGACGTTAAGCGCCAACTCCAACAGGGCGACGTCGCAATGGCGATCCTCTGGGGCGACCAGGCACCGACCATGGATGACGCAGGCGAGAGCACCGTCGTTGGCCAGATCGGCTTTGCCCCCGCGCCGGCGTTTGAGGCGGGTGGCGTGCCCTCCTCGACCTTTTGGTGGGACGGCTACGTGATCCCGAAAAACCTCGACGGCGATCCGGACCTGACCTTCCAGGTGATCATGCACGCGTTGTCGGATGCCACTGTCGAAGAGAACAACGACACGACGCTTTGGATCCGGTCGAACTATGAGCCGACCAGCTATACCGAGGCGATCACCGAAACAGTGATGCAGGGCACCCCGCCCTATCCGATGAACCCGCAGGCCTCCCTCGCTCACTCGGCCATTGGCGAGAATATCGCCGATTTCATCACTGGCTCGGAAAGTGCTGAACAAGCGCTCGCCGACGCAGCCGCGGCCTACCGGGCGGCAGCGCGCGATGCCGGGCTCTTGAACGAGTGAGCGACGCGGCGCTTCGCACGGTCCGGCCCGTGCGGGCGCGCTCCGCCCAGCGGCCACGCCGATGAAACGGCGGACGTTCTTTGCCTTTGTTGCGCCCTCCGTCGTGTCGATGGTGGTGCTGATCGCACTGCCGCTCGTCGGCGTGATCTACCTGGCGGTGCATCAGTCGCGTGTGCAGACCGAGCTTACCGAGGTCACCACCTCGGTGCCGCTCTTCGGCGGGATTGTGCGCGAAGAAACCCGCATCGTCCCTCAACCAGTTCTTGGCGAGGATGGCCGCGCCATCGTCCTTTGGGAATTTGTCGGCACCGACAATCTGCGTCGCGCGGCCGAAATCGACGGGCTTGGCGATGTGATCGAAAAATCGCGCGAGGCGGGCTCCATCCGCGGTTTCATCGCAGCACTCCACCGCGAAATAACCGATGCCGATTTCTGGTCGGCGCTCGAATTCACACTGATCTACACTTTTGTGACGACACCGCTGATCCTGATCCTCGGGCTCGCCCTCGCGCTCGGGGTCGACCGCGTGTCTAAGCGCGCCCGCGGGACGATGGTCTTTGTGACGCTCTTGCCGATGATCGTGACGCCGGTCGTGTCGTCGCTTGCGGTCTATTGGATGTTTCTCGATGGCGGCGTGATCCCGGCGGCGATTTCGGCCCTGGGCTTTGACACCTTCTATTTTTTGGGAAGCCAGGGCACGATCCGCACTGTGATCGTCGCTTATGGCGTGTGGTTCGCCACGCCCTTTGCCTTCATTCTCTATTTCGCGGCGCTGCAGACCGTTCCGCAGGACCCGCTGGAGGCTGCGATCATAGATGGGGCGAATGCGTGGCAGCGGCTGCGCTATGTGGTCTTGCCGCATCTCGCGCCGATCACGGCGGTCATCACGCTGATCCATGTAATGGATGCCTACCGCGTCTTTGAGCCGATCCTCGTTTTCGGCAGCCGCGTCTTTGCAAACTCCGTGCAATATCTGACGTATTACACGCTCGCCTTCGAGGACAACATACACAAGGCGGCGGCCTATGCGCTACTGACGGTTGCGGGCGTCGTGGTGCTCCTCGTTCCCGTCCTCATCCGGACCTACCGCGATCAAAGGGCGGGCCAGTGAAAGCGCGACTCTCGCCGACTGCGCGGGCGCTCTCGAGCCTTGGCCTCGGCGCCTGGTTCGTGGTCGCACTTTTGCCCTTTGCCTGGATGTTCTTGATCTCGTTCCGCCAGCCGGTGGACGCGTTCTCGACGCCGCCAAAGCTCTTTACGCCGATGACGTTCCAGAACTTCATCCATGTCTGGGTCGAGGATGCGTTCTGGGTCTACGGGCTGAACACGATCATCGTTACGGTGGCGACGATGGCGGTGTCGCTCACGATCGGGTGCTTGGCGGGCTATGCGCTCGCGCGCTATCGGGGCGCGCTCGGCTTTTGGCTCTTGATCGCGGCGCTTGTCTTTCGCGCGATGCCGCACGTCGTGCTGCTCACGGCCTACCGCCCGGCCTTCTTCGAGCTGGGGATCTGGAGCCGCTACGAGACCCTGATCGTCGTCCTCGTCGCAATAAATCAGCCCTTCACGATCTGGATGCTGCGCGCCTTTTTCATGTCGATCCCGCCGGAGCTCGACGAGGCTGCGATGGTCGACGGCTGCTCGCGCTGGGGCGCATTCCGGCGGGTAATCATCCCCGTGATGTGGCCGGGGATCGTCACGGCGGGGCTCTTTAGCTTCCTACTCGCCTACAACGATTTCATCATATCGAGCCAGCTCATGAACGGCGATATGGCCACGATGACGGCCGCCCTTGGCAATTACATGGGCCAGAACCAGAGCGTCGAACGGCTGATGCACGGGATCGCGGGGGCGGTCTCGATCACGCTGCCAATCATCGTGCTGGTCTACGCGTTCCAAAAGCAGATCGTCGCCGGCATGACCGCCGGCGCCACTAAGGGCTGACCGGCATGACCGCCGGCGTCACTAAGGGCTGACCTCCGGGAACGCCAGCGCCACTAAGGGATAACCGGCATAACGGCCGCAACCACCAAGGGGCGAACCCGCAGTACCACTCAAGCGATGGAGAGACCCATGACCGCCACAGACAACGTCAAACTCGTGCAAGACATGTACGACGCCCTGAACAGCCAGGACCTTGATGCCCATGACCGCTATTGGCACGCGGACATGATCTGGCACGGCCCCCCGGGCTTTGGAGACATCCACGGTCTCACAGCCTTTAAGCGGGATGTGATGGTCCCATTCTACACCGCCTTCCCCGATTATCACGCCAAGAACGATATCGAATTCGCCGACGAGACGTGGGTCGCCGCCACAGGATTTCTGACTGGCACGCATAAAGGCCCCTATCTTGGCCTGGCGCCGACCGGAAAGCCGATGCGCATGCGATTTTCGGATTTCTGGCTGGTCAAGGACGGCAAGCTTGCCGAAAACTGGGTCATGGTCGATCAGATCGACGTTCTGAAACAGCTCGGTGTGGATCTGATGGCGCATATTCCGCAAACGGCGGCAGCCTAGAGCCGGTCCATGACGCGCAAGCGCGGGGGCAAGGTCACATCGGTCGACGTGGCGCGCCATGTCGGCGTGTCCCAATCGGCCGTCAGCCGAGCCTTCGCCCCCGGGCCCAAACATCGCGGCGTCTCGCCCGAGACCCGCGCGCGCATCCTCGCGGCGGCTGACGAGCTAGGCTATCGCCCCAACGCCATGGCACGCTCCCTGGTCGGGCAGCGCTCGCGCATCATCGCGGTGCTGTTTTCGTATCTCGACAATCCGTTCTATGCGATCGCGCTGGAAAAGCTTTGCCTGGCGTTGCAAGCCGAGGGCTATCACGCGCTCGTCGTGATGATGCCCGATACAATCGAGGGCACGGAGCGCACGGTGTCGGATCTCTTAGGCTATCAGGTCGACGGGATCATCACGGCCTCTGTCGAGCTGCCCTCGCGACTGTGCCTCTACTGCCGCGACGAAGGGATCCCAGTCGTTATGTTCAATCGCGTGCAGGACGACCCGACGCTTGCCTCCGTGACCACCGACAACGTGGCCGGGGGCCGCCTTGCCGCGCGCAAGCTCGTGGAGGACGGGCACACGCGTATCGCGCTCCTCGCCGGGTGGGAGCGCGCATCGACCAACCGCGATAGGGAGTTTGGATTTAGGGCTGAGCTTGCCGTCCATGACGCGCCGCTCCATGCCCGCGCCGTGGGGCACTTTCACCTCGGCCACACCCGCACCGCGATCTCGGAGCTCGCGCATTTGGATGCGCCGCCTGACGCCGTTTTCGTTGCAAACGATTACATGGCGCTGGAAGCGCTGTCGGCCCTGCGCCATGTCCATGGCGTCGACGTGCCTGGCGAAATGGCCGTCATCGGGTTTGACGACGTGCCCCGAGCGGCCTTGCCGGAGTTTGACCTGACGACGGTGCGTCAGCCTTTGGAGCGCATGGTCGAAAATGCCGTACGGGTTCTCGTCCGCTCGCTCGATGCACCGGGCGACGATGCCGAACACCTCGCCCTCATGCCGCGGCTGATCGCACGCGGGAGCACGCGAAACAGGACTTAGCAGAGACACGTCGCGCCCCATGGTCTGCTCCTCTGGGGCAGGCCGGGTCGCGCGGTTCTCGCCTTGGCGCTTTGGTAAACGCGCATTCGCGATGGAGGCTGTGCGTCGGGCCAACGGTCTACGCTGACGCATCGATACAAACGAACGTTCTTATTCGCCTCTGCATATGGCGCCGATGAGGAATACTTTCCTATGTTTCTGCCAGAACGTGACCAAGGCAGAGACCAAGGACATGCAGCATTTTCCAATTTTTCTCGCGGTCGCCGGGCGGCGGGTGGTCGTCTCGGGCGGCGGCGAGGCCGCATTGGCAAAGCTGCGTCTCTTGATAAAGACCGAGGCGCATCTCTCTGTCTTTGCCGACGCGCCGGCGCCCGAGATCGTGGCCTGGGCCGAGGCGGGTCAACTGCGCCTCGTGCACCGCGCATTAGAGGCCGGCGACGCGCTCTGTGCTGCGCTCTTCTATGCTGCGAACGAAGACGACGCCGAGGACGCGCGCGTTGCCGCCTTGGCGCGGGCTGACGGTGCGCTCGTCAACATCGTCGACAATTTGCAGGACAGCGCCTTTATCACGCCGGCCATCGTCGACCGGGATCCGGTGACGGTCGCCGTTGGGACAGAGGGGGCGGCGCCCGTCCTCGCCCGCGCGATCAAAGCCGATCTCGAAGAGCGCTTGCCGGCGTCGCTTGGCCCCCTTGCGCGCATCGGCAAAGCGTTTCGACGGATGGCAGAGGCCCTGCCCGTGGGGCGCGCGCGGCGCGATTTCTGGCGTGATTACTATTTCGCCGAGGGTCCAAAGGCCGTCGCAAACGGGGAGGACGCCACCCGAGACGCCCTCGACGCGCTGCTCACGCGCCACCTCGCCCGCGCGGCGCGGCCGGGGTATGTGGCCTTTGTCGGCGCGGGGCCGGGTGACCCCGAGCTCTTGACGCTGAGGGCACGCCGCGCCCTCGATGAGGCCGATGTTGTGATCCACGACCGGCTCGTGGCGCCCGAAATCCTGGAGCTTGCGCGCCGCGAAGCGCTGATAATCGACGCGGGAAAGGAGGGCTACGGCCCCTCCATGAAGCAGGCTGACATCAACGACTTGATTGTCGAACACGCCCAAGCGGGCGCGCAGGTCGTACGGCTGAAGTCCGGCGATGCGTCTGTATTTGGTCGCCTCGACGAAGAGATGGACGCCTGCGACGCCGGTGGCATCGGCTTTCATATCGTGCCAGGGATCACCTCGGCCTCGGCCGCCGTCGCGACCCTCGGTCAAAGCCTCACGCGGCGCGGGCGCAACTCTTCTATCCGGTTCGTCACCGGACGCGACATGGACGGGTTTGCCGACCAGGACTGGGCCGCGCTCTCGCGCCCTGGCGAGGTCGCGGCGATCTATATGGGCAAGCGCGCGGCGCGCTTTATCCAAGGGCGGCTGATGATGCATGGCGCCGACCGGGCGACGCCAGTTACGATCGTCGAAAACGCCTCCCGTCCCGACCAGCGCGTCCTGGCGACCACCCTCGAACGCCTGCCGACCGACCTCTCCGGTGCCCAGATGTCGGGCCCTGCGCTCACCCTCTACGGCCTTGCCCCGCGGGCCGCTGCGCACGCGCTCGACACCCTCGCCACACGCCAGGACACAAAGGAGCACGCCTGATGCCCCGTGCCTTTAGCCCGAAAGTCGTCACCGCCAATGATCTCTTGGAGGGCGACGTAATCTATCTCTCCGGTGAGACCTGGGTCCGCGATCTGGCCCAGGCCGAAATCCTGACCGACGAAGCCATCGCCAAGGCACGTCTCAGCGCGGCCGCCGGACAGACCGGCCGCATCGTCGGCGCGTACCTTGCGGATGTGACGCCAGGGCCCAATGGCCCAAAGCCTGTGCATTTCCGCGAGGCATTCCGCGCCGCCGGGCCTTCGAACTATGCCCATGGCAAGCAAGCGGAGCGCGGCCATGTATGAATACACCGAGTTCGACAGCGCGTTCCTGGCCGAACGCAACGCCCAGTTTCGCGCCCAGGTGGAGCGCCGCCTCTCGGGTGCGCTGACCGAGGACGAGTTCAAGCCGCTCCGGCTGATGAACGGGCTCTACCTGCAGCTCCACGCCTATATGTTGCGGGTGGCGATCCCCTACGGCACGCTCAACGCCGCCCAGATGCGCCAGCTCGCACTGATCTCCGAGCGCTGGGACAAGGGCTATGGCCACTTTACCACGCGCCAAAACATTCAGTTCAACTGGCCGCGCTTACAGGACGTGCCCGATATGCTCGACGCGCTGGCCGAGGTGGGCTTGCATGCGATCCAGACGAGCGGCAACACGATCCGCAACGTCACGGCCGATCACTTTGCGGGGGCCGCGGGCGATGAGATCGCCGACCCCCGCCCCTATGCCGAGCTTATCCGGCAATGGTCCACCGACCACCCGGAATTTCAGTTTCTCGGCCGCAAGTTCAAGATCGCGGTGACCGGCGCCAGCGCCGACCGCGCGGTGATCCGCGCCCATGACATCGGTCTGCAGATCGTCGAAAACGAAGGTGAGATCGGCTTTCGCGTGCTGGTCGGCGGCGGGCTCGGACGGACGCCGATGATCGGCAAGGTGATCCGGGAGTTCCTGCCCGAGGCCGATTTGCTGCCCTATCTCGAGGCGATCGTTGCCGTCTACAACCTGCTCGGGCGGCGGGACAACAAGTATAAGGCGCGGATTAAGATCACGGTGCACGAGAACGGCATCGACAATATCCGCGCGCTGACCGAGGCGGAGTTTGTCCTTCGACGTGCCGCGTTTACCGGCGCCGGGGCCGCGCGGCTCGGCGAGATCCAGGCCGCCTTCGCCCCGCCCGCCTTCCGAACCGGAGACGTCAGCGCCTACGAGACCGCGCGTGCTGGCGACCCCGTCTTACGGAGCTGGGCCGACACCAACCTTTTTGCGCACCGGGCCGAGGGCTATGCCATCGTCTCAGTCTCCTTGAAGGCTCACGGCGCAACGCCGGGCGACGCCACCGCCGCGCAGATGCGCGTGCTCGCCGATCTAGCCGAGCGCTACGGCCATGACGAGCTGCGCATCAGCCATGAGCAGAATGTAATCCTGCCCCATGTCCATAAGTCGGACCTGCCGGCCTTGCACGCTACCCTCCAGCAGCACGGGCTGGCGACCGCGAATATCGGGCTGATCTCGGACATCATCGCGTGCCCGGGCATGGATTACTGCGCTTTGGCGACGGCCCGCTCGATCCCCATCGCGCAGGAGATCGCAACATGCTTTGACGAGCTGAAGCTCGAACACGATGTCGGGCCGCTCAAGATCAAGATCTCGGGCTGCATCAATGCGTGTGGGCACCACCATGTGGGCCATATCGGCATTCTGGGGCTCGACCGGGCCGGCGTCGAAAACTACCAGGTGACGCTTGGCGGCGACGGGACCGAGGACGCCGCTCTCGGCGAGCGGGCAGGCCCGGGCTTCTCGGCCGAAGAGATCGTGCCCGCCATCGAGCGCCTGGTGCATGTCTATCTCGATCTGCGCCAAGACAGAGGCGAGACCTTCCTGCAGACCTACCGTCGCATTGGGATCGCGCCCTTCAAGGCCGCGCTCTATCCGGCGGAAGCTGTGGCGGCGGAGTAGCGTCAGTGTCTGACCTGGACCCGCGAAAACACGGCTGTCTTGCGCCGAAAGGAGCCATGGCATGAATGTCATCGTCACCGATGCCGGGTTCGGGCCCGAGACGTTTGAGCAGCGCTTCGTCCCGCTCGACGCGGCCGATGGCGCAACGCGTGTCTTCGATCTGCCCTCGAACGCGGACCCCGATCACCTTCCGGACATCGCGCGCCGCGCCGAGGCCATCCGGATTGCCTTTCCATCCTTCGCCGATGGGCGTGGCTTTACCCTTGCCCGGCGGCTCCGGCTCCTTGGCTTTCAGGGGCGGCTTCGCGCCCACGGCCACGTTCTCGCCGATCAATACGCGATGGCTCGCCGCGCCGGGTTTGACGAGGTCGAGATCGACGCCGAGCTCGCTGCCCGCCAGCCCGAAGCGCAGTGGCGCGCCCGGGCCGACTGGCAAGCCCACGACTACCGGACCCGCCTGCTGGTCTGAGCCTGCCGCAGCCGCGCGACACAGGGATGTCGGGACCCGCCTGCAGCGGCAGGCACGGTCCTGCGCAACAGGGCGAAAGTCCAACGCGGCGCCGTGCGCGGCCGCCCGTGAAGGCGCGCATGTCAGGGCCCACGAAGCTCTTCGACCGAAATCGTCCGCACAAGCACACCCGCCTCGGAATAGAGCAGGATATCGCCCGCCTCTGTCACCACCGCCCACCAGCCCGGGCCCGCCGTCACTGCTTGTGCGACCGTGCCCTCGGGCAGGGTCAGCGCCTCGGGAAGGGCGGGGAGCGCAGGCGCACTGGAAGGTCCAGGCAGGCGGGTGTAGAGCAGAGCCACTATAGCCACGATCCCTACGATCATGGTGGCAGTCAGCAGCGTCACGAGCATCCGCAACAGCCGCAGCCCGCGCAGATCGGCCGGCGGGTCGCTCTCGGGGCTCCCGGCGACGGATGCATCGCGGAGACTGGTTTTGTCTGGGAGGTTGGACATGGCGAACACGCTCCGGCGGATCCGGGTGGTGATCGGCGCCAACCCCCCGCCCCGCCTCGATAGGGCATTGGCCCGCGACGTGCCAGAGGCCGAGGCGCTCTCGCGCTCGCGCCTCACGCGGCTGATGGCGGAGGGCGCGGTATCGCGCGACGGAACGCCGCTGACCGAAGCAAAGGCTGCGGTCGCCGAGGGCGATATCATCGAGATCGCGGTGCCCGAGCCCTCGAAGACCGGCACACGGCCCGAACCGATCCCGCTTCACGTCGTCTACGAAGACGACCATCTCATCGTGATCGACAAGCCAGCCGGGCTCGTCGTTCACCCGGCGCCCGGCACGCCCACAGGGACGCTCGTCAACGCGCTCCTCGCCCATTGCGGCGCGGCGCTCTCGGGCATCGGCGGCGAAAGGCGTCCCGGTATCGTCCATCGGATCGACAAAGACACGTCCGGCCTGATCGTCGCCGCCAAATCGGACGCCGCGCATCAGGGCCTCGCCGCGCAATTTGAGGCGCATACGGTCGACCGCGCCTACACGGCGTTCTGCCATGGCGCGCCCGAGCCCGGCGATCCGCGGCTCGCTGGCCTGCGCGGCGTGTCTTTTGAGGCGGCGGGCACGGTCAAGATCACGACCCGGCTCGACCGGCACCGCGCCGACCGCCAGCGCCAGGCCGTCACCTGGGACCGCGGCCGCCACGCTGTGACACGGCTGCGCCTCGCCGAAGGCTTTGGTCATCCGCCGGCTGCGGCCAGCATAACCTGCCGGCTCGAAACCGGGCGCACGCACCAGATCCGCGTGCACCTGAGCTACGCCGGGCATGCGCTCATCGGCGACCCGGTCTATGGTGGGCGGCGGCGCGCCCCAGCCAAAGCGCTCGGCGCGGACGTTGCCACTGCGCTCGATACATTCCCGCGCCAAGCACTTCATGCCGCCCGCCTGGGCTTTGTGCATCCGGTGACCTCGAAGGCCGTGCGCTTCGAAAGCCCCCTACCCCAGGATATGGCGGACCTCCACGCCCTGCTCTGCCGCGCACGCGAAAGGTTGGCCCCTTGAGCGATCTCTGGCCCGACGCCGTCACTCTGAAAGGAGAGCGGGTGACGCTGGCTCCGTTGAGCCTGGACCATGCGAGCGACCTCGCCGCTGCGGCCGCGGACGGAGCGCTGCACCGGTTGTGGTACACCAATGTGCCGACGCCCGAAGGCATGGCCGACGAGATCGAAGGACGGCTGACCTTGCGCCGTGCTGGCAGCATGCTGCCCTTTGCCGTGCTTGACCCCGGCACGAACCAAGCGGTCGGGATGACGACCTATATGAACATCGACGCGGGGCACCGGCGGGTCGAGATCGGTTCGACTTGGATTGCCCCGTCCGTCCAGCGCACGGGATTGAACACAGAGGCCAAGCTCTTGCTCCTTGGCCACGCCTTCGACACGCTCGGCTGCATCGCCGTCGAGTTTCGCACGCACCGCCTCAATCGGCAGAGCCGCGCCGCCATCGAGCGGTTGGGCGCTCAGCTCGACGGCATCCTGCGCGCGCATATGATGCTGCCGAACGGGACACTGCGCGACACGGCGGTTTATTCGATACTTGCCTCTGAGTGGCCGACGATCAGGGTGCATCTGACGGCGCTCCTCGTAAACGACAGCGCGTCTCGCGAACGTTGAGGGGTGAGCAAAGCACGAGGCGTGCTAAGGTTTGCCCATGCCGGTGCCGTAGAGCAGAGACCATGGTCTTAGGTCACGACGACCTGCTCGACTTACCATCGACCAAAGCACTGTGAACTCCGTTTCAACGCTTTTCGTGCAATTACGCACAGACATATGTGCTGCGGTACCGACCTGCGGGGTATTGAACCGATCTGTTCAGATCCCATATGTTAAAACAATGAACATTGACAGCTGCGCAAGCTGCACCGAACGGCCGCTACAACAGGTTTGGAGGGCACTGCCCATGAGCTCCTACGCAAATCTCCCCGCTCCGTCGCCGGAACAGGGACTCAACCGTTACATGCAAGAAATCCGCAAGTTCCCGATGCTGGAGCCTGAGGAGGAGTATATGCTGGCCAAGCGTTGGGTGGATCACCAGGACACCGAGTCCGCCCATAAGATGGTGACAAGCCACCTGCGCCTCGCCGCCAAGATCGCCATGGGTTATCGCGGCTACGGTCTGCCCCAGGCCGAAGTGATATCGGAGGCGAATGTGGGCCTTATGCAGGCGGTCAAACGCTTCGACCCTGAAAAGGGCTTCCGCCTCGCGACCTACGCGATGTGGTGGATCCGCGCGGCAATTCAGGAATACATCCTGCGCTCCTGGTCGCTCGTGAAGCTCGGCACGACTTCGGCGCAGAAAAAGCTCTTTTTCAACCTGCGCAAGGCCAAGTCACGGATTGGCGCGCTCGAAGAGGGGGACTTACGCCCAGAGAACGTCAAAAGGATCGCCAATGACCTCGGCGTGACCGAAGACGAAGTCATCTCGATGAATCGCCGCCTCTCGGGTGGCGACGCCTCGCTCAACGCTACGATCGGCTCCGAAGACGACAGTTCCGCCCAGTGGCAGGACTGGCTCGAGGACGAGGACGCGAACCAGGCCGAGGCCTATGCCGAAGCTGACGAGATGAACCTGCGCCGCGAGCTTTTGGCTCAGGCGATGGATGTTCTGAACGACCGCGAGAAAGACATCCTGACCCAGCGCCGGCTGACCGAACCTTCAGTCACGCTGGAGGAGCTCTCGGGCGTCTATGATGTCAGCCGTGAGCGCATCCGGCAGATCGAAGTCCGCGCCTTCGAAAAGCTGCAGGACCGAATGCAGGAACTGGCCAAAGACAAGGGGATGGTCGCGGAAATCGCTTAACCGCTCACATCAAGCTCGGCAGGCGCGCCGCGGAATTGCGCGCCTGTCGCTCTCCAATCAGCGCAAAGTGAAACACTCGGGTAGATCCACCTGCTGTTCACCGCAGCAAACCATCAGTGCTCGGTCTCACCCGAACGCGCGACCTCCGCGACCAACGCAATCCACCTCGACGGAAGCGCGTCGCCCGTACGACCGGGCTCCGTGAGGTCCACGCCAAGCGCTTGAGCGATCGTCAGCCCAACAGCACGCTCCCCCAGATCCGAGAACGCATAACCACGCGTCCGATACAGCCCCTCGCGATCCTTTTGCGCCTGAGCGGCGAAGAACGCGCCGGTGCGCACGAGCGTCGCGCCGGTGTCGTCCGCAACGCGCGCCACGATGCGCTCGATCCTGCGCGCAGCCGAAGCATATCCGATCTGCGGCGCGCGCTTTGCTGGCGGATGGGCGAGGATGAGGACGTCAGCGCCTTGGGCGCGCAACACTTCGGCCAAGTGGGCCAGGTTGGCAGCCAGCGCGCGATCTTTGCCGAGCCGTGCCTCGGGCGCCTCGAAGGCCGAGAGGACAACAACGTCGGGTCGATCCTGCCGGAGAACCTGTCGAAGATAACGCAGGTCTGGGCGCGCGGCGCCGTAGAGATCGACGGACACCGGTAGGGGATTGACCCGGAAAGACCTGCCAGTAAACGCCGCGGCCTCGCCGAGCACGCCTTGGTTGACTTGAAACATTTTGCCGACAAAGAGCACGCGCGGTGGCGCCTCGCGCCAGAAGAAGGCGTGGCTCTGCCCGACGCCGAGGCACAAGATCAGGGCCAACGCCACGCCGCCCCCACTCGCAAGCAAAGGCGACTTTACGATGCTCCGCCACGTCCCCCAAAGCTTCATGCCTGTCCCCGTTCCCCGCCACGCGCCCAACCGGCCTGCGAACCCAATTCGCGGCGAGGGTATCGAGAAATCCGGCAAACATATGGTTTTGACGACGTGCGTTGCGTCTCTGCCGCAGGGGAAGCGCGCCAGCCAGTGCGGCCACAGCGCAGCTGCACCTATCCCCACAAGGCTTGCCTACCCGATATGGTGCGATCTAACGCCTCGCGCCCCCACAAATGGGCGCAAGAGCGCGTGTGTTGCCGCACAACTACATAAACCTCGCCCTGCAACCCGCTGATTATTGATCGAAATCGGGATCGCAGGCAGGGTGCACTCACATGCGGGCGTCCAAGACCCGCCATCCATTCGTGACAAGAGGCAGGTCACTATGACAGTCAAGACGCTATTCCGGGCGGGTCTGATCGGCCTTGCCGTCGCTCTCCCCGCGGTGCCCGCGGCCATCGTTGCGCCGGGGATCGCCAATGCGGACACGCTCCGCATCCAGGGCGGCACAGTGCAACGGGCGCTTAAGGTGCCCATGAACAAGGCCGTCGTCGTGGAAAGCGACACGCCATTTGCCGAGCTTTCCATCGCCAACCCCGGCATCGCAGATATCTCGACGCTCTCTGAGACGTCGATCTATGTCTTGGGGCGGGCACCTGGCCGGACGACGCTCACGCTTCTCAACCCCGAGGGGCGGCTGATTACCAATGTCGAAGTACAGGTCACCGCCGACGTCGGGGAGCTCAAAGAGCGCCTGCGCGAAGTCCTTCCTGGTGAACAGGTTGAAGTGCGCCCCGCCAACGATGGGATCGTGCTGTCGGGCACCGTTTCGACATCGCAAGCCATTGACCGCGCGCTGCAACTCGCCAACCGCTATGCACCCGACCGGGTGTCGAACTTAATGCAGGTCGGCGGCACGCAGCAAGTCATGATGAAGGTGCGCTTCGCCGAGATGGCGCGCTCGGTCTCCAAGGCGCTCTCCGCGTCGGTCGCGATCAACGCGATCAACGACGATTCGACGGCAGGCTCCGTCGCGGGGACCGGCACCTATCTGCTCGGCGACAACCTTGCCAACCTTTTTGACGGCGATCCCGAGACGGGCGTGACGCTTGGTGGCGAAAGCAACGGCGCGATCCAGATCGGTATCGGATCTGGCGATTTCGAGGTGGGCATCCTGCTCGAAGCGCTTGAGTCTAAGGGGTTCATCCGCACGCTCGCAGAGCCAAACCTGACCGCGCTCTCCGGACAAGCAGCCGAATTTCTCGCCGGCGGCGAGTATCCTGTGCCGGTTCGGGACGCGGAAGGCGGCATTGGCATCCAGTTCAAACCGTTCGGCATCCTGCTCAACATGACGCCAAATGTGATCGGCGAGAACATCAACCTGCGTCTGACCTCCGAAGTGTCCGGCATCGACCCGAGCATCGTCATTGCCAATGCGGGTTTCACGATCAATGGTTTCCGGACCCGGCGCGCGATTACGACCATCGAATTGCGCGACGGTGAGAGCTTTGCAATTGCGGGTCTCCTTGAAGACGACTTCGAAGATCTGGCGGCCCAGGTGCCGTGGCTCGGGGATATTCCCGTCCTTGGCTCGCTCTTCCGCTCGTCGGACTACCGGCGCGAACAGTCGGAGCTCGTCATCATCATCTCGGCGCATCTCGTAACGCCAACACGCGGCGAAGCACTTGCGCTTCCAACAGACCGGGTCCGTCCGCCTTCGGAAATCGACCTCTTCCTCAACGGCCGCGTCCTGCGTGCCACCAGCCCGGTGACGGGCGGCGCGGGCGAAGTTGCCCGGCAGGACTTCACCGGCTCCTACGGCTATGTGATGGAGTAAGGACCATGAGCATGACCAAGATCACAGCTTCGCGAGCCTCCGCCGCCGCCCTCACGGCGCTTCTTTTCGCCTCTGGCTGTGCCTTTGAGGCGGGCAGCCAGCTCAATACCGCCGATTTCGGCAACGCCACGATGAACAATCACTTGGTTCAGACGTGCCGCGCAGGTCCGACGACGGCCAGCGGCAAGTTCATCGCCAAGACCGGCGCCTGCCCAGGGCGCACGTGGGATGGCCGCTACGCCCAGGGCACCTACGACGCCTATGTCAACGACGCAGCACCGATCCCGCCGGTGATCAGGAACTTCGAGTAAGCGCCTAAGGCGCCACAGATTGACGTAACGGCGCGCCCACTTGGGCGCGCCGTTTTCGTTTCAGGCTTTGGGCAGAGGCCGGTCGCAGTCGAGGCAGGAGCGGGGCATTTCACCCCCCGGAGCGGAAACAAAAAACCGTCATCCGGCGGGACCCGCGACTGAAACCGCACAATTACGATCTTCTCGCCGCATTTACGCCCGCTTTGCCGCGAACATCGTGACCATCGGAGTAGTGCGGCACAACGGGCTGCGCGAGCGACGGCGGGGCCGACGGTTCGGGGGCAGAAAGTATTAAGCTCCTGCGTGCTAGGTGGCTCAGGTCGTCTTCTGGAAGAAGGACGTGAAGCCATGGACAGCAGTGCAGCACTGCAACCGGAGGCGGCCCCGATCACCGCCTGCACGATTTGCCGAGACGTGCAAAACTTCGATCTGTTGATCGAGGATATGGAGCATGAGCTTGGCGAATGCTGGGGCGATCTATCGTTCCAGGACGCGCTCCCGTTCTTTGCCCAGCCCGAAGCGAATGCGCTCGAGTTCATCGCCATTGCCATGGACGGCGAAGACGAAGATGAGCTGACCCTGATCGGGGAGATCATTTCCGCGGCGGAATCGCACAATATCAAGGTCGTGCTGGTGGCCGAGGATGTCAGCCCGGTGGCGCTCCACCAGCTTCTGCGCCTCGGTGCAGCTGACTTTCTGCCCTACCCGTTGCCCGAAGGCGCGCTGCATGAGGCGTTGGAGCGGATGCGCCGGCCCACTCCAGAGACAGCCTCTCCCCTGCCCTTCGCGCCCGACGGTGGAACCGGCGGTGCCGGCGGCGGCCGCGACGGCGTCGTCTTGCCCGTGCATGGCATGTCGGGCGGCGTCGGAACGACGACGTTCGCCGTCAACCTTGCCTGGGAACTTGCTAACCCGGTCCGCTCGCGCAAAACCAAGGACCTGCCGCCCCCACGTGTCTGCCTCCTCGATCTCGACTTTCAGATGGGATCGGTCGCCACGTATCTCGACCTTGCCCGCCGCGACACGGTCTATGAACTCCTTTCCGATCTGAGCCAGGCAGATTCCGAGAGCTTCCTTCAGGCACTGCAGACCCATGACGAGCGGCTCTATGTCCTTACTGCGCCGTCGGACATGCTCCCGCTCGACATCATCGCTCCAGAGGACGTCGAGACGCTGATCGGACTTGCCCGTTCGAACTTCGACTTTGTCGTTATCGACATGCCCTCGACGCTTGTCACCTGGTCCGAGACAGTGCTCAACGCGAGCCACATCTACTTTACGATGCTCGAGCTCGATATGCGCTCGGCGCAGAACACGCTCCGCTTCCTGCGCCTGCTGCGCGGTGAGGACCTGCCGACCGAAAAGCTCCGCTTTGGCCTCAACCGTGCCCCAAGGATGACAGATCTGCAGGCCAAGGCTCGCGCCAAGCGGATGGCCGAAAGCCTCGATATCGACATGGAACTGATGCTGCCCGACGGCGGCAAGCAAGTGGCGGAATCCTGCGATCACGGCACGCCGCTATCGGAAAATGCAGGCAAAAACCCGCTGCGTAAAGAAATTGCCAAGCTCGCGGAGTCGCTCAACGACCTTGTCAGTTCGGATGCCGCGACGGGCTAAAGGCTGCGCCTGACCGAGGGCAACGCCCAGAAAGACGACCATCAGGAGAGATGATCCCGTGTTCTCGCGCTACAAGAAACCCTCCGGCCCCGCACCTCAGACCAAACAGGCCGCCCCGAAAGCAACCGCGCCTGCCGACGAAGACGCAGCGCCAAAACCCCGCGTGCAGCGTCGCCAAGCGCCCCAGCAAAGCGCCCAAGTCCCCGCTAAGGCGCAGCCGGTCGACAAGGAAAAGCGCCGCAAGGAGCGCTTGGCGGAGATCAAGATGGAGCTCCACAAGGCGCTCCTTGACAACCTCAATCTAAGCGCGCTTGAGACCGCTACTGAGCAGGACCTGCGTACCGAGATCTCGGCCATTGCCGCTGAAAGCCTCGAAGAGCTCGGCGTCGTCCTCAACCGCGAAGAGCGTCAGACCCTTCAGCAGGAGCTCTTCGATGAGGTGACCGGCCTCGGCCCGCTCGAGCCGCTCCTGAAAGACGACGGCATCAATGACATCCTGGTCAATGGGCCGAACCAGGTCTTTATCGAGCGCGCCGGCAAGCTGATGCTTTCGGAGGTGTCGTTCAAGGACGAACGGCATCTCCTGCGGATCATCGACAAGATCGTCTCCGCTGTGGGCCGGCGCGTCGACGAATCGAACCCTTACGTTGACGCCCGTCTCGCCGATGGTTCGCGCTTCAACGCGATGGTCCCGCCCATCGCGGTAGATGGCTCGCTTGTCTCGATTCGTAAGTTCAAGAAGGAAAAGCTCGCTGTCGACGATCTCGTCAAATTCGGCGCCTTCACCGAAGAAATGGCGGCCTATCTCCAAGCCGCCGTCGCGTGCCGACTTAACGTCATCGTCTCCGGCGGTACGGGCTCGGGTAAGACGACCACCCTCAACGCGCTCTCGTCCTTTATCGATGATGCGGAGCGGATCCTGACGATCGAGGACACGGCCGAACTCCAGCTTCAGCAGACCCATGTGGGCCGGATGGAAAGCCGCCCCGCCAACGTCGAAGGCAAGGGCGCGGTCACCCAGCGCGACTGTCTGCGCAACGCGCTGCGGATGCGCCCGGACCGTATCATCGTGGGTGAGACGCGGGGCGAGGAAGTCATCGACATGCTGCAGGCCATGAATACCGGCCACGACGGCTCGATGACCACGATCCACGCTAACTCCGCCCGCGACGCGGTCAGCCGCCTGGAGAACATGATCGCCATGGCCGGGATCGAGATGCCGCTGAAGGCCGTGCGCGCGCAGATCGCCTCGGCTGTGAACCTTATCGTGCAGGCCTCGCGACTGCAGGACGGCTCGCGCCGCATGGTCTCCATCACCGAAGTGACGGGCATGGAGGGAGAGGTCATCTCGATGCAGGAAGTGTTCCGCTACGAGCGCCTCGGCCTCGGCCCCGAAGGAAAGATCATCGGCCGGTTCAACGCGACCGGCGTCCGCTCGAACTACGCCGAACGCTTCAAGCAATGGGGTTACGACCTGCCCGCCACGATTTACGATCCGATCGCCGCGGAGTGATCCGCGCCGTTTTGACCCGCCCCGTTTTGACACGCGCCGCCTTGACCCGCGCTGCAACAGTGAGTGCCTGACCGATGCAAATCTCTGCGGAACCAATCATTTACGGCATTGTCTTCGTGGCGGTGCTTCTTGTCGTCGAGGGGCTCTACCTCACGATCTTTGGCAAGTCGATCAGCCTCAACAGCCGGGTGAATCGCCGGCTCGACCTGATCGAAAAGGGCGGCGGTCGCGAAGAAGTTCTCGAACAGCTCCGCAAGGAGATGTCACAGCATATGCGGGCCAAGAACATCCCGCTCTACGCGATCCTCGCCGAGAAGGCGCAGAAGGCCAACATCGCCTTTTCCCCGCCCCAGCTCATTTTGATCATGGCATTCCTGTCGGGGTTTGCCTTTTTGATGCTCACGGTTCTGACCGGCGCAGGCCTCGGCGTGCGTATCGCCGTCGCCATCGCCATGGGCGTTGGCGGCGTTTATGTTTGGGTAAACGCCAAAGCGAAGAAGCGTTTGGCGATGATTGAGGAACAGCTCCCCGACGCCGTCGAACTGATGGTGCGAAGCTTGCGCGTCGGACATCCTTTCACCTCCGCTATCGGCATTGTGGCCAAAGAGGTGCCCGATCCGCTGGGCTCGGAGTTTGGCATGATCGCCGATGAAAGCGCCTATGGCCGCGACGTTTCCGAAAGCCTCAAAGCGCTTGCCGAGCGGGTTGACATGCAGGACTTGCGTTTCCTGGCGGTGGCCGTGACGATCCAGAGCCAGGCCGGCGGCAATCTTGCCGAGATCCTCGACGGCCTAGCGAAGGTAATCCGCGCCCGCTTTAAGCTATTCCGCCGGGTGAAAGCGATCACCGCAGAGGCGAAGTGGTCGGGTATGTTCCTGTCGGTCTTTCCGATCGTCGCCCTCGTCGTCATCAACATCATCCAGCCGGATTACTATGACGACGTCAAAGACAGCCCGATGTTCATTCCCGCCTGTATCGCCGTCGGCGTGTTCCTCGTCGTGAACGTGATTTTCATGCGCATGATGGTCAACATCAAGGTCTGAGGGGGCGTCTTATGGAACTCTTCACCGCTGCCAACGAGTGGCTTGTCGCGAATTTCGGTGAGCTTGGTCCGCTCTTTGCTGTTGGCCTCTTGGGCGTAGTCCTGGTATCGCTCACCTTACCGATTTTCCTCAAAAAGCGCGTCGACCCGCTCGATAAGCTTCGCAAAGACGCCGCCGGGCGCAGCTCGAAGGGCGCCGAACGCGCCGCCCTGCGCCATGACAGCGGGCGCAGCGACCGGCTTGACAAGTTTTCGACGTTTCTCGAGCCGCAGGACGAGAAAGAGATGTCGACCGCGCGCCTCAAAATGGTGCGCGCGGGCTACCGCTCAAAATCTGCTGTGCGGAACTTTCACTTCTTCCAATTCGTTCTGGGCCTCGGGTTTCTGACCATCGGCTTGCTTGTCGCCCTGGTAAACTCCGCCACCGGCGAAGTGACCGCGCAGCAGATGATCCTGATGGTCATCCTGCCAGGTGCTGCGGGCTATTACCTGCCGAAATACTGGATCGAGCGCCGTATCCAGACCCGGCAGGAAGAGATCGAAAACGGCTTTCCCGACAGCCTCGATATGATGCTCGTATGCGTCGAGGCCGGACAGTCGATGGAGCAAGCGATCTTGCGCGTGTCCAAAGAGATCCGCGCCGGCTACCCGGCGCTGGCCGAAGAGTATGAGATCGTCAGCTCAGAGATGAAGGCCGGTAAGGACAAAACCAGCGTTCTTAAGGACATGTCCGAGCGTGCAGGCGTGGCCGATGTTGCGAGCTTTGTCACCGTGTTGGTTCAATCCGCCACCTTCGGCACCTCGATCGCCGACGCGCTGCGGGTCTACGCCGCGGAGATGCGCGACAAGCGGGTCATGCGGGCCGAGGAAAAGGCCAACAAACTGCCAACGAAGCTCACGCTCGGCACGATGATGTTCACGGTTCCGCCGCTCCTCATCATCCTGATCGGCCCGTCCATCAACGAGATCTTTACGGTTCTCGGCGGCGGTTCGGGCTTCTAGGGCTCCTTGGCCCGGCGCGTTTTCCCTCCGCGCCGGGTCTTGGAGCTGAGGGCGGGCGTATTCCAACACGCTGCTCCGCCCGATACCCGTCACAAAGGAAGATCACGCGAGAGAACGTGGTGGACCTCATGCAATCGCAATGCCTACGGTCGCTCGACCGAACAGTCAGCCAAGACATCCGAGAAAAGAGCGGAGCCGTGCCAGCGCCGTCCCGTGGGTTGGCGCTGCAACGGTTGAGCTGGAGTGCTTTATCCCAGCCACATCCCTCCACACTCCAAGCTAAGCGATAACGGAAACAAAGCGCCATCCCGTGGGGACGGGACGGCGCTCGCACGGCGGCCTACGGCCTTTGCTCCGTGCCGGGAGTGCGAAGTTCCAAAGTCAGGCACACGCAGCCAGGGCTTCAACCTAGCGCAGCCCCGCCCACACGGGACAATTCCGCAACGCTCCCCCACCTGCAACACACCCGAAACATCGCCCACCCTTGGCGCTTGCCCCCATCCCAGCGACACTGCGCAGGAGATCCCGCTCGCGCCACACGGAGCCCGCGACGTCATGCGCCGCCCCTTCGTCCCTCGCCTCCTCGCCCCGCCGCTCCTCCTCGCGTTCGCCGCCTGCGCGGATGACCGGCTGACGCCCCTCAATGTCGGGCCCGACGCCCCGCGCGGCGTCACCCGCGGCGCGGATAACGCCGTCGATGGGCTCACGGTCGGCCACCGTTTGATGGAAGCCGGGGAGTATGAGCTCGCGCGCCGCGCCTATCTGCGCGCCGCCGGAGAAGAGGGGCTGACGGCCGAGGTCCTCTCCTCGCTAGGCACGGTCAACCTTCGCCTCGGCCGCCTTGGCCAGGCCGAAAACATGCTGCGCCGGGCCACCCAGGTCGACGAAACCGACGCCGCTGCGTGGAACAATCTTGGCGTCGTTCTGATGGAACAGGGCAATGTCGGCGAAGCGGCGCGCGTTTTCCGCCTCGCCTTTGCTCTCGATAGTGGCGAAAGTGCCGAAATCAGGGAAAATCTGCGCAGCGCCCTCGCTCAGTTGCAAAACCCCGCCTACACTGCTGATCAAAATCAAGAATACGACTTGGTGCGTGGCGAGGCGGGTCAGTACCGCCTCCTCAACACACCATAGAGGCAGGACGAGCAGTAAAAGGACGCAAATCATGCGCCACCCTATCCTATTGACGCTGTGCCTAGGCGGGACCGTGGTCTTGGTCGCATGCGATCAGGACCCGTCGAGCGACGTGGACCGCGCGCTGCAAACCGTAAATGCCATCGACGACAACAACCTGTCGCATCTGATGCTGACCGCTGCTGACCCGGACGAGGCAGTTGCCTATTTCCAGCGCACGAGCGCCGAGCAGCCCGATCGGATCGACTTGCAGCGCGGCCTGGCGACCTCGCTCGTGCGCGCACGCTCGAATGCCGCTGCCGTGTCCGCTTGGGCGCGCGTTGTCCAGATGGAGGGCGCGACGCTTGAGGATCGTGTCGGCTATGGCGACGCTTTGATCCGCGCGGGCGAGTGGGATCGGGCGGAAGAGATCCTCGACGCGGTGCCGCCCACCCACGAGACCTATCGGCGTTACCGGCTGGAGGCGATGGTCGCCGACAGCAACGAGGAATGGGACCGCGCGGATCATTTCTACGAGATCGCCGTGGGCCTGACGACGAGGCCGTCGAGCGTGCTCAACAATTGGGGGTATTCCAAGCTCACGCGCGGCGCCTTCCGCGACGCAGAACGACTCTTCGGCGAGGCTTTGCAATACGACCCGTCGCTCTACACGGCCAAGAACAACCTCGTTCTGGCCCGCGGGGCACAACGCAATTACCAGATGCCGCTCTTTAACGTTACGCAGGTCGAGCGCGCGCAGCTCATGCACACCATGGCGCTGACAGCCGTGAAGCAAGGCGATGTGGAGATCGGCCGTTCGCTTCTGAAAGACGCGGTCGACACCCATCCGCAGCATTTCGAGGAAGCCGCCCGTGCGCTGAGCGCGCTCGACGCGACCTGATCCTCCGGGGCGGGCTCTCGGTGACCCTTGTCCTCCAGACGCCCGCCCTGGTCGGCCTTGTCTTCCTGCCCTTTGCGATCGTGATCGGCTTCTGGGTTGCGTGGTCCGACCTCGCGCGCATGAAGATCCCCAACAAGGCTGTGTTGGCGCTCGCGGGCGTGTTTCTTATCATCGGGCCTTTCGTTTTGCCGCTTAGCGAGTATGGCTGGCGCTGGATAAACCCGGTGGTCGTGCTGTTCGTCGGCTTCATCCTCAATCAGACCGGGATCATTGGTGCGGGCGATGTAAAATTCATGGCCGCCGCCTCGCTCTTTTTCACGCCGCGTGACGGGGCCCTGATGCTGATCCCCTTGGCGCTGGTGTTCATCGCCGCAATCGTCGCGCACCGCGCGCTGCGCCGTGTCGCGTTCGTCAGAAACGCTGCGCCCGACTGGACGAGTTGGGACAGCAAGAAGTTCCCCGCGGGCCTCGCCCTTGGCCCATTCCTTGTGCTTTATCTCACTGCCTGCGCCGTTTGGGGCAGCTAAGACGCTGACCCTGCTGCGGCTGATGCCAAATCAGGATTGCGCGCGCAAACCTACCCCTTTCCAATCGTCACTCGGTCTTTAGCCTAAGACCCGCCACATGGTTTGCCGCCGAGGCAGCGCGCCGTTTGGCCCGAATTTGGCTAGTGCGCAAAGGCGCGCGCCGCGCCTCTGACAGCTCGCAGCCTATCGAACAATCTCCAACACCGCCGTATGCGCTCCGCGGTGAACCTCCCTCAGGCCCCAGCCAGAGCTGTCGAGCGCCGTAAGCATACGGTCCCGCGCCGTGTCGTTGATCGGGCAGAGCGGCACGACCACGAGCTCCGCCGAAGCCCCGCCTGGCATGCCGTCATAGTACCACGGTGCCCCGCCGGGCAGTGCCGGAAACGGGCCAAAGAGCCAAAAGCTCTGAAACGTGTCGGCGACCAACAGCGGCCGCCCGGCAAACCCTGCGCCTTCGAGCTCCGCAGCGATCAACCGAAACATCGTGACCCCACCCGATCGAAGGTCGCAGGCCGGCAGGTCGGCGCCCCAGTCCGGCGCCGCCCGTTCCTCTTCGAACCCGGCATATGGCGCAAGATATTCGACCTTGTCGAGCCGGGGCTGTCCAAGGCGGAAGTCATCGTGACGCGCATCGAGCCGCAGGACGGGGCCCGACTGCATCACATCCGCTGTCGCCATGCGAACGGCGCTCATCGAGACGTTCATCACCCAGCCCAAGGAGATCGCAAACGCCGCCGCGGCGACGACGAGATACGCGTCGGCCCTCTCCGCTGGGCGCAGCGCCAGGAGCGCAAGCGCGATCACGGGCAACCACTGCGAATCGTTGCCGAAGTTTTGCCAGGTGATAAGGACGAGACCGGGCAACAGGGCCAGCATCACCACGCCCTCCGTCTCGTGCCCCGACTTACGCAGGACGAGGACGGCCGCAAGCCCACACAAGGTCCCTGCGATATGCGCAGGCGAGACGAGAACATCCGTGAGGGACAGGGCCGGCGCGGAACGGGACTCGGACCCCGCAACCGCCAGAAGGTCGCCCAAGTAGCCCTGCCAAAAGGCGAGGCCACCGAGCGCCGTTACCGCCGCGAGGACGGCAAGCCCTGCGATCAGACCCCAAGCGAAGGTCGCTCCCTCCCGGCGGAGAACGAGCGCGACGAGAACGGCCGGCAAAAGCGCAACGCTGTAGGTGACCTTCGTCAGCGCCAACACGGCCAGCCCAACCCCGAGGATCGCGCCCTCGATCCGCGGCGCGGGCCCACGCGCGCTCGGCACCAGAACGAGCGCCACGATCAAAAATGCGACAGCCCAGGCCCAGCGGTTGTAATGCATCGAGATCGAGATCGCCGGGACCGTGCCGCCATGGACGTAGGCCAACACCATCGCCAGCGTCAGCGCTCCGAAGAGCGCGCCGAGCCATCCGGGCCCAAATCGCGACGTGGCGACCCACCAGATCGCGGGCAAAAGCGCGAGCGCAAGAAAGACTTGCGACCAAATAAACGCCTGCCCGATCCCGAGCCCGAACGCCACGAGCCCCGCGATCGGCGCGACAGCCAGGATTCCGATCGGCGTCATGTAGTCGAGATGGGGCCACTGCCCTTCGGCCATCCGCAGAACCATCGCCGCAAGGTGGATCGCGTCGCCCTCATGCCGGGAGAGGACGAGCGCCCCTGGCACCAGCGTCAGCGCCGAAAGCCCCGCCCACACCGTAGCGAGCACCAGCGCCAGCCGGAGACCTGCAGGCATGGCCCGGCCCGCATCGCGCTTGTCCGAGCCACGCCCGGCGGAGATCTGCCCGAAACTCATCGCCTCATCGTCCCTCTTTTGGCCACAAAGACGCGGCACCAACCGCATGCCAGACGCTGCCCGCCAGAGATGGCGCTTTTCGGGCAGCGGCAGCGCATTTGCATGGAATGGCAACGAGCGAGAGTGGACCGCCCGATGAACATGAGTGTCAGCAACGTTATGTCGCCTCCCGCGCCGAAGCGGTTGGAGGAGATGAAGCTGCCGATCGTGATGATGCGCGACATCGTTCTGAAGACGATGTTTCGCAAAAATGTCGACGTCGTGACGGATCTGGCGCGCGCGATCTGCCTGCCTGTTCCCGTGACGCAAGAGCTCGTCGACATGGCGCGGGTGCAAAAGCTTCTCGAAGCGACGGGCACGCTCAACGCCAATTCGGGCAACGAGATGGCCTATCAGCTGACCGATGCGGGCAAGGCGCGCGCGCATGATGCCCTTGCGCAGTCAGAATACTACGGCGCGATGCCCGTCCCGCTCGAAGTCTATTCCGAGCAGGTTAAACGCCAGTCGATCCGCAACATCCAAGTGACCCGTGACCAGCTTACGGGCGCGATGGGCCACCTCATCTTGCCACCCGACCTCCTCGATCAGCTCGGCCCCGCGGTCAGTGCAGGCCGCTCGTGCCTCATGTACGGGCCGCCCGGCAACGGTAAGTCCTCGATCTCAAACGGGATTCGCGATGCACTCGGGGATAAGATCTACATCCCCCGCGCCATCGAATATGCCGGTCAGGTCATCACCGTCTACGACCCGATCGTGCACACCGCGGCCGAGGAGCAAGAGGACGACCCGAACTGCCTTCGCCGCACCGGCAACAAGTTCGACACCCGCTACGTCCGCTGCGAACGCCCCACCGTGATCACCGGGGGTGAGCTGTCGCTTTCGATGCTCGATCTTGTCTACAACCCCACCGCACGGACCTACCAGGCGCCGTTGCAGCTCAAATCCACCGGCGGCGTCTTTATCGTCGACGACCTTGGCCGTCAGGCCGAGCCGCCCCAGGCCCTCGTCAACCGTTGGATTGTTCCCCTGGAAGAAAGCCGCGACATCCTCGCGCTGCAATCGGGGGAGAAGTTCGAGGTGCCGTTCGACACGCTCGTGATCTTCTCGACCAACTTTCACCCTAACGAGATCTTCGACCAAGCCGCCCTGCGCCGGATCTTCTTTAAGATCAAAATCGACGGGCCGGATCAGGAGAACTACCTCAAGATCTTTGCGATGGTGGCGAAAAAGAAGGGCGTGCCACTCGACCAGGACGCGCTTATCCACCTTCTGAAAGTCAAGTATCCGACGATCAACAACGTCTACGCGAACTATCAGCCGATCTTCCTGATCGACCAGATTCGTTCGATCTGCGATTTTGAAGGCATCCCCTACCAGATGAACCCCGACCTGATCGACCGCGCTTGGGCGAACATGTTCGTCACGAAAGAAGAGATCATTCACTGAGGGAGGGGCGGGCTAAACCCCGGCCTTCGCTTGCGAAATCGGGTCACGGGCCGACCCAAATAGGGCGGGGTTTACCCAGCCGCGGGCTGCGACCACCGACTGACGTGGCGCAGCCTGATCAGTGACAGCGTCTATGGCCCTAAGCCCAAAACTAAGTCCGCCGGTCCGCACCAAAGCGCGGAGCCGTGCCAGCGCCGTCCCGTGGGTTGGCGCTGCAACGGACGGGCTGTGCATTTAATCCCAGCCAAGTTCCTCCCCGATCTGAGCTAAGCGCTAACGGCAACAAAGCGCCATCCCGCCGGGACGGGACGGCGCTGGCACGGCGGCCTATCGGCCTTGATTCCGTGCTTAGGGCACGCAGCTCTGAAGCAAATCCCACCACAGACAACGCCACGAATTCGCCCCTTCGCCTCCCCGCCGCGCCCCGCTACATGCCCCCCATGGCCCCAACTCTCCCCGACCCCTTCCACGTCTGGTTCGCCTCCCGCGGCTGGCAGATCCATCCGCACCAGCAAGACATGCTGGACCGCGCGGCCTCGCCTTGCCTTATGCTCGTCGCACCTACGGGCGGGGGGAAGACGCTCGCGGGCTTCCTCCCGACACTGGCCGAGCTCGCAGACGGCGTGCATCAAGGCCTCCACACCCTCTACATCTCCCCGCTGAAAGCCCTCGCCGCCGACATCAAGCGCAACCTCCGCACGCCGGTCGAGGAGATGGGCCTGCCGATCCGCATCGAGGACCGCACCGGCGACACATCCTATACCGCCAAGCGCCGCCAACGCGCCGACCCGCCTCATATCCTGCTCACGACGCCCGAGAGCCTCGCACTGCTGACGTCCTACGAAGACGCGCCGCGGATCTTCGCCGGGCTCGAACGCGTGATCGTCGATGAGATCCATGCGCTGGCCGAAAGCAAACGCGGCGATCAGCTCATGCTGGCCCTCGCCCGCCTGTCGCACCTCAAGCCCGACCTGCGCCGCGTCGGGCTCTCGGCCACGGTGGAGGACCCGGCGCAGATCGGCCGCCTCCTTGCGCGGCACCCCGATCCGGTCGAAATCGTCCACGCCGATCCCGGCCCCGCGCCGCAAATCGCGATGCTGGAGACCGACGCCCCGCCCCCCTGGGCCGGGGGCGGCGGGCGCTACGCCATTCCCGCCGTGCTCCGCGAGGTGGCTAAGCACAAGACAACGCTCATCTTTCACAACACGCGCGCTCAGGCCGAGCTTTTCTTTCACAACCTTTGGCTTGCCAACGAGGCGGACCTGCCGATCGGCATTCACCACGGTTCGCTCAGCCGCGATGCGCGGGAAAGGGTCGAAGCGGCGATGGTTACGGGCGAGCTTCGCGGCGTCGTCTGCACCGGCTCGCTTGATCTCGGCATCGATTGGGGCGATGTCGACCTTGTAATTCAGGTCGGCGCACCGAAGAACGTCAAACGCCTCGTGCAGCGGATCGGCCGCGCCAATCACCGCTATAATGCGCCCTCAAAAGCGCTTCTCGTCCCCGCCAACCGCTTCGAGATCGTCGAGTGCCAGGCGGCGTTGCAGGCGGTGCAGGAGGGGACGCTCGACGGCGATCAGGTACTGACCGGGCCGCGCGACGTCCTATGCCAGCATATCCTGATCACGGCCTGCGCCGGGCCGTTCGACGCCGATACGCTCTATGCTGAAGTGTGCACCGCTGGCGCCTATGCCGGGCTCAGCCGCGCTGGCTTTGACGCGTGCCTCGACTTCTGCGCCACCGGCGGCTACGCGCTGCGGGCCTACGACAAGTGGCAACGCCTCGTGCAGCGCGCCGACGGCCTCTGGCAGCTCCGCGATCCACGCGCGGCGACCGCGATCCGCATGAATATCGGCACGATCATGGACACCGACACGCTGAAGGTGCGCTTAAAGAACCGTGTCGGGGGCCGCCCGCTCGGCGAAGTAGAAGAGGCGTTCGCCGCGACGCTGACGCCCGGCGATACGTTTCTTATCGGCGGTCAGATCGTCCGCTACGAGGGCCTGCGCGAGATGACGGTCGAGGTCACCCGTCGCGCCGACAAAGAGCCTAAGATCGCGACCTTCATGGGCACCAAGTTCGCCACCTCGACAAAGCTCACTGGCCGCATCATCGACATCCTCGCCCAGCCTGCTTGGCCCGATTTGCCGGCGCATACCGCAGACTGGCTCGCGCTCCAGCGCCAGGTGAGCCAGATGCCGCGCGCCGACCGGTTGCTGGTCGAAAGCTTTCCCCATGACGGTCGGCACCACGCGGTCGCCTATGGCTTTGCCGGGCGCAACGCGCAAGCGACCCTCGGCCTCATTATGACCCAGCGGATGGAGCGGCTCGGCCTTGCGCCGCTGGGCTTTGTCGCCACGGACTACGCGACGCTCGTCTGGGGCCTCGAACCGCTCCAAGACGCGCAACCGGTCTTTGCGCCCGAGGTCTTGCAGGAAGGCTTTGAGACCTGGCTCGCGGGCAACGCCGTCATGAAGCGCACCTTCAAGGCCTCTGCGATCATCGCGGGCCTGATCGAGCGGAATATCCCACAATCCCGGGCCAAGAAGTCGGGCCGGCAGGCGACGTTTTCTTCGGACATTCTCTACGACACGCTCCACAAATACGACCCCGATCACTTGCTGATGCAGATCACGCGCGAGGAAGCGCTGCGCGGCTTGGTCGACTATGGGCGGCTTGAAGAGATGATGGGGCGTATTGGCGGGCGCATCGACCATGTGGTTCTTGACCGGGTCACCCCGCTCGCCGCCCCGCTCTTTCTCGAGCCTGGGCGGATCCCCATCGACGGCGAGGGGCGCGAACGGATGATCGCCGACGAGGCCGAACGGTTGATGGCGACGGCCGGCCTCAGCCTCTAAGCGTAGCGCACGTCCCCCGGAACTCCGCAGACCGGCTCGGAAGGAGCCCGAAGGGCGCCGAGCCAGCGCCGTCCCGTCCCCACGGGATGGCGCTTTGTCTTCGTTAGCGCATCGCTCAGATTGCGGAGGACCCTGGCTCGGATAAAGCGCACAGTCCATCCGTTGCTGCGCCCGCCCCCGGGACGGCGCCGTCTCGGCTTGCACGTCCTTCCAACCGCGCGGTCCCTCGGCCGGACACGCATAATGCCATCTAGAAAGACACTGGCACCCAAGGCGATTTGACACGGCCTCGACGCAGAACCACCAACCCAAAACACCTTGTTTGAGACACATTGCTCATGCATGAACGAAGCATGAACGCTCAGCTCGGACACCAGATCATCTTCGGCGACACCCTGCTCCTTCTCCTGCCTGAACGGGCCGTGTGGTGGGAGGCCGAGCGGTGCCTCATCGTCAGCGACCTACATCTCGGAAAGGCCGAGCGCATGGCGCGGCGCGGCGGCGCGCTGGTCCCGCCATACGAGTCGCTGGAGACGATTTCGCGCCTGTCCGATCTCATCGGCCGTTGGGCGCCGGCCCACGTTCTTTGCCTCGGCGACAGCTTTGACGACAACGCCGCCGAGCGCGCGCTTGACCCGGCTGTGCTCGAAGCGCTGACGCAGCTGATGGCGGGGCGGCGCTGGACCTGGGTCCTCGGCAATCACGATCCCGGCCCGGTGGAACTCGGCGGATCTTGCACACGGGAGGTTCGGATTGGCGAGGTCGACTTTCGCCATATCGCCAAATCTGCGCCGGCCACGCTCGAAATCTCAGGCCATTATCACCCCAAGGCCAGTGTCCGCGGGGCGCGTCGCCCGGCTTTCGTGCTCGATGCGCAGCGCCTGATCATGCCTGCTTTCGGCACGTATACTGGCGGGCTCGACGTGTCGGATCCTGCGATTGCCGGGCTGATGGGGAGCGGCGCGCAAGCTATCCTGTCTGGCAAGACGATGGTGCCGATCCCTCTTGCGGCGTGTACCCAACCACCAGCGCCAAGCCCCGTCCGCTGGGCGCGAGGGCTTGGATGAGCGGGCGCGCGTGAGCGACAGGGCGACACCGTTCGCACCGCGACATACTGAATGGGAGCGCTGCGTCCGCGCGAGCTTTGCCAAACAGGCGCTCATGACGACCTTCGGCGCCGAGCTGCGCGCCCTCTCCCCCGGACATTGTCGCATCGCCGCGCCTGTCACGCCCGCCGTCACGCAGCAGCACGGCGTCGCCCATGCTGGGCTGACCTTTGCCATCGGGGACAGCGCCGCAGGCTATGCCGCGCTGACGCTGATGGAGCCGGAGCGCGAAGTTATGACCGTAGAGATGAAGATCAACCTGCTTGCGCCAGGCGCCGGACCGGAGCTTGTCGCGACGGGCGAGGTCGTCCGCGCCGGGCGGCGCCTGATGGTCGTACGTGCAGAGGTCGCGAGTGCAAGCGGCACGGTCGCGCTCCTGCAAGGCACGATGATCCCAGTCTGAAAGGGCGGAGCCTCCGGCGGGGATCTTTGACGGCCCAAAGAAGGGGAGCGCGGTCCTCAGGCGTTCAGTCCCTTGGGCTCGGGCAGGCCGTGGGCACGGGATGCAGCCGTGACGGTGTTGGCTAGGAGGCAGGCGATGGTCATCGGGCCGACGCCGCCCGGTACCGGCGTGATGGCACCCGCGACCTTGGCCGCGCTTGCAAAATCGACATCGCCAACGAGGCAGGGCTTGCCGCCCTCGGGCGCCTCGATCCGATTGATGCCCACATCGATCACGGCGGCGCCCGGCTTGATCCAATCGCCCTGGACCATCTCGGGTCGGCCGACCGCGGCGACGAGAATGTCGGCGCGGCGGCAAGTCTCGGCCAGATCGGCAGTGCGGGAATGGGCGATGGTGACCGTACAGCTTTCGCGGAGGAGGAGTTGCGCCATCGGTTTTCCAACGATGTTCGAACGGCCCACGACCACCGCCTCCTTGCCCGAGAGCGACCCAAGGTGATCGCGCAGGAGCATGAGGCAGCCGAGCGGCGTGCAAGGCACCATCGCCACTTGCCCCGTCGCAAGCAGGCCAACATTCGATATGTGAAAGCCGTCGACGTCTTTGGCAGGGTCGATCGTGTTGATGACAAGGTCCGAATTGAGGTGTCGAGGAAGCGGCAATTGCACAAGGATGCCATGCACTTCGACATCGCTGTTCAGCTTTTGGATGAGCGACAGGAGCTCAGCCTCTTCGGTCTGCGCCGACATTCGAAATTCGAAAGAGGCCATGCCCGCCTCCTTCGTCTGCTTTCCCTTGTTGCGCACATAGACCTGGCTGGCCGGGTCCTCTCCGACGAGGACCACGGCGAGGCCAGGGGTGATCCGATGATCTTCGCGGAGGCGGGTCACGTGCTCTTTGACCCGGGCGCGCAGAGTTGCGGCGAAGGCCTTTCCGTCGAGCAGCGTCGCGTTCATCTCGCCCCCATCCATCAGAAGAGCCCCTCGATATCACCATCGGCGTTGAGCCGAATTGCCTCCGCCGAGGGTACTTTGGGGAGCCCCGGCATTGTCATGATCTCCCCGCAAATTGCCACGACAAAGCCCGCCCCGGCCGAGAGCCGAACTTCGCGCACGGGGATGTCAAAGCCGGTGGGCGCGCCGCGCCGATTGGGGTCCGTCGTGAAGGAATACTGTGTCTTGGCCATACAGACCGGAAGGTGGCCATAGCCTTGATCTTCCCAAGTCTTGAGCTGTTTCTTGACGCTGTCTGGCGCAGTGACGCCATCGGCGCGGTAGATCTGCGTGGCGATTGTCTCGATCTTGTCCCAGAGCGGCATCTCGGAAGGATAGATCGGCGCGAACTCTCCCGCGCCCGCATCGGCGATCTCAGCGACACGCGTCGCCAGGGTCTCGATTCCCGCCGAGCCGTCCGCCCAATGCTTGCAGAGGAGCGCCTCGGACCCCTGCCCCGTCACATACTCCTGCACCGCGGCGACCTCCGCATCGGTGTCGCTGACGAAGTGATTGATCGCCACGACGACCGGGACGCCGAAGCGCTTCACGTTTTCGATATGCCGGCCAAGATTGGCGCAGCCCGCCCGGACCGCGACAACGTTTTCGGCCCCAAGGTCGCCCTTGGATACGCCGCCATTCATCTTCATCGCGCGCACTGTCGCGACAACGACGACCGCCGCAGGCGCGAGACCGGCATGGCGGCATTTGATGTCCATGAATTTCTCGGCGCCGAGATCTGCGCCAAAGCCCGCCTCCGTCACCACGTAGTCGGCGAGCTTGAGCGCGGTTTTCGTCGCGATCACGGAGTTGCAGCCGTGGGCGATATTGGCGAACGGGCCGCCATGGACGAAGGCGGGGTTGTTTTCCAGCGTCTGCACTAGGTTGGGCTGCATCGCGTCCTTGAGAAGCACGGTCATCGCGCCATCGGCCTTGATGTCGCGCGCATAGACGGGCGAACGGTCGCGCCGGTAGCCGATAATGATGGCGCCGAGACGCTTTTCGAGGTCCGCCAGATCGGAGGCCAGGCAAAGGCAGGCCATGACTTCGGAAGCGACCGTGATGTCAAAGCCGGTCTGACGGGGAAAGCCATTGGCGACGCCGCCGAGCGACGTGACCGTGTCGCGCAGCGCGCGGTCGTTCATGTCGAGCACCCGGCGCCAGGTGACGCGACGGGTGTCGATGTCGAGCGGGTTGCCCCAATAAATCGCGTTGTCGATCATCGCCGAAAGCAGATTATGCGCCGAAGTGATCGCGTGGAAATCACCCGTAAAATGGAGATTCATCTCCTCCATGGGGACGACTTGGGCATAGCCACCGCCTGCCGCCCCGCCCTTCATCCCAAAGCACGGCCCGAGCGAAGCCTCGCGAATGCAGATCGCCGCGCGCTTGCCGACCCGGTTCAACCCGTCGCCGAGGCCGACGGTCGTCGTCGTTTTACCCTCGCCAGCGGGCGTGGGATTGACGGCCGTGACCAGGATGAGCTTGCCATCGGCGCGGTTCGATAGGCTGTCGATAAAGGGTTGGGACACTTTTGCCTTGTCGTGGCCATACGGTAGCAGGCTGTCGCTCGGAATGCCGAGCTTGGCACCGATCTCTTGGATGGGGCGCTTCTCGGCCGCGCGGGCGATTTCGATGTCGGATTTATGGCTCATGGCAGGTCCTTGGGCGTGAGCGGGCGGGGGGCCGTCACCGCGTCGGGCGATGCGCGGCCTACGGTCGCCTTAGCTTGCCGCACCGCCTGCCGGCTCGGTGTTTCCGACATTTCCGTGCCTGCGCGCGGCATGCGGCGGAATACGAAGGAGTGTCGCAGGCAAGGCAGTGACGGGTGAACAGAGGCGGTGGCCTACTCTGCCGCGCGGCGCGCCGCATCTGGCTGCCAGGGGCGCTGGCCCGGGATATGGAGCGTCAGCCGGTCGCCAAGTGCTATCCGCCCTTCGCGCGCGACCGAGGCAGTGACGCCGCGCCGGCCCTTGGCGGCCGCTTTGAAGCCCTTGGCGGCCTCACCGTGGACCGTTGCGAGGGACTTTGCCGGGAACTGGCACGGCTGGTTTTCCATATCGACGGTGACGGTCGCGCCCGACGGCGCCTGGAGTCGCGAGGAGGGCGGAATGTGGGTGAAATCCGGGATACCCTCGACGACGAGCGTGGCGCCGAGGCGGGCAGGGTCTATCGAGGAAAGGCCGAGCGCGGCGGCGATCTCAGCAAGCTCCTCGGCGGAGACGATGGAGAGCTGCCGCTCGTTTCGGATGATCGATCCCTTGGGGTATTGCCTTGTCACGCGAGAACAAGAAGCGCGCGTGGCTCCGCCATGGACCGAGCCGGCAATCCCTTGGAAAGTCAGCTCAAGGGACGGTACGGGCTCGGCACGGAGCGCTGTGCGCTCCGTTGTTTCGACGATCCCGAGCCATGTGACCGTCGCTGCATAATCGGTGGAAATCAAGGCGGGCATGGGTGTGATCCGTTGCGTGGAGTTTTGAGCTTTCTTCGGGAAGCGTGCACTGCTTGCCAAGGGAAGTACACGTCTGAAGACGTCGTCGCTGCCGACACCATGGCATCGGCCGCATAGCCGAGGCGGGGCGCGTCGCTTCACGCGTCGCGCTCGCTTCGAGGAGGTTCGACTGATCTTTAGCAGAAAAAAGGCGCCCTGACCGGACGGTCGGGGCGCCAAAACACTTCGAGGTACGATCTGTGTCAGGTGGGCTCTGGCTCGAGCCCGCCGGTATCGTCGGCTTTCGGCTTGGCCTTCTTAGTCTTCGGGATCGCGGTGATCGACGGGGTGTTGCCCGCCGTCGCGTCGTCGTCATCATCGCCGCGGTGGATCGGCTCGCCCTTCATCGCCTTGAGGATCTCGGGGCCGGTCAGCGTCTCATATTCGAGCAGCGCTTCGGCGAGCCGGTGATGCTCCTCCTCGTGCTCGATCAGCAGCCGCTTGGCCGTCTCATAGCCTTCGTCCACGATTTTGCGGACCTCGGCATCGATCAGCTCTTGCGTCTCGGGCGAAACGTTGCCGCCAGCCTGGTAACTGCCGAGATAGCTCTGCTGCTCGTTGGCGTAGTCGATGTTACCGAGCTCATCGGAGAAGCCAAACTGCGTCACCATCGCGCGCGCGATCTTCGACACTTGCTGAATGTCGGAGGCCGCCCCCGAGGTCACGTTGTCTTTGCCAAATACAAGCTCCTCGGCGACCTTCCCGCCCATCGCCATCGCGATTTTCGATTTGTACTTGGTGTAGGTCACGCTGAGCTGGTCCCGCTCCGGAAGCGACATAACCAAGCCGAGCGCCCGCCCGCGCGGGATGATCGTTGCTTTGTGGATCGGGTCGTGCTGCGGCACATAAATGCCCACTACCGCGTGTCCTGCTTCGTGGTAAGCGGTCAGCTTTTTCTCGTCTTCGGTCATGACCATCGAGCGACGCTCGGCGCCCATCATAACTTTGTCTTTCGCGCTCTCGAAGTCCTCCATCGTGACAAACCGACGCCCGACGCGCGCCGCCATCAGCGCGGACTCGTTCACGAGGTTTGCAAGATCGGCGCCCGAAAACCCGGGGGTCCCCCGCGCAATGATCCGTAGGTCGACATCCGGCCCCAGCGGCACCTTACGCGCGTGGACGGCAAGGATCTTTTCGCGACCTTTCACATCCGGGTTGGGCACCTGAACTTGCCTGTCAAAGCGGCCGGGACGCAGCAGCGCCGGATCGAGCACATCAGGCCGGTTTGTCGCCGCGACGATGATTATGCCCTCATTGGCCTCAAAGCCGTCCATCTCCACCAGGAGCTGGTTTAGCGTCTGTTCGCGCTCGTCGTTGCCGCCGCCATACCCGACGCCGCGGGACCGGCCCACTGCGTCGATCTCGTCAATAAACACAATGCAGGGAGCATTCTTCTTGGCTTGCTCGAACATGTCGCGCACGCGGCTCGCGCCGACACCCACAAACATCTCAACGAAGTCCGAGCCGGAGATCGTGAAGAACGGCACACCTGCTTCGCCCGCCACCGCGCGCGCCAGGAGCGTCTTACCTGTGCCCGGCGGGCCAACGAGCAGCGCACCTTTGGGAATTTTGCCGCCGAGGCGCGAAAACTTCTGCGGGTTGCGCAGAAACTCAACGATCTCTTCCAGGTCGTCCTTCGCCTCATCGATGCCCGCCACATCGTCAAACGTCACGCGGCCCTGCTTTTCGGTCAGAAGCTTGGCCTTCGACTTGCCAAAGCCCATCGCGCCGCCGCGGCCACCGCCTTGCATCCGATTCATCAGGAAGAGCCAAATGCCGATCAGCAGGATAAAGGGCAGCAGTGTCCCGATATAGGCCAAAAGCCCGTTCTGTTGCTGCGGCTCGGCGACGACCTCCACATCCTGCGCGATCAGCCGTTCGGTCACATCCACACCCTCAGGCAGAACCGACGTGAACTGCGTCCCGTCATTGCTGCGGATGCGCAGGCGTTCCCCGTCTATATTGACTTGGGCGATGTCCCCGTCATCCACCATGGCCACGAACTCCGAATAGCTCAGAGCGCGCGTCGACATCGTGGATTGGTTGCCGCTGAAGAGATTGAAGAGCGCCAGGATCAGCAGGAACAGCACGACCCAGAAGGCGATATTGCGGGCATTACCCAAGGGAACACTCCTTTTGTGTCATCGGCGCGGCACCACGGAGTGCCCGCACCAGCGGCGAGGGTCACCGCGATGCCATAGGAAGATAGAGATTGGGAGGTGCAGTTCAATGCGCGATCAGTGGGAAAGCAAGGTGGCAAGGCAGTCTTCGGCTGTAAATGCGGGCTGGCACTGCCAGCCGTCGCCAAGCCCGGCAAGCGGTGCCGCAACGAGCGTTTCGCCGAGATAGAGCGCAGGGCTCGCCATAAGGCTCTCGCGGGGCGGTCGCGCCACATCGCTCTCGGGCAAGGGGCCGAGCGCGTCGTTTCCCAGAGCCCGCACCCGGTCGGCCGCGGGCGCGCCAGGCCGGTGCGACAAACGCCAAAACCCGTCCCAGAGCGCGTTCGGCTCGCCCGAAAGCTGTGCGACCGCCGCGAATTCGCGCGCAATCCGGATCGTTCCGCGCCGCACCGACACAAAACAGCCATGGAGCGTCCCGCCGCGCCCGCGGGAGAGCCCCTCCGCCAGAGCCCGCAAAGGACGGTAACGTGGCCGATAGGGCGAGCCGGTGCGCCAGCGTAGAAGATGCGCCAGGAGCCGGTGCCGGATCTCGGCGGGGGCCCCGGCAAAGACGCTTTGTGGAAACACCAGATCACCGCCATCGAGCGCGAGGTAAGGCGCGGCGAGATGTCGCGTCATCTCTTCGAGCGCCACACGCGCATCTGCCATTCGGGCGGCCGTTTCGGAGAGGCGCTCGGCATCAAGATCGAGCGCCGCCATCGCGCGACGTGTGCGCACCCGGTCAAACACCGGGTCGTCATTGGTCGGATCGTCGGCCCAGCAACTGCCGCGCGCCGCCAAAGCCCGGCGCAGGTCGTAGCGCGCTACGTCGAGGAGAGGACGCAGGAACCGCACGCCGCCCTCGCGCCGTTCCGGCGCCATCGCCGCGAGCCCGTCAACGCCCGAGCCGCGCGTCAGCCGCATCAGAAGCGTTTCTGCCTGGTCGTTGCGCGTGTGGCCCAGAAGAACAGCGCCGTGGCCCGCCCCTGCCGCCCACTCAGCGAGCAGGCGATAGCGGCCGCGACGGGCCGCGTCCTGAAGGTTGCCACGATGGTCCCACCGCCAATCGAGAACGCGATGGGCGACACCGAGCGCCTTGGCCGACGTGGCAACGAGGCGCGCTTCATCCCGCGCCTCCGGGCGGAGCCCATGGTCGATCGTAACGGCTTCGAGCGGTATCTTGGTCGGTCGCGCCCAGTCGGCAGCAAGATGCATCAGCGCGATAGAGTCGCTTCCGCCAGAGACCGCGAGCCCGAGCGACTGGGGCCGGCCCGCAGGAAACGCCCGGCTTAACGCGCCGGAAAAGGCCGCGTCGGGCGTAAGATCATCCACAACCCAAGCGGCTGAGATCTGCCGCAGCCGCGCTGGCTTCGCCCGAGCCGGGAAAACGGACCTGGACCTCGCCGAGCGTCACACACGCGTCTTGGGTTTGGCCGAGGAGCGCGAGACTTTGCCCAAGCTTCAAAAGCGCTTGGGGCGCGCGGTCGCTCTCGGGGGCTTGGCTGAAGGCTTCGAGATAGGCCCGGGCCGCGGGCGCCGTCTCGCCCAGCGCCGCCAACGCCTCGCCGCGCAGAAAGTTCGCTTCGCCGGTGAGCGGCCCGCCCGGATAGGTCTGGCTATGCTGGGCGAACAGCTCGGCCGCCTCGGAGTGTCGCCCCTGCTCCAACGCCGTCCGCGCGCGGTCGAAATCCGCCTGCTCGCCCACAGCAAGCTGCGGCCCGCTCGGGCTGGGTGCCGGCGTGGGCGCAGCCGCGGGTGCCACGCCACCGAGCGATGGTGTCTCACCGAGGCTGGCAAAATCGCAGCCAGGCTCCAATTCGCACAGGCGAAACTCCAGATCCCCGATCCGGTTCGTCCCATCGCGTACGACCGACTGAATACGAAAATCGAGCTCTTCGGTGAGGGCCGTCAGCCGCTGGAGTTGCTGCTCGATCACGTCCACACGCTCGAGCACGGTCGTACCCGCGACGCCAGTCGTTGCGGCGCCTGTCGTTGAAAGCTCCCGGTTGAGCCGCTGGACTTCCACGAAGAGCACCGAAAGGTCCTGGCGGATGTCAGCGAGTGTTTGCCCATCGGCAACCTGCGACAGGGCGGGCGCCGCCCCAAAGCTCAGCGCACACACGGCGCCCAGAAGACCCCCGCGCCCCATCGCGCCCTCAGGACCCGACGCCCACGCCGGCCTGAAGCACGGTCACCGCACGCCGGTTTTGCTGGTAGCAGCTCTCTTCGGAGCAAACGGCCAGGGGCCGCTCCTTGCCGTAGCTCACGGTGCGCAGGCGCGTGCCGGCGACGCCTTGGCTCAATAGAAACTCCTGTACCGAGTTTGCCCGGCGGCTCCCCAAGGCAAGGTTATAGTCGCGCGTGCCTTGCTCATCGGCGTGGCCCTCGATGATGGCGGAAAACTCTGGATTTTCCGCCAGCCAGCGTGCCTGCGCAGCAAGCGTGTTGCGCCCCACATCGGTCAGCGTGTGCTGGTCGACCGCAAAGAGCACCCGGTCCCCCACATTCTCGCGGAAAAAGGCGGGCGAGTTCGGGGATGCCGTCACCTCCGCGCCGGTGCCGAGACCGCCGGCCGCCGCATCCGCCCCACCTAACCGGTCGGCATTGGCGCATGCGGAAAGCGCAAGCGCGCTGACGAGAAGCGCCATCCGCGGGACGCGCGCAAGAATTGTAGAGAAAGATGGTGTCATAGGGCCTGTCCTGAACCGGGTCACTGCTTGTCCGCTCTGTCGTGGCGGCTTGTCTTGCCGCCTTGAGGATGTCGTACCACGCGCGTTCCAAGGAATAAACGCTTTGGCACATATGCTCCAATCAAATACGCGCGCCCCCGCCGGATCTTGCCCAAGCCGTTTAGGCTGGGCGCATCGGGGCTCGGCGGCTAGGTTCGGCGTGACGCGCTTTGCAGGCCCCATGGTAGCCCTGACGACCGGACGTCGCCGCACCTTAGCAGGGCGGCTTTCAGACACGAAATGCGCCCCGACCTAAGGCAGGAGCGGCGACCAGGCAGGATCGCTCGCGGGCCCGGGCGTGGGCACGCGGCGCAGGTTGCGGCCCGACACGTCGACCGTATAGAGCGCCGGTTGCGCCTCCGCGCCTGCGCCCTGCCGCGTGAACATCAAAACCCGCCCGTTCGGTGCCCAGCTCGGCCCCTCATCGAGGAAAGACGCGGTCAGCAGCCGCTCCTCGGAGCCGTCGGTGCGCATCACCCCGATGTGAAAGCGGCCTGAGGCCTGCTTTGTGAAGGCGATAAGGTCGCCGCGGGGCGACCACACCGGTGTGCCGTAGCGGCCGGGGCCAAAGCTGATCCGCCGCGCCTCGCCCCCGCCGACGGGCATGACATAGAGCTGCGGCGTGCCCGACCGGTCGCTCTCAAAGACGATCTGCGTGCCGTCGGGCGAAAAGGAGGGCGCGGTCTCGATCGAGGGCGCATCGGTCAGCCGCGCGGCCTGTCCGCCGCCCAAAGGTCGGGCGAAGAGGTCTGAATTGCCGCCGCGCGCCGCCGAGTAGACGACCGTCTGCCCATTGGGCGAAAAGCGCGGGCTAAACGTCATTGTACCCGGCTCGTCGCCAAGCACCCGCTGTTGGACCGAGCCAACATCGAGCAGGTAGATCTGCGGAAATCCGGTGGCGTAGCTCGTGTAGAGCACCCTGTCCCCCGCCGGCGAAAACCGCGGCGCAAGGACGAGCGTGCTGTCATCGGTCAGGAACTGAACATTCGCGCCGTCATAGTCCATGATCGCCAGGCGCTTGCGGCGCGCGTCCTTCGGACCGTCCTCGCTGACAAAGACAACCCGGCTATCGAAATAGCCGGTCTCGCCCGTGATGCGGCTGTAGACCTGATCCGCGACCTTATGCGCAATCCGCCGCCAGGCCTGTGTCGTCCCGCCAAGCTGCAAGCCCTGCCCAAGCTCGGTGCCGGCGAACACGTCGTAAAGGCGGAATTTGACATTGACACGCCCGTCCGCGCCGACATCCACGGCGCCGACGACCAGCGCCTGGGCGTTGATCGCGCGCCAATCGGAATAGGCGATCGGCGCGGCGAAGGTCGAGACGCGTGAGATATGCGCCTCGGCGGGGATCTCGCGGAACAGCCCGGTGCCCACAAGATCTGCGGAAACGACGCGGGTGATGTCTGCGGCCAATTGCTGCGCGGCCGGGGTCTCGGCGACGAAAATGGGAGCGGCAAACGGCAGGGGCTCGATCACGCCCTCGGTGATCTCGATGCGCAGGGGGCTGCTCTGCGCTGGCGCCGGAGTGGCGAACCAAACGGCGAGAAGGCCCAGAATCGCGAGGCCGGAAAGGCCGAGCTTCGACAGGAGCGTGGCGAGGAGAAAGCGCAGAACAAACATCAGCTAGGACCTATCGCAGTGGAAAACCAAAAGCGCCGCGCCGCGCTTTGGTCGGGCGGGCCGTCGAAAGGGGGGCGCGGGCCGTCGGCCGGGGGCGTGGGCCGTCGGCCGGGGGCGTGGGCCGTCGGCCGGGGGCGTGGGCCGTCGGCCGGGGGCGGGGCCGGTCGAACGGGGCGGGGCCGGTCGAACGGGGCGGGGCCGGTCGAACGGGGCGGTCGAAAAGAGGCGGATGGCAGCCAAGCGCATCACCGCACCCGCATCTCGGACGGGTTGAAGACCATCTCGACCTCTTGCCACTGGGCGTACTTTTCCGCCGGCAAGGCAAAGCCATCGCGCTGGCAACGCAGGATCGCGCGCCGCGCCGATTGAAATGCGGTACGCACGGCGGCATCCGATCCGCCGCTTGCTTCGAGCATCCGTAACGAGCCATCGACCACCCGGCCCTCGGGCGACATCGCCATGGCGACGACGACGGTGACATTGGCGGCCTCCGAGCCAACATCGACGACCCAGCATTCTTGCACCGCGAGCCGCAGCGCATCGCGTTCGCCAGCGGTCATCGGCGGGCCGGGATCGCCCCGCGTCGCACCGCCGCCCGCGATGGCCTCGGCGAGCGCATCCGCGACAGCAGCATCCAGTGCGTCTTCGGCGGCGGGGGCTGTCTCGGCGACCTCAGGCGCCGCGTCACCCGGCGCTTCGGCCTCCGGTGCTCGAGCGGGGCGTGCTGGCGGGCGCGGCGTCGCGACGGGCGCCAGAGCGATCTCTTCGGCGCCGCCGGTTTCTGTCGCTTCTGTTACGATGCGGGTCGTCGCTTCTTCAGGCGCTGCGGCCTCGGGGGCTTCTTGTGGCTCCGGCGCCTCCTCCGTCTCGACGGGCTCGGCGGCTGCGACGGCCTCGGGCGCGACGGCGACATTGGGGTCTGGCCGCTCCGCAGCCGTTGGCGCGACCCTAGGTGCAGGCGTCGGGGTGTCCCCGGGCTCTTCGGCAAGCTCTTGGACCTCGCTCGGCTCTGGGCTGGCCTGTTCCGTGGGCAGCTCCGGCGCGGGCTCGGCGATCTCGGGTTCGGAGACGACGGCGACCTCTGGCCCCGAGACCCGTTCGGATTCCGGTGCAGCCTCGACAGCGGCCTCCGGTTCTGGCGTCACTTCAGGTGCGATCTCGGGCCGTGGCCGAGGCGGTGCGACAGCCTCAAGCTGGTCTCCGAGCGATGGCGCGCCCGCGCCGGCCTCCTCGACCAAGGCCGCAAACTCCGCGCCTGAGATCAGCGACACGTTCGTGACCTCCAATGCCTCGTCGAAATCGGAGGAGAACCAACCCGCGGCCACCGCGCACACCACGAGCGCACCATGGGCGCCGGCCGAGATCTTGAGAGCCGTGCGCAGCTCCATGCGTTCACCCGCCGCTCCCATCGAGTGTCGGCCCGCCACTGTCGGTCACGAGCCCGATATTAGTGAACCCGCCGGCATTGAGCGCGCCCATCACCTGCATCACCCGTTCGTAGGGGATCGCCCCATCCGCACGGAGAAAAATCTTGTCGTCGGCCCGTTCCGCCGCGACCGCTTGCAGCTGCGGGATCAGCGCGTCGGCGGCCACTTCGGTCGTCATAACCGCCAAGCCGCCCTCGGCTGTCAGCGTGACAGTGAGCGGCTCTTCGGTCTCGGTTGGCAGCGCTTCGGCAGCGGTGCGCGGCAGCTCGACCGGCACGCCCACGGTCATCAGCGGTGCAGCCACCATGAAGATGATCAAAAGCACGAGCATCACGTCGACAAAGGGCGTGACGTTGATCTCGGACATCGGCTGCGCGCGGCGGCGGCGCCTGCGGCGGCTTCCGACGGTCTCGGCCTTGATGACATTCGCGCTCACCGCTCAAGCATCCAATTGCCGAGAAAGGATCGTCGAAAACTCGTCGGCAAAGGCCTCGTAGCCCGCGACGATCCGGTCACTGTCCGAACTGAGTTTGTTGTATGCGATCACCGCCGGTATCGCAGCAAGAAGGCCGAGCCCCGTGGCCAAGAGCGCCTCTGCGATCCCGGGGGCGACGACGGCCAGATTGGTGTTCTGCGCGATCGCGATCTGCTCAAAGGAGTGCTTGATGCCCCAGACCGTCCCGAAAAGCCCAACAAAGGGGGCGGTGGAGCCGACGGTCGCGAGAAAGCCTAAGCCGCCGGTCAGCTGCTCAGACTCGCGGCTGATGGCGACATCCATGGCCCGCTCGATTCGCGCCTGGGCGCCAGGGATCAGCCCGCCATCCTCGCGGTGCGACCGGCGCCATTCCGTCATCCCCGCGGCAAAGACCCGCTCAGCGGCGCATTTTGGCGCGTCGGCGATCTGATCGAAAAGCTCATCGAGTGGCTCGCCGGACCAAAACGCCCGGTCGAACTCGGATGCGGCGCGGCTGGTGGCGCGGTAATTCACAATCTTTTGGATAATGATGGCCCAGCCCCAGACCGAGGCTAAGACGAGCATCAGCATTACGATCTGGACGGTGAGCGTGGCGCGGGCGAAAAGCGCCCACATGGAGAAATCGATCTCCGCTGCCTGTGCGGCGAGTGGTTCCATCGGCCTGACTATCCTGCTCTGTTCCCGCATCTAACGGCGGCGTATTGGCAGCAGTTTAGCGGTTTTGCGCTTCGATTACCAACACGAACCTTCGTGAGCGGCGCGTTGCCGACGCAGGCTTACGTGGCGTCCGCGGCGATCCGATCGCGCAATGCCTTTGGCAGGCGCGTGGGCCGGCCGGCGCGTGTCATGGCCACAAGCGTCACCCGTGCCCGAAAGAGCGCTGCTCCGTCGAGGTTAAGCACCTGTTGATTTACGACGAACCGCGCGCCGCGCATCTCGATCAGTTGCGTCAGAACGCGAAGCCTCTCATCGAGCCGGGCTGGGCCGAGAAAGTCGGCCTCGAGGTGGCGGACGGCAAAGACGATCCCCTCTGCGCGCAGGGCGTTTTGATCGATCCCACGTTGGCGGACCCAGTCCGACCGGCCGCGCTCGATGAATTTGAGGTAATTCGCATGGTAGACGATGCCGCCCATGTCGGTGTCTTCATAATAGACGGTGACGGGAAAGCTGTGCATGTTCAGGTTGGTACGCTTGGGAATGTGGGGCCCAAGCGCTGTGGGATCAGCGGAGTGACGACCGAGATGGCAGACAAGACCAAGGACTTGGAGAAGAAGATTTCAGTGTTGGAACGCGCCGTCAAAGACCTAGAGGGCAAGTGCAAGGTCTACGAGCAAAAGATCAAAGTGCTGGCCGACAACACGCTCGACGCCAAGGCGCTCGACAAGTTCATCGGCGTACACATGCAGACCGCACAACAAACGACCGAAAAGCAGATGCAGGAGGACCGCAAGCGCTACGAGGAGCTCGTCAAGCAACAGGGCAAGAAGACCGGGGACGAGGCGAAGGCCGAGGTCGACAAGCAGATCAAGGACGCGCGTCGCTTCAACGAGATGGAAACGAAGAAGGCCATGACCGCCCATTACCGCGCCGTGGTCGAAAAACGCTTGGCCGCGCTTGAGGCCAATATGGTCAAGAACATTGTCGATGCGTCCAACCGGATGACGAAGGACATCCTCAAACAGGCGGATGACAATGTGCGCAAGTCGATTGAGGATCACCAGCGGCGCGAGATCGAGGGACGCTTGAAGGCGCTCGAGGAAAAAGTGAGCAAACGCTAAAAGAAGTGTCCGGCTAGGCCGGCTGCGTGACACTCGGGAAGTTCGGCACTGTCCGCCCTAGAGCCACTGCTCGCGCGCCGCATCATCCCAGCCGAGGGTCATCTTGGGGCCATCGCGCAGGACGGGGCGCTTCATCAGGGTCGGGTGCTCGGCAAGCTGGGCCTCCGCCTCGCTCTCACGCATCCAATCGGACAGGCCGCGATAGGTGGTGGACTTTTTGTTGACCAACCGGTCTCCGAATTCGGCGAGGAGCGTGGCCCATTCGGCTTCGGAAAGCGGCTCGGCGCGGACATCGCGGAGGGTGACGCTGTGGCCCGCCGTCTCCAGCGCCTTCTTGGCCTTCTTGCAGGTGTCGCAGGTGAAGATGCCGTAGAGCGTGATGTCAGCCATGGCGCGCCTCCTCGATGGCCCGTGCCCTAGCCACCGCCAGCTAGGAGCACAAGTTGCGTCCTCTCTGGGCTGATGGGCGCGCACCCCCCAACTGGCGTAGGGCGGGGTTCACCCCGCCGCTCCCCCGGTCGGTCGACGCACAAGCCGCGCCGTCGTCGGGCCGCGGTTCGGCGATCCGCTTGTGGGGCGGCGCGCTTTATCGTGCCCCATCCGAAGTTGCTCTGAGCGGAGCGCTGGCCCCACCCAATCGCCGGGCCGTGGGGGCGGACCGACGATGGCGCGGCGGCCTTACGGCCTTGATTCCGCACCTTTTGCCACTTGAAGAGAACTGCACCGCTTGACTTAGCCTATTGGGCTGGCTTGGCTCTCGCAGCTCGAATTCGCATCGCGATGTCCTCGTCAAGTTCAAGCTGCTCCAGCGAGTGAATACACTTGATTGTCCACTTAACCTTCTTGGCTAACGAATGACATGATGGTTTCGATGGGCCTCCGGCCCTGATTGCGGTAGCCTAGATGTGGGCGCTCGGTGTTGTAGTGGACGAGCCATTCGTCGAGATCGGCCTGCAGCGCTTCGACCG
>JBCDLH010000013.1:0-113789 GCA_038745585.1 Pseudomonadota bacterium
CGCCGCGCGCCGGTCTCTGCCCCAGCCTTGCGCGGTTTGGCCGTTCGGGGCCTCCGGCGGCGATATTTTTGGCAAGAAGAAGGTATGCGGAGCGCGAACTGGGCGAACTCGGGCGCTTGATCTTGCTCTCTGGGGCGCAACGGGTGATTGGGTGGCAAGCTGGGGGCGAGAGGGAGAGCGGCGTGCAGCGGTATCCGCGCGATATGATCGGCTATGGCGCCCGCCCGCCCGACCCGGCTTGGCCCGGGGGGGCGAAGATCGCCATCCAGATCGTGCTCAACTACGAAGAGGGCGGCGAGAACAACCTTATCCATGGCGACGCGGCGTCGGAGGCGTTTCTGTCAGAGATCCCGGGCGCGCAGCCTTGGCCTGGCCAACGGCATTGGAACATGGAAAGCGTTTATGAATACGGGGCGCGGGCCGGCTTCTGGCGTCTGCACCGGATGTTTACCGAGCGCAGCATTCCCCTCACCGTTTACGGTGTGGCCACGGCGCTGGCGCGCAGCCCCGAACAGGTCGACGCGATGCAAGCGGCGGGCTGGGAGATTGCCTCGCACGGGTTGAAATGGATCGAACACAGGGACATGGACGAGGCCGAGGAGCGGGCACAGATCGAAGCGGCGATCGGGCTCCATACGGAGGTCACGGGGGCGCGGCCCCGGGGATGGTATACCGGGCGGTGCTCGATGCAGACGGTGCGGCTGACATCGCAGATCGGGTTTGACTACATCTCAGACGCCTATGACGACGATCTGCCCCACTGGATCCGCGTCGGCGCGCGCGACCAACTCGTCGTACCCTATACGCTCGATGCCAACGATATGCGATTTGCTGCTGCCGAGGGCTTTGCCAGCGGCGATCAATTCGAGCGGTATCTTCGCGATGCCTTCGACACGCTCTATGCCGAGGGGGTGGCCGGGGCACCTAAGATGATGAGTGTTGGGCTCCATTGCCGTTTGGTCGGCCGGCCGGGACGCGCGGCCGGGCTCGCGCGGTTTCTCGACTATGCGTCGGGTCACGCAGGCGTGTGGTTTGCGCGCCGGATCGATATCGCCACGCATTGGGCGGCGACCCACCCGCCGGCGCAGCGCGAGCGGCCGTCTGACATGGCGCGCGCTGCGTTTGTCGCGCGGTTCGGCGGCGTCTTCGAGCGCAGCGCTTGGATCGCGGAAGGCGCATTTGATCTCGAACTTGGACCCGCGCACGACACCCCAGGCGGGCTCTGGCACGCACTCGCGCGGATCTTTCGTGCAGCAGGGGAGGAGGCGCGGCTGGGCGTGCTCCGCGCGCATCCCGATCTCGCGGGTAAGCTCGCCGCGGCGCGCAGGCTCACGCCCGAGAGCCAAGACGAACAGGCCTCCGCCGCGCTCGACGCGCTGACCGATGCCGAGCGGGCACGCTTTACAGAGTTGAATGCCGCCTATACGACTAAACACGGTTTTCCGTTCATCATCGCCGTGCGGGATCACAACAAGCCGTCGATCCTCGCCGCGTTCGAGCGTCGCCTCAGCAACGACACCCCGACGGAGTTTGCCGAGGCGTGTACGCAGGTCGAACGCATCGCGCGGCTCCGCCTGGATCAACTGCTGTGAAACTCGATCAGAACTTTCCGAGCTATGCTTTTCCGCCCGCGGGCCTGCCGCCGCAGCATGTCGAGCCCTTTGGCCGAGCCATCTTTACCGAGGCCTACGCGCTTATCCCCGCCGATGTGCAGCGCGACATCGTAACAAGTTTCCTGCCCGGTTGGGAGCAGACACGGGCCTGGATCCTCGCGCGGCCGCTTAGCGGCTTTGCCGAGACATTTGCGCAATACGCGCTGGAGATTCAGCCGGAAGGTGGCAGCGCGGAGCCTGAACCGGATCTAGACGCACAAGCCTACCTTTTCGTGGCGCATGGCACGGTGCGGCTGACGCTTGGACGCGACCACCACGATCTTCGTCCGGGCAGCTATGCATACATTCCGCCGAGTGCGGTTTGGACGCTGTGGAATACCGGCGATGCGCCCTGCGGCGTGCACTGGGTCCGCAAACGATATGTGCGCGCCCCCAATGTGCCAAAGCCCGAAGCCTTTGTGACTCACGAAGCGGAGGTCGAAAAGGTGCCGATGGCAGGCTGCGAGGGGGTCTGGTCGACCCAACGCTTCGTCGATCCGTTCGATCTGAGTTTTGACAGCCATGTCAATATCGTAACCATCGCGCCGGGCGGCCGCATCCCCTTTGCGGAGACCCATGTGATGGAGCATGGGCTCTATGTGCTCCAGGGCACGGCGAAATACCTTTTGAACCGAGACTGGCACGAAGTCGGGCCAGGGGACTTCATCTGGCTTCGAGCGTTTTGCCCGCAGGCCTGCATTGCGACCGGCGCCGTACCGTTCCGCTACCTGCTCTATAAGGACGTCAACCGACATCCAGATCTGGGCCTGCCTGCGTGAGCGTGCTGGGCGGCGGCCGCGCCCGGGCAACCGTAACGCCCGAGCCGCTGACTGCGCAAGGCTTTGCGCCGTTCGGGCAGGTGCTACAGGCGGTCGGCACGTCGACCGTGATCAATGAGGGACGCTGCCGCCGGTTTTCAGACCTGGCGGGGTTGGAGATCGTCGATGGGCGGGCAGGCGTCTCTCTCTTTGCCGCGGAGCCGAAGGATTGGCCGGTGGATGTGCCCTTCGTCGAGCGTCACCCACTTGGCTCGCAGTGTTTTCTGCCGATGTCGGGGCGGACTTGGCTTGTCGTCGTCGCCGGAGATGCGGGTGGGCGACCGGACGGATTGCGCGCCTTTCTAGCCCGCGGAGATCAGGGCGTGAACATTGCGCGCAATACATGGCACGGCGTGCTGTCACCACTTGGATCAGGGATGGCGCCCCATCTCTTTGCGGTGGTGGACCGGATCGGGGAAGGGGCGAACCTCGTCGAGCATCGCTTCGATGCGCCCGTTTCGGTTGCCCTTTCGCCGGGCCGGTCGGGCGCTTCCCCGTCCTAAGCCCCGCAGAAGCCCGGCCATCGGCCCGGCCCATTTGGGCGGGTGGCGAGCGGCACCCGGTGCGAATCCTGCATCACAGCCGTCCGTGAGAGCAGTTTGGGCTCAATCCATGTCCTTTCTCGGCTGCCACAGCGTTTTTCAGGGAGGGGTGCGCAACTGAATGCGCTGTGCACGCATCTGTCGAAGCGTGCAAAACCCAGTGCTGCGCCCCAAGCGTTGAGAGAGTGTATGGCGCGGCAAGGCTCCCGCCTCCAAACGGCGCCTCCGGCGCCGCTTTTCGTTGGGTCCGGCCCGCAATCGCGCCCGTTCGGGCGAGATTGCGGGCGGTCGCGCTTTGCGGCCAAGGGCTTGCTCCGCGGGATCGGGGTTGCGCTCCGCCATGGAAAACGGTCCTCTCGGGGCTCCGCCGAAGGGGCGGGACAGGAGGGCCGGCATGCCGCATTTCCTCGACATTCATACCACCGAGCAGTCCGATCTGCGTGCGATGCTTGATGCGGCGCACCGTATGAAGGCCGCCCGGACCGGCCAGCCCAAAGGCGCTCCCGACGCCGAGCAGGCGCTCGCCGGTCACATCGTGGCGCTTGTCTTTGAGAAGCCTTCGACCCGAACGCGGACCTCCTTTGATGTTGGCATACGGCAGCTTGGCGGCCAGACCCTCGTCCTGTCCGGCGGTGAGATGCATCTTGGCGATGGCGAGTCGATCGCGGATACCGCGCGTGTGCTCTCCCGCTATGTCGATCTCATCATGATCCGGACGTTCGATCCCGCCGGCCTTGAAGAGCTCGCGCACCACGCCACGGTGCCGGTCATCAACGGGCTTACAGATGCCTCCCATCCCTGTCAGATCATGGCCGATATCATGACCTACGAGGAACACCGCGGGCCTATCGCTGGGCGCAAGGTCGTCTGGTGCGGCGACGGCAACAACGTATTTGCCTCCTTTGCCCACGGCGCAGCACGCTTTGGCTATGAGCTCGTGTTCTCCGGCCCCGAACAGCTTGACCCCGACCCGGCCGTGCTCCGAGCAATGGAAGCCGAAGGTGCGCGGATCACGATCGAGCGGAAAGCTCAGCAGGCCGTGCAAGGGGCCGATCTCGTCGTGACGGATACCTGGGTAAGTATGCATGACCAATCCTCGGCCCGTGAGCGGCGTCATAGTCTTTTGCGCCCCTACCAAGTGAATGATGCGCTGATGGCCCACGCCGCGGAGGATGCGCTCTTTATGCACTGTCTCCCTGCCCACCGGGAGGAAGAGGCGACGTCGTCCGTGCTCGATGGTCCCAACTCGGTCATTTTCGATGAGGCCGAGAACCGCCTCCACGCGCAAAAGGCGATCCTGCGCTGGTGCCTGGGCACCTGACGCTCAGCGTCTGCCAAGCCCCACATCGAGCGGAGCGGCCAATGCGACAACTCGCGCGACGAACCGCAATACTACAAGGGCGTAAGTGGAGTACGCCGCCCATGGCACAAGCGCTTCCGGACAGTTCAACGCTCTATTAACCTTCGGCAGGTCGCGCGGCGCCCCCCCTTCTTCTTGCTGGCAAATATCGTCCCCGAAGGGCCGTTGCGAGCCGCCGCGCAGCGTCTCCTCGGCGCGCCCCCTCCGGTGGCTATTGATGCATGTCAAAGACGTTTTTTGCACCCGCTCGCTAGGACAGGCTGACGCCCTTTCGAGCCAGCGGAGCGCTTATCTGTGAGCGACAGCCAACCCGAGCAACTCTATGCCGCGCGCGAACCGATTTTCCCCAAGCAAGTCAGCGGCACATTCCGTTCGCTGAAATGGGGCATCATGATCGTGACGCTCGGGATCTACTACCTCACGCCTTGGCTCCGGTGGGATCGCGGCCCCAACCTACCGGATCAGGCGGTTCTGGTGGATTTGGCAAACCGGCGCTTCTTCTTCTTCTGGATCGAGATCTGGCCGCACGAATTCTACTTCGTGGCTGGGCTGTTGATCATGGCCGGGCTTGGGCTCTTTCTCTTCACGTCGGCGCTCGGCCGGGTCTGGTGCGGCTATGCCTGCCCGCAGACGGTGTGGACCGATCTCTTCATTGCGGTGGAGCGCTGGGTCGAGGGCGACCGCAACGCGCGGATCCGGCTGCAGCGTCAGGACAAGATGGACGCACGCAAGCTGCGCTTGCGGATGACGAAATACGTCGCCTGGCTCCTGATCGCCGTGGCGACAGGCGGAGCATGGGTGTTCTACTTCACGGATGCGCCCACGCTCCTCGTCGATCTCCTCACCCTGTCGGCGCATCCCGCCGCCTACACGACCATCGCGGTGCTCACAGCGACCACATTTCTCTTTGGCGGCTTCGCGCGGGAGCAGATCTGTATCTACGCCTGCCCCTGGCCGCGCATCCAAGGCGCGATGATGGATGAAGACACCATTACCGTGGGCTATCGCGACTGGCGGGGCGAGCCCCGAGGCAAGCACCGAAAACGCATCAAAACGAAAGCAGCAAACGAGGCCGATGCCCCGATTGCAGCCTTTGCCGGGGTCGGAAACGGCCCCGGCGGAGCGGTTTACCCCGCAACCCCGATCCAGGGGCGCGAGGGGCGGCTGAGCGGGGCTGCGGGCGCTGGCCGGAGCGATGGACCGGGCGACTGCATCGATTGCATGGCCTGCGTCAACGTCTGCCCGATGGGGATCGACATCCGCGACGGCCAGCAGCTTGAATGCATCACCTGCGCGCTCTGTATCGACGCCTGCGACGAGATCATGGCCAAGATCGGCAAGGAGCGCGGTCTGATTGACTATATCGCCCTTTCGGACGAGCCGCGCGAGCGCGCCGGCCAGCCGCCCAAGCCCGTTTGGCAGCACATTCTGCGCCCCCGCACGATCCTCTATACGGCCCTCTGGGGCATGGTCGGGATCGGCCTCGTCGTCGCCCTCTTTGTGCGGCCGGACATTTCGATGACGGTGGCGGCAGAGCGCAACCCGGTCTACGTGACGTTGTCGGATGGCACGATCCGGAACACCTACGATATCCGCTTGCGCAACAAGCATGGCGAGGATCGGCGCTTTCGTGTCTCGTTGACTGCGGCGCCCGAGCTCCGCGTGGCGATCGAAGGCACGCCCTATGAGAGCTTCATGGTGCCCGCAGACACTACGCAGCTGACGCGGGTCTATGTGCTCGCTCCGCCGCGCAGCAACGCCGCCGGAGGCAAGCGCAGCGAGATCCGCTTCTGGGTTGAGGACCTTTTCAACGGAGAGCGCGTCCACAAGGACAGCACGTTTATCGGAACGGGGTCGGCTGCGCGATAGGCGGCCCCCCAATCAGGACAGTCTCGGATAAGGGAGAGCGGGACATGAGCGATGCAAGCAATGCGCGGGGGACCCGGGACAGCTGGGAGCTCAAAGGCTGGCACGTGCTGGCGATCTTTCTGACGTTTTTCGGCACAATCATCTCGGTGAACCTCTTCATGGCCAGCAAAGCCATCGGGACGTTTCCGGGCCTTGAGGCCAAAAACGGCTTTGTCGCGAGCCAGAGCTTTCAGGAGCGGCGCGCGGCGCAAGTCGCCCTCGGCTGGACGGTCGGCGCACGGCAAGCGGACGGGGTTCTTGAGATCACCATCGTCGACGGGACCGGCGCGCCGGTTCAGGTCGCAACTCTCGATGCTATCGTTGGCCGGCCAACCCATGTCAACGAAGACCGTATCCCGGAATTTACCTACCGCATGGGTGTCTACAGCACGCCGATGGACCTTTCTGATGGCAATTGGGACGTGCGCCTTGTCGCCCTCGCGATGAACGGGACAGAGTTTCGCCAGCGCGTTCCGGTGGTGATCGACTAAGGCAGATGCGGGTGGTTTTTCTACGTAGAGCCCAGAGAATGCGCGTGCGGGCAGAAGGGCCAAGCCCCTTTCGCACCGGCGGGCCGACGCGATGAGCGACGTCACGGGCGATCTCATTGGCGACACGCCCTCCGCTTGTCCCGCCTGCTCGGTCACGCCGGTCGCTCGAGCAGCCGCTGCGCGCGCCGAGGCGGCAGAGTCGGCCGGTCGCGTTATGCTCTCGCTGCCGGAAATCCGCTGCGCTGGCTGTATCTCGGGCGTGGAGAAGGCGCTGACGTCGATGCAAGGCGTGCGTTCGGCGCGGGTGAACTTCACGCTGAAGCGCGTCACCGCCGAGACCGAGCCGGGACTGACCGCCGCCGACCTGATCGCTGTTTTGGAGCGTGCGGGCCACGTCGCGCACGAGCTCGACGCGTCGGTCCTCTCGGCCACCGTGACGGATCGCGCGGGGCGCGATCTTTTGATGCGGCTTGCCGTAGCGGGCTTTGCCTCGATGAACGTGATGCTCCTCTCGGTGGCCGTCTGGTCCGGCGCGGCGGATGCGACGCGCGACCTCTTCCATTGGATTTCGGCGGCCATCGCGATCCCCGCCGTCCTCTTCTCCGGTCGGCCGTTCTACGTCTCGGCTTGGGGGGCGCTCAGGCAGGGCAAGCTCAACATGGATGTGCCGATCACGCTCGCCATCGTTCTTGCCATCGGCACCTCGCTCTACGAGACGGCGCATTCCGGCCACCACGCCTATTTCGACGCGGCAATCGCGCTGACATTCTTCCTCCTCGGCGGGCGGTATCTCGACCATCGGACCCGCGCCGTCGCCCGCTCGGCCGCCGAGGAACTTGCCGCCCTCGAAGTGCCCCGTGCGCTCCGGCTCGACGGCGCAACGCCGCGCGAGGTCGCGCTGGGTGACCTTGCCGTTGGCGACATCGTCCTCGTACGCCCGGGCGGGCGGATGCCTGTCGATGGCGAGATCGTGCGCGGCACCTCCGAGCTCGACCGTGGCCTGCTCACCGGTGAGACGGCGCCCGCCTTTGCGGGGCCTGGCCACCACGTGAGCGCCGGTGAGGTCAACCTGACGGGCCCGCTAGAGGTCCGCGTGACCGCCGCCGGGCGCGATAGCTCGCTTCACCGGATGGCAGATCTCGTCGCCGTCGCCGAGAGCGCCAAGAACCGCTACACCTCGCTTGCCGACCGGGCCGCGGGGCTCTATGCGCCTGGCGTTCACATCCTGTCGGTCGCGGCGGGGCTCGGCTGGTGGCTTTATTCCGGCGATCTGCGCCTCGCGCTCAATATCGCCGCCGCCGTTCTCATCATCACATGCCCATGCGCCTTGGGGCTTGCCGTACCCGCGGTGACGACCGCGGCCTCCGGTCGGCTCTTTCGGGCGGGGATGCTGATCAAAGACGGCACCGCGCTCGAACGGCTGGCAGAGGTCGACACCGTCCTCTTTGATAAGACCGGCACGTTGACCCTCGGCGCGCCCGAAGTCGCCGATTTGGAAGGGTATTGTGCCAAGGATCTCGCCGTTGCCCGCGCTCTGGCCCAGGGGTCGGCCCACCCGCTTTCCCAAGCGTTGGCAAAAGCCATCGCCGCGCGCGGCATCGCCCCGGTCGACGTCGAAGCGCTGCGCGAGGTCCCGGGCTATGGCAGCGAGGCACTGTGGCAGGGCCGCCATGTTCGGCTCGGGCGGGCCGCCTGGGTCGGGGCCGAGGCCCGTGATGTGACGACGACTTGGCTCTCGGTCGACGGGGCGGCGCCGGTAGCGTTCGCCTTCGCCGACAGGCTGCGGCCGGGCGCGCGCGCGGCAATCGCGGGCTTGCGCGAGGCTGGGCTGCACGTGGCGCTCGTTTCGGGCGATGCCGGTCCTGCCGTCGCGCGCTTTGCCGCCGAGATCGGGATCGAAGATTGGACGGCCGAAGTCCTCCCCGAGGGCAAGGCCGCCCGCGTCGAAGCCCTGCAGGAAGCCGGCGCAAGGGTGCTCTTCGTCGGAGACGGGCTCAACGACACCGCAGCGCTCAGCCGCGCCCATGCCTCGATCTCGCCTGCCACGGCGCTCGATGCGGCGCGCGTGGCCTCCGACATCGTGCTTCTGGGCGAGGACATCGCACCGGTCGCCGAGGCCGTCACGACCGCACGGCGGGCCGTGCGCCGCATCCGCGAGAACTTTCACATCGCGACCTGGTATAACGTTATCGCCGTGCCTATCGCGATTGCGGGTTTGGCCACGCCGCTCGCCGCAGCGCTTGCAATGTCGGCCTCCTCGCTCACGGTATCGCTGAACGCGCTCCGGGTGCGCTAGGCGATGGAGGTGCTCCTCTATCTCATCCCGGTTGCGCTGCTGCTTGGCGGGATCGGCTTAGGGGCGTTCTACTGGGCGGTGAAATCCGACCAGTTCGACGACCCAGAAGGCGATGCCCGGCGCATCCTCGACGACGCCTTCGATGACAAACCGAATGAACGCTAGCGGCGCCGGCGCGCGCCCTTTGGCCGTGTCGCGGCGATAAGCTTGTAGGCTGGCGGGCCCTCCAGCGGGCGCGTCTCGGCAAAGTGTGTCGCGAGCGCGCCCTCATAGGGCAAGTGGCGGTTGGCCACGAGCCAGAGCGTTCCCTTAGGCGACAGGAGCCGGGCGGCAGCGGCGATGAAGGCCGCGCCGAGGGCAGGCGTCGCGGCGCGCCCGCTGTGAAAGGGCGGGTTCATGACGACGTGGTCAAACGGCGCGTCGTCCGACCACCGCGTCGCATCCGCCCAGTGAAACCGCGCGCGCGGATCGTCGATATTGGCGCGCGCAGCGTCGAGCGCGGCATGCTCGGCCTCGACCAAGGTGCATTCGGTGACGCCCGCGCGCTCCAGCACCTGAAACGAGAGATAGCCCCAGCCCGCCCCAAGATCGGCCACACGCCCCTTCATCTGCTCCGGCAGGGCCGCGGCAAGCGCAACGCTGCCGGGGTCGGGTCCGTCGGCAGAGAAGGCGCCCGGTGCTGTCAGCCAGCCTGACGCCGTGCGCGAGAGATCGGGCATTCGCCAATCTGCGAGGGCGGCGGGCGTCCCTGAGATCGCAAAGCACTTGCCGTGTGCCTTAGAGAAGGCGGCCGCGACCTCGACGCGCGCGCGCAACTCTCGCATGAGCGAGTCGATGCCATCCGTTTTCTGCCCGTCAACGATGACTGGGCCACCATGGGCAAGGGCTTGGGCCAGAACGCTGCGCGCTGCCTCCTTTGCGCGCGGAATGCAGACGATCGCTCCCGCAGCCCCCTCCGGCGGTGCCACGCGAACACGCAGCCCCATCGCATCCCAATAGGCGTGGTCAGGCGCGGAGCCTTGAACGATCACCAATCGCGCTGGGGGCAAGGCGCTGATATCCATCCCGGCGGGCGCGCCATAGAGCGCAATGTCGCCGTCCGGCGGCAGGTGCACGGCACCGGCGTCGAGCGCGAGGGTGAGACGCGAGGCGGACATCGGCGCCTCTTACAGCGCCACCTCAGCCGCGCCAAGCGCTCTCCGCCAAGCGGCTGACCACGCATTTCAAGAATTTGAAAGAAACGACCAAGGACTGCGCCACGCGGAGGGCGCTACTCCTTTTCCATCGTGCATTGCAGTGGATGCTGATGCCGCCGGGCAAAGTCCATCACTTGGGCGACCTTCGTCTCGGCGACTTCGTGACTGAATACGCCAACGACAGCAACGCCTTTCTTATGCACCACAAGCATCAACTCGAACGCCTGCGCGTGGCTCATGCCGAAAAACCGCTCCAGAACATGAACGACAAACTCCATCGGTGTGTAATCGTCGTTCAAGAGCAAGACTTTGTAGAGCGGCGGTTTTTGGGTCTTGGGCTTGGTCTTGGCGATGACGCCGGTTTCGCCATCTGTTTGTTCGGTGTTGTCGTCTGACATGGCGCGCTGCAGTCCGGGGCGGGCGGCGCGAAGGTTGCTGTATTCAGTTTGCGTCGGGAAGCTCATTGTAGGATGCGCGCTCCACATACCGGACAAAACCTGTAGGGACGCACGAAACCCTCGCGCGCCGCTCGCCGACAATATAAGGAGAGGGGCCGATCTGAAAAGGGCTGTGACCGCCGAAGAGGAGCCCGCCGATGTACAAACCCGCCATGGACGGGGCCGAAGGGACGGGCTCTCGCGCCAGCGGGCGCCCTGTCGCACTGACGACCATCGGCTTTGACGCAGACGATACGCTCTGGCACAACGAGCGCTTTTTTGCGCTTACACAAGACCGGTTTGCCGAGATCCTCGGCGCCTATGCCGAGCGCCACGACCTCGACGCGCGCCTCCTTGCCGCCGAGCGGCGCAACTTGCAGCGCTACGGCTATGGCATCAAAGGCTTCATGCTGTCGATGATCGAAACGGCCGTCGAAGTCACCGACGACCGGGTGCCGGCTCGGATCATCCACGACATTTTAGACGCAGGGCATGAGATGCTCGCGCACCCGATCGAGCTTTTGCCGCATGCGCGGGAGGCAGTGGTCGAGATGGCGGCGTCGCATCACAGGCTGATCCTCATCACCAAGGGCGATCTTCTCGATCAGGAGCGCAAGCTCGCGCAGTCCGGCCTGGGTGATTACTTCGATCGCGTTGAAATCGTTTCGGAAAAGACGGCGGAGACCTATGCCAGGATCTTTAGCGAGCACGGAGATGGCGCGGAGCGAGCGATGATGGTCGGCAATTCTCTGAAGTCGGATGTCAAGCCAGCGCTCGACGCCGGCGCCTGGGCGGCGCATGTGCCCTTTGAGATCACGTGGGCGCTCGAAGAAGCAAAGGCGCCGGACGGACACCCGAGATTCCGGACATTGGAGCACCTGGGCGGCCTCATTCCTCTGGTGTCTTCCCTCGGCTGACCGTCGCCGAGACCTGCCGTTCAAACCGGCGCTGCACCACCGAGCCAAAGGGCGTTCCGCAGCACTTTGGTCCGATTTGCGAGGTGCGGATGAAAGATCTGGTGGGGCGCAAGTGCGCCGGGGGCCAGATCTTGAGGCGTTGCATGAATGCCGCCCTCAAAGAGCTTGAAATATCGTTCTTTTCAGGTGCCGGATGCGCTGCTATCGTTCGACCAAGCACTAAGCTGACCCCACCGACAAAACCGGGGCGGCGCGAGGCAGATAAAAGGCAGGCCCATGAGCATGGTCGATAAGCGGAGCCCGCGTGCTCCGTCGCTTCCCGTTATTCCGGTTGTTGTCATTCTCGTCTTGATCGTGCTGCTCGGGGCGAGCCTGCGCGCCGCGGCGGCGCCCTATGCAGCGATGGTCATGGATGCGCGCACGGGCGAAGTTCTCCACTCGCGCAACGCCGATACGCGGCTGCATCCGGCCTCGCTGACCAAGATGATGACGCTCTACATTGCCTTTGAGGCGGTGGAGAGGGGCGAGATCGGCCTCGACACCAAGATCGAGGTCTCGCGGAAGGCGGCCGCAGAGGTGCCGTCAAAGCTCGGCCTACGCGCCGGAAGCCGCATCGAGCTGCGCTATCTCATCCGTGCCGCGGCGATCAAGTCCGCCAACGACGCGGCGACCGCGATCGCCGAAGGGATTTCGGGATCCGAAGCTGCCTTTGCCCGCCGGATGAATCGGACGGCCAAAGCGCTCGGGATGACGCGCACGACGTTCAAGAACGCGCACGGGCTGACCGAGAAGGGGCATCTGTCGACGGCACGGGATATGACGATCATGGGCCGGCGGCTCTTTTACGATTACCCCGAATACTACAACCTGTTCTCTCGCCGCTCGACCTCCGCCAAAATCGCGACGGTGCACAACACCAACCGCCGGTTTCTGGCCAACTACGACGGCGCCGATGGGATCAAGACCGGCTACACGCGCGCAGCCGGGTTCAACCTGGTCGCCTCTGCCGAGCGCGGACGGGAGCGTATTCTAACAACCGTTTTCGGTGGTAATTCCACGGCGAGCCGCAACGCCGAGGTTGCGCGGCTGATGGATATCGGCTTCCAGCGTGCGCCGCGCTATGCCCGTGTACGCAAGCCCGCCCCGCCGAATTACGCAGCCCTGCCGCCCGAGCTGCAGCCAGAGCCCGCCGATCCTTTGCGCTCGGGAAAAATCGTGCGCGTTGTACGCGCGGTCAAAACCTCGCTTCGCCCACAGGCGCGACCGATCCCCGACACGGCGCCCGCCGACGAGCTCATGCTCGCTCTCGAAACCGGGATCGCCGCGGCCCTCGAGACGGCCGAGGTCGACGCCGCCGCGCAGGACGCCGAAGCGTCGACCCCCGCCCAAGTCGCTGAAACGCAAGGCGCGGCGCCCGCGAGCGCACCGGCGCCGCGCCCGGCCGAGCTTGTGGCTACTGCGGAGTTGCTCCCGGTTTCCGTTTCGCCGCAGAACTTGCCGGGCACCGCGGAGGCAGCGCATGACACGACGGTCAACGCGTCGCTCGCCTCTCGCGCTGCGGCGGCTGCGCAGGCTGTCGCACCGCGCGCTGTGTCGTTCCTGCGATCTTCCTCTGCGCCAGACGCGCAGGCCGACGCAAATGTTGAAAGCTTGACTGCGGCACAGATCGTGGCCGCGGCCGACGCGGCATCCACCTCAGAGCAAGAGATCGTAGCCCGCGCTTCCTCCTCCGGTGGGCGCTACTGGTCGATTTCGCTCGGCCGTTATCCGACGCGGTTTGCGGCCGAAAAGGCGCTCTTAAAGACGGCGCTCGCGGAGATGGCGACCCTCGACGGCGCGCTCCGCAAAGTCACACGCGACACGCGCGGTTTCGCAGCCAACTTCGTTGGGCTTGACGAAAGCCAAGCCGCGCGGGCTTGTCAGCGCCTCCAGGCGCGCGGCACAACGTGCTCGGCCATTGGGCCGAGCTGAGCTCGCCCCTCGCCCGTCGCGGCAAACCCGTCTAAGACAACCCTGCCGGGGCAGAACCCGGCGCCACCCTGGGGCGCACATGTCCTTTACCATTGCGGGCAAGACCGCGATCGTGACCGGCGCGGCCAACGGCGTCGGCCTGGCGATTGCGCGGAAGTTCCTAGAAGCAGGCGCCAATGTCATGTTCGCCGATATGGACGAGGAGCGTTTGGCCAAGGAGATCGCCGACGCCGCCGAAGCCGCCGGTGTTCCGCTCGACGGCGAAGGCGCGCCGGCGCGCGCCTTTGCCGGCGATCTGCGCGAGCGTCTCACGATTGCCAACCTTCTATCGGCGACGCTCGACGTTTACGAACGGGTCGACATCCTCGTGAATGCGTCACGTCAGATCGTCCCGTCCGACCCGCTCGAGTCCGAAGACGATGCGGTCGAGATGCTCTGGCAGCAGAACGTCCTGACCTCGCTGCGGCTATCGCAGCTCATCGCCAAACGCATGATCCGACAAGCCGAGGAAGAGGGCAGTGAGGCCCAGACCGTGGGCACGATTGTCAACCTTTCCTCTATCGCGGCGCGGCGCACGCATCCCGAGCTTTTGGGTTATTCGGTGTCCTCGGCCGCACTCGATCAAATGACGCGTTCGCTGGCCGTCGCGCTTGCGCCGCACCGCATCCGCGTCAATGCGGTGGCGTTTGGCTCGGTTCTCTCTGCATCGCTTAAGGACACGCTCAAGGAGCGGAGCGACTTTCGGGACGATATCAAAGACCACACGCCTATGGCGCGGATTGCCAAAGCGGGCGAGGTCGCGGAAGCGGTGCAGTTTCTTGCCTCGGGCGCGGCCGCGTTCATGACAGGGCAGATCATCACGGTGGATGGCGGGCGCACGCTTCTCGACCCGGTCACAGCTCCGGCGCACTGATCTCCGGTCCGGATAGGCCCTTGCGACGTCACGCGGCGCTTGCTTTGGTATGCGGAACGGTACGGTGTTGCGTTGAGGATGGGCATGGGCGCTTTGGACGGAAAGACAGCGCTCGTCACCGGGGCAGGGTCCGGCTTCGGTGCTGGGATCGCGCGGGCCTTTGCGGCTGATGGCGCCTCTGTGGGCGTTGCCGATATCGCACCAGACGCGGCGCGCGCTGTGGCGGAGGAGATCGGAGGGCTAGCCCTGACGGTCGATGTCGCCGATGCGGCATCCGTCGCTGCAATGGCCGATGCCTTCGGCAGGCCGGACATTCTCGTAAACAATGCCGGGATCACGCACCCGCCCATGGCATTGGAAGATGTCGCCGAAGACACGTTCGATCGCGTCTTTGCGGTCAATGCGAAGTCGGTCTACCTGACCGCGCGGGCATTCGTGCCTGGTATGAAGGCGCGGGGCGCGGGCGCGATCCTCAACGTCGCGTCCACCGCGGGCCTATCGCCAAGGCCGCGGCTCAACTGGTACAATGCCTCCAAGGGCTGGATGATCACGGCGACCAAGGCGATGGCTGTCGAGCTTGCCCCCGCGCAGATCCGCGTCAACGCCATCGCTCCGGTGGCCGGGGAGACGCCCTTGTTGGCGACGTTTATGGGAGAGGACACGCCCGAGATGCGGGCGAAGTTCCTCGCCACGATCCCGCTCGGGCGCTTTTCCACCCCGACCGATATGGGGGCAGCGGCGGTCTTTCTCTGCTCGGACGGGGCCGCGATGATCACGGGCGCCGTGCTCGAAGTGGATGGGGGCCGGTGCATATGAGCCAGGAAAAGACCCGCATCGCCGTCTATGCCGGGACGTTTGAAAGCCAACCGTTGGTCTTTGCCCATCTCGAAGATACGATGCCTGGGCTCGATCTGGCGGAGGTCGACGTTATCATGGGCGATCCGCGCGCCCGCCTTGCCCATGCGTTTGACACGGGCACCGCGGAGGCGCTGGAGGATGCATTGGGGCTCGCGACGACCTGCGTGCTGATCTTTCCCGAGGCGATCCCCGCCGGGCGGCGCTTACCCGATGCCACGACGCAGTTGACCGGTCTCGGCGTGCATCATGGCCACCGTCACCGACCGTGAGCGGCGCGCGACCCGGCAGGCGCAACCTCATCACCGATGTGGACGGTCTCCGCGTCGGCAATGCGGGCGATGCGGGGCTAAAGAGCGGGGTGACCGTGTTGACGGCCGACACCGCGTTCACCGCCGCGGTACATGTTATGGGCGGCGCGCCGGGCACCCGGGAGACGGATCTTTTGGCGCCCGACCGGCTGGTCCAACATGCCGATGCGCTTGTCCTGTCGGGCGGCTCGGGCTTTGGCCTCGATGCGGCCTCGGGGGTGGTGGACGCGTTGCGCGAAGCGGGGCGCGGCTATCCGACGAGCGGGACGCGGGTGCCGATCGTCCCCGCTGCGATCCTGATGGATCTCGCCAATGGCGGCGATAAGGGGTGGGCCGAAAGCCCGTATCCTGCGCTGGGCCGCAAGGCCTATGCCGGGGCCGCGCCAGCGTTTGCGCTGGGCACGCACGGGGCGGGCATGGGCGCGACCTGCGCGGATGTCAAAGGCGGGCTCGGCTCTGCTTCCGTTGCACTAACGGAAGGCTATACCATCGGCGCTTTGGCCGCCGTCAACGCAGTGGGCTCGCCCCTCATCCCCGGGGGCGCGCAATTCTGGGCGGCGCCTTTCGAGATGTCGGGCGAGTTCGGTGGCCTCGGGGTCGGATCGCCGGTCTCGGCACAAGCGGCCCCTCCGCTCAAGACGACCGCCGGGCCCGGCGAGGCCACGACCATCGCCATCGTCGCGACCGATGCGGCTCTGACCAAGGGCCAGGCGCAGCGCATGGCCGTTGCCGCCCATGGCGGGATCGCGCGCGCTCTCGTGCCGTCGCACACGCTGATCGACGGAGATCTCGTCTTTGCTGTGTCAACCGGCCGGTTGCCGTTGCGTGCTGCGGTCCCCGATGCCATCGCGCTGGGGCATTGGGCGTCGGTGTGTCTTGCGCGGGCCATCGCGCGTGCGGTCTATCTCGCAGAGGCCGCGCCAGGGGACACCAAGCCGGCTTGGCAGGCGCTCCACGGGCGCCGGGCCTAGACGAGCGGTGCGAGGAGCGGGTCCTGGGGATCCTGCAGGCCCTCGATCACGTTGAAATGGTGCTTGCCGGCCAGCACGGAGAGTTGCGCTTTGGGCCAGGCATCGACCATCCAGAGTGCCTGATCGAGGAAGGCCGGACGTTCATCGGCGCCGACAACGACTGAGACGGAAATGCTCGGTGCGGTGTGGTGCACCGGGCTTTCAGCGGCGGCTTCGGCGGCGTCGATCCGCAGATCGCTGTTCATCGGCATGTCGATCAACGGGGCAAGGTCCGCCAACGGCGAGATCGCGCAGATGCGGTCGATCCGCGCCCGCACATCGGGTGGCAGGCGTGCGTCGGCACAGGCAACGCGCAGCACGAGATGTCCGCCTGCCGAATGCCCCACGAGGCGGATTGGCCCGGCCACTTGGTCCGCCATATTCGGGAGCGCTCGCGCCACGGCCTGCGTGATATGAGCGATGCGGACCTCAGGACAAAGCGGGTAAGACGGGATCGCCACGGCAAAGCCCGCCGCCAGCGCCCCAGTGCTAAGGTGAGACCAAAGCTCGCGTCCGCCCATGCGCCAAAACCCGCCATGCACAAAGACGAAAAGCCCGCGCGGCGCGCAGACCGGCATGAAGAGGTCATAGGCCTCGCGTGGATGCGCGCCGTAGGAGCGCCCAAGCGCGGCGCTGTCGTGGCGTGCGCGAAATGCGGCGGCCGCGGCCTCCCACCGCGCCCAATAGGCCTGCCCGTTGGGGATGAACGGGGCGTTGTCGTAGGCAGTCCGATCGATCTCTGGCAGCCGTTCCATGGCTTCGCCCCCCTTGCGCTCCATATGGGCCTCACAGTACCGGCGTCAGAGAGGGTATGGCCAGCAAGGGCCGCCCCGCGCCCTAGGACCCATCGCCGAGGAGACCCCGATGCTCGATACCCCCGACAGCCTAAAGGCTCGCCTCAGCGACCCCGCCCTCCTCGCCACGCGCGCCTTTCTCAGCGGAAGCTGGGACGCCGCGAGCGATGGCGCGACGTTTCCTGTCACCAACCCGGCGAATGGCGCGGTGATCGCCGAAGTCGCGCATCTGAGCCGTGCCGATGCCGCGCGCGCCATAGCGGCGGCCAAAGCGGCGCAGCCTGCTTGGGCGGCGCGAACGGCCAAGGACCGCAGCCAGGTCCTGCGCAAGTGGTTCGACCTGATCGTCGCGGCGTCCGACGATCTCGCGCTGATCCTTACCGCAGAGCAGGGCAAGCCGCTCGCCGAGGCAAAGGGCGAGGTGCTCTATGGTGCGTCCTTTGTTGAGTGGTTTGCCGAGGAGGCGAAGCGCATTTATGGCGAGACGATCCCGGGCCATGCGCCCGACAAGCGGATCCAGGTCATAAAGCAGCCCGTTGGCGTTGCCGCCGCGATCACGCCTTGGAACTTTCCTAACGCAATGATCACGCGCAAAGCCGCACCCGCCCTTGCGGCGGGCTGTGCGATGGTGGTGCGACCCGCCGAGCAGACGCCGCTCTCGGCTCTGGCTCTTGCGGTGCTGGCCGAGCGGGCAGGCATTCCGGCCGGCGTGCTTTCGATCTTGCCGTCGGACTACGCCAACGCGCCGGAGATCGGCCTTGAGTTTTGTGAAAGCCCGGATGTCGCCAAGATTACGTTTACCGGCTCAACCGAGGTAGGCCGCATCCTGCTGCGCCAATCCGCCGAAACGGTCAAGAAGGCGACGATGGAGCTTGGTGGAAACGCGCCCTTCATCGTCTTTGACGATGCCGATCTCGATGCTGCGGTAGAGGGCGCAATCCTTTGCAAGCTCCGCAATGCCGGGCAAACCTGTGTCTGTGCCAACCGGATATACGTTCAGGCGGGCGTCTATGATGCGTTTGCCGCGCGCTTTGCTGAGCGTGTCTCACAGATGACGGTCGGCGACGGGATGGACGACGGAACGCTCATCGGCCCGCTGATCGACGACGCCGCGATGGTGAAGGTCGAACGCCATTTGGCGGATGCCAAGGCCAAGGGCGCGGAGGTGCTCACGGGCGGTGCGCGTCATGGCGCGTCGGGGAACTTCTTTGCGCCTACGGTCGTGACTGGCGCGACCCGCGATATGGCCTTTGCTTACGAGGAGACGTTTGGCCCGCTTGCGCCGCTCTTCCGGTTCGAGACGGAGGAGGCAGCCATCGAAATGGCCAACGACACGATCTTCGGTCTCGCTGCCTATTTCTATGCGCGCGATCTCTCACGCGTAACGCGGGTGTCCGAAGCGCTCGAATATGGGATTGTTGGCGTTAACACCGGCATCATTTCGAGCGAGGTCGCCCCATTCGGCGGGGTCAAGCAATCCGGCCTCGGGCGCGAAGGCTCCCGCCACGGGATCGAGGAATATGTCGAGATGAAGTATATCTGCGTGTCTGTGTGACGCGAGCTCGGTGGGTCGACGACGCGTCGCGCCGTTCAAAGAAGTGAAACGGCCGCCATCGATGCAATGATTTGACTGAGGACAGAGCGTCGGGGCCCCGCTTGGGGTGAAAAGGTCCTTGTAAACCTTGCACGGCCATGCATTCGGCGCCGCCGCTCGCCGGTCTGGCAGGCGGCGGCGCTGGAATGTGTTTCCCTACTGGTTGAGCTGCAGGTCCGCGAGGTAGGCCAGCAGATTGACCCGGTCCTCCTCGTCACGCAGGCCGCGAAAGCTCATGCGGTTGCCAGGCGCATAATCGGCCGGATTTTCAATGTAGGCGCTCAGCGTCTCTGGCGTCCACGCGCCTGACATGCCGCTCAGAGCGTCGGAGTAGTTGAAACTGTCGATACTCGCTTTGTCACGACCGAGCACGTCTACGAGGTGGGGACCGACGCGGTTTTGCTCGTTGTCGGCGACGTGACAGGCGGAGCATTGCCGCCAAACGCGCCCGCCGGAGCTCAGGTCACCCGCGGCGGCAACGGCCGCCAGGTCGACCATACCCCCGGCAGTCGCGCCGTCATGGGCCTCGGTCTCGGCGGCTGCGGCAACCTCGACGACCGTGTCATCGGAGGCCGCCTTGGCGACCTCTTCGGTTGCCTCCTCAACGGCCTCCGCTTCCGCAACTTCCTCGGTTGCCTCCTCAAGGGCCTCCGCTTCCGCAACTTCCTCGGTTGCCTCCTCAAGGGCCTCCGCTTCCGCAACTTCCTCGGCCGCCTCCTCAACGGCCGCCGATCCCGCAACTTCTTCAGTAGCCTCTTCGACCGGTGCCGCCTCGGCGATCTCTCGCGTTGTCTCTTCTTCGGGTGCGACTTCGGCCACCTCCTCGACCGCCGCTCCGGACTCTGCCGCCTCTGCTTCGGCGACCTCCTCGGTCACGGTGTCCTCCGCAGATGTATCCGCGTCGGCAACCTCCGTGGACTCGTCCTCCGCAACGGCGACCTCAGTCGGGGCCTCGTCCACAATCTCGTCTTCGACCGGAGCTTCGACGACGTCGGGCTCCTCGTCCTCGATCGTTGGCGGCGGCGGTGTCACCGGGATCGACGTCGTATCGTAAAGGCTGCTGCTCGCCGCCAAGATCACAACGAAAAACAGTGTCGGTCCGCCAACCCCCAGGATACCTGCCGTTACCTTATCCACGTCTACCTCCAATGGGGCATCGCCCCCGTGAACCTTTTGGTGCCGGGTCCGATCGCTGCAATGGGCCCGGTGCCTGTCGTCAATTCTCCGCGTGAGCGACCCAGCTTCCTAGTTGAGAGCTGCAGTCGCGTTGCGCGTCGTGTCTCCCAAGATTGGTCGTACGCGGCGTTTGTCCATGACAGATTGCCGCAGGGTTTGTGCCGCGCTTGCCGTTGAAAGGCAAGGCGATCTTGTTGAGCTTTCTAGGCTTCTGCGGGCGGAACACGGACAACTGGCCCGATAGTGTTCGTGCCGCACGCCCACTACTGGACATGGAAGGGGTGTTCAGACGGCGGAGGAGTGTCCGGCCGTGTCCATCGCGTACGCGTCGAAGCTGCGCGCGATCATGCGTGTGAGCGGACGGCCCTCGGACAGGATCTCTATGCCGCCAGCCACCGGCCGGACCACACCGGAATAACTGAGAACGGCCGTTTCGAACCACCGGTCCAGCGCGCGCGGATCCGCACCCAGTGTCTTTTCAAGCTCCGCACGATCTGTCCGAAAACGGCACATAAGCTGCTCGATGAGCCGTCCGCGGATGCGGTCTTCCTGCGTGAAGGCGTGGCCGCGCTTGGTCCCAAAGAGCCCGGCGCGAATGGCTTTGACATAATCGCCGGTACCGGCCCGGTTCTGTGCGTAGCCCTGCGGGAAGCGCGAAATCGCCGACGCGCCCAGTCCGATCAGGGCCGCGCCGGTGTCGACCGTGTAGCCCTGAAAATTGCGCCGCAATGTGCCGTCTTGGGCAGCCTTCGACATCGCATCGGCCGTGCGTGCGAAATGGTCGATCCCGACCTCGTCGTAATCGTCCCAAATAAAGAGGCGCCGCGCTGTATCGAAGAGGCGCAGGCGCTCTTCGGGCGTCGGAAGCGCGTCGGACGGGATCAGCGTTTGCCGCCGCGCCATCCAGGGCACGTGCGCATAGCCATAGAGCGCGACGCGATCCGGGTTGAGCGAAAGGAGCTTCTGCACGCTTTCGGTGATCTTTGCCGGGCTCTGATGCGGCAGGCCGTAGAGAATATCGGTGTTCAGGCTCTGTACCCCGCGCGCCCGGACGCCGTTGGCCGCCGCTTCAGTGATCTCAAAGCTTTGTTCGCGCCCGATTACCTTTTGAATCTCAGGGTCAAAATCCTGCACACCGATGGAGGCGCGGCTCATCCCGGCGCGGGCCAGCGCATCGAGCCGCGCGTCGTCGACTTCGCTTGGGTCGATCTCGACCGAGAACTCGCCATCCGGCGCCATGGGCAGCACGGCGAAGATGGCGCGAGCAAGATCCGCGATCATTTCCGGGCTCAAAAGCGTCGGTGTGCCCCCGCCCCAGTGCAGGTGCGACAACGTAACACTCGATGGAAGATGCGCGGCCAGAAGGTCGAGTTCGGCCTTCACCACATCAAGGTAGGCGGCCACCGGGGCGCCGGAAGATGTTCCCTGTGTGCGGCACGCGCAGAACCAACAAAGCCTTCTGCAGAAGGGGATATGTACATAAAGCGAGAGCGCCGCGCCATCCGGCAGGGCCGCGATCCATTGTCTGAAACGGTCCGATCCGATCATCTCGTTGAAATGCGGTGCCGTTGGGTAAGAGGTGTAGCGGGGCACACGCGCGTCAAAGAGGCCCAGTTGGGCGAGTTGCGAGACGTTCGTCATGTGCATACCGTTACACACATCGATGGAAACCAGCATTGACAAAGATCAAGAAAGAGAGCCGATGCCCGCGTTGCAACTCGACACCTTTCAGATGGAGTGTTCGCAGTGCCCGATCCGCCACCGTGCCGTTTGCGCCCGGTGCGAAAGTGATGAGTTGGACCGTTTGGAAGAGATGAAGTTTTACCGTTCGTTCGAGGCCGGCCAGACCATCGCCTGGACCGGCGACCGGATGGACTTTGTGGCCTCCGTCGTCACCGGCATCGCAACGTTGAGCCAAACGCTGGAGGATGGGCGAACACAGATGGTGGGGCTCCTGCTGCCCTCCGATTTCATGGGCCGCCCCGGGCGCGAGACAGCCGCCTATGACGTGACTGCAACGACCGATGTCGTCATGTGCTGTTTCCGCCGGAAACCCTTTGAGCACATGATGTTCAAGACCCCGCATATCGCGCAGCGGCTCCTGGAGATGACGCTCGATGAGCTCGACGCCGCGCGCGAATGGATGCTGCTTTTGGGGCGGAAGACGGCGCGAGAGAAGATCGCCTCGCTCCTGACGATCCTGGCCCGGCGCGATGCCTCTCTCAACATGGTCGAGATCGGCGGCGAGCTTGAGTTTAACCTGCCGCTCACGCGCGAAGCGATGGCCGACTACCTCGGGCTGACCCTCGAAACCGTTAGCAGGCAGATGTCGGCCCTGAAGCGCGATGGTGTGATCGCGCTCCCCTCTAAGCGCCATATTGCCGTACCCAGCTTTGAGCGCTTGGTGGAGGAGACGGGCGACGACACCGATGGGGGCATGCTGTTCTAGGCACCCTGCCCGTTTCCCAGAACGCCGCTGAGCAACCTCCCGGATGGCCAGGCAGGTGGCGCTGGCTTCTTTTCCATCCCCTCCGCCAAGCGCTGCATAGCCCGGCATAGCGCGTCTTGGAGGCGCCGGGGCCGGCAGGCGATGCCCCGGGCGTGCCGAAGACCGCCTCCGGTATCCGCTCTTTCCCCAAAGCCGCCCCTGCGCGATACTCTATCAAAAAATCTGCCAGGGAGGATGAAGAATGGGCTGGCTCCCCGATGAGACGGGCCTCGGCAAGACCGAGGCCAATTACACCCCGCTCACCCCGCTGTCGCACCTCAACCGCGCGACTGAGGTGTTCCCCGAGCATGAGGCGCTGGTCTATCATGACCTGCGCCTGACCTACGCCGAATATCGCGCCCGCATCACGCGCCTTGCCGCAGCGCTTACCGGTCTTGGCATCGGCCGGGGGGACGTCGTCGCAACGCTTCTGCCAAACGTACCCGCCCATGCAGAAGCGCATTTTGCAGTTCCGGCGACAGGCGCCGTGCTCAACACAATCAACATCCGTCTCGACATAAACACCGTCGCCTACATCTTTGAGCATGGCGGGGCGAAGGTCGTCCTCTGCGACACGGGTTTTCTGCCGCTCGCCGAAGCCGCCAAGGATCAAATGGCGGGGGACGGGCCTCTGATCATCGAAGTCTCAGATCATGTTGCGGGCCTTCCGTCTTCGGGCCGCTATCCAGATTATGAAACGCTTGTCGAGCATGGGTCGCGCGAGTTCGATTGGGTCATGCCGCAAGACGAGTGGGAGAGCATCTCGCTCAACTACACGTCGGGGACGACGGGCCGGCCTAAGGGCGTCGTCTACCACCATCGCGGCGCCTACCTGAATACGATGGGCCAAGTGATCTCCTGGCGGATGGTCTTGCACCCGCGTTACCTTACGATCGTCCCGCTCTTTCATTGTAATGGCTGGTGCCACACCTGGATGATGCCGCTTGTCGGAGGCACCGTCGTCTGTTGCCGGGACATCACCGCGGAGGCGATCTATAACGCTGTCGCCTATGAAGGGGTGACCCATTTCGGCGGCGCGCCCATCGTGCTCAACATGATCGTTAACGCCGACGAGCAGATCCGCCGCCCGTTCCAGCACACGGTCGAGGTCTTTACAGCGGGCGCGCCGCCCGCCCCGGCGACCCTGGCGGCCATCGAAGAGCTCGGCTTTCACGTCCAACAGGTTTACGGCCTGACGGAGACCTATGGGCCCGCGGTCGAGAGCACATGGAAACTGGATTGGGACAGGCTCGCCCCCGCCGAAAAGACCGCCAAGAAAGCGCGGCAGGGGGTCATCATGCCCTTTATGGAGCGCCAATATGTGGCCGATCCCGAGACGCTGGCCGCCGTTGCCAAGACCGGCCAGCAGCAGGGCGAGATCATGATGCGCGGCAATGGCGTCATGAAGGGGTATTACAAGAACCCGCAGGCGACGCAGGAGGCCTTCGCCGGCGGTTACTTTCACACCGGCGATCTCGCGGTGCACCATGAGGATAGCTTCGTCCAGATCGCCGACCGCGCAAAAGACATCATCATCTCGGGCGGCGAGAATGTGAGCTCAGTCGAGGTCGAGGCCGTGCTCATGCACCATCCTGCGGTGCTCCTCTGCGCCGTGGTCGCCAAGCCCGATGAGAAGTGGGGTGAGGTGCCCTGTGCCTTCGTTGAGTTGAAAGCCGGCGCCGAGGTAACCGCGGACGAACTCATCGCCCATTGCCGGGGCCATCTGGCCGGCTTCAAGACGCCAAAGGCAGTCATTTTCGATGAGCTGCCGAAAACCTCGACCGGAAAAATCCAAAAATTCGAGTTGCGCAAACGCGTTGCCGACCCTGTCGGGTAAGCGCCACAAAGCCGCCCGCGTTTCTTTCCAACCATTTATTTTTGCTTAAATTATCGCTGTTGCGCCGCAGATGCGTGGCAGCGCCCCTGGGCACTTGGGGCAGCGCGCGACCAAATGCGCAGGGAGCCGGCCCTCAGAATTCTTCTGGCCGAGGGTCGACCACGGCATACGTCCTTATCAGAGCGACGAAAGATCGCACCACGGGAGGACCCTATGATACCGGCACGGTTCGATTACCATCGGCCAGCCGACATACAGTCGGCACTTGCAATTCTCGGCACTCATGGAGACGAGGCACGCGTCATTGCAGGCGGCCACAGTCTCATCCCCATGATGAAGCTGCGCATGGCGGATCTCAGCCACCTCGTCGACTTGCAGGACATTGCAGAGCTCAAGGGGATCGACGTCACACACGACACGATCCGCATTGGCGCAATGACCACGCAGGCGGAACTCATCGAGAGTGACGCGCTTGCCGCCGCCGCCCCGATCCTACGGGAGGCGGCGCTGCAGATTGCCGACCCGCAGGTGCGCTACATGGGCACCGTCGGCGGCAACGTCGCCAATGGCGATCCGGGCAACGATATGCCGGGGCTGATGCAGTGCCTCGACGCTGTGTTCCACCTCACCGGGCCAAATGGGGCGCGCGAGCTTGCGGCGCGCGAGTACTACGAGGCGGCCTACATGACCGACCGCGAGGACGACGAGATCCTTACGGCGATCACGTTTGCGCGGCCCGAGGGCGGCTACGCCTACGAAAAGCAAAAGCGCAAGATCGGCGATTACGCCACGGCCGCCTGCGCCGCGCTCGTCACAATGGAGGGCGGGCAATGCACCGGCGCGTCCATTGCCATGACCAACCTCTCAGACACACCGATCTGGTCGGAAGAGGCGGGGGAGGCGCTGCGGGGCACATCGTGTGACGCGGGCGCAATCCAAGCCGCAGTCTCGGCGGCACAAGGGGCGATAGACCCCGCCGAAGACAATCGCGGGCCCGTCGATTTCAAAATGCACGTCGCAGGAGAGATTATCCGGCGCGCCATCGCGCGCGCCGTCCAACGCGCTTGAGGGAGGAGCCAGCCATGGGCAAGCACCACTACCAATTAAAAGTGAATGGCGAAGCGCAGGACATCCTCGCCGAGCCGCGCGAACTTCTCATCCATACCCTGCGAGAGAAGCTGCGCCTCACCGGGCCCCATGTCGGCTGCGAGACCTCCCATTGCGGCGCCTGTACCGTCGATATCGACGGAAAATCGGTCAAAGCCTGCACCGTTTTCACCGCGCAGGTCGTGGGAAAAGAGATCACCACGATCGAAGGTCTCGGCAGCCCTGATGGCATGCACATCTTGCAAGAGATGTTTCGCGAGCATCACGGGCTGCAATGTGGGTATTGCACGCCTGGGATGATCACCCGCGCGCATCGCCTGCTCCAAGAGAACCCGACGCCGACCGAAGAGGAAGTGCGCTTTGGCATGGCGGGCAATCTCTGCCGCTGCACGGGCTACCAGAACATCGTCAAAGCGATCCTCGCCGCCGCCGATGAGATGCAAAAGCCCGTCGTGGAGGCCGCCGAATGAAGGACCTGCACGATACCCCCTCCGCTGAAGAACGCGCCGAAAAGCTCAAAGGGCTCGGCTCGTCGCGCAAACGCGTCGAGGACGCTCGATTTACCCAAGGCAAGGGCAATTATGTCGACGACATCGTGCTGCCCGGCATGCTTTTCGGCGATTTCGTCCGCTCGCCTTATGCCCATGCCCGGGTCAAGGCGATCCACACGGAGGCGGCGCTTGAAGTGCAGGGCGTCCTCGCGGTTCTGACCGCGGCCGATCTTGAGCCGCTTGGCCTTCACTGGATGCCCACGCTCGCCGGCGACAAGCAGATGGTTCTGGCCGACGGAAAGGTCCTCTTTCAGGGCCAAGAGGTCGCTTTTGTCGTCGCGACCGACCGTTACGCCGCCGCCGATGGGATCGAGGCGGTTGAGGTCGAGTACGAAGAGCTTCCCGTCGTCGTCGACCCGTTCAAAGCGCTCGCGCCCGACGCGCCGGTCCTCCGCGAGGATCTCGAAGGGCAGTCCGAGGGCGCCCACGGGCCCCGCCGCCATCACAACCACATCTTCACCTGGGAGCAGGGGGATCAGGAGGCCACCGAGCAGGTGATCGGCGCGGCCGATGTGGTCGCCGAGGAGATGGTCTATTACCACCGTACGCATCCCTGCCCGCTAGAGCCCTGCGGTTGCGTGGCGTCGATGGACAAGGTCAACGGCAAGCTGACGCTTTACGGGACATTCCAAGCGCCCCACGCGATCCGCACGGTGGTCTCGCTCATTTCGGGCATCGAAGAGCACAACATCCGTGTCGTCTCGCCCGATATCGGCGGCGGCTTTGGCAACAAGGTCGGCGCCTATGCAGGCTATGTCTGCTCGGTTGTGGCCTCCATCGTCACTGGCAAGCCCGTGAAGTGGATCGAAGACCGGATGGACAATCTGATGACGACCGCTTTCGCCCGCGACTACTGGATGAAAGGTAAGATTGCCGCGACAAAAGAGGGTAAGGTCACCGGACTTTGGTGCCATGTGACGGCCGATCACGGCGGCTTTGACGCCTGTGCGGATCCGACGAAGTTCCCCGCCGGGTTCTTCAACATCTGCACCGGCTCCTACGACATCCCGACCGCGTATCTCGCTGTCGATGGGGTCTATACCAACAAGGCGCCCGGAGGCGTTGCCTATCGCTGCTCGTTCCGCGTGACCGAGGCCGCCTATTTTATCGAGCGGATGATCGAGGTGTTGGCCATCGAGCTCGAGATGGACGCGGCAGAGCTGCGCCGCATCAACTTCATCCGCAAAGACCAGTTTCCCTATCAATCCGCGCTCGGCTGGGAATACGACAGTGGGGATTATCACACCGCTTGGGACAAGGCGCTTGAGGCAGTCGACTATGCCGGGTTGCGGGCCGAGCAGGCGGAGCGCGTGGAGGCATTCAAACGCGGCGAAACGCGCAAGCTCCTCGGGATCGGGCTCACACACTTCACTGAGATCGTTGGGGCGGGGCCGGTCAAGAATTGCGATATCCTCGGCTTGGGGATGTTCGATTCCTGTGAGATCCGGATCCACCCGACGGGCTCCGCCATCGCTCGGTTGGGCACGATCAGCCAGGGCCAGGGACATGCGACGACATTCGCGCAGATCCTTGCGTCTGAGATCGGCTTGCCTGCCGACAGCATAACCGTGGAGGAGGGCGATACGGACACCGCGCCGTATGGGCTTGGAACCTATGGCTCGCGGTCGACCCCGGTCGCCGGTGCTGCAACGGCGATGGCGGGGCGCAAAATCCGCGCCAAAGCGCAGATGATCGCGGCCTATCTCTTGGAGGTGCACGACGACGACGTGGAGTGGGACGTCGACCGCTTTGTCGTCAAGGGCGCGCCGGCCCGGTTCAAGACGATGAAAGAGATCGCGTTTGCGTCCTACAACCAGGCGATCCCGGGCGTCGAGCCGGGGCTCGAAGCCGTGAGCTACTACGACCCGCCGAACATGACATATCCGTTCGGCGCGTATATCTGCGTGATGGAGGTCGATGTCGATACCGGGACGACCGAGATCCGTCAGTTCTACGCGCTCGACGATTGCGGCACGCGGATCAACCCGATGATTATCGAGGGACAGGTCCATGGCGGGCTGACCGAGGCGCTGGCCATCGCAATGGGGCAAGAGATCGCCTACGACGAGATGGGCAATTGCAAGACCGGCACGCTGATGGATTTCTACATCCCGACGGCGTGGGAGACGCCAAACTATACCACCGACCACACCACGACGCCGAGCCCGCATCACCCGATCGGGGCGAAAGGCGTGGGCGAGAGCCCGAATGTGGGCGGGGTGCCGGCGTTTTCGAACGCGGTGCACGACGCGTTCCGCCCCTTCGGCCTGCGCCAAAGCCACATGCCCCACGACCATTGGCGGATCTGGAAAATCGCCAATGGGCTCGGGCTCCACGGGTAGGGGCCGTGTCCGTAGGACGCGGGCGCGGTGGGCAGATTGTCGCCCCTATGCGAAATGCGCGGGCGTCTCGACGCGCCCGCGATGCGCGAACCCGGGCCCGGTGTTTGGAGAGGTGGCTCGCGTTTGCCGGCATGCCTTGGTCGTCGCGCCACGCGCCGCCCGTCCGATGACTGGCTGGCACGCCCTCGCCGCGTCCCTCGGGAACCAGGGCTATGTCGCTCCGCCCGACCTTGCAATGGCGCTGCACCTCGCAGTGTCGCTTGGCCGTCCGCTCCTCCTTGAAGGAGCGGCGGGCGTCGGTAAGACCGCAGTTGCCAAGGCCCTCGCCGCGGCACGCGACACCCAACTGATCCGCCTTCAATGCTATGAGGGGCTCGACGCCAACCACGCGATTTACGAGTGGAACTACCAGCGTCAGCTTCTCGCCATCCGCGCCGCGGCTGAGGGCGGCGAAACTGGGCGCGCCGTTGAAGAGCGGGTTTTCTCCGAGGCCTACCTTCTGGCCCGCCCGCTCCTCCAGGCGATCCGGCAGCAGACGCCGCCGGTCTTGCTGATTGACGAGATCGACCGCGCCGATGAAGAGTTCGAGGCGTACCTGCTCGAAGTCCTGTCGGATTTTCAGATCACGATCCCCGAACTCGGTACCATTGCCGCCCGCGCCCGCCCGATCGTCATCCTGACCGCCAATGGCACGCGCGACCTCTCCGATGCGCTCCGCCGCCGCTGCATGTATGCATGGATCGACTACCCAGACCGTGCGACCGAAATCGCAATTCTCGCCGCGCGCTGCCCCGAGATCGAAGCAGAGCTTGCCGGCCAAATCGTCGGGTTCGTTCAGGCGCTGCGGCGTGAGGACCTCGACAAGGTCCCCGGCGTGGCCGAAACGCTCGACTTTGCGGCCGCCCTCGCCGGGCTCGGCGTAAACGATCTGACGGACGACCCCGCCATTCTCCAAGCCTCGCTCGCGACCCTCCTCAAGACCCAGCGCGACCGCGCGCAGATGACAACCGAGGTTGCCCAGCGCCTGGCTGGGAAGGCCGCATGAGTCGGATTACGCGCTTTGCCGCCCGAGACGCGGGCCCCGCCGCACGTGTCGCCGGCTTTCTCGATCATGCCCGTGCCAACGGGATGCGCCTCGGCGTGGCCGAAACAGAAACGGCGCTGATGGCGCTCACGCTCGTGCGCGCGGTCGAGCCCGAAGAGGCGCGGCGCGCGCTCAAAGCCGTGTGCGTCGGATGTGCCGAGGATGCCGCGCGCTTCGACGCGCTCTTTGACGCTTATTGGTGCAATGGCGGCCGTGTCGTCACGCGCAGCACGCCCGCGCCGCGCGCCCCCACGCCTGCGATGCGCTCATCCCAGACGGGGGAAGAAGCAGATCTTTCGGGGCCGGGCGCGCAAGACGCGCCCGACGATGGCGCGGATGACGGTGACGCGGCAGGGGACGGCGCGTGCAAACTCATTGCAACGCGGGTGGAAAACCTCATGCGCCGCGACTTGCGCAACTGCGTTTCCAAAGCGGATGTCGCCGAGGCCGAGCGCGTGGCCGAGCGCTTGGGCGCCGCCTTGCGCGACCGCCGCTCGCGCCGCCGCAGGGCCGCCAAACGGGGCGCCCAGATCGACTTTCGCCGACTTGTGCGCCAATCGCTCAGCACCGGAGGAGAGCCGATCCATCTGCCGCGCCGCGCCCGGCCCGCTCGTCCGGCAAAGATCGTCGCGCTGGCCGATGTGTCGGGCTCGATGACGGCCTATGCAAGGCCGTTCCTAGCCTTCCTGATGGGGCTCATGCGCAATGATAGCGCCGCGGATGCCTACATTTTTCACACCCGTCTCGTGCGGATCGCAAGCGCCCTGCGCGACCCCGATCCCCTGCGCGCTCTAGGCCGGCTCACGCTTCTGGCGGACGGATTTGGCGGCGGCTCTAAGATCGGGGGCGCGTTGGCCGAGTTTGCCCGCGCCTATGCCCCCGGCTTTGTCGATGGGCGGACGGTCGTTCTCATCCTCTCGGATGGCTATGACAGCGCGGGCAATGACGAGATTGGGCCGGCGCTCGCCCGCCTACGCAAGCGCGGTTGCCGCATTGTCTGGCTCAACCCGCTCAAGGCCTGGGACGGATACGCGCCCGTTGCCCGCGGAATGGCGGCCGCCCTCCCGCATCTCGATGCGCTTTTGCCCGCAGACACGCTTGCCGCGCTCGCGGCCCTCGACCGGGAGTTTGCCCGCCTATGACTGTCCCTCCCCGCGCGCTGAACCGGATCGAAGAGGCCGCCCGCACGCTCCGCGCCGACGGCACGCCCTATGCCATGGCAACGATCGTGCGCACGCAGGACGCGACCGCCGCCAAGGCCGGTGCGAAAGCGCTGCTTGATGCAACGGGCGACGTGCTCGAGGGCTTCGTTGGGGGCGGTTGCGTGCGCGCGGCCTTGGCCCGGGCGGCCCGCGCGGCAGTGGCGCGGGGCGAGCCCGTCTTCGTCGCGCTCCGCCCCGATGACCGTCTGGCGGATGCAGGGGCGCGCCCGTGCGAAGTGCGGGACGGTGTCGTCTTCGAGCGCAACGGCTGCGCGTCGCAAGGCTCGATGGATGTCTTTGTCGAGCCGTTTGTCCCGGTGCCGGAACTCGCGGTGCTCGGCGACGGCCCCGTTGCGCAAGCGCTGGCGCAGCTTGCGCGGAGCTTTGACCTTTGCGTTGTCAGCGCTCTGCCCGAGCCGCAGGGGGCGCAGCGTGCGCTCTACATCGTCGTTGCAACGCAAGGCAAAGGAGACGCAGCGATGCTTGAGGCGGCGCTCAACGCCGGGTCAGACTACATTGCCTTTGTCGGGAGCCGCCGGAAAGCGGCCACGCTGAAAGAGAAGCTTGTACCCAAAGTGCCCACTTCGGCGCTGGCCCGGCTGATCGCGCCGGCCGGTCTCGATATCGGCGCGGAGACCGCTGAGGAAATCGCGCTCTCGATCCTAGCGCAAATCGTCCAGCACCGGCGCCGCAACGACGCGGTCGAGACACCGGCCGCGGACGGTGTCGCGCTGCTGGCCGTCCGGTGAGCGTCTCTGCCGTCATCCTTGCCGCCGGCCTGTCGCGCCGGATGGGCGCGCGCAACAAGCTTCTGGAGGAATTCGGTGGCCGCGCCCTTATCCGCCGCGTCGTCGATGCCGTGGCGTCGGTGACGACAAGCCCACCCCTCGTCATCCTCGGGCACGAAGCGTCGCGCGTCGCCGATGCGCTCGTTGGGGCCGAGGTGCGGCTCACGACGAATGCGCGCTTTGCCGAGGGACAGCAAAGCTCCGTCGCATTTGGGCTGACCTGGGTCGACCCGGCCGCTCAGACGCTCGTCGCCTTGGGAGACCAGCCGCTGCTGGAGGCCGCCGATCTGCGCGCGCTCCTTGCTGCGAATGCCGCCGAGGGGCGAGGCCGGATCACGGTTCCGGTCCGCCAAGATCCGGCGACGCGCGCGCAGATCCGCGGCAACCCCATCGTTATACCCCGCGCACGTGTCCCAGAGGTACTGGCCCAAGGGCCAAACCTCGCGTGTCGGACCTTTACCGAGCGCAACGCCGACGCGGTTCACCGCTGGAGGAGCGCACGCCCCGGCCTCTTCATTGATGTTGACACGCCGTGCCAACTCGCCCGCCTGCGCCAAGACCACTTGCCCGATCTGGCCGGTCTCACAGCCGATCGCACGCAACGCCGCGCCGCCGAGAGCTGGCCGACCCCGCCATAGCGCCCCGCGCACCTGCACGCGCCCGGGGTGATCCGGGCCTATGCGCCCTCGCCCCAAGAAAGGATGCCCATGGATCTCTCCGACGAAGTCATCATAGAAGCGCCCCGCGCAAACGTGTATGCCGCGCTAAACGATACAGACGTTCTGCGTCAGTGCATTCCCGGCTGTGAAGAGCTGATCCGGCATGCCGACGATCACCTGGAGGCTAAGGTTCTCCTCAAGGTCGGCCCGGTAAAGGCGCGCTTTTCCGGTACGGTCCGGCTCGATCAGACCGGCGCGCCCGAGCACTTTACCCTTTCGGGCGAAGGCAATGGCGGCACAGCGGGTTTTGCAAAGGGCGGGGCGGATGTCACCCTCAGCGAAGAGGGGCCAGAGACCACGAAGCTCGCCTACACCGCGCATGTCGACATTGGCGGCAAGCTGGCGCAACTCGGCAGCCGCCTCGTACAGTCGACGGCCAAGAAGCTCTCGGCAAAGTTCTTTACTGCGTTTGCGCAGACTTTCGACCCGGAAAAGACCGCCTGACCGTCCGAGCGCGACGCCCCCGCGCCGCTGGAGCTTTGGCAGATCCCTGCGTAAGGAAGGTCAGAGCACTAGAGGGGACGCGACATGACACAGCTCGCCCGCATCGGCGTCACGGGATTGGGAACAATGGGCGCCGCCCTCGCCCTCAACATTGCCGAGAAGGGATTTCGCGTCGCGGTCCACAACCGCTCGGCTGACCGTGTTGATGCGCTCATGGCTCGGGCCGGGGATCTCGCGTCCGCCATGGTGCCAGTACGTGACCTCGAAGGTTTCGTTGCGCGCCTGGAACGACCGCGTGCGATCCTGCTCATGGTCCCCGCGGGCGGGCCGGTGCGCGACAGTATCGCCGCACTGCGGCCGCACCTCTCGGCGGGAGACACGCTGATCGACGGAGGCAATGCGGACTTTCATGACACGCGAGCGACGGAGGCCGAGCTTGCAGCGGCGGGCGTAAACTTTATCGGGATGGGCGTCTCCGGCGGTGAGGATGGCGCGCGCCACGGCCCCTCGATCATGGTCGGTGGGCCCGAGGCGGCGTTCGAGCCGGTCCGCGACGTCGTCGAGGCAATCGCGGCACTGTATCAAGGCGCGCCCTGTGCCGCTTGGCTAGGGCCCGACGGCGCCGGGCATTTCGTCAAAACGGTGCATAACGGCATCGAATACGCCGACATGCAGCTCATCGCTGAGCTCTATGGCCTAATGCGGCATGGCCAGGGAAAGGCGCCCGCCGAAATCGCGGAGGTCTTCTCCGCATGGAATGCGGGCCGTCTGCAGAGCTACCTTGTTGAGATCACCGCAGAGGTTCTGCGCGCGATTGACCCTGAGACAGGCCAACCCTTGGTCGACGTGATCGTCGATGCGGCAGGGCAGAAGGGCACCGGGCGCTGGACCGTGATCGAAGCGCTCCGTCTTGGGCAGTCTGCCTCGATCATCGAGGCTGCGGTCGGTGCGCGCGCCTGGTCTGCGCTGCGTGCCGCGCGCATGGCGGGTGCGGCGCATCTGCCCGGCCAAGGGGGCGCGGCGCTGGCGCTTGGGCCCGAGGATCTTGCCTCGGCGTTTCTCGCCGCGCGCATCCTGGCCTATGGACAGGGGATGGCGCTCCTCGCGGCCGCCTCGGACGAATACAAGTGGGGGACGGATCTGGCCCGCGTGGCCGAGATCTGGCGGGCCGGCTGCATCATCCGTTCGGCGCTGCTCGACGATATCGCGGGCGCGATCCGGGCCGACCTGCCCGAGGGCATGCTCCACTTGGCGCCGGCTTTTTCGGAGGCTCTCACCCGGGGCTTGCCCGCTTTGCGCAAGCTCGTGGCGGCTGCCGCCCTTGCGGGTCAGCCGATCCCGGGCTTTGCCGCGGCCCTCGGTTTTGCCGATACGATGCGGCAGGCCCGGGGCACCGCCGACCTTATCCAGGGTCAGCGCGACTATTTCGGCCGCCATGGCTTTGCCCGCCTGGATCGCGACGGCGCACATCATGGGCCCTGGGCCGACGAGGCCTGACGCGCGCCCAAAGAAACGACACGGAGTGCCGCAAGTGGATTGACCGCCGCGCGCCCCCCGGCATAACCGCGCCATGGCGCTCCCCATCGACAGCGTGCTCCCCGAGCTTTTGGCCACTTTGCGGACGGCACGTCAGGCGGTGTTGCAGGCCCCGCCCGGTGCGGGCAAGACGACGCGCGTGCCGCTCGCGCTCCTCGATGCGGGGTTTCTCGAGGGACGCATCCTTATGCTTGAGCCGCGCCGTCTCGCCGCCCGCGCCGCGGCGGAGCGGATGGCCGAGACCTTGGGAGAGCGCGTGGGCGCCACTGTCGGCTACCGGATGCGCGGCGCAGCGCAGACGGGGCGCGCCACGCGGATCGAGGTCGTCACCGAGGGCATCCTGACGCGGATGCTCCAAAGCGATCCGTCGCTCGATGGCATTGGGGCGATCCTTTTTGACGAGTTCCATGAGCGCTCGCTCAACGCCGATCTCGGGCTTGCTCTGGCGCTTGAAGCGCGAGAGGCCCTGCGCGACGACTTGGTTCTCCTGCCGATGTCTGCAACGCTCGACGCGGCCCCCGTTGCCGCTCTCATGGGCGGGGCGCCCGTCGTAACGGCCGAGGGTCGGTCTTTTCCGGTGGAGATCATCCACCGCGATGCGCCCATAGGGTCGCGCAGGCTCGAAGACGTGGTGACAGAGAGCGTCCTTCGGGCGCTGAAAGAGACAGCGGCCTCCGTCCTCGTGTTCCTTCCGGGCGCGCGCGAGATCCGGCGCGTTGAGGCGCTTCTTAGCACGCATGCGATCCCGGCCGACATCGCGCCGCTCTATGGCGCGCTCCCCTTCGACATACAGCGTCGGGCGATTGCCGCGCCGCCCGAGGGCAAACGCAAGGTCGTCCTTGCGACCGCGATCGCCGAGACGTCGCTGACGATCGAGGGTGTTGATTGCGTCGTCGATGCAGGGCGCGCGCGCCGCGCGCGGTTCGACCCGGCCTCCGGGATGTCACGGCTGGTGACCGAGCGCGCCAGCCGCGCCGAGGCCACCCAGCGGGCGGGCCGTGCCGGACGCCTCCGGCCCGGGCGCTGCTACCGGCTCTGGACAAAGGGCGAGGAGGGCGCGTTCCCGGCTTTCACCCCGCCGGAAATCGCGGTTGCAGATTTGGCGCCCCTTGCGCTCGAACTGGCGCTCTGGGGGGATCCGAGCGGGACGAGCCTGCCGCTGCTCACGCCGCCGCCCGATGGTGCGCTCGCGGAGGCGCAGGCGCTCCTCCGGCGCCTCGGCGCGACAGGGCGCGACGGTCGGATCACGGACCATGGCCGTACCTTGGCCAGGCTGCCGGTTCATCCCCGCTTGGGCCACATGCTCGAGCGCGCCGGGCGCGGCGCGGCTCCGCTCGCCGCCCTTCTGTCGGAGCGCGATCCGCTGCGCAGCGCGCCAGCCGATCTCGCCCTGCGGCTAAGGGCGTTGGACGGGGAGCGGTCCGGCCAAGGGGAGGTCGACAAGGCCGCCCTTCACCAAATCCGCACGGAGGCAAAGCGCCTCGCGCGTCTCGCACCGGAGTGGAGGGCACAGAGCCCCGCGGAGGCCGTTGCGCTGGCCTATCCCGACCGGATCGGGCTCCGCCGTTCCGGCGATGCGCCCCGCTGGCTTCTGTCTGGCGGCAAGGGTGCGGCGCTGCCGCCGGACGATCCGCTCGCTGGCCAGCGGCTCCTCGTGGCGACAGAGCTCGACGGCGATGCGCGTGAGGCCAAGATCCGCCTTGCGCTGCCAATCAGCGAAGCCGAGTTGCGCGCCGTTCATGGGGAAGAGATCGTTTGGCACGATGTTGCCGAATGGTCCCGCCGGGAGCGGGTGGTCGTTGCGCGCCAGCAAGAGCGGTTCGGCGCGCTCGTGCTCCAGGATCGGCATTGGCGCAGCGCTCCGCCTGACGTCTTGGCCCGCGCGGCGCTCGACGGAGTGCGCGATCTCGGCCTTCCGTGGACTGCAGGTGCACAGCGGCTTCGCAGCCGGGCGGAGCTCTATCGTCGCGCCGGTGGCGTGATTGCAGATTGTTCCGAGGCGGCGCTGCTCACGGAGGCGGCGGATTGGCTCTTGCCCTACCTCATTGGAGTTCGCACCGCCGCGGAGATCCGGGCGATCGACTTGACCGAACCCTTGCGCGCAAGGATCGGGTGGGACGTGCTTGCGCGTCTCGACCGAGCGATGCCCGCCGCCTTTGTCACCCCGCTCGGCCGCGCCCTGCCGATCGACTACAGGGGTGACGTGCCGGCCGTCTCTGCCCGGGTGCAAGAACTGTTCGGGACCGAGGCGCATCCGACGGTTGGGCCAAAGCATCTGCCACTGCAGATCACGCTTTTGTCGCCGGCGGGACGGCCCGTCCAAGTCACGACCGACCTCCCCGGCTTTTGGGCAGGAAGCTATGCAGATGTCGCCAAGGAGATGCGTGCGCGATATCCCAAGCACCCCTGGCCGGACGATCCGCTGTTGGCGGATCCGACCCTACGGGCCAAGCGCCGAAAGGGGTGAGCGTTGCGGGGCGCGTGGCGGGATTTCTGACCCCGTTTTGCTCGGGCTGGCAAAGAAAACGCCCCGTCCAGATCTCGGGAACGGGGCGCTTGACCGTCGATGCGCGGCGCGCGATGCGCCGGAAGCGTCGTGCTCAGAGGCGGGCGGCCTCGCGGCGCGTCAGCATGTCGAGGTCCGAGCGATGCAGACCGATATCCGCCAGCTCACGGTCGGTCAGCTTGCTCAGAGCGCGGCGCGTCCGCGCGGCTTCGCGCCACGCTTGAAGGCCGGCAAAGTAGGCGGTGACGCCACGGCTAATGCTGCCAGCGGCTTGGGGGCGAGTGGTGTCAAAGAAGGCCATTTGGCTGCTCCGTGTGTCTAGAGTTGACGTTAGTCGGTCGCGAGAATCGTGTTCTCAAGATGCCAGCTAAGCGAGCAAGTTTGCCTGCGCAACAGGCGTGTTTTGCATCGCTCCCATGTGGTGTGCGCATAGCGGACATGCTGAATTATCCGTTACTTCTCAATGGCCTAATCGCGACATGCGCGCGTGTCGTTTTTGGGTCTCGGTGCCGGAATTGCGCCCCGCCATGTCGCAAATGCGCCGCGCTCGACGCGCCACAAGCGGCGGCGGCGCTGGCGGATGTTCGCCTTTCGTGCTAATGCTTTGAAAAATGTTGCAAGAACGTGTGGCACGGGGGCCTCAGCTCGGTCTCAGCTTGCCGCCACGAGGAGGCAGGGATGCGGGTGATCGGGATCGATCCGGGCCTTCGGAGCACCGGATGGGGCGTGATCGACCAGGCCGGCGCGCGACTCAGCCATGTCGCCAACGGGCAGTGCCGGAGTACGGGTGACACCCTTGCCGCGCGCCTGATGTCTCTCCATGACCAGCTGACGGGCATCATCGCAGAGCATGGTCCGACGGCGGCTGCGGTTGAACAAACCTTCGTCAACCGGGATGCGGCCGGGACGCTGAAGCTCGGACAAGCGCGGGGGATCGCGCTTTTGGTGCCGGCGCAAGCCGGGCTCGCCGTTGGGGAGTACGCGCCGAACGCCGTCAAGAAGGCCCTGGTCGGCGTCGGCCATGCCGACAAGGCGCAGGTCGCCCATATGATCGGGATGCACTTTCCAGGCGTCGCACTTGCCGGGCCCGATGCGGCGGACGCTCTTGCCATCGCCGTCTGCCATGCGCATCACCTGCAATCGGCCGGGCGCCTCTCAGCGGCCCTGGCCAGGGCGATGGCGCGATGATCGGGCGCCTCTCCGGCCGGATCGATTGGAAAAGCAGCGACCACGTTCTCCTCGACGTTCAGGGCGTAGGCTACATCGTGTTCGTCTCGGACCGGACGCTTGCGGCGCTCCCGCCTTTGGGCGGACACGCCGCGCTCTATACCGATCTTCTGGTCCGCGAAGACCTATTGCAGCTTTTCGGGTTCCTGTCGCTTCAAGAGAAGGAGTGGCACCGCCTGTTGACCTCGGTGCAGGGGATCGGCGCGAAGGCGAGCCTGGCCATTCTGGGCACGCTTGGGCCGGACGGTGTCAGCCGGGCCATCGCGCTTGGGGATTGGACCGCGGTAAAGGCCGCGCCGGGCGTTGGGCCGAAGCTTGCGCAACGCGTGGTCAATGAACTCAAGGGCCGCGCGGCCGAGGTCATGGCCATGGGCGCGGTGCCGGATTTGGCGCCCAGCGCCCTGGGTCACACACGCGACCCATCCGCTCCGGTGGCAGCGCCGACGCCCGTGCCTGTGCTCTCGCCCGCTTCGGGCCAGGCGGACGCGCTGTCGGCTCTCCTTAACCTCGGCTACGCCCAAAGCGAGGCGGCCGCGGCCGTCGCTGAGGCCGCTGGCAACGGAGCGGAGGAGGCCGACGCGCTGATCCGGGCGGCGCTCAAGCTTCTCGTGCCGAAGGGGTGAGCCGATGACCGAGCCCGACCCGACCCTTCGTCCGGATCCCATGGCGGACGACGCGCCCGACCGTGCGCTACGCCCAGAGCGGCTCGACGAATTCGTCGGTCAGCGGGAGGCGCGCGCCAACCTCTCCGTCTTCATCGAGTCCGCCCGTCGGCGGGCGCAGGCGATGGACCACACGCTCTTTCACGGGCCGCCGGGCCTTGGCAAAACAACTCTTGCGCAGATCATGTCACGCGAATTGGGCGTGGGCTTCCGCGCGACCTCGGGGCCGGTGCTGGCGCGTCCCGGAGATCTCGCGGCGATCCTGACGAACCTGGAGCCGCGTGATGTTCTGTTTATCGATGAGATCCACCGGCTTTCCCCCATCGTCGAGGAGGTGCTCTATCCCGCACTTGAGGATTTTGCCCTCGACCTCGTCATCGGCGAAGGGCCCGCCGCACGGACGATGCGAATCGAACTGCCCCCTTTCACTCTTGTCGGGGCGACGACCCGGCTGGGCCTACTGACGACGCCCTTGCGCGATCGTTTCGGCATCCCCGTTCGCTTGCAATTCTATGAGATCGACGAGCTTTGTCAGATCGTCGCCCGCGGCGCCAGGCTCTTGCAAATCGAGGCGGAGGCGGCGGGCATAGGCGAGATCGCCGCTCGGGCACGCGGCACGCCCCGCGTGGCTGGACGGCTCCTCCGCCGTGTTGTCGACTTCGCGCTCGTCGAGGGCGACGGCACGATCACCCGCACGCTCGCCGACGGCGCGCTGACCCGGCTCGGTGTCGACGGCCTCGGCCTCGATGGGGCAGACCGGCGCTATCTCAGCCTGATGGCAGAGAATTACGGCGGTGGGCCCGTGGGCGTCGAGACGCTTGCCGCGGCGCTGTCGGAGGCGCGTGACGCCATCGAGGAAGTCATCGAGCCCTTTTTGTTGCAACAGGGCCTCATCCAGCGCACGCCTCGCGGCCGCCTGCTCGCGCCCAAAGGCTGGAGCCATCTCGGCCTTGCCGCCCCGCCGCCGGCCCAACCGAGCCGGACGCCCGATCTCTTCGAAGACTAGCTTGGAATTGGTCTGTAAAGCATCCGCAAGCTGCATGCGCACGTCGGTGGACTTGGCGCCCGAGACGGACAGGCGCGGCCCATGAGTGGCATCCCGGCGCGGCCAGACCGATACAATCGGTGGCGCAGTTTTCTTTGTGAAGGAGCGGGAATGTGATGGACATGGTCGATGCGGACACGGTCGCGGCCTTCTTTACCCGGTCCGAAGGATCCTACGTGTTCTCGCGCTGGGGCCGTCCCATGGCACCGGTCGTGTTTGGCGTCGAGGCCCGCACCCTAGCGACTGTGAAGGGCGCGTTCGAAGCGGTGGCGGCCCTGACAAACCGGCGCCTTGCCGAAGTCGACCCAGAGCTTGGCACCAACATGATGCTGTTTTTCGTGCGCGACTGGCAGGAGCTCAACGAAACGCCCGATCTTGACCGGCTGATCCCCGATCTCGCGCCGTTGATCGATAGGCTCGATGCCGCGGAGGCCAATCAATACCGGATTTTCCGGTTTGACGCAGTGGCCGCAATCCGCGCGTGCTTCGCTTTCGTGAAGATGGACGCGCATATGGCGCGTGTGCCAGCCGAGACACTGGCGTTGACGCAAGCGGTCCAGGCGGCGCTGCTCTGGTCGGACAGAGCGTTTTCGTCCGACATGGAGGGGGCGACGCGCTCGATGCTCGCGCGCACCCCAGCGGGTCACACGATCCTCGCGCCACAGGTCGCCGCGCTCTTGCAAGCCGCTTACGACCCGGTCTTACCCGATCACAGCAAGGACCCTTCGCACGCGTTGCGCCTCGCGGCCAGGATGGGTGGCCTCCGGCACTAACAGCGGGTCGGATATCCCTCTGCCCATCGGAAGTACCAGACAACGCAGCCGTTTTCGCTAAGTGGTGCCGACGTACTCCCTAGGCGCCAGGGCAAAACCGCTCCAATGCGAGTTGCTCCGGTGTCGCCATGGCCGTCGGCAGTCGCGTTCACCTGCCGGGCCAATCACCCTCCGGACGCTACTCGGCCGGTTCTGGCTGCGCAACGGCGCCGCGGAGGCGCGCGCCCTCTGGATCAAAAGGCGGCTTGGCGAGGATGCGGGCACGGTGCGGCTGCCCGAGGATCGCCACGTCGACCTCGCGCCCCGCCTCCGCCGCCTCCGCCCGAAGGTAGGCCAAGGCGAGCGATTTCTCGACCGTGTAGCCATAACCACCTGAGGAGACTTGCCCGAGCGGTGTGCCGTCCACGGCAAAGACGGGCTCGCCGCCCGAGGCATCCGCTGCGCGGGCCTCGACCTCAAGCATGACAATGGTTTCCCGCGCCGGGCGCGCGGCGATCGCCTGCCAAGCCGCCTTGTTGAGGAAGTTCTTCTCGGGCTTTACGAGCCCCGCCAGCCCGCATTCATGGGGCCAGTATTCGGGGGAATAGTCCCGCCCCCAAGAGCCGTAGCCCTTTTCGAGGCGGAGCGACATCAGCGCCCGGCTGCCCACGGGCCCTGCACCATGCGCGCGTCCCGCTTCCAAAAGCGCGGCATAGAGTGCCGGCTGATCGCGGGTGTGGCAGTGAAGCTCCCAGCCGAGATCGCCCGTAAAGGACACGCGGAGTGCGCCGACCTCGACACCGGCCACCTTCAGACCCCGTGAGGCCATGAACGGAAACGCCGCATTTGAGAGGTCGTCGTCTGTCAAGGCGCCGAGGATGTCGCGCGCCCGGGGACCGGCAAGGTTAAACCCACAGACAGCTTCGGTACGGCTCTCGAACGTCGTGCCCTCCGGCAGCGGAACCTGCGCAAAGAAGCGCTGGTGAAAGCGCTCGGCCATGCCCGAGCCTATGATCCAGAACTCCTCTTCGGCCATGCGCGTCACGGTGAAATCCCCGACGACGCCGCCACGCTTGCCGATCAGCGGCGCTAGACGCGAGCGGCCGACCTTCTTTGGCATGGTGTTCGCAAAGAGCGCGTCAAGCCAAGCATGCGCGCCTGGGCCACGGACGACGTATTTCGCGAAGTTCGAGATGTCGATGATGCCTGCGCCTTCGCGCAGCATGCGCGCCTCGCGTCCTACCGCGTGCCACCATTGCTGACGGGCAAAGCCTGCGCTGTCAGGCACCGCGGCGTCGAAGTAGAGCGGGTGCTCCCAGCCATAGTTCAACCCAAAGACAGCGCCGAGCTCACGCTGCATCCCATGGACAGGGCGGGTGCGGACAGGGCGGCCCGCCGCACGCTCCTCCCCCGGGAAATGGATTTTGAAGCGATGGGCGTATTGGTCTTTGACGCGCGCCTTCGTAAACGTGGCACCAGCCCAGTGTCCGTACCGCGCCAGGTCCCAGCCAAAGAGGTCTAGCGACGGCTCGCCTTCGACCATCCACTCCGCGGCCAGCTTGCCCAAGCCGCCGTTCTGGCTGAAGCCGGGAATGATCCCGCAGCAACAAAAATAGCCGTCAAGCTCGGGCACTGGGCCGAAAAGAGCCGAGCTGTCGGGCGACCAGATCATCGGGCCGTTGATCACGCGCTTGATGCCGGCCTCGCCAACAGCCGGGACACGGGCGATGGCGCGCAGCATGTTCTCCTCGATGCGCTCCAGGTCGTCGGCGAAGAGCTCATGCCCGAAGCCTTGGGGCGTGCCGCTCTCCGCCCAGAGCCGCACGTCCTTTTCATAAGCGCCGACGAGGAGGCCCTTGCCCTCCTGCCGCAAGTAATACTCGCCGTCCCTGTCGGCTAGCGAGGGCAGGCGCCGGTCCATCTCGGCGATCTCGGCGATGGTCTCGGTGACAAAGTACTGGTGTTCGGTTGGCTGGAGCGGCAGGTCGACCCCCGCCATCGCCGCGACTTCACGCGCCCAGAGACCGGCCGCGTTGATGACCCAGGGCGTGCGGATCTCGCCCTTTTCGGTGCGCACGATCCATGTCCGGTCGGCCTGCATTTCGGTGTCTGTCACGGGCGTAAAGCGGTGGATCTCCGCCCCCATCGCGCGCGCGCCGAGCGCGTAGGCGTTGGTGACGCCCGACGGGTCGACATTGCCGCCATCGGGCTCGAACATGATGCATTGGACCCCGTCGAAATCGGCGAGCGGGTGTAGCCGCTCGGCCTCGTCGCGGCTCACTTCGTGAAAGTTCATGCCGTAGCGCCGGGCCTTTGCGGCCTGCAAGCGAAGCTGGTGCACGCGGTCATCTGTCTGCGCGAGATAGAGCGAGCCTGGCTGAAAGATCCCGCAGGATTGGCCCGTCTCCGCTTCGAGCTCTTTGTAGAGCGACATCGTGTAGTGCTGCAGGCGAGAGATGTTGGTGCTGTCGTGAAGCCCATGAATGTTGGCCGCCGCGTGCCAGGTCGAGCCCGATGTGAGCTCCGAGCGTTCAAGCAGCACGGTTTCGGTCCAGCCGAGCTTGGCTAGGTGGTAGAGGATCGAAACGCCGACAACGCCGCCTCCGATCACGACGGCTTGGGCATGGGTACGCATGGGGCCTCCGTTCGTTCGCGGTCAGCCTAGCGGTCGGGCGGGGGCGATGTCGCCCCGCAGCGACGCCGCATGTCGCGGGTGGGGCATCTGTCCCGGACATGGGTTGATCGGCGGCTGCGGCTGTGCGGCCCGCGCGTAGATTGCCGCCAATGGCATATGCGCGACCCCAGGTGGGCCTCTGACAGTGCAGTCAGTCCCCCGGATCGAGCCCAAGCTGCTCCGATATCGCGGCCATGGCCCGGCGCGTATCGTCCGTCCACGGCGCCGTACGGGCGCGAAACAGCGTCGCCTCGGAGCGGTGGATCGGCGGGGTGGCAAGCGGACGGAGGTGATTGGCACGGAGCGTCTCGCCCGACGAGGAGATGTCGGCAACGGCCTCCGCGGTTCCGTTGGCGACGGTGCCTTCAGTCGCGCCCTGACTGTCGACCAGGGCATAATCGGCCACGCCCTCGGCGCGGAGGTAGTTTCGGACAAGCCTGTGATACTTGGTGGCGATGCGCAAACGGTGGCCATGGGTGGCGCGGAAGGCCGCCGCAGCGGCGTCGAGATCGCCGGGCGTTTCAACGTCGATCCAGGCCTTGGGGACGGCGATGACCAGATCGGCATGGCCGAAACCCAGGCGCGCAAGCTCCTCCACTCGCCCCTCCCAGCCTGGGATGCGCTCACGGACAAGGTCGGACCCGGTGACGCCGAGATGGATCCGGCCCGCGGCCAGCTCGCGCGGGATCTCGCCTGCCGAGAGGAGTACGAGCGAGACGCCCGCCACGCCGCTCACGGCGCCCGCATACTCGCGGTCCGAACCGGTGCGCGCGATGGCGACGCCGCGGCCCGCAAACCAGTCCACGCTCTTCTCCATGAGCCGCCCCTTGGAGGGTAGGCCGAGCCTCAGCGTCACGGCAGGCCTCCCAATTCGAGCACGAGCGCCGGCCGGATGACGCCTCCGACCGCAGGGATGGCCCGGCCGCCGCCAAGCTTGGCCGTCAGCGCGTCATAGCGTCCCCCCGAGGCGACAGGCGGCAGAGACGCGCGGTCGGGCACAGAGAGGCCAAAGACAAACCCGTCGTAGTACTCCAAGGTCGTCCGCCCATAGGTCGTCTCAAAGGCGATGTCGTCTAGCACAATGCCCTGGGCCTCCATCGCGTCGAGCCTCGCGGCGAGACGGTCGACGGCTGGAACGAGCGCGGGCAGGTCAACCGCGATGTCGTAGAGGCGGGCTTCGGCATCGCGCGGTGCAGCACGGATCGCAAGAAGGTCGTCAATCAGCGCGCGCTCGCGGGCGGGCAGGGGCGGCTCGACCGCGTCCTCGGCCAGGGCACGAAGCCGCGCCGCGATCTCGCCGGCACTACGCTGGCCAACGATCGGGCCCGCGGCACCGACCAGCGTCTCGGCTTCTGTGACGGCGAGTTTGTGCAGCAGATCACGTCGCGCGCGGCTCGGCGCTGTATTACCACAGAAGCGATCGAGAAGCGCGCGAAAGCGATGCGGCCGCCAAATGTGGCGGAGGAGCGCGGCGCGGCGTGGCGCGCTCAGCGTCAGGCCCGAGACGGCTGCCGTCAGAAGGCCGATATCGCCCATCGCGGTGCTCAACCCGAGGGGACGAAGCGGTGTCGCAAAGGTCGCAAAAACGTCTGCGTCATGGGCGGCAGGGTCCCTCCCGTCGAAGAGCTCGAGCCCCACTTGGATAAATTCGGCCGGGCGCATGTAGCCCGGCTGCTCCTGGCGCCGGAACACCTCGCCAGAATAGGTGTAGCGCGCGGGCGCGGCACCATGGGCCATGTGCATCTGTACGACCGGCACCGTGAAGTCGGGCCGGAGCATCTGCTCGCCGCGCACCGGATCGGCGGTGACATAGGCGCGGGCGCGGATGTCCTCGCCGTAAAGGTCGAGCAGCGTATCGGCGGGCTGCAGGATGTCGGTCTCGACGGCCTGCGCCTCGGCGCCGCCGATTAGCGCCTGCAGGCGCGCAGCCTCGGCCCGGATCGCGGCTTTGGCGGTCATCAGGTCTCGCTTTGCGGCGTTTCGGTCCAGCCCGTCTGTCGGCGATGTTCGTAACGCTCGTGCATCAGATCGTGGTGTTTGAGGATCTTATCGATCTCAGCGATCAGGCTGTGGCTGTCGCGCGGCACCTCGCGCTGGGCGGGCTGGCTCTTCCACTCCTCCACGCTCGCCAGTTGGGAGATCTCCGCGCCAAGGATCAGGTCTTTGATCTGGACAATGCCCCGCGCGGCCTCATCGGAGCCTTGGATGATGGCAATGGGGCTTTCGCGTTTGTCGGCGTATTTCAACTGGTTGCCGAAGTTCTTGGGGTTGCCGAGATAGACCTCGGCGCGGATGCCCGCAGCGCGCAGCTCAGCGGCGATGGCTTGGTACTCGGCCATCCGGTCGCGATCCATGACGGTGACGATGACGGGGCCGGTGGACTTGCCCCCGATGCGGCCCGTCTCGCGCAGGGCGGCGAGGAGGCGGTCGACCCCGATGGAGACGCCCGTGGCGGGGACGGACTGCCCGGTGAACCGCTTCACAAGATCGTCGTAGCGCCCGCCCCCGGCGACGGAGCCGAAGCGACCAAACTCGTCTCCGACAAGCTCCGCCTCGAAGACTGGGCCGGTATAGTAGCCGAGGCCGCGCACGACGGAGGGGTCGATAGAGAACTGATCGGTGGAGTACCCCTGCGCGGTCAGAAGCTCAGCGATTTGTTGAAGCTCATTTACACCGTCGAGGCCGACAAAAGAGCCTCTGATTAGGTCGTTTAGGTAGTCAATCGCGTTGGAAACAGCGTTTACTTGACCACCTGTCGCCAGCTCGAAGTCGCCAAGATCGCCGATCACCTCTTCGTTCCCATGAAGAAACGACATAATGCGGGCAACCTGCTCCGGAATGAGATTTGCTCCTTCGGTGAAGTCACCGCTGGCGTCCTTTCGTCCTGACCCCATTAGCGCCTCCACCCCCTCGAGTCCTAGACGGTCGAGCTTATCTATTGCGCGCAGTACGACTCCGCGTTCTTTTGCGAAACGCTCGGGATCGTTTGGATCAAGTACACCCGCGATCTCCATCACACCATTCAACACCTTCCGGTTGTTGATCCGCACCACGTAGCCACCGCGCGGGATTCCCACCGCTTCCAGCGTATCGCAGAGCATCGCGACGATCTCGGCGTCGGCGGCGACGGAGCCTGACCCCACTGTATCCGCATCGCATTGATAAAACTGGCGAAAGCGGCCCGGCCCTGGCTTTTCATTGCGCCAGACGGGGCCCATGGCGTAGCGGCGATAAGGGGTTGGCAGGTCCTGGCGGTATTGCGCGGCGACGCGGGCCAGCGGCGCTGTGAGGTCGTAACGCAGGGCGAGCCAGTCCTTGTCCTCCTCCCAGGCGAAGACGCCCTCGTTCGGGCGGTCTACATCGGGGAGGAACTTGCCCAGGGCCTCGACCGTTTCCACCGCACTCGTCTCCAGCGGATCGAAGCCGTAGCGGTGATAGACCTCGGCGATCTTGTCGAGCATGGCCTTGCGCTCGGCGACGTCGGCGCCGAAATAGTCGCGAAAGCCCTTGGGCGTTTCCGCCTTGGGGCGCCTCTGTTTTTTGTCCCTAGCCATGCCTGCCCTCGGGGTCGCATTTCGCGGCTCTGCTATCCCAAGGGGCAGGGGGCCGCAACAGGAGGGCGCGATGTCGGAGCGACCGCGAGAGGTCACGGCGCTGGAAGAAGAGATCGCGCATCTGCGGCGCAATGTGGATGATCTGAGCGAGGTCGTCGCACGGCAGGAGCGGGAGATTGCCGCGCTCACGCGGCAAGTGAGGCTGCTCATGGAACGGGCGGCGGAGGCCGAAACGGAGGCCGGGGGCGGCGCCGTTTTCGCCGAGCGCCCGCCGCATTACTGAGGCGTCGGGTCCGACGTGCCCTTCCGCAGGCTCCCCCGTGGCTTGGGCGTTTCACCGACGTTCAGAGGGCGCGATAAGGAACGCAAGATCGGGTTATCGCTATGGCGCATAGCCGACCGAGCTCGCGCACCATCTCCGTTCACGGCGGCCCCAGCGTAGCGCCTCCGCCACGCAGCGATGTTTCCCGGAGATTTGAGATGCGTCCCGTCCCGGCTTTGCTATCGTCCGCGCCTGTGTCGCGGTGTAAGTGCCGGGTGTCGGGGTCTATTGAGTGATCATGCGCAGTCTTCTCCTTTTGCTTTCGTCAATTGCCCTCCTGTTTGCCGCTGCCCCCTTGCGCGCGCAGGAGACGGCTTGGGTCCAGATCGAAGCCGTCCCCACCTTGGCGCAGGGCGAGGCCCGGGCGCAGGCCTATGCTGCACGGCTGAACAACGTCCACGGCTTTCGGCTGCCTTCTGGTTGGTACGCGATCGCCCTTGGGCCCTTCGATGCGGGGCTCGCCCGGGCAGAACTCGTGGCGCTTCGCGGCGCCGGCGAGATCCCTGGAGACAGCTACATCGTCGAAGGGACGACCTTTCGTCAGCCATTCTGGCCCGTCGGGCTGACGGCTGCACCGCGCGCGCCTGTGCCGCCCGCGGCCGGGCAAACGTTGGATGCGGCCGAGCCGTTACCCCCCCGCGACGTCTTTGTGCCCGATGAAACGCCGCAAGAAGCGCGCCGGAGCGAACGTCTGCTCACGCGGCCGGAGCGAGAGGCGCTCCAGGAGGCACTGCAATGGTTCGGCCATTACGCTGCGGCAATTGACGGCGCGTTCGGTCCGGGAACGCGGCGGGCCATGGCCTCGTGGCAGGCCGCGCAGGGCTATGATGCCAGTGGGGTCCTGACGACGGCGCAGCGCGCGGAACTCCTCGACGCATATCGCGCTCCGTTCGACGCGCTGGGCCTTCAGCGCCGGGCGGATCCGCGCGCGGGGATCGAGATGTTGATGCCGATGGCCAAGGTCGCCTATGCGCGCAGCGAGGCGCCCTTTGTGCAGTATGACGCGACCGATGAGAGCGGCATGCGCCTCCTCCTGATCAGCCAGAGCGGGGACGAGGCGACGCTCTTTGGGCTCTACGATATCATGCAGACGCTCGAAATCGTCCCGCCTGAGGGACCGCGCGAGCGGCAGCCGCGGTCATTCACGTTGCGCGGGGTCTCGTCGGAGCTCTCCAGCCACACCTATGCGCGCCTCGCCGATGGGGCGGTCAAAGGCTTTACACTGGTCTGGCGCGAGGGCGATCCGCGCGTGATGGACCGGGTCATCGACGAGATGCGCGAAAGCTTTACCCCGACCGCGGCTGTTCTGCCGGACACAGCACAGGACGGCGCAGGCGCCGAGCAAAGCGTCGATCTTCTCTCAGGGCTTGAGATCCGTCGCCCGATCCGCTCGCGCACGGGCTTTTACGTAGATGCCAGCGGGGCGGTTTTAACGACGACCGATGCGGTCGCTTCGTGCGGGCGGGTGACGCTTGGCGCGGATCGCGACGTGGCCATCGCGGCGACGGATGCGGCCCTCGGCCTTGCCCTCCTTCGCCCGGCCGAGGCGCTGGCACCGATCCGCGTCGCGGCGTTTCAGAGCGGCGTGCCCCGGCTGCGGTCCGAGCTTGCCGTGGCGGGCTTTTCCTTTGGCGACGCGCTCACACTCCCTGTCCTGACCTACGGGACGCTGGCCGATCTCCGCGGGCTCCAGGGAGAGGAGGATCTCGCGCGGCTCGATCTCGCCGCCCAGCCCGGCGATGCGGGCGGCCCCGTGCTAGATCGGAGCGGTGCCGTTCTTGGCATGCTGCGTGGGTCCGGTTCAGGCGGGGCGCAAGTCCTGCCGAGCAATGTCGCCTTCGCCGTCGATAGCCCTGCGATTGCGACCTTTCTCTCCAATGCCGGCCTGTCGCCGCGTGCGGCAACGGCCGCCGCGCCCGTCGCGCCGGAAGACCTCGCGCGGCTTGCGGCTGACATCGCCGTGCGGGTGAGCTGTTGGGAGTAAGCGCTTTACGGGCGCCAGAAGCGCAGCGTGAAAAGCGTAAAAACGACGAGAAGCTCAAGCCGCCCAAGCAGCATCGCAAACGCCAATAGCCACTTTGCCGTGTCGTTGAGGCCTGCGAAGTTTCCCGCCGGGCCGATTTCCTCGCCGAGGCCCGGGCCGATATTGGCAAGCGCAGCAGCCGCACCAGAAACCGAGGTCGTAAAGTCGAGCCCGGTCATGCCAAGGAGGATCGAGAGGACGCCGAGCGACACCGTAAAAAGGACGAAGAACGACATTACCGAGTTGAGGACATCCTCGCTCACCGGGCGCCCATCGTAGCGCGGGGTGAACAGGCCGCGCGGCGAATGGATGTTGCGGATCTGCGCCCTGATCGAGGCAAAAAGGAGCTGATAGCGGAAGACCTTGATCGAACACGCGGTGGACCCGGCGCAGCCGCCGATCAAACCGGCAAAGAACAGAATGGTGACGGCGAAACTGCCCCATAGCATGTAGTCTTCGCTCGCATAGCCGGTGCCGGTCAGGATCGATGTGACGTTGAAAAGTGATTTTCGGAGCGCAGGCTCAAACGCGCGGTCCGATGCAAGGACCTGCCACGCGATCACGAGGCCCGCAACGATGAGGAGCGTCAGGGCAAAGGCGCGGATCTGCGGGTCGCGCAGCGGTGCCGACCAGCTTCCCGACAAGAGCTGTACGTATCGGACAAAGGGCAGGGCGGCGGCCACCATAAAGACAACGGCTGCGTATTCGATGCTCGGCCCGAAGGCGCCAAAAGAGGCGTCAGAATTGGCAAATCCGCCAGTCGCAATGGTCGTCATTGCAAGGACGGTCGCGTCGAACCCGTCCATGCCAAGCGCGAAATACGTGATGCCGCAGGCGGCCGTGAGACTGAAGTATACGACCGAAATCCGGCTCGCGATCTCGGTCGCTCGCGGCAGGATCTTTCCAAAAGTGTCGAAACCTTCGGATCGGAAGATCTGCATGCCGCCAACGCGGAGCTCGGGCAGAAACACCATAGCGACGACGATGATCCCGATCCCGCCGAACCACTGCATGAGCCCGCGCCACATCAGAAGGCCCGCGGGCAACTCCTCCAGCCCCGAAAAGACGGTTGAGCCGGTCGTCGTAAGCCCCGACATTGCCTCAAAGAATGCATCGACATAGCGCGCCTCTGTTTCCCCCAAAATGAAGGGCAGCGCGCCGAAGACCGGGAGCGCCAGCCAGACGCCCGTCGTGAGCAGAAAAGTCTGGCGCAGATTGAGGCCCTGACCCACGGCATTGGCGCAGGCGAGCGCAAGCAAAACGCCAATGATGACCGTCAGCAGAGCGGACTCGGCGAAGGCGGGCCAATGGCCGTTCCCTTCCAGAAGGTCGACGCCCATCGGGATGACCATGGATACGCCGAGCACCGCCACGAGCAGGCCAATGACATATCCCACCGGACGAATGTCGAACATGGGCGCGAGCGTTGTCCCGCCGGGTCTGAAGTGTCAAGCAGTGCAGCGCTGCGGACCGCGCCCGGCCGAGAGACGGATTGGGCAAGTGGTGCGCGTGGGACGCGTCCGATGAGGTGGTTGGAGGCGTAGTGGGCTCGAAACACTCTTTGCTCGATGGCCGCCATTGGTACGGCGCTTTGCGCCTTTGTCCCGCGCTATCGGACAGCCGCGCGTGCCGTCCGTGAGCTCCTAACCATCAGGAGGACGCGTTCAAAACGTCCCACCAATAAGCGAGCCTCCGACAGCACACGGCTTGCGTTTGGCGCGTTCGATCCGCCTTGGCGCACATGAACCGCTACAGATTCCTTGAGGTTTCAACCCCGCGTTTCCCCAAGACTGGTTCCCCCGCCGCGCTAAGCGGCGAGGGTCTGGCGCTCGCGCAGGGCGCGGTAGAGGCCATTCTGGCGCGCCATCAACTCATCGGGTGCGCCGTCTTCGAGGATGCGGCCCTGATCGAAAACGAGGATCCGGTCCATCCGTTCGACCGTTGCGAGCCGGTGCGCAATGACGAGCGTCGTGCGCCCCTCCATCAGCCGTTCGGCCGCCTCTGCCACCCGCGCCTCCGCCTCAGAATCAAGCGATGACGTCGCCTCGTCCATCACGAGAACCGGCGCATCCGACAGGAACGCGCGCGCAATCGCGACGCGCTGACGTTCCCCGCCCGAGAGCTTTACCCCCCGTTCGCCGACCTCTGTACCAAACCCTTTGGGCAGACGTTGGATGAAGTCGGCGGCACCGGCGCGAACGGCCGCCTGGCGCACCTCCGACGGCGTCGCGCCCGGCCGGGCATAGGCGATGTTCTCCGCTAGGGAGCGGTGAAACAGAATGGGCTCTTGCGGTACCAAGGCGATCTGCTGACGCAACTCGGAGAGCTGCACCGAGCCGATGTCGACCCCTCCGAGCAGGATCGCGCCCCCGGTGATCTCATGGATGCGCTGGATGAGCTTGACGAATGTCGTCTTGCCCGACCCTGAGCGGCCGACAAGGCCGACCTTCTGCCCCGCAGCGATCGCGACGCTGAGATCGGAAAAGAGCGGCGTCGGCGCGCCCGCATAGCCGTAATCGACGTGCTCGAAGGCCAGCGTCGCCGCGCGCGGCGGGAGGGCACGTCGCGGATGTCGGACAACTTCGCGCTCCGGCGCAGACGTCATGAGCTCGACGAGTTCCTCTGCGTCGTTGATGGCCTTCTGAAGCATCCGCACGTGGCTGCCGATCTGGCGCAGATAGCCGTCGAGCATGCCGAGCGCTGAGACGACGAAAGCGATTTCGCCAGCACCTGCGAGCCCACGGACGAAGGCTATCAATGCACCGCCCAGAACGGCGGCGCGTAGGCTCCAGAGCGACACGTCCTGCGCAAGGCCCGACCATGTGCCCCGCCGCCAGGTTCGCCGTGTGCGATGAGCCCATTTCGACAGGACGCGCTGAATGCGGTTGTCTTCTCGGTCTTCGCCCGCATGGGCGCGCACAACGGCGTTCGACGTGATCGCGTCGGCCAATGCGCCCGAAACTCGGCTGTCTTGCGCGTTTGAGAGGCGCGCCGCCGGGGCGACCCAAAGGAGCGTCAAGGCAAGCGAGAGGCCGATGAAGAGGAGCGCGCCCGAAAGCGCGACAAGGCCAATCTGCCAGCGAAACGCGGCGAGCGTCGCGATTGTCCCGACGAGGACGAGCAGCGAGGGCAGGAGCGCGAGAAAAAGAACGTCTGCCATATCGTCGAGTGCCCAGGCACCACGCGTGATCTGGCGCACCGTGGAGCCGGCAAAGGCGTTGGCGTGCCAATCCGCAGGGAGCCGCTGGACGCGAGCGAACGCTTCGGTCTCGGCCTCGCGCATCGTCGGTACGGTCAGATTGATGATTGTGAAGTAGCTCAAGACCTTGGTCACGAAAGACACCGTCCCAAGGCCGAGAAGGAGCGCGAAAGGTCCCCACGGGCTGGCACCGTCAGATACCGCCGCAACGAGTTGGCCAGTCACGACGGGGATCGCGACATCGGCGGCGGTCGATGTCAGGATCAGCAAGAGGACAATGCCAAGAAGGCTCCGACGGCGCAGCCAAAGGCGCGCTGCGAAGGCCAAGACGCGCGCAAAGGCGCCGCTGGTCGAGAAACGAGACATGGGAGACGCACGAACACATGGTCCGCGCCCTATTTGAGCTGAGCCGAGGCTCGAGGGGAAGTACGATGGATGGGACGCGAAGGGCGCGGTGCGCCCGGTCGGGTCACATAAAGGCGGACATTTTAAGAACGCCGGGCGCCAGGAAACGACGGAATGCTATCATGATCGCCCTCCTCGTTTTGGCGCGTGGTATATGTGCTCGATAGAGCGGGCGTCCCCGATCTGTCAAGCGAAAGAGCGGGCATTGCTGTCTACTCAGCAGGACACCGCGCGATGGGGCGGTTGGGGGATAAAAGCGGGACGTAGTCAAGCCAGTGGAGCGCCTGATAGACGCGCACGCCATGATGCAAGCGCGGCGATCACACCATGCTGCCTCGCAAGTGACCCTACGACACGTTCGGGCCGCTGTGCTTTGGGACGGCGCACTCCGCGCCGAATGCAAACCTACGCGTCGAGGTTCTCGACCCTCAGCGCATTCGATTGGATGAACTCTCGGCGCGGTTCAACGACGTCGCCCATCAGCTTGGTAAAGATATCGTCGGCTTCGGCGACATCTTCGACCTTGACCTGCAGTAGCCGCCGGTCGCCCTCGGGATCGAGCGTTGTTTCCCAGAGTTGGTCCGGGTTCATCTCTCCCAGGCCCTTGTAGCGCTGAAGGGTCAGCCCTTTTTCGCCCTCGGCGAGGACCGCGTCGAGAAGATCGAGCGGGCCGTAGATGTCGGTCCCCTTCTCCTTGCGCATGAGCCGAGCTGGCAGGGCGTAGACCTCCCGCAACCCTTCCGTGTGACTTCCCAGGGCCCGGGCTTCGCCGGAGCGGAGCGCTTGGCCATCGAGCGTGCGCACCTCCTCGACGCCGCGCACCACGCGGCTGAGACGAATGCCACGATCTTGGGTCGGGCGGCCTTGCCAGCCGCGCTCATACTCGACCGAGACAAGGTCGAGCCGGGTCGCGACAGCATCTGCGACGCCTTGAAGATCGGCATCCGCCTGACCTGGCAGGAACGCCCCTGCAATGGCCGCCTGTTCGAGGATCCTGCGCCGATAATGCGTCGGAAAGCTCTCGGTCACGCGTTTGACTTGCCGCGCTTCCTCGACGACGCGCGCCAGGTCCGGCCCCGCGATCTCCTCGCCCGAGCCGAGACGAAGGACAGCCCCATCGGCGCCGGTTTTAATGAGATAGTCTTCAAGCGCCGGCTCGTCCTTGAGGTAGACCTCAGATTTGCCGCGGCTGACCTTAAAGAGCGGCGGTTCGGCGATGTAGAGATAGCCGCCCTCGATAATATCCGGCATCTGCCGAAAGAAGAACGTCAGCAGCAGCGTGCGGATATGCGCGCCATCGACATCAGCGTCGGTCATAATGATGATCTTGTGGTAGCGCAGCTTCGAAATGTCGAACTCATCCCGTCCGATGCCGGTGCCGAGGGCGGTGATCAGCGTGCCAATCTCTTGGCTCGACAGCATCCGGTCGAACCGCGCCCGCTCCACATTGAGGATCTTGCCCCGGAGCGGCAGAACCGCCTGGTTGGCCCGTGCGCGCCCCTGCTTGGCAGAGCCCCCGGCGCTATCGCCCTCGACGAGGAAGAGTTCGGACTTCGCCGGGTCCTTCTCCTGACAATCGGCGAGCTTGCCGGGGAGGGAGGCGACATCCATTGCCGTCTTGCGCCGCGTCAGCTCCCGCGCCTTGCGCGCCGCTTCCCGCGCCAGAGCCGCCTCGACTATCTTGGTGACGATGATCTTGGCCTCGGCGGGATGCTCCTCAAACCACTCCCCGAGCTTTTCGTTCATCAGGCCCTCAACAGCGGGGCGAACCTCGGAGGACACAAGCTTGTCCTTGGTCTGGCTTGAGAATTTCGGGTCGGGTACCTTCACCGACAGCACTGCTGTCAGCCCCTCGCGCGCGTCGTCGCCGGTAAATGACACCTTCTCTTTCCGCGCGATCCCGCTTGCGCCCGCGTAGTGGTTGATCGTCCGCGTCAGCGCCCCGCGAAAGCCCGCAAGATGCGTGCCGCCGTCGCGCTGCGGGATGTTGTTGGTGAAGGGCAGCACCATCTCATTGTAGCTGTCGTTCCACCACATGGCGATTTCAACGCCGATCCCGTCTTTCTCGCCCTCGATATAGATCGGGTCGCCCATATGCGATTGTTTGGAGCGATCGATATAGCGAACGAACTCGCGCACCCCACCCTCGTAGCACAACTCGGTCTCGATCACCTCCGGGTGCCGCTCATCGCGCAGAACGATCCGAACGCCGGAATTGAGGAACGCGAGCTCGCGCAGGCGCGTCTCCAACGTCTTGAACGAGTAATCGAGGTTCGAGAATGTGTTGGTGGAGGCGAGAAAGCGGACCTCGGTGCCCTTCTGACCGTCCGCCTCGCCCACGACCTCCAGATGGTTGACCGTATCGCCCGTCTCGAACCGGGCGACATGCTCCTTCCCGTCACGCCAGATACGAAGCTCCAGCCAATCCGAGAGCGCATTCACGACCGAGACGCCGACGCCATGCAGACCGCCCGACACCTTGTAGGAATTCTGGTCAAACTTCCCGCCCGCATGGAGCTGGGTCATGATGACCTCGGCCGCGCTCACCCCCTCCTCGGGGTGCATCTCGACTGGGATCCCGCGGCCATTGTCGCGCACCGAAACGCTGTCATCGGCGTGGATCGTAACGGTCACGGAATCCGCGTGGCCCGCGAGCGCCTCGTCGATCCCGTTATCGACGACCTCATAGACCATATGGTGCAGGCCAGAGCCGTCATCCGTGTCGCCGATATACATACCGGGACGTTTGCGCACGGCCTCCAGGCCCTTGAGAACCTTGATGGAATCAGCCCCATAGGCATCCGTTGCGCGCGCTTTTTCGGCCATAGGCGGCGGCCCTCCATTTTTCACAGGTTTATAGGCGGTCATGGGGGGATTGTCACGCCGAACCCCCAAGATATGGTGTCTCGCGGGGTGGATTTTGAGTCGCTCGAAACGTCGCTCACCTTAGCCCTCGATGACGCGGCTCTCGCCGTCCATTTCGCTGACGCCCAGGTGCTGCGCGCGCGGCCCCAGCTCGGCAAAAAGCTCGGGCCCTGTCCCTGTCAGCCAGGCCTGTGCGCCGAGCGCGCAGACCTCGTCATAGAGCGCGGCGCGGCGCCCGGCGTCGAGATGCGCGGCGACCTCGTCGAGGAGGAGAAGCGGGGCCGCGCCGAAATCCTCGGCCAGAGCGCGCGCGTTGGAGAGGACGAGCGATAGAAGAAGCGCCTTTTGCTCGCCGGTCGAGCATTGTGCTGCGGCAACGCCCTTGGCCGCATACGTTGCTGCGAGATCCGCCCGGTGCGGCCCCGTCAGCGTGCGGCCCGCCGCCATGTCCCGCCCGCGTGTCTCGGAAAACGCCGTTTCCAAGTCCTCCACGCGCTCGGGCATGTCGGCCCCCGGCGGCCCGACGATCTCGAGCATGGCCGCCGGAAACGCCGTCGCGGCCCCGTTCTGTGCGCTGGCGATCCGTGCCAGAGCGGCCCTGCGATTGGCGGCGATCTCTGCGCCCGCCTCGGCCATGCGCGCCTCCAACGCGCCGTACCAGCCCGGATCGCGTACCTCATCCTTCAGCAGTCGGTTCCGCTCGCGCATCGCCTTGTCGTAGGTCAGGACGGCCTCACCATGCCGCGGCTCAAACGACAAAACGATCCGGTCTAGAAACCGCCGCCGCCCCTCGGCCCCTTCCGTCCAGAGCCGATCCATCGCGGGCACGAGCCAGACCACACGGGCAAGCCGGCCGAGCGCGATCTGGGGCGCAGCCTTACCGTCGATGCGCACAGTCCGCGCCGCGCCCGCCTCCGCCGCGGTTTCGATCTCATGTCCGCGCCCGAGGCTCTCGATCTCCGCCCGGACCCGCCAGCCCACGCCAGCGGCGCGTCGCCCCAGCTCCTCGGCGCCCGCCCGGCGCAGCCCGCGCCCGGGCGACAAGAGCGAGACGGCCTCTAGGAGGTTGGTCTTGCCGGCGCCGTTCGGTCCATAGATCGCGATCGGACGCAAGTCAAAGTCGAGCGCCAGCTTGGCATGGGAGCGGAACTGCGCGAGGGCCAGCGATGTCACCGCGAGGCCTGGCACCGCGCCCCCCTTCTTCTTGCTGAAAATATCGCCGCCGGAGGCACCGGACGGACCGGCCGCGCCGCCGCCGCTCAGACGCGCATCGGCATCACGACATAGATCGCCGAAGTGTCGGAGCCTTCGCGCATCAGCGTCGGATCGCCCGAGGAATTGAACATAAAGACCGCGTTTTCCCGGTCCACCTGGCTCGCAATTTCCAACAGGTATTTGGCGTTAAACCCGATCTCGAGCCGGTCGTCGCCGTAAGAGACCGCCAGTTCTTCCTCTGCTGCTCCGGAGTCGGGCGCGTTGACCGAGAGCACGAGCCGATCTTCGTCAAGCGCGAGCTTGACGGCGCGGGAGCGTTCGGACGAGACCGTCGCAACCCGGTCGACGGCTTTGGCAAAGTCGGCAGCGTCGACCTCCATCCGGCGCGGATTGCCGGCGGGGATCACGCGCGAATAATCCGGGAACGTCCCGTCGATGACCTTTGAGGTCAGCGTGATCTCGGGCGTTGCAAAGCGCACCTTCGTCTCCGAGACGGAAACTGCGATCATCGCCTCGTCATCGTCGAGGAGCTTGCGCAGTTCGCCCACCGTCTTGCGCGGCACGATCACGCCCGGCATCTCCTCGGCGCCCGCGGGCAGTGGCGCATCGACCCGGGCGAGGCGGTGCCCATCGGTCGCAACACAGCGCAGGACCCGGCCCTCGTCGCCGTCGGTGACATGCATGTAGACGCCATTCAGATAATACCGCGTTTCCTCGGTCGAGATCGCGAATTTCGACTTGTCGAACAGGCGACGCAGGATCGGCGCGGGGGCCGAGAAGTTGGCCGCGTAGTCGGTCGTTGCCATGACTGGAAAGTCTTCCTTGGGCAGGGTCGCGAGCGTAAAGTGCGAGCGGCCCGCTTCGACTTCGAGTCGGCCTGAGGCGACATCGTCTGTAAGGCGGACGAGCGCGCCATCCGGGAGCTTACGAACAATGTCATGCATGGTGACCGCACTAACGGTCGTCGCGCCGGACCGCTCAACCTGAGACGTTGCGCGATCGACCACCTCGATATCGAGGTCCGTCGCGCGAAAACTCACCGCGTCGCCATCGGCCTCGATCAGGACATTTGCCAGAATCGGGATGGTGTTGCGCCGCTCGACGACCGATTGTGCCTGCGCCAGCGCCCGCAGCAAGGCTGCGCGTTCCATGCTGATCTTCATCCGCCGCTCCCCTCTTACGGTGTGCATTGCACCGCGCCCGCTCAGAGCCAGCCGAACGGGACTGGCACGTTAGACGAACCACGCGGGGGCACAAGGCCCGCAGCGTGCCAATCGGCGTCGGCAGCGCGGCGGATTTGGAAACTGTGTCGAGTAGGCGACGCGCCAGGCTACGGCGTGCCGCTTTGGGGGCGACGCGCGCCTATGCTTCGAGCATCCGTTGCAGGAGCTCCAGGTCTTCGGCGATCTGCGTGTCGCGCGCTTTCAGCTCTTCGACGCGCTTCACCGCATGCATAACCGTTGTGTGGTCGCGTCCACCAAAGCGCCGCCCGATCTCCGGCAGGGAGCGAGAGGTCAGCCGTTTCGCAAGATACATCGCCATCTGCCGCGGCCGGGCGACGGTGCGGTGGCGCTTGGGGCCGACCATGTCCGACAGGCGCATATGGTAGTGCTCGGCGACGGTGCGTTGGATTTCTTCGATCGAGACCTTGCGGTCGGATGCGCGCAGAAGGTCCGACAGGCACTCCTGCGTCAATTCCAACGTCACCTCTTTGCCGACGAGCGAGCCAAAAGCGAAGAGCTTTGTCAGCGCGCCTTCCAACACGCGCACATTCGTCGTGATCCTGTGGGCGAGAAATTCGAGCACGCTGTCCCGGATCGCAAGGCCCGGATAGCTCTCGCGATACTGGTCGCGTTTCTGCTGTAGGATACCGAGGCGCAGCTCGTAATCGGTCGGGTGAAGATCCACCACCAATCCCGATTGCAGGCGGCTTGCGATCCGGTTTTCGAGTTTCTTGATCTCGACCGGCGCGCGGTCGGCAGAGATTATAATCTGTTTGTTTTGGTCGACGAGCGCGTTGAATGTGTGGAAAAACTCTTCCTGTGTCGTGTCCTTGCCAGCTATGAACTGTACATCGTCGACCATCAGAACGTCGACCGTGCGGAAGATTTCCTTGAATTCCATCGTGCCGTTCTCGCGCAGCGCCTGCACGAAGCGATACATGAACTGCTCTGCCGAAAGGTAAACGACCTTAAGGTCGGGCCGGAAGGTCTGCAGGTGCCAGGCGATGGCGTGCATCAGATGTGTCTTGCCGAGCCCCACGCCGCCATAGAGGAAAAGCGGGTTGAAGGTAACAGCCGCTCCCTCCGCGACGCGGCGTGCTGCGGCGTGGGCGAGTTGGTTTGGCTTGCCGACAACAAACGTCTCGAACGTAAAACGCTTGTCGAGCGGTGCGCCTGGAAGCTCAGCAGCGCCGCCGACATGGGCCATCTTTGCGGCATGTCCACTTGCTTGCGGGCCGGTCGCAATCACCGCTTGCTCGCCCTTGGGCTGAGCGTTGCGGCGCGTTGAATTGCCCGCTCGCCCCTCCTGGTCGCGGCACTCCGTAGAGGTGTCGATGCTCCCTACGCCCTGTGTGGCGACGCTCAGTTCTACGCGATCGACGGGGACCCCAGTGCGGGCAATGTGCTGACAGATCTTGTCGGCGTAGTTCTGGGTCACCCAGCTCCGTACGAAAGTGGACGGCGCGCTAAAGTGCGCCACGCCGTCCTCAAACGTGTTGAATTCCAGCGGCTCGATCCACGCGCTAAAGTTTGCTTCTCCGATTGCCTTTTCCAGACCCACGCATACCTGCCCCCAAGTATCATTCGTCATGCCGGTCAGTTCGCCCCCGTTGTTTTAACTATGTTCCGGATGCCTCGGGCGCAGGTCCCGGACAGGCGGCTGCTCATGCAACGCGAAATCGCAAACGGGTGCTGCGCGCCAACGGCCACGCTGGCGCCGATCGGCACGGGGCAAGCCCGCACGCCGAAAGTGAGCTGGAAGCGCCATCCTTGCGTGCGTCGACGCAAATTTGGCCGTCCATGCGTCGCGCATGGACGCGGTCTTTACAACGCCACCGCTCCCCCAACAGAGCGCAACTTGGGGTTGTAAAGACCCGGTCCCCCCGGACACGAAACGAGTCGCCTAAGTACGCTAGCAAGCGTGAACGAGCCCGCGCAACCGATCTTCGCTGTTGACTTGAACGTTCTGTGACATCGCTTCACGGTCGTTTTTCGGCGCGAATCTTTTGCTCGAATCGGCGGCAAATCGAGAAGTGCGCAGTGGGGGCCGCGCAGCACAAAGGGCGCCCCACAGGACACCTTTCCAACGTTAAGTCATTGATTAATTTAAGCTGCGAGTGCTTTGACGCGCGAGGAAAGCCGCGACATTTTACGTGCGACCGTGTTCTTGTGGAGAACACCCTTCGTCACGCCGCGCATCAGCTCTGGTTGGGCTGCGCGAAGTGCCGCCTGAGCGGCGGCCGGATCGCCCGAAGCGATCGCCTCTTCGACTTTGCGCAGAAAGGTACGGATGCGCGAGCGGCGCGCCTTGTTGACGGCGTAGCGGCGCTCGTTCTGCCTGGCGCGCTTTTTTGATTGGGGCGTGTTGGCCATGTTCTCTCTGACAAACGCAATAGATTTCGGAAGTCGTGCTGTTAGACAGCGCTACCTGTCGAGTCAACACCCTTGGAGGTGGTTTTGGGCCATCCACACCCTTCCCCGCCTACTTGTCTCGGAACTGTGCCTCGCGCTTTTCTAGGAATGCTGCCATGCCCTCTTTCTGGTCCTCGGTCGCAAAGAGCGCGTTAAAGAGGCGCCGCTCGAATAGGAGGCCCTCGCGCAGCGGCGTCTCGTAGGCGCGGTTCACTGCCTCTTTGACGGCCATCGCTGTCAGGGCCGATTTCTCGGCGATTTTGCCCGCCGCTTCCATCGCTTCCTCCATCAGCTTTTTGGCCGCAACGACCCGCGAGACGAGCCCGCATTGCTCGGCCTCTTCAGCATCCATGAAGCGGCCCGTCAGGTGCATGTCCATGCTCTTGGCTTTGCCGACGAAACGCGTGAGGCGCTGTGTCCCGCCGAGGCCCGCGACCGTGCCAAGGTTGATCTCGGGCTGGCCGAACTTTGCCGTGTCCGAAGCGATGATGAAGTCGCACATCATTGCGAGCTCGCAGCCGCCGCCGAGGGCATAGCCCGAGACCGCAGCGATGATCGGCTTGCGCGTTCGCATAATCTGCTCGGCCTCTGCGGCAAACATATCGCTGGCGAACGCATCAACAAAGCTCCGGTCAGCCATCTCCGAGATATCGGCCCCGGCCGCAAACGCCTTTTCTGACCCGGTCAGGATAATGCACCGCACCCGTTCATTGCTCTCTGCTTCCAGCAGCGCTGTGGCAAGCTCTCCAAGCAGTTGGGCATTGAGCGCGTTCAGTGCTTCGGGCCGGTTCAGCCGGATCAGACAGACATGATCGTTGACCTCGACGATGAGCGTCTCGAATGCCATTAGGGCGCCTTTCGCAGTTTCGACCCGCGCGAGCGTTATCAGCCTTGCGCGCGGGTTCAACCTATCTTTGGCACACCGCGCAGTAGAACGAGGACCGTCCGGATTGGACGACGCGGCGCACCGTTCCTGTGCAACCCTGCGTCACGCAGGGCGCACCCTCGCGGCCGTAGACGCGGAAGTTGTGCTGAAAATATCCAAGCTCGCCATCGGCTTGGCGATAATCCCGGAGCGAGGAGCCGCCGGCCTCAATCGCTTCCGTCAGGACGTCCCGGATCGCTGGGACAAGCCGCGCGACACGCGCCGCCGAGAGCCGGCCAGCCTTCCGCAGGGGCGAGATCCCGGTCCGGTGTAGCACTTCGCACACATAGATATTGCCGAGCCCGGCAACGACGCGTTGGTCGAGCAGGGCCGCTTTGATCGGTGTCTGCCGGCCCTTGAGCCGCGCAATGAGATAAGCCTCGTTAAACGCGTTGCCGAGCGGCTCGGGCCCGATGCTGGCGAGCAGAGGGTGCCGATCCTCCTGACCGGTCGGCATCAAATCCATCGCGCCAAAGCGGCGTGCGTCGTTATAGGTGATGCGGGCGCCGCCTTCCATGTCGAGAACGACATGGTCGTGCTTTTCGGGCAGGCGATGCTCAAAGTGATACTGCCCCTGCGGGACGCCCGAGATAAGGACGCGGCCCGACATGCCCAGATGGACGAGCAGCGTTTCGCCTGTGCTGAGGTCGGCGAGGAGGTATTTTGAGCGTCGGCGAAGCCGCTCGACCACGGCGCCCTCTAGCCTTTCTGCCATGTGTTCGGGCAGGGGCCAGCGGAGGTCGGGCCGCCGTATATCGGCCCTGAAGATGCCTTTACCCTCGACTACCGGAAGAAGGCCGCGCCGCACCGTTTCGACTTCGGGGAGCTCGGGCATGAATCCTCTGACACCGCTGCATCGCGCCGCTCCAACGCCTCGATCAGCGTTGCGCGACCCGAGACATATTTCAGAACTTCGGCCCGTCGCCCACCGCGAAATCGCAGCTTGAGAAAGTAGTCGCCTGCGTCTTCGAGGCGTCGGAGCTCGCCGAGCGGGTAGCTGCGCTGTAAGCAGAATGGGCTCGGAACACGGATCACATTGCGCGTAACGTCAGTTTTATTGGTCCAGATGTAGATCAGGTACCACGCGGACACGATCAGAAGGCTGAGGCGGAGCCAATCGGCCTCCGCCGCAGGGGCGCCGCTCGGCTGACCACCTTCGAGCATCGAAAGACCGGTGACGATCAAGAGCGGCACAACGAGTGTCCCAAGAAGACGCAGCCCCCACGTCGCGCGGGGATGTGTGGTACGAAGCTCTCGCTGGCAGATGCCCCTGCGCCCATTTCCCAGATCGCGAGGCCCGATTGCGGGTCGGCGTTGCTGCGATTGATTGGGCGCGCCAAGTCTTCGCGGCTCCGGATCGATAAGAGCGCACGGCCGCGCCGAGCGAGATACTAGGCAAAAAGTACAAGGCAAAGCAGAGAGATGACGACGGTTCGGTACAACGAGCCTTGGCTCCCATCGCGGGCGTGGTGCGGCGGTCGGTTGCGTTTGTCACGCCCCGACGCGGGCTATATGGACGGCGTGCAAACTTTGAGGCGAGATCATGCCAGATCACGGGCCCGATGGGCCGACCACGCATTTCGGCAACCGCACTGTCCCGGAGGCCGAGAAGAAGGGCCTCGTTGAGGGCGTCTTCACCTCGGTCGCCGCGCGTTATGACATCATGAACGACTTGATGTCGGGGGGCATCCATCGGCTCTGGAAAGATGCGATGATGGATTGGCTCGCGCCGCGCCCCGGGCAGCGTCTCCTCGATGTGGCGGGCGGCACGGGCGATATCGCGTTTCGCTTTCTCGGGCGCGCGCCTGGGGCCCATGCAACGGTCTGCGATCTGACAGAGGCGATGCTGGCGGCTGGGCGTGGCCGTGCCGCCGCGGCCGACCTCGAGGACCGGCTGGATTGGATCGTAGGCGACGCGATGGCATTGCCCTTCGAGGCGCACTCCTTCGATGTCTACACGATCTCCTTTGGCATTCGGAATGTGACGCGCCCGGAGGAGGCGCTTGCCGAGGCCTTTCGCGTTTTGCGTCCCGGCGGGCGTTTGATGGTGCTGGAATTCTCTCAGCTTCCGAACCCGGCGCTGCAATGGACTTATGATCGTTACTCGTACAACGTGATCCCGGTGATGGGGCAGGCGGTGACCGGGGACCGGGCGAGCTATCAGTATCTTGTGGAATCAATCCGAAGATTTCCCGATCAAGAAAGCTTTGCCGCGCTGATCCGGACGGCCGGGTTTGAGCAGGTCAAATACCGCAATCTGACCATGGGCATTGCCGCGCTTCATTCCGGCTGGAAGCTCTAACCCCTTGCGCGGGCCGCACAATATATGGCGTCTGATCCGCACGGGCGCGACATTTGAACGGACCGGGGCGATGGGCGTCGTGCTGGAAGCGATGCGCGCGCCCCCGCATCTGCGGGTCTTGGCGCGGGTGCTCGGCTGGCCCTTCAAGTGGCTTGGTCTGCGCGGCGATCCGAACCAACCTCCGGTGACGCGGGCGTTGACCGCGCTTGGGCCGGCCTACATCAAGTTTGGACAGATCATGTCGACACGGCCAGACGTGGTCGGCGACGAACTCGCGCTGCAACTGCGCGTTCTGCAAGACAAGCTCCCACCGTTTTCGCGGTCCGAGGCGTTGCGGTCGCTCCGCGCCGAACTCGGCCTGCCCGTCGAGGCGATCTTTTCGGAATTCTCCGAGCCCATAGCCGCGGCGTCGATTGCGCAAGTCCACCGCGCGCGCATTGCCGAAACGGGCGAGGAAGTCGCCGTAAAGGTGTTACGACCAGGTATCGAAAAGGCGTTCCAAAAGGACGTGGACGCCTTTTATTTTGCGGCGTCGGCCATCGAAGTGCTTGCGCCGGCCTCCCGCCGTTTGCGCCCGCGCGACGTGATCTCGCACTTCGAAGGCGTTGTCCTTGGCGAATTGGACTTGCGCCTTGAAGCGTCAGCGGCGGCGGAATTTGCGGCGAAGACAGGCAAAGACGACGGCTTTCGCGTCCCTGCGGTGCAGTGGTTTCTCTGTGGCCGGCGCGTGATGACGCTCGATTGGGTCGAAGGTTTGCCCGCGAGCGACGTTGCGGCAATTGACGCTGCGGGACATGACCGGCGCGCGCTCGGCGAAAGCGTTCTACGGCTGTTCTTGAACCATGCTCTCCGTGACGGCTACTTCCACGCCGACATGCATCAAGGCAATCTCAAAATTGGGCCAGATGGCGATATCGTGGCGCTCGACTTTGGGATAATGGGGCGGATCGACGAATACACGCGGCGCGCCTATGCCGAAATTCTCTTCGGTTTTATTCGAAAAGATTACCGTCGCGTGGCCGAAGTCCACTTCGAGGCGGGTTACGTTCCACCCGAGCGGGACATCGACGAGTTTGCGAGCGCTCTTCGTTCTGTCGGCGAGCCTATTTTTGGCATGGATGCTTCGCGTATTTCGATGGGTCGGCTCTTGGCCTATCTTTTTGAGGTCACGGAGCGTTTTGGAATGGAAACGCGCACTGAATTGATCTTGCTGCAGCGGACGATGGTTGTCGTCGAAGGTGTCGCGCGCTCGCTTAACCCACAGATCAACATTTGGGAGGTCGCGCGGCCGGTGGTCGAGCAGTACATTCGCGAGAATGTCGGGCCGCGCGCCCTTGCCAGTGACCTCGCCAAAACGGCCCGCGTCTTGTCTCGCTTCGGTCCGCGTCTTCCGCAATTGGCCGAAGCAGCGCTTTTGCGTCAGAGCCAACAACCAAACGAAACGCGGCGTCCTGCGTGGCGGGATAGCGCTACTTGGTTTGCGGCGGGGGCAGCGCTGGCTGCTGCGGTTGCTCTGCTCCTTGATTAGGGTGCCAAGACCTGAGAACTGCGGTTGTTGAATTCGTATGCAGGGCCCTTCAGTCTTCAGTCCTAGTCGTTGGTCCTCAGTCCTTGGAACGTGGCGCTCTGGCGCGTTTCTCAATGCCGCGCCGCGCGGAGCGGGGCTGTGAGAAGACCTCCCTCAACTTTCAGACATCGGTCTGCTCACCCCGAGTGCCATCGGTTTGCGTTCGTCCGTTCAAGAGGCGGCGGCAGGGCTGCGAATTGCAGAGATGGAGCCCGTATCGACATAGGTCCCGTTGCCAAGGAGGACTTCGGGACCATCGCGCCCGAGTTGCACTTCGATCACGCGATTATAGGTCTCGGCGAGCTCCGCACTTGTTTGATTGCCGTCGCCGTCGAAGCTCCAAACCTCGAACGAATAGACACCTTCGGGGAACGGCGTGCCGTCGGCGCGCCGCCCGTCCCAGAGGAGAGGTCCTGGTTGGGTCGGGATTTCTTGCTGGTCCCAGAGGGCGCCGGTTGCATCGAAGACGCGCAGTTCGGCACGCGCGGCACCGGGATCGGGCGCGACATCGACGAAAACTGGGTCCCCCGCAAAAACAGCAGGCACCGCGGCTCTAGCTTCCATCCCAACCCAGCCCGAAAGCTGGGCCAGGTCGTTGCCGCCGATTGCGACGGAGAGGTCCTTGAGCAGGTCGTTCGTGAGAACCTGCTGCTCGACCGAAGAGAATGTTGCCAGTTGTGCAGCGAAGTCGGTCGAATCGAGCGGATTGAGCGGGTCTTGATTTTCGACTTGGGCTGTGAGCATGCGCAAGAACGTGTCGAAATCCGAACTGATCGCTGTGCCGCTGCCAAGCTCGTCGTCGGGCGCGACGGCTTGGCTGGCTTGTTGCCGTGAGGGCGTCATGGTTTGGGTCGTTGCTGTCGGAAGGATGTCGGTCATGGGTCAGCTCCCTAAAGGCGAAGATCAAGGTTGGTGTTGGCCGGGCCGGTTGGCTCGACGGACACATTTTTGAGCATTCTGGGCCCATTATCCTCTGGGTCCACTGTGGTTTCGTTGAGGGCCGAAGGCGCGTCATCTGAGGTGGTGGGCGCGGCATGACCCTGTTGACCGTTGCCTTGCCCCCCAAACTCAAACGCGACATCGCCAAAGCCCTGACGGCGAAGATCGTCCCCTAAAAGCTCGATGTTGCGACGTAGCATATCGAGCGTTTCGCTCCGCTCGGCTTGGACGAGAACGGTCAGCCCGAGCTCTGCGGGAGCAAAAAAGAGGCGCACACGACCGAGTTCTTCAGGGTAGAGCGATACATCGACGCTTCCGCTTTGCGTAGCGGCGGTCGTGGCCGAGAGCATGGCTGTCGCGACTTGCTGAACGGGTGACGGCGTGAAAGCCGGAGTGGCGGCACCGCTAGGACTGTATCCGACATTGCGCGCCCCGGCCGTCTGACCGGACACGCTATCCGCTTTGGCCTCACTGCCCGCCGCGCCGTCGGCACCGGAGACGGCGAGGGCCTCAGAGCCGTAAATCACAGGTGAGACAGGCGTGGTCCCAGCGGGCCCCTGTGCGGAGGCGGGCGATTGTCCCACAGTTGCTTGCGAGGTGCTCCGTTCCGGCGGAGCCGTGGCATAACCATCTGAGCGCAAGGATGACTCGCTGGACGCCGCAAGAGGCAGTCTGGAGTTCGAGTTTGCCTGACCCGCAACCGAAAGCGCCGGGATGAACTGTGCTGAACCAACTGTCGCGCCTGGTGTGATCGCTTTCTCGTTGCCCCCCTGCGCCGGTGCGCTGGCGGGTCGTCCGCCGTCCTCGTTGGCGCCTGGGTCGGGGGAAACCGCGGCTGCTGGGCGACCGCCTGCCTGTGTTGTTGCCGTGCTAGCTTGGGCGATAGCGTGTGCGTGGCGTAGTGCTTCGGCGCCGTCGTTTTGCGTGGCCGGGACAGACGTTGCTCCGCGCGGCACCAGTGGAGGTTCGGCCGTCTCGGGCAAGGGCGTTCGTTCAAAGCGCTGATACGATTGGGTCGCGCGCTCGGCTTTGGATTGCAGCGTGGCATTCGATCTCGCCTCGAGCGCTCCGCCGACAGGTGCAGCAGGGGTTGCGACCTCTTTTGCCTGTGCAGTGCCGTTACCTTGAGTTTGGTCAACGGACGCGCCTGGCCTTGCCGACGCTTCCAAGGGTGTCGTCGCGGTTTTCGCTTGCGGGCCGGCGGCGCTTGCGTCGCTAGCGCCGTTCTTCGACAGTATCGCTGAAGCCTTGACGGACAAAGCCGCTGCAACCGGCTCCGCCGAGGGTCCTTCGCGAGGCAGGCCTCGCTCGTTGATCGCGGTTTCACCCGTAAATGTGTTCGTTAGGTCTGCTTTGGCACCGGCTGCCAGCAGTCCGGATTGAGGTCTCTCCGGGTCGCCCGCAGGGGATCCAGGTTCGACAAGCGCCTCGCCTATAGTCGGGGCGGTAGCGACTGGCGTGTCGTTGGGTGTGCCGACGAGACGTTGTGTTGCGAGGGCGGCGGCACTCGCCCCCAGCCTCGCCGCTGGGTCTTCTGCGCGAGCCAGAGGCGGAGTGGCTCCGGTTTCCGCGCGCTGACTGTCGAGGGAAAGCACATCCGCCCCGGGTGACGTTGGCCCAATCTGGCGCGCGTCGAACGCGCTCGGTCTCTCGCGTTCCGTATCCGGTCCGACGGCAATCGCATTCGGTGCGACGCCATCCAAAACCTGCTGTTCGGGAATGCCGACAACGGCGGTCGGCGCCGTGTCTTCTCCTGTTGCGCCCTCCTCCGCTGCAGCGTCGCCCTTTGGCGGGCCCTTGCGTGCGGGCGTTTCCGCCGACTGTGCCGAGAACCCGGACACAACCGATTTGAACTCCTGCTCCCTGTCTAGGGGTGCACGAGTTCCCATGCTACGTGTTGCCGGTTCACCAGCTGAGACGCTGCTCGCTACTGGGCCAAGCATACTCGGTATTTGCATCACGCTCGCTTTCTGCCGCTTTGAAACCGGGATTGCCATGCGAATACTTACGAATCCTTTACTGATTCCTGGCAGACCTGGAGAAATTCGGGAAAAATGGAAGAAGTTCCAATGGTAGACGCACTCTCCTCTCCGAACAAAAGCGCCGCTATCGCAGCCGCACCTTCGCCTTCTATATCTGGCAGCGAGCGGATCGAAGCATTTGAGGACGCAGCAAGGGCATTTGAAGCTGTCTTCATCGCGGAAATGCTCAAACACGCCGGTGTGGGAGAGCCGCCTGACAGCTTTGGCGGTGGCGAAGGTGAAGCACAATTTGCGAGTTTGCTTCGCGATGCTCAGGCCAAGGAAATGGCGAAGGCCGGCGGCATTGGACTTGCCGAGTATTTGATCACCGCACTCGGGGCCGGCCGCAATGACAGATGATAGACTAGAAGCGCTGCGTGCGGTCTTGGCAGAAGAGCGCCAACTCCTTCGGCAGGGCGCTTTGGAACGGCTCGCGCCAATCGTCGAGCAAAAGAGAGAACTTGTTGAGGAATTGACAGAAAACCCACCTATAAGTGGATCGGACGCGCTCATTCCTCTTCGTGCTTTGGCCCGGTCTAACGCCGAAATGCTGCAAGCGGCGTCTCAAGGTGTGCGCTCAGCGTTGGATCGAATGTCTGAGCGCGCGCATGTGGCCGGGCATCTCGACACATATGATGCAAAGGGGCGAAAACACTCGTTTGCCGCGCCGCGGGCGGACGCGCCAAGGCGCGCATGACTTCGGATGCAAGTCTTTGTTGGACCAGAAAATCGACGCTAGGCATATTGCCAATTTCGCCTGTAGCTTTTGAATATAAACTCACAATGAATAGAATACGAACGCATTCCGTGGCCGTTCGATCGCTCGCTTTTTATCTAGTATTTAGTTGAGCTCTAGCTACTCTCTTTCTGTGCGTCGCTAAAACCTCGGTGCGCCATTAAGCACCCGTAAATATCCCTTTGCGTTATTGGCCCGTGCATCCAGAGGGGGTGGCGCGGTAGCGAAATCGACTTGCCGCAGAGGTCAGAATGGCTCTTGAGCGTCGGCACCGCCGACACGATGGAAACGCGGCGACAAAGTCGACCGCCTATTTGAGGACCACCATGTCCAGCATTCTGACGAATACCAGCGCGATGACCGCGCTCCAAACGCTGCGCGGGATCAATATGGATCTCGCCAAGACCCAGGAATCAATTTCCACGGGTAAGCGTGTCGCAACGGCAAAAGACAATGCGGCCGTGTTTGCGATCACCAAGGTGATGGAAAGCGACGTCGCCGGCTTCAAAGCGATCTCCGAATCACTTTCGCTCGGCTCTTCCACAATTGCCGTTGCTTCGAACGCCACCAACAATGTCAGCGACCTGCTCACCGAAATCAAGGGCAAGATCGTTGCCGCCAACGAAGGCAACGTCGACAGAAACACCATCCAGGACGAGATCGATCAGCTGGTCGGGCAGATCGACGGGATTGTTGGCGCGGCACAGTTCAATGGACTGAACCTGCTGACAAATGGCGGCGAAAGCGTCGAAGTTTTGTCGTCGCTCGACCGGGCTTCGACGGGGGGGACAAGCGCCTCCTTCATCACCGTGAATGGTCGGAACTTCACGAGCGACGCCGGCACCTTCGGTACGGGCGGTGAGATCAACCGAACCTCGCTCTCGTCGGATACGACGGGCGTGATCCCCGAGCAAACCTCGACCATCACGTTTGCCGACGGCAACTTCCTCGACGCCGCCGCGGAATCGACCTCGATTACCATTGGCGACAACAACATTGTCCTGACGCAGGCGGGCGACTTCGGCGCGAACGCGACGGACGATGAGGTCCGGGACGAATTCATCAACCGAATCAACGACCTCGGTATCGCCGGGCTGACGGTGGAGGCCGGTGACAGCGGCGCCGGTACCGCGGCGACACTCGTTCTGACATATTCAGGCAACGAAGCGCTAAACATCACGGGGAACGCTGCGGGCACCCTGGGTGCGGCGGGCATTGCTGCGGCACCGACGGTGTCGAACGCAACCCTCAACGCGGCCAGCGGTACAACGACCACCGCGAGCACGGAGAGTATCCTCTTTGTGGGCGGTGCGGCCAACGTAACCACGGCGCAGAATGTCACGCTAACCTTCGGTGATGAGTCGATCACTCTGACGCCGGCCGTTGCTGTGACCACCAATGCCGGTCTTGAGGCGCAGATCGTAGCGGCATACCAGACGGCGGTCGACGCCGGCAACGGCATTGACGGCATCACGATTGCCGCCGATGGCACGAATGACGGCATCATCATCTCGAACAGCTCGACGGAGGAACTGTCGTTCTCCCTCACCTATGGGGCGGGAACCACGGCACCGACGCAAACCGTCCAAAGTGCGCCGTCGCTTGCGGCTGCGACCGAGAACGCGATCGACTTCAATATTTCGGCGGGTGACGTCAACGAAGGTGATAGTTTCCGGGTCACGATCGATGGCACGAACTACGACTATGTTGCGGGTGCCAACGCGACGATCAATGATGTGGCAGCAGGTCTGCAATCTGTGATCGCCGCGGACGGTCCGGCAGACATCAACGTCACGCTCAACCTGTCGACCAACACCCAGAACACCGCAGCGTCCCTCAGCATCTCGAGCGACCAGGGCCGCACGATCACCGGTACGGACAATCGCGGCGGTTCGGGAACGGGCGATCTCTATGGTCTGAGCCGCATAGACGTGACCACGGACGAGGGCGCGAAGGCCGCGCTGTCCAACATCGAGAGCCTGATTTCCACCGTGACGGGTGCGCAGGCGGATTTCGGTGCCTCCGAGCGTCGAGTTGAGCTGCAGTCGAGCTTCATGTCGTCGCTGATCGACAGCTTCAAGGCCGGTATCGGCTCGCTCGTCGACACGGACATGGAAGCGGCCTCTGCCCGCTTGCAGGCGCTCCAGGTCCAGCAGCAGTTGGCGGTGCAGTCGCTTTCGATTGCCAACCAGGCGCCGCAGACCATCCTCTCGCTCTTCCGGTAAGGGCTCGGGGGCGGGCGCCGTTAGGCCGTCCGCCCCGTCCACGCCTCTGTGAAACAGAACGCTTATCCGGAAGGATCCCACGTGAACGCTTACGCACCGGGCAAAATGGCCCTGGCCGCCTATGGCACGCAATCTGCTGCCGTACGGACGGATCGCGGCACCGAATACGCCGCCTTCATGCGCATAACGCGCCGCCTCAAAGCCGCCGCCGAGAAGGGAGCAAAAGGCTTCCCCGACCTTGTCGGCGCCCTCCACGACAATCGCAAGCTCTGGACAATCATCGCCACCGAGGTCGCCGATGATGGCAACAAGCTGCCCCGGCAACTCCGCGCACAACTCATCTACCTCGCCGAGTTCACCTTTGACTACTCCAGCAAAGTGCTCTCGCGCCAAGCCGATGTCGGCCCGTTGATCGAGGTGAACGCCTCGGTGATGCGCGGTTTGGTCGGCGAAAGGGGGGCGGCATGAGCGGCCTTGTCCTCAAACTCGGGCCCAAGGAGCGGGTCCTGGTCAATGGCGCAGTCATCGAAAACGGCGACCGCCGAACGCGCATTTCGATCTTGACGCCGGGCGCCAGCATTTTGCGCCTCAAGGATGCAATCCATCCAGACGAGGTCACAACGCCGGTGCGCCGCGTCTGCTATATCGCGCAGCTCGTGCTGTCCGGAGATGCCGAGCGGGAGGATGCCAAGCTGCAACTTCTGCGCGGGATCGAACAGCTCAGCCAGGTCTTTCTCGACGCCGACAGCCGTGCGCAGCTCGACCAGGCCACGCGCGCCGTCCGCGAAGGGCAGGATTATCAGGCACTCAAGGCCTTGAGGACGCTTCTGCCCCGGGAAGAGCGCCTTCTCGCCGCTGCTCCGCTTGGGAGAACGCAATGACCTTCCAGCCCGTGGTTCCCTTTGGCGGGTTTGCGGGCTGGCAATTCCTGCAACGCACGCAAGAGTTCCAACGCGCGGCCTTTGATGCGTCTCCCGTGCGCCAGCGGGATGTCGACTATTTCCAAGAGACGATTGGCACGATCACCTCGGCCGAGGAATTGGTTTCGGATCGCCGACTACTCACGGTCTCGCTCGGCGCCTTCGGGCTCGACGAGGACATCAACAACCGCTTCTTCATCCAAAGGGTCCTCGAAGACGGGACACAGAGCACCGAGGCGCTGGCCAACCGGCTCACCGATACGCGCTACCGCTCCATTGCGGAGGCATTCGGTTTCGGCAACGGTGTGATCCCCAACACGTTACGGACTGGGTTTGGCGAGCGCATCGCCGGTGCTTTTCTCGAGCGGCAATTCGAGATTGGGGTCGGTAATACGGACCAAAACCTCCGCCTTTCGCTCACGTTGGAGCGCGAGCTGCCGGAAATCGCGGCGCGCAATCTGCAGAATGACACGAAATGGCTTACAATTATGGGCAACCCGCCGCTTCGGCGCGTGTTCGAAGTGGCGCTTGGGCTGCCCGATGCATTCGGGACCCTGGATATCGACCGACAGTTGGAGGAATTCAAGGACCGTGCCGCGCGCGCCTTCGGCACGTCCGAACTCTCACTGATCGCCGAGCCCGAAACCTTGAGTGACGTGACCCGCACCTTCCTCGCGCGCGCGCAGATCGCCGATGGGCTTAATGCCTCTCTCGGTCCCGCAAACGCCGCTTTGACCCTTCTCAGCCAGGCGGCCCTTTGACCTAACCGACGTAATAGGGGTCACGTGCCCGGCCAGCGCGACATAGGCGACCTCGACGCGCGTGGGGCAGTGCCTATCCTTGCGGCATGGCATTCGTCGTTACCCCATCTACGATTTCTAATCCGAAGCGTCTCAACCTGCGCCGCGTTGGGACGCAAATGCTTGGGCGCGGCTTCCGCGTGATCCCGCGGCATCCGCTCCGCGCGCGTGTCTTCTGGCGGCTGCTCTTCGATCAAGCGCCGTTCCGTTATTTTCTCGCGCTCTCCCCCTTTCCCACCTCGATGGCGATCCGACCCGACCTCGCGCTCGCGATCAGCCAGGCCCCGCTCTTGATGTTTGCGATCATCGTGCTGATCGAGTCCTCGATCCTCTCCATCTCGACGCCGGCCAAGCGGCGGCGGCTGCTCGAAGCGGCGGAAGCGGCGCGGGGGCTCGATGTTTTGCGCCAGCGGGGGACCGACATCCTCGCCCGCATCGCGGCCGGTCGCGGCCTTCAAACGGAGCGCTTACACTTGATCGTCGAGCAGTCGGGGCTCGCGCGCGTGCCCGTGTTGACGCTGATCTCTGTCCAACAAGAGGCGGAGACGGCGGGCGCGCGGCCGGTCTTGCTCGATCTCGACAATGCGGAGCGCGCTCTGGTCTCCGAAAGGCTCTTCGACGAGGCATTTTCGGAGCCCTTCCTGCATCGCATAAACCTTTACGAAAACAAGTTCGTGCGCGACGTGGCATTTGAGGCGGTCGCTGTCACGGCCCACGCGCGCCTGATGGCGCTGGCCGCGCATCCCGCCGCCCCCGCTAGCGCCGCGCAAGAATCGCCAGCCGGATAAAGAGCCGCTCCACGAGCGCGAATTGTGGCGCCGTCTGGCCGGATGAGCGCAGCGCCAGATCGGTCTCCATCAGGATCGCAAGCGCCGTCTCTAGGCGCGCGCGGCCCCAAGTCGAGGCTTGCCGGATCATCGCATCACGGCGCGGTCCAAATACGGGTGGGCGCAGCCGGGCAAGCCCCGCCGCCGCGCCCTTTGGGTCGCACGCAGCCGCGTGAAGCGCCCGGAAATGCCGCGAAGCGGCGATCACCATCGCCACGGGTTGGACGCCTTGACCAAGAAGCCGCTGCATCAGCGGCCCGATCCGCGCCTGTTGTCCATCCGCCGCCGCCGCCAACACGTCATCGAGCGCAGCCTCTATTGTTTGCGGAGCGCAAAGGCTTATTTCGCCGCCGGAGAGGGGCGTCGCATCCCCAAACTTGTAGAGCGCGATCTTTTCCAGCGTTTGCCGGAAATCGCCCGGGTCGAGCGCGCGCGCAAGAGATTCGAGGTCTGCGAGGGCGTCACTGTCGAGGTTGCGCAGCCCGGCGCGCTCCAGCTCGGCGGCGATCTCGTCCCTCCCCGGCGGATCGTCGTAGATTGCGATGGCGACGGCTGAGGGGCTGCCCTCGAACGCCTTGCGCAGCTTCGACCGTGCGGGCAGGGCGCCCGCCGTCACCACGAGCATTGCGTCGCCCGCCGCCCAGCTTTCGAGGGCTGTCGCAAGCGCGGGCGCCGCGCCATCGCTTGCGCCCTCGACGAGGACCGCCCGCTGACCGGCAAAGAAGCCCACGGCTTTGAGCGCGTCCACCACCGCTGCGGGGTTCCGTCGCCCCTCTGCGGCATCGACGCGTTCAAGGCGCATCTCCTCCTCGGCACCGGGGCCCAACAGGCTTGCGAGCATGTCCGCGCGTTTCAGCGCGACCCGCATCGCATCCGCTCCGTAGATCAGGACGCCGGCGCGCGCAGGGTCTGGCCGGGAAAGAAACGCGCGGGCGTCGCGCGCGCTTAGTTTCACGGCAGCCAGCTTTCGGCCGTGGCGGTCAGAAAGTCGGCCACGTTGTCGGCCATGGCGATCGCGGCGCGTTCCCGCGCATTCACCCGTGCGGTGCGCACGGCCACCGATGTGCCGCGGTCGTTGAAACTGGCCGATGCATCTGTCTGGCCCCTCGTGAGCACGGCGCCTGCGCCAGTGCGAACTTGGAAGGTTGCGCGGCCGACGATAGCGAGCCGCAGATTAGATCCGGTGCCCGAAAGCGCTAGGCGCTCCTCGCGAAAGGAGAGCCCGTAGGAAAGGCGCAGGTCGCCCTCCGGCGCCCGGCCGAGACGGTCCTCCACGCGGGCGACGAAGGCAAAGGCGGGCCGCGAGCCCGGCGCGTCGGGCAAAATACGCCCGCGCAAGGCTGCGCCGACGCCGCCGGGCGCATAGACCGGCGAGAAGCCGCATCCTGACAGAAGGCCGATCGCACCGGCCCCGAGGAGCAGCCTCCGCCGGGTTGCCATCTCAGACGACGACGTTGACGATACGCCCGGGCACGACGATGAGCTTTTTGGGTGCGCGGCCCTCCAGGACGCGTTGCACGGCCGGATCGTCCATGACCAGTGCTTCGATGGCGTCTTTCGAGGCGTCCTTGGCCACCGTCATCTCGCCCCGGCGCTTCCCATTGACCTGGATTGGCAATGTGACGCTGTCCTCCACGAGATAGGAAGGGTCTGCCACCGGCCATGCCGCGTTGGTCACAAGGCCCTCGCCGCCGAGCCGGGCCCAGATCTCTTCGGCCAGATGCGGCGTGAAGGGCGCCATGAGCTGCGCCAGGGTCCTTAAGGCTTCGCCTTTCGCCGTCCCGGAGGCTGACGATTTCGAGATCGCGTTGGTTAGTGCGTAAAGCTTGGCAATCGAGGTGTTGAAGGCAAAGCCGTCTATCCCCTCTGTCACGTCGACAATCGCGCGCGCCGTGGCACGGGCGAGCGCCAGGTCGGCCGCCGCCTCTCCCGACGCGGTCGCATCGGTCTCGCTTGCTAAACGGTGCACGCGGGCGAGGAACTTGAACGTCGCTTCAGCGCCCGCATCCGTCCATTCCACATCACGCTCCGGCGGGCTGTCTGACATAACAAACCACCGCGCGGTGTCGGCGCCGAAGCGCTCGACGATATCGGTCGGATCGATCGTGTTGCGCTTCGACTTCGACATTTTGGCGGAGGGGATCACGGTACAGACCTCGCCAGTCTCGCGCACGACGACCGCACCGTCGCGTTCCTCGACTTCTTGCGGTGCGTGATAGACCGGCCGACCGGCACTGTCACTTGTCCGGTAGATTGCATGGGTCACCATGCCTTGGGTGAAAAGAGCCTCAAAGGGCTCAATGCAGCGTTCGGGCAAGTGCGCTGTGAGGTGCATCGCGCGCGCAAAGAAACGCGAGTACAGCAGGTGAAGGATCGCGTGCTCGATGCCGCCGATATATTGGTCGACATTCATCCAGTAATCGGCCTCGGCTACATCGGTTGGCGTCTCGGCGTGGGGCGCAGTGAACCGGGCAAAGTACCAAGACGAATCGACGAACGTATCCATCGTGTCTGTTTCGCGCGTGGCCGGCCCACCGCATTTGGGGCAGGGGACATTGCGCCAGGTCGGATGTCTATCCAGGGGATTGCCAGGGACCGAAAAGTCAATCGGAGCGTTGCCTTGGTCATAGGGCAACTCGACGGGCAGGTTTTCCGGCTTTTCCGGGACGACACCGCAGGTGTCGCAGTACACGACCGGGATCGGGCACCCCCAATACCGTTGCCGGCTCAGGCCCCAATCGCGCAGGCGATACTTCAACTGTCCCGTGCCAAGACCCTGCGCCTCGAACCAGTCAATCGCCGCGTCGATCCCTGTTTGGCTGCTGACCTCGCCGATCCCCGCAAAGTGGTCGATATAAGAGACGATTTCGGCTTTTGGCGGCACCAGCGCCTCGTCTTCGACATCGCGCGGGTCGCCCGGCATATGAAAGGCGTTGCGCACCTCGAGCCCATACTTGCGTGCAAAATCGAGGTCGCGCTGGTCATGGGCGGGGCAACCAAAGACAGCACCCGTCCCGTATTCCATAAGCACGAAATTGCCGACCCAGACAGGCAGCTCGCGCTCGGGGTCGACCGGGTGGCGCACTGTCAAACCGATATCCAAACCCTTCTTTTCGGCCTTTTCCATCGCGGCCTCGGTCGTATCCATCTTGCGGCTCTCGGCGATGAATGCGGCGAGCGCGGGATCGGCCTCGGCCTTGGCCTGTGCCACCGGGTGCTCGGGAGAAAGCGCGATAAAAGTCGCGCCGCGCATCGTGTCGGGCCGGGTCGAATAGCAGACGATGGGATCGCCGCCATCGGTGCGTTGAAACGCGATCTCAATCCCGCGCGACTTGCCGATCCAGTTCGCCTGCATCAGGCGGACCTTGTCTGGCCATTCCTTCAGCGCCTCAAGCGCGTCCAGCAGCTCTTCGGAGAAGTCCGAGATTCGAAAGAACCACTGCACCAGCTCGCGCCGTTCAACGGGGGCGCCAGAACGCCATCCCTTGCCGTCGATGACCTGCTCATTGGCGAGAACGGTCATGTCGACCGGGTCCCAATTCACAATCGCAGCCTTACGATAGATCAGGCCTGCCTCCAGCATATCTATGAAAAGGCGCTGCTGTTGGGCATAATACTCCGGATCGCAGGTCGCGAATTCGCGCGACCAATCGATGGAAAAGCCGAGCGGTTTCATCTGGTCGCGCATGTCGGCGATGTTCTGATACGTCCAATCCCTGGGATGCCCGCCGCTCGCCATCGCGGCGTTCTCTGCGGGCATGCCGAACGCGTCCCAGCCCATCGGGTGAAGCACGGCATGGCCGGTCGCCCGCTTATAGCGCGCAACCACGTCGCCCATCGTATAGTTTCGGACATGGCCGATATGGATCCGGCCCGACGGATACGGGAACATCTCAAGGACGTAGAATTTGGGCCGCTCTGGATCGTGCTTTGCCGCAAAGCAATCGGCCTCGGCCCAGGCTCGCTGCCATTTGGGCTCGATTTCGGATGGCGACAGGCGCGCCTCGCGTTCGGGCGACGCTGCGTTGGGGGACACGGCTCTGCTGGACATGGGCGATGTGTCTTTTGTTCGGGGTGAATGCGGGGTCGTTCGTCTGATACGGCGCCCGCGTGAAACCGTAAAGGCTGGCGGCGATCTGGGATGTGCAACGCAGCGGCCGTTCGAACGTGACCGAACAGCCGGAATGCGCGACGGCGTCAAAGCGCGCCGTCAGCGATCCTAAGCTGGCGCGCCCGCGTGAGGATCGCATCCTCGACCGCACGCGTCGTGTCGACATCGACCGGACCGGAGCGTGTTGCAAGCGCGACACGCAGCGACCTGGCGTCAAGCGCCGGATCGCGGACCTGAACCGTCGCCCGGTAAGCGCGTCCGCCGCCGGGCGGCGTTCCGTAACCCATTACGATGACACCGGAAAACGGATCGACCGTCTCGACGGGCAAAAAGCTAAGCACGTCAAGCGAGGCGTTCCAGAGATACCGGTTCACCTCAAGCGTGACATTTGGGTCGTCCACGTTGATGAAGAGGTCAAAGATCGTCTCGCGCGTCGCGCCGTCGTCGTCCACCTCCGGGTCGAACTGGGGCGGCACGTTGGCGGTTTGCGACGGCGACGAGAAGAGATTTCGGTCCCCACAGGCGGCGAGCGCGAAGAGGGCACAGAGAACGAAAAACGGTTTCATGGCAACACGCTGCACAACTCGCTGATCTTCTATGGGCCGCTCGCCCTCACCCGGCCGCATGGCGCGCTCCCTCGCTGCGTCAGGGGTTTGCCTATCGCAGGCCCGCAAGACCGGCAAGATCATTCCCCGCTGGCGCCGGTATCGGGCTGGCGGCTGCCGGCGTGCGCGGCGGTGCGCACGGAACCCTGACGGCACTGTGGCATAGCTGCACCAATTCTGGGGCGCACCCGGAGCCGTTTGGCAGCCGCCTTGCGTTCCAATCCGCATAGAGCGAAGAGAACTCATGCCCAATTCGGTGAGTCGAGTTGTGGTGAACCTTTGAACACACGAGGGAAAAAGATGAAAAAGGTCCTTCTCACCTCCACGGCTCTGGTCCTCCTGGCCGGGACGGCTTCCGCAGACATCGCTCTGTCGGGTAGCGCCGAGATGGGTGTGCGCGGCGGACAGCTCGATGCGACGAACGCCGACGGCACTGAATTTGACGAAACGATCCCCCTTCAGTTCCACACCGACATCGACGTGACGTTCACGCTGTCGGGTGAAACGGATGGCGGCCTGGCATTTGGTGCCGCGATCGATCTCGACGAAAGCGGCGACGGCTCCCCGGCGGTCGACAACGATTTTGATGATGGCGGCGTTGCCATCTTCATCTCCGGCGACTTTGGTACGCTGACGCTCGGCGACACCGACGGCGCGCTGGACTTTGTGACCCAGGATATGGGCATCGCAAACCCCGGTTCGATCGACGATTCTGAAACCGAGCACTTCGGCTACCTTGGTGCGTGGCTCGACGGCTCGGGCGACGGCCAGATCGCGCGCTACGATATCTCGATTGATGCATTCACCTTCGCGGTATCCGTCGAGCAGATGCCGACGGGTGAAGGCGGTCTCGTTCTCGAAGACGACGACGACCTGACCTGGGCAGTCGGTTTCGGATATGACTTCGACTTCGCAGGCGGTTCGGCAGGCGTTTCGATCGGTTACCAGTACTCGGACAACGGTTCGATCGACGTGGGCGACTCGGTCGACGGCGAGGACATCAACCTAGTCTTTAACGCGGGCGAAGTTGCGGCAACGGCTGTCGGTGCATCGGTCAGCCTCGACAATGGCCTGTCCGCTGCATTCACTTACACGAACTTCGACTTTGACGAAGGCGAGGATGCTGATCACTTCGGCATCGGTGTCGGCTATGAGTTCGACGCGTTCTCGATCCACGCCAACTACGGTACGTGGGAATCCGACGTCGGCGATCTGAGCGGTTTCGGTCTTGCGGGTGCCTATGACCTCGGCGGTGGCGCATCCCTGCATCTCGCATACGGCAGCTCATCCTCGGATCTTGACGACTCTGAGGAAGAGTTCGACGTCGACACCTATTCGTTTGGCGTCGCGTTCTCCTTCTAAGGGCACTCTGCACCTGAGATTTGAAGGGCGCGCTCTAGAGCGCGCCCTTTTACGTTGCCTGTCTTCCAACAGAGGGTGCTTCCGCCGTTCGCAACCGCGTGCTAGCAGCACAGCGGATGTTTGAGGGCAGACCATGGGCAATGGGCCGGGCAGCACGACAGTCTCAATGAGCGTCAAAGACGCGTATGCCAAATCGCTCGACCTGCATAAAGCCGGCCGCCTCACCGAGGCCGAGCGCGGCTATCGCGCGGTTGCGTCTGCCGCCCCTCAGCTCGCCGAGCCCCACTTTCAGTTGGGACGCATCGCCGTCGCGCGGGGAGACGCCGGCACGGCACTCGCGGCGTTCGACACGGCTCTTGAGCTCAAACCGGGAGAGCCCGCGCTGCTCTCCGCCCGGGCCGACGCCCTTGGCGCGCTTGGGCGCTCCGAGGCCGCCCTTTCCACCTACGACGCGTTGATCAAAACCACGCCAAAGGCGACCAAGCCGCGCGCGGACAAAGCCCTTTTCTTGCAGCGTCTCGGCCGCTTCGATGCTGCGGAAGCCGAGCTGCGCGCGGCCCTCAAGCGCGCGCCGAAGGACGGCGAACTCTACCGCATGCTCGGTGCAACGCGGCGGTTTCGCAAAGGCGAACCGATCCTCCAAGACATGCTCAAGGCGCATGCCGACACCTCGGTCACCGGCATCGCTCGCATGCAGCTTCAGTTTGCGCTCGCCAAAGCAATGGCGGATACCGGGCAGCACGACCGGGTGTTTCGCTATCTCAACCCGGCGAACGCCGCGATGCGCGCGCATCAGCCCTACGATATAAGCATGCGAAAAGATGAGGTTGCCGGATTGATCGAGGCCTTCGACGGCGCCGATTTCACCTCCCCGGAAAACGATGCAGAGCCCGCCGGACCGCGTCCTGTTTTTGTAACGGGTCTTCCCCGGTCTGGCACAACGCTCATCGAACAGATCCTCGCCTCGCACCCGGACGTGCGCGGCGCTGGAGAACGGCGCTTTGTGCTGCAGGAGGCATATCGCATTCTGAGCAATCCGCGCGGAGGCTTTCGGCGCTTTACCGATTTGACGCCGGATGCGCTTTCGGGCTTTGCCCGCGCCTATCTTGCGGCGCTGGCCGGCGCCGTTCCAGAAGCCTCCGTCGTTACGGACAAATCTATCCAGTCCCATCTCGTGATAGGGATGATTGCAAAGGCTCTGCCGAGCGCGCGGATCATTGTCGTCCGCCGCGACCCCCGCGATGTCGGCCTGTCGATCTACCGCAACCTCTTTGCGCCGGGCACGCACCGTTATGCCTATGACCAGGCGCAGATCGCCGCCTATGCCGCCACCTTCGAACGGATCGTCTCTTTCTGGCGCGAAACGGTGCCGGAGCGCTTCGTCGAAGTGTCCTATGAGGCGCTGGTATCGGACCCCGAGCCGCAGACCCGCGCGCTCGTAGAGGCCGCTGGCCTCTCGTGGGACGACACCTGCCTCAACTTTCACGAAACCGAGCGCCAGGTGGCAACGCTCTCGATCCAGCAGGTGCGTCAGCCGATACACCAGGGCGCGACCGGCGGGTGGCGGCGTTATGCGGCCGATTTAAAGCCGATGCTCGAAGCGTTCGAAACGGAAGGTGTCGCGCTGCCATGAGCCTCCACGACATCAAAGAGCGGATCGCCAAGGCGGAGGGATCGGCGGGCCGGGCACCAGGGTCGGTCGCGCTGATCGCCATCTCCAAAGTCCAGCCGCTGGAGCGTGTCGAGGCCGTCTTGCAAGCGGGTCACCGTGTCTACGGGGAAAACCGCGTGCAGGAGGCGCAGGGCAAGTGGCCCGCGTTCAAGGAAAAGTATCCCGGCACCGAGCTACACCTCGTCGGCCCGTTGCAAACCAACAAGGCCCGCGCGGCAATGGATCTTTTCGACGTGATCCATAGCGTTGACCGGCCGAAACTCGCGACGACGCTGGCTCGGCTCGCCCAGGAGATCGGCCAATGCCCGCCGCTCTTTATCCAGGTCAATACCGGGGAGGAGCCGCAAAAGGCCGGCATCCTGCCAAGCGATGCAGACGCGTTCGTCGCAGAGGCGCGCGGGCTCGATCTTCCGCTTCAGGGCCTCATGTGCATCCCACCGATCGCCGAGGAGCCCAGCCTTCACTTTGCCCTTCTGGCCAAGATCGCCGAGCGCAACGGGCTCGAGGGGCTCTCGATGGGCATGTCTGGCGATTTCGAGAGCGCAATTGCCCAGGGGGCGACCCATGTGCGCGTGGGCTCGGCCATCTTTGGCGCGCGGGAAACGCAAGCGACGGCCTGATCAGCGCACGATAAGACGCGCGCCCAATTCCAGCCGTTGGGCGATCCAAAAGAGATGATCGCACCGGAGCGCAACGCATCCTGCGGTCGGCTTCCCGCGCCCGCGCCACGCATGGACAAAGATCGCAGAGCCGCGCCCCGCCTCAGGCGCGCGCCAATTCCAATCGGTGACCAAGATCAGGTCGTACATCGGGTCTGCCCGGCGCAATGCCTCGTGGCGATAGCGATGCGGCGTGCGCACGCGCCGATTATAGGCAGGATCGCTCGGATCGTCCGACCAGAGATCGCGCGGCCCGATCGGCTCTGCCCAAGGGACGGGGCGCACCAAACGATCTGGTCGGTAGAGCGCGCCGACGATCCGGTGCGCGCCGCGTGGCGTCCCGCCGTCCCCCTCGCGCTTGTCGTCGACGATCCCGCCGCGCCCATGGTTTGCCGGAAAACGCCGCCCGCCAAACCGCATCCCGGTGGGTGTGAGACGCAGATCGCCTGGGCCCAAAGGCCTCACCGAAGATGCCCGGACTTGGCGACTTTTGTCGCGAGGTAGGCGGCATTCTGCGGCGTCTCGCCGGCGTGGAGCGGCACGCGTTCGGCCACGCCAATGCCGTTGACCTCCATCATGGCAATCTTTGCGGGATTGTTTGTCATCAGGCGCACCACGCGGACCCCGAGGCGGCGGAGGAGCGCGGCGCCGATCCGAAAGTCCCGTTCATCGTCCTCAAAGCCGAGCCGGTGATTGGCCTCAACAGTGTCATAGCCCTGATCCTGCAGCGCATAGGCCCGCATTTTGTTGGCAAGCCCGATCCCACGCCCCTCCTGATTGAGATAAAGGAGGATGCCGCCGCCTTCAGCGTGCATCGCCCGCAGCGCGCCATGAAGCTGCGGCCCGCAATCGCACTTGAGTGACCCTAGGACGTCGCCCGTAAAGCAGGCAGAATGCAGCCGGGCGAGGACCGGCGCCGCCCGGTCCGGCGTTCCGATCTCTACGGCATAGTGTTCCTCGCCGCCATCGTCGGGTCGGAAGACGTGAAGCCGACCGGCACCGGCCAGTGCGAGGGGGAGCGCGGCGTCGACAACATGGACAAAGCCCGCCCCGTCCGCTGGGGCATGGTCGGTGCGGAGATCGAGCACCGTTAAGTTGGCGACGCCGGCAGCGCAGGGCGCGAGCAGGACGGCAGGCAAGACCTGCGCCTCCTTGGCAAGCATGATCGCCTCGCGCGCAAGGGTCGCGTCGCCGCCGCGGCGCGTCTGGAACGGGCCCTTCATTGGCGTGTCAAGATCGGTCGCCGGATCGGCGACCGCGCGCGCCCAGGAGAGAGAGGCATCGGCCGGCAGAACCAAGCGCGCAACGTCGCCGTCATAGGCGCGTGCCTTGAGCGTCTCCGCACGCCGTCCGGTAATCGCCAGCGTTGCGTCGTCTGAGAGCGCGTGAAAGCGCGCGGCGGACGCCGTTTCGACCGCCACGGCAAAGACGCTCTCACTCGCGCCACGCAGCACGACCGGCAGGCCAAGCCGCAGATCTGCGCGCGCGCGGCTGCGGCGCTCGGCCGGGCTCGGCTGAAGAAGATTGGTCGGGGTGGTCATGGGCGGCCGAAGCGAGAGGTGCCGAGGAGTTTCGGCTCTCGTCTATATCGGCGATCCGTCGAAATTGAAACATACCCGCCCTCAGCGACACAACGGCGTGAAACGGTGTAGCTTTGCTTGTCGCGTCGCGCGGTATCGCCAATTTGGCATTGAACCACTGGAGGCCGTTGCCATGCCCACGCTCAAAAAGATCCTGCTCGTCGATGACGATGAGGACCTCCGCGAAGCCCTGAGTGAGCAGCTCGTGATGACCGAGGATTTCGATGTGTTCGAAGCGGGCAGCGGCTCGGGCGCGATGGAGAAGACCCGCGAGGGGCTTTACGACCTGGTCATTCTCGATGTCGGCCTGCCAGATACCGATGGGCGCGAGCTCTGCCGGGTCATGCGCAAGCAGGGTGTCAAATGCCCCATCGTCATGCTGACGGGGCACGATTCGGACGCCGATACGATCCTCGGTCTAGATGCCGGCGCCAACGACTATGTCACGAAGCCGTTCAAGTTCCCGGTCCTTCTTGCACGCATCCGCGCCCAGCTCCGCCAGCATGAACAATCCGAAGACGCTGTGTTTCAGCTCGGACCGTACACTTTCAAGCCCGCGATGAAGATGCTCATCGACGATTCGGACCGGAAGATCCGGCTCACCGAAAAAGAGACGAACATCCTGAAGTACCTGTATCGCGCGTCCGAAGGCGTCGTTGCGCGCGACGTCCTGCTGCACGAGGTGTGGGGCTACAATGCGGGCGTGACCACGCACACACTCGAAACCCATATTTACCGGTTGCGCCAGAAAATAGAACCGGATCCGTCCAATGCCCGCCTTCTTGTGACCGAAAGCGGGGGCTATCGTCTGGTTGCGTGACGGTTGTTAAGTCCTTTCAGAAAAACGAGATTTCCTTAGGGCGATCTTTTATGATCTGGATCAAACATTTGTTCATCCGCATGCGTTAGCTGTGTTCACGAGACCCCTCGCCGCACCGGGGCAATGATGCGGCACCTCCCTGTTGGACTGGCCGGGGCCTTGTGCCCCGGCTTTTTTTTGCGCCATGCGCCGCCCGTCGGCGTGCGCCGACGCGGGTCGGCCGAGCGTGACGCCTGCCCATCTGCTTGGTACGAACGGTGTGACAGCGGACAGCTGACGCCGGACGGCGCGATCGCCAGCACGTGGCAGCGCCGACACCCGCTTCGCCTTGCGCGCCGTCGGTCTTCTGCCCTTGCCCCCGAGCCAGCGCAGTGCTTCAACGCTCGCTCCCTCAGCCGGAGGAGACGACATGCCCTTCACCCTCGCCACCTGGAACATCAACTCCATCCGCCTGCGCGAGGCGCTCGTGCGGCAATTGATGCGCGAGGAGGAGCCTGACATTCTGTGTTTGCAAGAGTGCAAGAGCCCGGTGGACAAGTTTCCGGATTTCGAGAAGCTCGGCTACGCCCATGTCGTCGCCCGCGGTCAGAAGGGTTACAACGGGGTCGCGATCTTCTCGCGGCTGCCACTGCGTGAGGTCGGCGCGTTCGACTTTGCCGGCCTTGGCCACGCTCGGCATGTCTCCGCCGAGATCGAAGGGGCGGGCGTCGTCGTCCACAACTTCTATGTGCCTGCTGGTGGCGACGTGCCCGACCGCGCAAAGAACGACAAGTTTGGCCAGAAGCTCGACTATGTCTCCGACATGCGCGACTGGTTCGCCGACGACAAACCGCAGAAATCCATCCTCGTGGGCGATCTCAATATCGCGCCCCTGGCGGACGATGTTTGGAGCCATAAGCAACTGTTGAAGGTGGTCTCGCACACACCGATCGAAGTCGATCACCTTGGGCAAGCGCAGGAGGCGGGCGGCTGGGTCGATATTACGCGGCGCGACATTCCCGAGGGAAAGCTCTATTCCTGGTGGTCTTACCGCTCGCCCGATTGGGACGCCGCCGACAAGGGCCGCCGGCTCGATCACATTTGGGCCTCCCCCGATATCGCCGATGCCGGGCACAGCTCTCGCGTCTTGCGCCATGTGCGCGGGTGGGAAAAGCCGTCGGATCACGCCCCGGTCTTCGCGACCTTCGATCTGTAGGGTCGGGTCAGAAACGCGCGCAACCGCTCCGAGGTCGCGTCGCCGAAAGGCGCGCAGCTGTTTCCACCTCGTCAGGCACCTCCGCCACTCCCAAACAGGGCCGCGCCGCACATCTGTGAAGGGCCGCACGAGCGCCCTTGGTGGGTCCCTGCCGCGCGCAACGGTCGCTTCGTCCACCAAGCCGCTTGCACGACGCGTAACCCTGCTCCATCTAACAGGTCGACCGCCACAGAGCTTAGGAGATCCCGATGTTCGGACTAGGACAGCCCAAGCCTGCCCCCGCCGCCGGGGACGATCTTGTAAAGGACGTGACCGAGGCGACGTTCATGACCGACGTTGTCGACGCCTCGACGCAGGTGCCGATCATTGTCGATTTCTGGGCGACATGGTGCGGGCCTTGCAAGACCCTGACGCCAATGCTCGAAGACGCGGTGCGCGCCGCGGGCGGCGCGGTAAAAATGGTCAAGGTCGATGTCGACCAAAACCAGCAGATCGCCGCGCAACTTCGCATTCAATCGATCCCGACGATCTATGCCTTCTGGCAGGGTCAGCCGGTCGATGGGTTTCAGGGCGCCGTCCCGCAATCGGAGATCAAGGCCTTTGTCGACCGTCTGATTGAGCTGTCGGGCGGCGCGGCCGCGGCGGGCGGCGGCCTCGACGAGGCGATTGCTGCGGCCGAAGAGATGCTCACCCAAGGCGCTGCCGTCGATGCCGCCCAGACCTTTGCTGCCATCCTTGGCGAGGACGGCGAAAACGTGGCTGCGCTTTCCGGTCTGGCGCGTGCGCATCTCGCGCTGGGCGAGATCGACAAGGCCGATGGCATCCTGTCGACAGCGCCCGAGGCGAGCTTTAACGCGCCCGAGTTGGAGACCGTGCGCGCGCAGATTGACCTTGCGCGCCAAGCCCAAAAGGCAGGCCCGCTCGACGAGCTTCGCGCCAAGCTCGGCGCCAACCCCGGCGACCATCAGGCGCGGCTCGATCTTGCCACTGCGCTCCATGCCGCGGGTGAGACCGAGGAGGCCGTCAATGCCTTGTTGGAGCTCTTCCGACGCGACCGCGAGTGGAATGACGGCGCGGCCAAGGCCCAACTTTTCAAGATCTTCGATGCCTTGCCGCCACAAGACCCGGTCGTGCTCAAAGGACGGCGCAAGCTCTCCTCCATGATCTTCGCATAAGGACGATTGCCGTCTTTGTCTGCGCCGCTACGTGTCGCCTATGAACATAACAGCCGATCTGCCTGAAACGATTCCCGTCTTTCCGCTGCCGCGTGCTCTGCTTCTGCCGCGCGCCCGGCTGCCATTGAATATCTTCGAGCCGCACTACCTCGCGATGCTCGACGATTGCTTGAAGACAAAAGAGCGGCTGATCGGCATGGTGCAGCCGCGCGATGTGCCCGATGGAGCGAAGGATCGCCTGCATACGATCGGTTGCGCCGGGCGCCTCACCGCGTTTTCAGAGACAGAAGATGGTCGGTACATGATTACGCTCAGCGGCGTCTCGCGTTTTCGCATTGCCGCGGAGGTCGAAGGATTCACGCCCTATCGTCGCGCGCAAGTTGAGTGGGCTGGCTTCGACCGTGATCTGGGCGGAGTCGAGAAGGATCCCGCCTTTGACCGCGACGGTTTTCTGGAGCTGCTGTCGCGGTTTTTTACGGCGCGGTCGCTTTCGACGGATTGGGACAGTCTAAAAGACGCCGAAGAAGAGCTTTTGATCAATTCGCTTTCCATGCTTTGCCCCTTCGAGGCCGAGGAAAAGCAAGCCCTGCTTGAAGCGCCCTCGCTCGCCACGCGAAGAGAAACGCTGGTCACTCTCATCGAGTTCTCTCTGCGCGGCGGCGGTGGCGAGGGGCGCGAGGCGATACAGTGATGGCAGAGCCTGAGGCCGAGGCTGAGCCCCTCACCTTCGAAGCGCGCGATTACGATCGACGCATGCTCGAAGCGCTGGTTTGCCCCCAGACCCAAGCGCAGCTCACATTCGACGCAAGCGCGCAGGAACTTATCTCCCGCGCCGCCCACCTTGCCTATCCGATACGCAACGGCATCCCCGTGATGCTGGTCGATGAGGCGCGGCCTTTGGAAGATTAACCTTAAGCATTCCTTAGGACGACTCAGCGATGCAGACGAGATTGGAGCCAGTGGACCCCGCCGAGTGCATCGCAATCCAACCCCCAAGCACCCTGCCGATGAGTTAGCAGAGCTGCGAGAGGAACTCAGAGCCATCAAGCGCCGTGAGGCTGAGCTCCGCGGTCGGCTTGTCGCCGATCCGTAGCTTCGATGCGGTTCCTTATATCGTGTGGAGGTTTCACGATCCTCGCGCCGCGTCTTTCTCAAAGAGAAACTCCCACCACACATTTTGCACGATCCGAAGCTTTGGCAGCGCCGTGAGGCTGCAGTCGTCCGTGTAATGGAGCGCGAGATTGCGTTCCGCCAACCGCGCCAAGGTGCGGCTGTCTTCAATGAGGCAGAACTCGAATACGTGATCGAACCAGACTAAACGGCCAGCCCGCGCAGGAGGCGTGGCACATCGCCTGTTAGCCCGGCCGCCTCGCGGATGAACCGGCGCCGGAGGCCTGGCAGGCGCGAAACGGCGCCGAGGCCAAGATCACGGCCCAGGCGGAGGATGGGATTGTCGTTGGAAAAGAGGCGATTGAACCCGTCGGTGGCGACGGCAAGCGCAGTTCGGTCAAACGCCCGCCACCGCCGGTGCCGCTCCAGCACTGCCATCGTCCCGATATCCTCTCCGCGCCGTCGCGCTTCGGCGAGGACTTCGGCCAGGGCGCCAACATCGCGTAAGCCTTGGTTCAGCCCCTGCCCGGCGATCGGGTGAATGCCCTGCGCCGCATCGCCGACCAGCGCAAGCCGCGGCGCCACAATCCGGTTCGCCAGCGTAAGGTTCAGCGGATAGGCGTAGCGCGCGCCGGCGAGGGAGATCTCGCCAAGAAAGGCGCCAAAGCGCGGCCGAAGCACGTCGAGAAATGCGGTATCGTCGAGCGTCGCATAGTGTTCGGCCAAAGGTGTCCGCTCGCTCCAAACGATGGACGCGCGGTTGCCCTTCAACGGCAAGATGGCGAGCGGCCCCCCGGGCATAAAGAACTGGTGCGCCTCGCCCTCATGCGGGGCCTCATGGGCCACAGCGCAGACGAGTGCGGTCTGGCCATAGCCCCAGCCTGTCCGCGTGATCCCGGCTCGCGCAGCGACACCGCTTCGCCGTCCATCGGCGCCGACAACGAGCGCGGCCGTCAGCGTGGCGCCCGAGGCGAGCGTCACCTGGGCACCAGCGGGGCCGATCTCCTGGGCGACGACAGTCTCCTCCGGCCGGTGCATCACCAGCGGCTCGGCTTCGATTGCGGCGAGAAAGGCGCGGCGCAAGTGCCTGTCCTCGACCATAAAGCCCATGGGCCCTTCGTCGATTTCGGCATGGTCAAACTCAAGAAAGAGCGGCGAGGCCCCTTCGCCCGGCCGCCCGTCACTCGCGCGGATCTTAAGGATCGGCTGCGTGTCTGCGGCAACGGCGTCCCACAGCCCAAGCGCGCCAAGCATGCGCTTTGAGGCGAGCGCCAGGGCATAGGAGCGCCCATCAAAAGCATCCTCCCCGCGCGTTGTGCTCGCGAGCCGGTCGATCACAAGGCTCGACAGCCCGCCCTGCGCCGCGGCAAGCGCAAGCGCACACCCGTTGAGCCCGCCACCCACGATCAAAATGTCTGCGTCCTGTGCCATGCGCTGAGAGATACGGCGGCCCCCGGGATTGTCCAGGCGCCCACCTGCCGCTAGCGTCGCGCGGCAGCGGCAACCAACGGGCAGGGTGCGATGGGCGAGCAAAAGAGCGCGGCAGAGCTCGGGCGAGAGATTGATGCGGGCCGGGTGGACCCGGTCGCGCTGACCGAAGAGATGCTCGCCTCGATCCAAAACCACGCCTTTGGCAGCCGGATCTATGCGCGCACGACGCCGGAGCGCGCCCGCGCAGAAGCCGCTGCTGCCCGCGAACGGGCCAAGCTCGGTCTCCGCCGGTCGCCGCTCGATGGCGTTCCGATCTCCTGGAAGGACCTCTATGACACCGCGGGTGTGGCAACCGAGGGCGGCTCGGCGCTCCTCAAGGGGCGCGTGCCAACCGAGGACGCCCAAGTCCTGCGGCACGCGAGCCAGGCCGGGCTTGTTTGCCTCGGCAAGACCCATCAGACCGAACTCGCCTTTTCGGGTCTGGGCCTCAATCCGATGACCGCGAGCCCGCCCTGCGTCAATGACCACGATGCGGTGTCGGGCGGCTCGTCGTCCGGCGCGGCCGCCTCGGTCGCGTTCGGGCTGGCGGGCGCTGGGATCGGCTCGGACACGGGCGGGTCCGTGCGCGTGCCCGCTGCGTGGAACGACCTTGTGGGGCTCAAGACGACATCGGGGCGGCTGCCACTGACAGGCGTTTTGCCCCTGGCGGCGCGCTTCGACACGGTGGGCCCGCTGACGCGCAGTGTCGAGGACGCAGCGCTCCTTCTCGCCGCGCTGGAGGGGAGCGCGCCGCCCGATCTTCGCGGCGCAAACCCGCAAGGTCTGCGCTTTCTGAACCTGCTGACCGTCGCCCACGACGGTATCCGCGCGGGCCCCGCCGCGGCCCATGCGGACGCGCTCACAAAGCTCTCTAAGTCGGGTGTCCACATCGACGACGGCGAGATTGCCGCCGTCGGCGAAGCGCTCTCGATGGCTGGCGTGATCTATACGCCTGAGACCTACGGGACATGGCGCGACGCGATCGAGGCCAATCCCGACGCCATGTTCCCGCCCGTGCGCGAACGTTTCCGCGCGGGCAAGGACTTCTCGGGTCCGGATTACGTCGCCGCGTGGCAGCGGCTCGACATGTTGCGCGCGGCCTTTGCCGAGGAGAGTGCGGGCTATGACGCCGTGATCGTCCCGACAGCACCGATCCTGCCGCCGAAACAGCACGCGGTGCTCGAGGATCATGACCTCTTCACCTCGGAGAACCTCTTGGCCCTGCGCAACACGCGCATCGGCAACATGATGGGACTTTGCGCCCTCACTCTGCCAGTGGGACACGCCTCCTGCGGGCTCTCCCTGCTGGCCCCGCCGAACCAGGAAGAACGCCTTTTGCGGATCGGCGCCGCGCTCGAAGCACTCCTCGCGTAGGCGCCGGTGCCGCAAGTGCCGCTCCGGCCGAAATGCCACAAGCCGGCCTGCCGCCGCCCGATCTGCTGGACCGGGGCCCGCCGCCCAGCTAGGGTCAACTCAACGGGGCGAGAGTGACCCCGACCGAGGCAGTAATCATTTCGAGCGGTGAGCCCCCGCAGATGACGGTCCCACAGCGGTTTTCGGACCTGCCCGAATACGCCTTTCCGCGCTTGCGGAGCCTGCTCGCCGGCCTGTCGCCGGGAGGGGACCCGGTGGATATGACCATTGGCGAGCCGCGTCATGCCATGCCCGCTTTCGTGGCCGACGTCCTCACGGAGCACCAGGCGGACTTTGCCAAATACCCGCCGAACGAGGGAACGCCGGGCCTCCGTGCGGCCATCGCGGACTGGATCGCCACGCGCTACGGCGCACCGGCCGATCCCGAGACCGAAATCATGGCCCTAAATGGCACGCGCGAGGGGCTATTTAATGCAGGGCTCGCGCTTTGCCCCGAGGAAAAGCGCGGTGCCGCGCCCCTCGTTCTCGTCCCAAACCCGTTCTATCAAGTCTATGCCGTTGCGGCGCGGGCAGCAGGCGCGCAGCCGCATTACGTGAACGCGACCGAAGAGACGGGCTTTCTGCCCGATTTCGCGTCGCTGCCCGGGGACATCCTCGATCGGACGGCCATCGCTTATCTCTGCTCCCCGTCAAACCCGCAAGGCGCCGTCGCGGATGCTACCTATTGGAAAACGCTCCTGGCCCTTGCCGAAACGCACGACTTCGTTGTGTTCGCCGATGAGTGCTACTCCGAGATCTGGCGCGACGCGCCCCCGCCCGGCGCTTGGCAAGTGGCCGACGAGATGGGGCTCTCGCGCGACCGCGTCGTGATCTTTCATTCGCTTTCCAAGCGCTCCAACCTGCCCGGGCTGCGCGCGGGCTTCTGCGCGACAGGGGCGCGCAATATGGCCGAGCTGAAGCAACTCCGCTCTTATGCTGGCGCGCCGCTGCCGCTCCCGGTGCAGCACGCGGCCGAAGCGGTCTGGCGCGATGAGGCGCATGTCGTAGCCTCCCGCGCGCTCTACCAGGAAAAGTTCAAAGACGCCGACGCGGTCTTTGCTGGTTTCAAAGGATACTTTCCGCCCCAGGGCGGGTTCTTTTTGTGGCTGCCCGTGCCCGAGGGGGTCGGCACCGGCGAGGCGGCCGCAAAGCAGCTCTGGGCGGAAGCAGGGGTCAAGGTCTTGCCCGGCGCCTATCTCAGCCGCGACACCGACGCCGGCAATCCGGGCGGACGCTATATCCGCATTGCAATGGTGGCGGAGAAAAACGAGATGGTCCGCGGCCTTCGCGCCGTGCGTACCATCCTGGACAGGGGGTGAAAGAGGAACGCATGGCCTATCCAACCAACCAGCGTGATCCATTGCTCGACAGCGCCATGCAGGCGGCGATCGAAAAGCGCGGGCGTGAGTTGGTCGGCTTGGGTCTCTTGGCGCTCGGGCTCTGCGTTGCGGCGCTTTTGGCGAGCTATGTGCCGGACGATCCGTCGTTCTTTTCGGCCACGGACGCGCCCGCGCAAAACCTCTTGGGCCGGTTCGGCGCGTCGGTCGCAGCCCCGCTGTTCATCGTTGTTGGGTTCGGCGCCTGGGTCATAGCAGCCGTCGTTGCGATCTGGGGTCTAAGGCTTCTGGCGAATGCGGGGGGGGAACGCGTTCTCGGGCGCGCGCTCTTTTTGCCCCTCGCGATCTTTGCCGCCGCCATCTACGCCTCGACGCTCGTGCCGTCTTCAGACTGGACACACTCGTTTGGTCTTGGTGGGCTCTTAGGCGATACCATCCTCGGAGCGCTCATCAACATCCTGCCCGTGCGGGCGGCGGCAGGAGTGCGCCTTCTTGCGGTGCCCGTGGGGCTCGTGGCGGTTGTCCTGTTTCTCTATACGGCGGGCTTTACGCGTGCCGAGCTGACGCGCTTTGCCCGTTATACGGTCTACGGACTTGTGCTCCTCTATGCCGGCGTGGTCGGGACACTGGGCTTTGGCGCGCGCCAAGCCCATGCGGCTGCCGCTGGGTTGAGCGCGCGTCAGGCGGCCCGGGGGACGGCGCGCGCTGCCCGAGAGGAAGAGGCGGCGCCAACCTTCGATCCGGCGCTTGATCGGGGGCTTGAGGACGAGCCGCCGCTGACGCGCGACAAGCCCGGGCTGATGGCGACCGTTGCCAAAGTCGTCCGTCGTTCCCCCGAGCCGATTTTGGACAAGGGCGACGACGATGCGCCCCACGCGGCTGACCTGCCCCCAGGCGAAGACCGCGTCCAAGCCCGCATCGCCAATGCGATCCGCGCCCGCGCGCGGACGGGTCAGGACGTGCGCCCCGCCCCGGTCGGTCGCGCCGAGCCGCCCGTGCGCCGCCCGCGCAAGCCCGAGCCGCTGCTTGTCAAGGTCCCCGGCGCTGTGCCCGTAGCACCAATGGCCGAGCTCGACTACGAGCCCGCAATGCCCGCACGCTACGCGGCACCAGAGCCAGAGGGCGCAGCGCTGGAGGGTGCCATGGGCTCTCCGGCTTTGATGCGCCACGCCGCACCCGCCGATCCCGGCGCCGCCCAAAGCCTAGAGCGCCGCGTGCCCCTTCCCGAAGAGGAGCCGCGCGCCGTCGTCCAGCATCCGCCGAAAAAGCCCGCCCCTTCCCGCCGCGCGCAGGCCGAAGCGCAGCCCACGCTCGATTTCGGCACCGAGGAGGGGGATGCGTCGGCCTACGACATGCCCTCGCTCGCGCTGCTGACGAGCCCAGACAACATCGTGCGCCATGTCCTGCCCGACGAGGCGCTCGAGGAAAACGCGCGTATGCTCGAGAACGTGCTCGACGATTACGGGGTGAAGGGCGAGATCGTGTCCGTCCGCCCAGGCCCCGTCGTGACGATGTACGAGCTTGAGCCCGCGCCGGGTCTCAAAGCCTCGCGCGTGATCGGGCTCGCCGACGATATCGCGCGCTCGATGTCCGCGCTCTCGGCCCGCGTCTCGACGGTGCCAGGCCGGTCCGTCATCGGGATCGAGCTTCCGAATGCGCACCGGGAGAAGGTGCTCCTGCGCGAGCTTCTCTCCACACGGGACTATGACGACAAGAACCTGCGCCTGCCACTGGCGTTGGGCAAAGACATCGGCGGCGCGCCCGTCGTCGCCAACCTTGCCAAGATGCCTCACCTCCTCATCGCGGGGACCACGGGTTCGGGCAAATCGGTCGCGATCAATACGATGATCCTGTCGCTTCTCTACCGGCTGACCCCGGATGAGTGTCGGCTGATTATGATCGACCCCAAGATGCTGGAGCTTTCCGTCTATGACGGTATCCCGCACCTTCTGTCGCCGGTGGTCACCGATCCCAAGAAGGCGGTCGTCGCCCTCAAATGGGTCGTCGCCGAGATGGAGGACCGCTACCGCAAGATGTCCAAGATGGGCGTGCGCAACATCGAAGGGTACAACGGTCGCGTGAGAGAGACGCTCGCGAAGGGCGAGATGTTCTCACGCACCGTGCAGACCGGCTTTGACGATGAGACCGGCGAGCCCGTCTTTGAGACGGAGGAATTTGCCCCCGAAGCGCTACCCTACATCGTCGTTGTGGTCGACGAGATGGCGGATCTCATGATGGTCGCCGGCAAGGAGATCGAGGCCTGTATTCAGCGTCTGGCGCAGATGGCCCGTGCCTCCGGCATCCACCTCATTATGGCCACGCAACGCCCGTCCGTCGACGTCATCACCGGCACGATCAAAGCGAATTTCCCGACGCGGATCAGCTTTCAGGTCACCTCCAAGGTCGATAGCCGCACGATCCTCGGCGAGATGGGCGCCGAACAGCTCCTCGGGATGGGCGATATGCTCCACATGGCCGGGGGCGGGCGCATCACCCGCGTCCACGGTCCCTTCGTGTCGGACGAAGAAGTCGAAGAGATCGTCAATCACCTCAAATCCTTCGGCCCGCCCGACTATGTCGGCGGCGTGCAGGACGGCCCGGATGAGGAGCGCGAAAGCGACATTGACGCGGTTCTCGGCCTCAATACCGGCGGCAACACCGATGGCGAGGACGCGCTCTATGATCAGGCGGTCGGCATCGTTGCGCGGGATCGGAAGTGCTCCACCTCCTACATCCAGCGCAAGCTCGCCATCGGCTACAATAAGGCCGCGCGCCTCGTGGAGCAGATGGAGGATAACGGCGTCGTCGGCCCCTCAAACTCCATCGGCAAGCGCGAGATCTTGGTACCGGAAGTCTAGCACCGCGGCGCCGGCCCATGCGGCCGCTTCGTCGCGTGGAAGCTCGCAAACAACCGCTCGGACCGACGCCGCCTGCGGGCAGGCGCCCGCGCGAGTCCCCAAGCTTAGACGTTGAGCAGCAGGTGCTCCCGCTCCCAGGGTGAGATTACCTGCAGGAATTCCTGGTATTCCAGATCCTTAACCGTCGCATAAACGGACGCGAACTGCTTTCCCAACACGTCGTGCAGGGCATTGCTCTCCTGAAAAAGGCGCAGCGCTTCGCCGAAGGTCCGCGGGATATCGGGGTCAGTATCGTAGGCGTCCCCGGTAAATTCCGGCGCGGGCGCACGCTCTTCTAGGATCCCCAGATACCCGCAAGCCAGAGAGGCCGCGATCCCGATATAAGGGTTGCAATCCATCCCCGCGAGCCGGTTTTCGACGCGCCGCGCCGCGGGCTCCGACACCGGGATCCGCAGGCCCGTCGTCCGGTTGTCCCGGCCCCAGGCGAGGTTGATCGGCGCGGCATGGTCCCGCACATAGCGGCGGTAACTGTTGACGTAGGGCGCCAGCAGCGCGATCGCCGCGGGCAGGTAATTCTGCATGCCGCCGATGAAATGGGCAAAGGCTTCGGTCTCCGCGCCACCGGCCCCGACAAAGATGTTCTGCCCCGTCGCCTGATCGACCACCGAATGGTGGATATGCATGGCAGAGCCTGGCTCCCCCTCGATCGGCTTGGCCATGAAGGTCGCGTAGCAATCGTGGCGCAGGGCGGCCTCCCGGATCAGCCGCTTGAAGAAAAAGATCTCATCGGCGAGGCGCACCGGGTCACCATGGGCCATGTTGAGCTCGACCTGCCCAGCCCCGCCCTCCTGCAGGATGCCGTCGATCTCAAAGCCCTGCGCCTCGGCGAAATCGTAGATGTCGTCGATGACGGGGCCATATTCGTCGACGGCCGACATCGAATAGGCTTGCCGCGCCGCCGCCCGGCGCCCAGAGCGCCCCATCGGCGGCTCGACCGGCTTGGCCGGGTCGAGGTTCGGTGCGACAAGGTAAAACTCCAGTTCAGGCGCCACGATCGGCCGCCAGCCCCGCGCTTCATAAAGCCCGACGACGCGGCGTAGCACATTGCGCGGGGCAAACGGGACGGGTGTTCCGTCTCGCTCCGTGATGTCGTGGATGATCTGAATGGTCCAATCCGCTGTCCAGGGGGCGGCGGTCGCGGTCGAGAGGTCCGGCGTCAGAAGCATGTCGGGCTCGGTGAAGGGCATGTCCTCGACATCCGCCCAATCGCCCGTAATCGTCTGCAAGAAAATCGAGTTCGGCAGGTAAAACGTCGCATCCCGCCGAAACTTGAGTGCGGGCATCGCTTTGCCGCGTGCCACCCCCGCCATGTCAGCGACGATACACTCGACCTCGTCGAGCCGCCGCTCGCTCAGATAGGCCTGCGCCGCGGGCGGCAGATCGGCAATGAAGTCAAGCGACATCGGTCGCCTTGCTGCGGGTTGCCCGGAAGAATAGCGCCATCTCCGCGCCGATCCGCCGCCGGTCTGTCACCTCTGCGAGGCGTTCCTGGGCTTTGGCCAGGCGCTCGGGCTCGACGGATGCGCCCCGATGCGCGATCAATGCCGCGAGCGCGTCGCTGCCATATTCGGGGTGCGGCTGCCAGGTGAGGGTCGTGTCTCCGATCAGGAACGCCGCATGGGCGCAGAAATCGTTCGATGCAATGGTGCGCGCTGCGGCCGGCGGCGTTGTCACCTGATCCCGGTGCCAGGCCGTGAGCACGACTTGCGTCCCGTCCTCGCGGTCATAGGCTGTCGGCCCGACCGACCAGCCACCGGCGAACCTCTCGACCGTCCCGCCAAGCGCTTGGGCCACGATCTGATGGCCAAAGCAGATCCCGATGAGCGGGCGCCGCGCTGCGACGATGCGCCGGACAAGCGCCTCAAGCGGGGCAATCCAAGGATGATCCTCATAGGCCCCGTGACGAGAGCCGGTGATCAGCCACCCCTCCGCAGCCTCCGGGTCCGCCGGCATGTCCGACGCTTCCACATCCCACGTGGTGAAGCTGAGCCCGTACGGCGCCAGCAAGCGCACGAACATGTCGTTGTAATCGCCCGTGTCATGCCGGACGGCCTCGGCCATGTGGCCGGTCTGCAGAATGCCGATATGCATAGGGCCTCTGAACTGGCTCGAGCGGACGCTAGCCCCTCGCCCTTCGAGGAGCAAGGCCGCCCCGCGTTGCCATGGGTGCCGTCAAGACTTCATTAAGGTTAACGCACACCGCGCCCCTTCTTCTTGCCGCAAATATCGCCGCCGGAGGCATGCTCGGTCGCCGCTAGCGGATCAGTTGTGGGCGCAGGCGCATCCGGGCCCTTTGCGCCTGGGGCAGATGCCGATTGAGACGCCGGTTGATCGCGCCCATCAGCCCGATGATGGCCAGCGTGAGCAGAATAAAGTAGACCGCCACGATCGGATAGGGGACGAACGGGTTGAACGTCCGGTCGGCAAAGTAGCTCGCATAATAGAGCGCATCGCCCCGCTGCTGCAGTGCGGGAAAGCCCGAGAAGAAGACCAGCGTTGTCGCATGAAACAGAAAGATTGCCTCGTTGGTATAGGCCGGCCAACCGAGGCGCAGCATCGTCGGCCACACGATCCGGCGGAACCGCGCAAACCCAGTCAGCCCATAGGCGTCCGCCGCTTCGAGATCTCCCTTCGGCACCGAGCGCAGCGCGCCGTAAAAGATCTCGCCCGCATAGGCAGCCGTATTAAAGAACAACACCACAAGCGCGCCGAGTGCCGCCGAGGTGAGCGGGTCGAAAACAGGATAGACCTGCTTCAACGACAGAAAGCCGAAATAGGCGAGAAAAAACTGAATGAAGAGCGGTGAGCCGCGGAAGACGAAAATGAACCACTCCGCCGGTTTGCGGACTGCCTTGCGCGGATCGTTTTTCGCAACCGCGAGTGCCGTCGCTAAAAAGAAGCCCAAGACGAGCGCGAGCGCGCCGAAATAGACATTCCAAATGAGGCCGGATCCAATCAACACAATCTGCTCGCAAAGCGTGATGTCGGAGCGCGGCAAAAGGCGTTCTCCGATGCCGAGCGACCGCAGCGCATAATCCTGGATCGTCTGGGCGCAACTCATCCTGCGGCCCTCATGCCGGCGCCTTGCGGAGCGCTTCGCCGCCCATCGTTGCCTGCCCTCGCGAAAGCCGCTGGGTCAGCCGCGCAAGCACGATCTCAGAGACGCGCGTGAAGGCGAGATAGAAGACGAGGAGGAAGAGGAAGTAGTAAAGCCGCCAATCCCCATGGGGGTAGTCGGTAAAGCGCGCGGTCTTCGAGCCGCCAAGCTCCCGCGCCCAATAGACGATGTCCTCGACGCCCAGAAGAAAGAGCAACGGCGTAGCCTTGATCAGGATCATCCACAGGTTCGAGAGGCCCGGCAGGGCAAAGATCCACATTTGTGGCACAAGAATGCGCCAAAAGCTCTGTCGCTCGGACATGCCATAGGCTTCGGCGGTCTCCATCTGCGCGCGGGGCACCGCCTGCATCGCGCCATAGAGCACGTTGGCCGCAAAGGCGCCAAAGACCAGCGCGAAGGTGAAGACAGCAAGCGTGAAGTTATAGGCTTCGTGCCAAGCTTGCGCCGCGGCCGAGGGCGGGACCTTGGCCTCCGGGCACACGAGGAAATTCGCGCCTTGCCGAACTGGCTCTTCCCAATCGGCGCAGCGCACGGAATGGACGAGATATTCGATCCCCTGGTCGAGCGCGATCACAAAGAACAGAAAGAATGCGATATCGGGCACGCCGCGCACGATCGAGGTATAGCCCTTGCCAAGCCAGGCGAGCGGCAGGATGCGCGAGCGCGAGGCCGCCGCTCCGGCAAAGCCAAAGGCAAGGGCCGTCGGCGCCGTGATGGCCAAGAGGAGAAAGACCGTCAGGAAGCTCCAATAGAGGTTCATGTGGATGCCCGTCGTGAGGTAACAGGCCATCCACCACGTGTCGGTCAAAACGGTCGGATCTTCGCAAAACGGAAACATGGGCGCTCGCATCCGAGGCTTGGCGCTGCGGAGGCGGTGTTTGCCTCCGGCGGCGATATTTTCAGCAAGAAGAAAGGGCGGGGCGGCGCGTGGGGGCTGCCGTCCCGCCGGTTTTCAAAGGGTTAACTGCCGATATCGTAGACGGCAGCCTCTTCGCCGAACCACTTGATGATCATCTCATTGAGCTCGCCCGCTGTCTTCATCTCTCCGATGATCGCGTCAAAGGTCTCACGCAGGTCACCGTCGCTCTCGCGCAGGCCCATGCCGACGCCACCGCCCAGGGCGACATCCTCGCCGACGAACGACATCTCCGCATCCTCTTCGACGATGGGCGCGAGAAAGTCCTTATCGGCAAAGACGGCGTCCGCTTCGCCGTTGCGCACGGCGGCGATGGTCTCATCGGGTGTCGCGAATTCGATCAGGGTCGCGCCCGACTCCGCTATAAAGCCCGCCTGGATCGTGTTGACTTGGGCCGCGATCACCCCGCCTTCTAAATCGGCATCCGGGTTGGTTGCAGCAAAGGCGGACGCAGCCGGCGGGATGTAGTTCTGGGTAAAGTCGATGACCTCGTCGCGCTCGTCGGTGATCGACATGCCGGCGATGATCGTGTCGTAATTCCCCGAGGTCAGGTTGGGAATTATCGAATCCCAATCATTGGTCACCCACTCGCATGTCAGCCCCGCGCGCTCGCACAGAATGTCGCCCAGCTCACGCTCAAAGCCGTCAACCTCACCGTCATCGTTGATGAAGTTGTAGGGGGGGTAGGCGCCTTCGGTGCCCATGCGGACAACGTCCTGGGCGAGAACCGGGCCGGCCAGAAGCGCAGCAGCGGCGGCAAGAAGGATCGGTTTCATTCTTTGGTCTCCCTGGTGGTCTTTTTGTGGTCTGTGGTTCGTCTGCGGTTGGGTCGCACGGCTTAGCGGCTATGGGATAGGAATTGCTGCAAGCGTTCGGTCTTGGGCGCGCCGAAAACGTCGTCCGGCGGGCCCTCTTCCTCGATCCTGCCCTGGTGCAGGAACACGACATGGTCCGATACATCCGCCGCGAGCCGCATGTCGTGGGTAACGATGAGCATCGTGCGGTCCTCGGCAGCGAGGTCCTTGATGACCTTGACGACCTCCTGCTGCAATTCGGGATCGAGCGCCGAGGTCGGCTCGTCAAAGAGGAGCGCTTTCGGCTCCATCGCGAGCGCGCGGGCGATGGCTGCGCGCTGTTGTTGGCCGCCGGAGAGCTGGGCGGGCCAAACATCGCACTTGTCGCCGATCCCGACCTTGGCCAAGAGCTCCCGCCCGAGAGCGGCGGCGGCCTCCCGCTCGCGCCCGAGGACCGTGCACGGCGCTTCGATGACGTTATCGAGGACCGAGAGGTGCGACCAAAGATTGAACTGTTGGAACACCATCGAAAGATTGGTTCGGATACGCGTGATCTGCGCGCGGTCGCCCGGGCGGCGGCTATGGCCCTGCCCGCGCCATAGGACGGGCTCGCCCTCGAACAGGATCTCTCCAGCTTGACTGTCTTCGAGGAGGTTGGCGCAGCGCAAGAGCGTGGATTTCCCAGACCCGGACGACCCGATCAGCGACACGACATGTCCGCGCGGGGCGACCATGTCGACCCCTTTCAGCACTTCGAGCGCCCCATAGGCCTTGTGCAACCCACGGATCTCGATGACGGGCGCAGTCTCTATCTCTGCGGTGATCGTCGGGAAGGGTGCTTGCACGGCGTCTCACTTGTTCCGGGTCCGCGTCCGTGGGCGAAGTAACGCGCAGAACGGCTCAGAATGCAATGGGGTGGCTCAGTCGATAGGCAGGGCGCCAAGCTCTGCTGCTTTCGCGAGCATCTTTGAGCTGCCCTGCGGCGCGGCAAGGCTGAGTTGGGCTCCGGCGGGGCGGGCCCACGCTTAAGCGCCGAGCGTCTCGGCGTAGACGTCGGGGCTCGGCGGCGTGCCCTGAGCGAGATAGGCCTCGCGGGGGATATGCACGAGCCCGGTCAGGCCGAGGGCGGAACGGTCGGCCAAGGAGAGGTCTTTGATGGCGGCAGAGACCGCGTCGGCGATCGGCGCCGTATTCCTGCCCCCCGCCGCGATGTAGGGAAGGCCGGGCGTCGGGCGTGTCATTGCGATCTCGCGGAGCTCAGAGACAAAGGCGTCGTAGCGCTTGATGAGCCGCCAGGTCACGGCGTCGATGCCGGCGAGGTCGGCCCGGCCATCGGCGACGGCCCGGGCCGAGGCGATATGCGCGCCGGTTTCGATCAATGGGCCAAAGCGGAGGCCGAGCTGCCCGGCCCAATCGACTGGCGCGGCCCAGCCCGATTGGGAGAGCGGATCGTTGTAGGCAAAGCGCGCCCGCGAGAGGGCGTCAAGATCGCCGCTCGTTCCGGCGCGGACCACCATGACCGAACAATAATGCCCGGGCGCACAGCCCGGCAGGCCGTAATCCGGCGTGCCAACGAGGGCTACGTCGCGGTGCAACCGCGCGCGGAAGGGCAGGCCGCAGGTCTGCGCGAGTAGGAGGTCGGGCGCGCTCCAGAGCTCCCACCGGTCCGCGTCGCGCGTGAGCTCTGCCGGTGCAGCGATCCCGTCCTGCGCCAGGCGCGTTGCGATGGCCGACCAGTACTTGTCTGTCTCCGCGCGCAGTTCGACGCGGTCATACATCGGAAGGGCGGCGCGCAATGGGCCCGTCCGGCTAGCCGCCACGCGCCTCGACGCGCTGCCGCGCGATGGCACTGTCGCGGTCGTTGATCCCGAGGAGATTGGCCACCAAGCGGATCAGACCGTCCTCCTCGTGGTCGCGCGCCCCATCGGCCAGCACCACGTCCCACATGGCCTCTATAACGCCGGCGCGGTCTTCGTACGGGACGGCGTCCTTGATGGCGCGGGTGAAGCGGACGGTGTCGGGCGCTTCGGCTTCGAGATCCTCGGCCTCGCGGCGCAGGGCCGTGGCCTCGAACGGGGAAAGGCCAAACCGTGCCATCGCGATCCGGTCGATCCGCTGGGCTTCGACATTGGCATAGTCCCCGTCGGCGCGGGCGATGCGCACAAGAAGGGCAGTCAAGGCGCGGCGCGCATCCGGATCGGGAAGCGGCTCGGGCTCTGGCTCGGTCAGACGGCGGAGGAGGTCAGCAAACATACGGATGATATATGGAGCCACACCGCCGGGGCCAAGACGGAACAAACGATCGGGGTTGTCGGGGCGCGCTCAGCAATTGGGCACGTTGACGGCAAGCCCGCCCAGCGATGTCTCCTTATAGGCCTCGGCCATGTCGCGCCCGGTCTGCCGCATCGTCTCGATACAGGCGTCGAGCGGCACGATATGGGTGCCGTCTCCGCGCAGGGCGAGCGAGGCCGCCGAGACCGCCTTGATGGCGCCCAGGCCGTTGCGCTCGATGCAAGGGACCTGCACGAGGCCTTTGATCGGGTCGCATGTCATGCCGAGGTGGTGTTCCAGCGCTATCTCCGCCGCGTTCTCGACTTGCCTTGGCGTGCCGCCCATCAGCGCGCAGATGCCCGCCGCCGCCATCGCCGAAGCCGAGCCGACCTCGGCTTGGCAGCCCGCTTCAGCGCCCGAGATCGAGGCGTTGCGCTTGATGATACCGCCGATGGCCGCCGCGGTCAGAAGGTATTCCGGCACGCGCGCCCGGGCCGCGCCCGGCACATGGTCGAGCCAATAGCGTAAAACGGCCGGCACGACGCCTGCGGCGCCGTTTGTCGGCGCGGTCACGACCTGCCCGCCCGCTGCATTCTCTTCGTTTACGGCCATCGCATAGACCGAGATCCAGTCGTTGACATGGTGCGGCGGCGCAAGGTTCTGCCCGCGCTCGGCGCGGAGGGCGGCATGGATGGCGGGCGCGCGACGTTTGACGTCGAGCCCGCCCGGCAGGATGCCCTCATGCGCCAGCCCCCGCGCGATGCAGGCCTCCATGACCGACCAGATCCGACGCAGACGCCTGTCGATCTCGGGCACCGTGCGCTGTGTGCGCTCGTTGGCGTCCATCATCTTGGCGATGGACTTTCCGCTCTGCGCGGCAAGGCTCAACATCTCGGCGGCGTTGGTAAAGGGGAACGGCAGCGCCGCGCCCGCCATGGTTACCGGGCCTGCCTCAAGCTCGGCAGCGGTGACGACGAAACCGCCGCCAACCGAGTAATAGGTTTCCGAGAGGATCACGTCGCCCTGGGCATCCGTGCCGCTCAGGACGAGACCGTTCGGGTGTCCGGCAAGGGCCGGGCCGAAATCGAAGGCCAGATCGGCCACAGGGTCAAAGACGAATGGGCCGAGCCCCGCCGGCGCAAGCCGTCGCTCGGCATGCACCGCGCGGAGCGCCGCCGCGGCGGCATCGGCGTCGTAATCCTCCGCGCGAAACCCTGCGAGCCCAAGGATCACCGCCCTGTCTGTCGCGTGCCCGACCCCGGTAAAGGCCAGCGAGCCGTAGAGCCGCGCTTTCAGCCCATGGACGGAGAATGGCGCAGTGCGCAGCCGGTCGAGAAAGCGCTCGGCAGCGACCATCGGGCCCATCGTATGCGACGAAGACGGACCGATCCCAACCTTAAAGATGTCGAATACGCTGAGTGTCATTGCGCCTCCTCTTCGGCCCTGATCCCAGAGATGGCCGCCGCCTGCATGGCGAATTCCGACATTCTCGCCCTCCGAGGCGGCGGCACACGTTCGCGCCCGCGCAAAACCAGCTCGCAGCCCCTGAGCGATTGTGCCAAGAGAGCATAGCCGCAGCGGAGCCCACCAATGATCTCTGACCTTTCTCCGATCGACCGCGCCAAGCTCGCGGCAGCGCGCCGCGCCGTGCGCCTTGTCGAGACAGGGATGCGCGTCGGCCTCGGCACGGGCTCGACCGCGGCGTGGATGGTCCGGCTTCTGGCCGAGCGCGCCAAGCTCGAAAACCTCGACATCGTTGGCGTGCCGACCTCGACGCGCACGGCAGATCTCGCGCAGGAGCTGGGGCTTCGTGTCGTCACGCTCGACGAGGCGCAATGGCTCGACCTCACAATCGACGGGGCGGACGAGTTCGACGGGGAGCTTAATCTGATCAAAGGCGGAGGCGGCGCGCTCTTGCAGGAAAAGATCGTCGCTTGCGCGTCCGACGCAATGATCGTCATCGCCGACGCCGCCAAACATGTCCAAACACTGGGCGGGTTTCCTCTGCCTGTCGAGATGATCCAGTTTGGCTGGCGCACAACACAGGCCCTGATCGAAGAGACGCTGGCCAGCCTCGACGTGATGGGCCGCGATACGACGCTGCGCATGAACGCCGACACGCCCTATATCACCGATGAGGGCAACTACATCCTCGATTGTCATCTCAAGCACATCACCGATGCGCGCCAGGTCTCACTCGTGCTCAACCAGATCCCTGGCGTTGTCGAAAACGGCCTCTTCGTCGACATCTGCGACCGTGTGATCGTAGGCTTTGGCGATGGTGCGGTCGAGGAGCATGCGCTGCCGGGAGAGCTCGGCGACGGCGTCTTGGAGGGCAATCTCTTTGCCCGCGACGGGGATTGATCGATGGCTTTCGACTACGACCTTTTCGTGATCGGCGGCGGCTCGGGCGGCGTGCGCGCAGCACGCGTCTCGGCCGGGCAGTTCGGCGCCAAGGTCGCGCTCGCCGAGGAGAGCCGCCTGGGCGGGACATGCGTGATCCGTGGCTGCGTGCCCAAAAAGATCATGGTGTTCGCCTCCGAGTTTCCGTCGGCGGTGCGCGAGGCCAACGCCTATGGTTGGGATTTGCCAGAGGCGACCGGGTTCGACTGGCCGCGCTTTCGCGACCATCTCGCAAGCGAACTCGACCGTCTCGAAGGGGTCTACGGCAAGCTGCTCGATGGCTCGGGCGTTACGGTCTACCCGCAGCGTGCGACCGTCGCCGACCCCCATACAATTCGTCTCGCCGACGGCACGGAAGTCACCGCCAAGCACATTCTGGTGGCGACCGGTGGGTGGCCCGAATTGCCCCAGATCGCGGGCGCAGCCGAGATGGGGATCACCTCCAACGAGGTCTTCCACCTCGACAGCCTGCCCGAGCGGCTGCTTATCGTCGGCGGCGGCTATATCGCGTGCGAGATGGCCTGCATCTTCAACGGGCTCGGCACCCGGGTCACGCAGTATTACCGCGGCGCACAGATCCTCCGTGGGTTCGATGACGAAGCGCGCGGGCACATCGCCGAGCACATGCAGCGCCACGGGATCGGCATCCATACCGGCACCAATGTCCTCGAGATGCAGCGCAAGAACGATGGCATCTGGATCAAGTCGACAACCGGACGCGAGGAGACGTTCGACCAGGTGCTCTTTGCCACTGGGCGCGCGCCCAACGCCGGAAACATGGGGCTTGCGGAGGTCGGCGTCGGCATCGGACGGCGCGGCGAGATCAAGGTCGACGCCTATTCCCAGACAGCCATTCCGTCGATCTACGCGATTGGTGACGTGACCAACCGTCTGCAACTCACCCCCATGGCGATCCGCGAGGGCATGGCCTTTGCCGAGACGGTCTTTGGCGGCAATCCGACCAAACCCGATCACGCACTTGTGCCCTCCGCGGTCTTCACGCAGCCCGAATACGGGACGGTCGGCCTCAGCGAGGAGGCGGCGCGCGACGAAGAGCCGATCGACGTCTATTGCACCTCGTTCCGTCCGATGCGCACCGCCTTTATCGGCGACGAGGACCGGGTGATGATGAAGCTCGTCGTCAGCCAGGCGACCCAAAAGGTCCGCGGTGTCCACATTGTCGCCGACGGGGCAGGGGAAATGATCCAGCTTGCGGGTGTGGCCGTGAAGATGGGCGCGACCAAGGCGGATTTTGACCGGACGGTCGCCGTCCACCCAACGATTTCCGAAGAGATCGTGACCATGAAATCGCCAGTCCGAAGCGGGTGATCGGCCTCTTGCTGCTTGAAAAGCCAAGGGACGCGACCACCTAATTGAGCAATTGACACAGTCCGAAGACGAGAAGGAAACTCAAGCCAATGGCAGGTAACAGCGGCGGACCTTGGGGCGGTGGAAGCTCCGGAGGCGGCTCGGGCAACAATGGCAGCGGTGGCCGTGGCGGCCCCGGCGGGCCGCGCCGGCCCGATGGCGACAATCCCCAAATTCCCGAGATCGACGAAATCGTCAAAAAGGGCCAAGAGAGCTTGCGCGTCCTGATGGGCGGGCGCGGCGGCGGCAACGGTGCGAATGGCGGCGGTGGCGGGTTTGGCGGCGGCGGTTTCAAGATCACCCGCGGCACAATCGGCCTCGGCCTGGGCGCTGCGGTGATCCTCTGGGGTCTCATGAGCTTTTACACGGTCCGGCCCGAAGAACAGTCGGTCGAGCTCTTTCTCGGGGAGTACAGCTCAACCGGCGAACCGGGGCTCAACTTCGCGCCATGGCCGCTCGTGACGGCCGAGGTCCTCCCAGTGACACGGGAACAGAGCGAACAGCTCGGTGTTGGACGGACGAACAACGACGATGGCCTTATGTTGACGACCGATGAAAACATCGTCGACATCGATTTTGAGGTGATCTGGAACATCTCCGACCCGGCGCTGTTCCTGTTCAATCTTGCCGAGCCGTCTGAGACGATCCGCGCTGTGTCCGAAGCGGCGATGCGAGAGGTGATCGCCCAGCGTGAGCTTGCCCCGATCCTCAACCGCGACCGCGAAGTCATTGCCTCGCAGGTGCAGGAATTGATCCAAGGGACGCTCGACCAATACGCGTCGGGTGTGAACATCATCCGTCTCAACCTCGATAAGTCAGACCCGCCCGCCGAGGTGATCGACGCCTTCCGCGAAGTGCAGGCCGCAGAGCAGGAGAGGGACCGGCTGGAACGCCAAGCCGATGCCTATGCCAACCGCGTGACGGCTGGGGCGCGTGGTGAAGCCGCGCAGATCCTCGAACAAGCCGAGGCCTACCGCGCGCGCGTCGTCAACGAAGCCCAGGGTGAGGCCTCGCGCTTTACCGCCGTTTTGGAGGAGTACGCCAAAGCACCCGACGTGACGCGTCGCCGTCTCTATATCGAGACGATGGAACGCGTGCTCGGCGATGTGGAAAAGGTGATCCTCGACGATGCCGGCGGCGGAAACGGCGCGGGTCAGGGCGTTGTGCCCTACCTGCCGCTAAACGAACTCCGCCGTTCGACGACCGCGTCGGCAGGCACGGCGACCGGAGGGAACTGATATGAAAAAGATTGGCTATATCCTTCCCATCATCGCCGTGGCTGTCATCGGCCTCCTGTCGTCGATCTTCATCGTTGACGAACGGGAAAAAGCGTTGGTCCTGCAGTTCGGCCAGATCGTCCGCGTCGAGGAGGAGCCGGGGCTCGCCTTCAAGGTCCCCGTGATCCAGGAGGTCGTCCGCTACGACGACCGGATCCTCTCCATCGACACGCCGCCGACCGAGGTCACACCCTCGGACGACAGGCGCCTCGTGGTCGACGCGTTCGCGCGCTACCGGATCAACGACGTGGTCCAATTCCGCCAGGCCGTCGGGATCGGTGGGCTGCGTGCCGCTGAGGACCGGCTCGAGAGCATCATCAACCCTGCCATCCGCGCCGTGCTCGGCTCGGACGGCGTGACCTCGAACACGATCCTGTCGGCGGATCGGGCCGAACTGATGACGCGGATTACCGCCCAGGTTCGCGCTCGCGCGATGCCGCTTGGCCTCGAAGTCGTCGATGTGCGGCTGAAGCAGACCAACCTGCCCGCGCAGAACCTCGACGCGACCTTTGCCCGGATGCGGGCCGAGCGAGAGCGGGAAGCGGCAGACGAGATCGCCCGCGGCGAGGAAGCCGCCCAGCGCGTGCGCGCCCAAGCGGACCGGACCGTGGTTGAGCTGACGTCGGACGCATCGCGCGAATCCGAGGTCATCCGCGGCGAAGCCGATGCCGAACGAAACGCGATCTTCGCCCAAGCCTTTGGGGCCGATCCTGAGTTCTTCGAGTTTTACCGCTCGCTCGCAGCTTATGAGCGGGCCATCCAAGGCTCGAATTCGACGATGGTCATCACGCCCGACAGCGAGTTTTTCGAGTATCTCGACGGGACGGGCCTGCTCAGCGGTCCGAGCGGCGCAGGCGTTGGCGCAACGGGGCCCCTCGGCTCGGCGGAGACTGAATGACGACGGTACTCCTAGCTCTCGGGCTGGTATTTCTGCTGGAGGGGCTGGTGCTTGCACTGGCCCCTTCGCGTCTCGAAGAAGCGCTCCGCCTGTTGCAGACCTTGCCGCCCGACACGATCCGCCTCCTTGGGCTTCTCGCGATGACGGGCGGTGGCATCTTTGTCTGGCTCGCGACCTGGATCGCACCCTGACCCGGCGCGGTCGGTTGGGCGCGAGGCACGGCGAGGCATCGGCAGGCCTCGCGAGGCCGCAAGACAGCACCGGTTTTGGGCATCCTGCGCCTCGGCGTACGTATCGCGCAGATCACATCTGCAAATCACAGTGCAATTCAAGGGGGCCGGGCTTGCCAGGGCCAGCGGAGGCTGCAACAATTTTACCGAAGCGCTCGAACCGCCCTCAAAGATGCCCGACGCCTGCCATCTCGCAGCACGTCTGGGCTGCAAGATCGGTCGCGCACTTTGAGTTATGGGCCATGCCCCCTACATAGGAAGCCATCGCAATCGACCCTGCGCCGGACTCCGGCGTTTCAAGATTGCCGCATGACGATTGATGTCAAAAGGAGACCTGCCTTGACGTTTCAGGCCAACCGCATCGCTGCTCTTCCCGGCCCGGCATATCGCACCGCCGCCGCGGCCCTCGTTGGCCTGACCCTTGCATTGGGTCCGATCGCGCCGGGCCACGCCCGCGGCGCGCCGGAAAGCTTTGCCGAATTGGCCGATCAGGTCAGCCCCTCGGTCGTCAACATCACCACATCGACGGTCGTGGAGACGTCGACAGGCCCCGGGCCAGTGGTGCCCGAGGGCTCGCCTTTCGAGGATTTCTTCCGTGACTTTCTGGATCGAAATGGGCCGAACAATGGTCGCCCGCCCCGCCGCTCGTCGGCCCTCGGCTCGGGCTTTGTGATCTCGGAAGACGGCTTCATCGTCACCAACAACCATGTGATCGAACAGGCCGACGAGATCCTGATCGAATTCTTTTCGGGCGCCGAGCTTCCCGCCGAAGTCGTCGGGACAGACCCCAACACGGATCTTGCTCTCCTGAAGGTCGAAGCCGAAACGCCGCTGCCCTTCGTGCCCTGGGGCGACAGCGACGTTGCCCGCGTGGGCGATTGGGTGATGGCGATGGGCAACCCGCTCGGCCAGGGCTTTTCGGTCTCCGCTGGTATCGTTTCAGCGCGCGGACGCGCGCTCTCGGGCAGCTATGACGATTACATTCAGACCGACGCCGCGATCAATCGCGGCAACTCGGGCGGGCCGCTCTTTAATATGGCTGGCGAGGTCATCGGCGTGAACACCGCGATCCTGTCGCCCAATGGCGGCTCGATCGGGATCGGCTTTGCGATGTCGAGCCGCGTGGCGACCAATGTGATCGCCCAGCTTCAGGAATTTGGGGAAACGCGCCGCGGCTGGCTCGGCGTGCGCATTCAGGATGTGACCGAGGGCATCGCAGAGGGCCTCGGGCTCGCTGAGGCGCGCGGTGCGATGGTCACCGATGTGCCCGAAGGCCCTGCGCTTGAGGCCGGGATGGAGTCGGGTGACGTCATCCTCAGCTTCGATGGCCGCGACGTGGACGACACGCGCAGCCTCGTCCAGCAGGTCGGCAACACCGATGTTGGCAAAACGGTGCGCGTCGTCGTCTTCCGCGACGGTGAGACCCAGACCTTGCGGGTGACGCTTGGCCGCCGGGAAGAGGCGGAGGGTGCCGTTCCCGCGGCGGCGACGCCCGAGCCCGAAGCCCCTGCAGAACAGCAGATCCTCGGCCTGACCGTGTCGACCGTGACGCCTGAGCTCTCCGAGAGCCTCGGAGTAGCCGCCGATGCCGAGGGGCTCGTCGTCTCCGAGGTCGATCCGTCGACCGAGGCCTTTGAGAAGGGTCTGCGCCCGGGCGACTTGATCACCGAGGCGGGCCAGGAGCCTGTGACATCGATCGCCGACTTCGAAGCGCGGATCGACGAGACCATCGAGGCTGGTCGCAAGTCGCTCCTTCTGCTCGTCCGCCGCGCCGGCGAGCCGCGCTTTGTCGCGCTCTCGCTGGAAGAGTGACGTTGGGGCGGACCGGCGCGCCTGCGCCGGCCCGGGCCCAGCACTCCGCTAGAACAGGCTGCCTTGATCGCTCTTGTCGGGCTTGGCGGCCGGGCCACGTCGAGGTTTCGGCGCCCTCGGCGCCGACCCGCCCCAGTCCAGCCGCCCGTCGATAAATTCGACCTCCAAGGCGCGCGCTGCGCGCGCGTCGTCTCGGCGAGATACGATTGAGCCAGCGTCATTTCGCACCACCGCATAGCCGCGGGCAAGGGTGCCCTTGTAGCTGAGTGACACGAGCATGCGCGACAGGCCGTCCAAGCGCGCCCTCTGGGCGCGGGTCTGTTGCGCGAACGCGGCATCGAGCCGCCTGTCGAGCTCCGCAAGCTCGCGCGCCCGCAGCGCGCGCCCGCGCACGATGAGCGCCGGGCTCAGGCGCCGCGCGAGCCCCTGCAGCGTGGCAGCCTCCCGCGCGATCCGTCCACGCATGAGCGCGGGCCGCAGCGTCGCGCTAGCTTCGGCGAGCGCCACACGCCGGGTTTGGACGGAGGCGTGCAGCGCGGTGGGCAAGCGCAGCGCCGTCCCATCGAGCCGCTGCCGCGGGCTTGCGAGCATCTGCGCTAGGCTCGGCAGGGCCCGCGCGACGTCTCGCAGCCGCTGACGGCGCCCATCGAGCCCACGCGAGAGCGCAGCCGTCAACCGCGCGCCGAGCCCTTCGACATGGGCCATCAGGTCGAGCCGGACCGGTACGGCACGTTCGGCCGCCGCGGTCGGCGTCGGCGCGCGCCAGTCCGAGACATAGTCGATGAGCGTTGTGTCCGTTTCATGCCCTACCGCCGAGATCAGCGGGATATCTGAGGCGGCTGCCGCCCGCGCAACCACCTCTTCGTTAAAGCCCCAAAGGTCCTCGATCGACCCGCCGCCCCGCGCAACGATCAGCACATCCGGCCGCGGCACAGCGCCCCCTGAGCCAAGCGCGTTGAACCCGGCGATCGCGCGGGCGACTTGCGGTGCGCAGTCCTTGCCCTGGACGGCCACGGGCCAGACCAACACGTGCCGGGGAAAGCGCTCGCTCAAGCGGTGCAGGATATCCCGGATCACGGCGCCCGACGGCGAAGTAACGACGCCAATCACCTCCGGCAGGAAGGGGAGGGGCCGCTTACGCGCGTCCTCGAAAAGGCCCTCCGCCGCGAGCTGACGCTTGCGCTTTTCGAGCATCGCCATCAGCGCGCCTTCGCCCGCGGGCTCCACATCCTCGACGGTGAGCTGATACTTCGACTGGCTCCCAAAGGTCGTCAGCCGACCCGTCGCGACGACCTCCATCCCCTCTTCCGGGCGCTGCGTCAGGCGCGCCGCGTTGCCCTTCCAGCAGACCGAGGCCAAGACGTTGCGGTCGTCCTTGACGTCGAAATAGACATGCCCGGACCGCGCCACGAAAACCCGGCCGACCTCGCCGCGCACCCGGATCCGCCCGAACGCGCCTTCGAGCGTCTTTTTGACGGCGCCCGAGATCTCCGACACGGCGTATTCGGGTGTGTTGCCATTCGACCCGCCCGTCGGGCCGGGCGCGCCATCGCCCCACTCGTCCTCGATCAGATCGTCCATGCCGGTGGGGCTCCCTGTCTCGCCGCGCGCGTGCCTTGCCTCGCCCGTATCGCCATCCTAGAACGCATGCGCCACCACGCCAACCGGCGGCGTCGCCGTGGCCCGTGCACGCGAAACCGATGCAAGGACGCAGATGAACATCCTGATCCTCGGCGGCGGCGGGCGCGAGCATGCGCTGGCCTGGGCGATCCTTCAGAACCCGAAATGCGACCGCCTGATCGTGGCACCGGGCAATGCGGGCATCGCCGATATCGCCGAATGCGCCGATCTTGGGATCGAGGACCCGGGCGCGGTGGTCACCTTCGTCGAGGAAGAGAGCATCGACTTCGTCGTGATCGGGCCGGAGGCGCCGCTCGTCGCTGGGGTCGCCGACCGTTTGCTCGAGGCAGGCATCCTGGTATTTGGCCCGACGGCGGCAGCGGCGCGCCTCGAAGGCTCCAAATCCTTCACCAAGGAAATCTGCGATGCCTGCGGTGCACCCACGGCGCGATACGCCCGGTTTGCAGACGCCGATGCGGCCCATGCCTATGTCGCGGCCGAGGGCGCGCCCATCGTCGTCAAGGCCGACGGTCTGGCGGCGGGCAAGGGCGTGACGGTCGCGATGACGCGGGACGACGCACACGCTGCGATACGTGACTGTTTCAGCGGCGCCTTCGGCGCGGCGGGCGCGGCGGTCGTCATCGAAGAGTTCATGCAGGGCGAGGAGGCGTCCTTTTTCGTGCTCTCGGATGGGGAGACGGCGCTGCCCATTGGGACTGCGCAAGACCATAAGCGCCTCGGTGACGGCGATACGGGTCCCAATACCGGTGGCATGGGGGCCTATTCACCTGCGCCCGTCATGACGTCCGATGTCACCGCCCGCGCATTGACCGAGATTATTGAGCCCACCATCGCCGAGATGGCCGCACGCGGCACGCCGTTTCGTGGCGTCCTCTATGCCGGGCTGATGATAGAGGCGGGCCGCCCTCGCCTTGTCGAATACAACGTCCGCTTCGGCGACCCCGAAGCACAGGTCCTCATGATCCGCCTCGGTGCCCAGGCGCTCGACTTGATGCTGGCGACGGCGGAGGGCCGGCTCTCGGAGGTTCAGGTCCATTGGGCCGAAGATCATGCGATGACAGTTGTCCTCGCCGCCAAGGGCTATCCCGGTGTGTACGACAGGGAGCTACCGATTGCGGGTCTCGACGCGCTGCCCGAAGACAGCTTCCGGATGATGCTCCACGCCGGCACAAAGCGGCAGGACGGCGCTCTCGTGTCCTCCGGCGGCCGCGTCCTGAGCGCAACGGCGCGGGGCGCGACCCTCGAAGAGGCCGCTGAGGCCGCTTACAAGCTGGCCGACGCTGTCGACTTTCCGGGCGGCATGTATCGCCACGACATCGGCTGGCGCGTGCTCGGCCGTCCAATCGGGCGCGCCTCCCCGTCCTAGGCCCACCGCAAGGCCGTTTCGCGCCGTTTTTTGCGGGCCGAGCGCTGTAATATTCCGCGAGCGTGGGCGGCTCCGGCCGCCGGGAAGGTTACAGCCGATCTCGGCATGCCGTCGTACACCCTTGTTTTGCTGGGCCTGTGGCAGCGCCTTTGGAGCAAGAGCGCTCGCCTTCTCGTGATGTGCATAAATGCGCAGATTGCTGGTCTAGGATCGGTGTTTCCTGCCTTTGGGAAGAGTGCCATATCCCCCTCATCGAACGCGGAACAGCACAGCACACCGCCTCGCCAGACACACGAACCCACTGATGACACTTACTTATATCGAAAGGACCAGACCAATGACACGCACTCTCCTCGCCGCCGCCGCAATCGCCCTTGCCGCCCCGGCCTTCGCCAACGACGATGTCGACACCAGCCTCTTCTCCCGCGCCCAGCTTGTCGAACTGAAGGCCGCGCAGGCCGACGACGATCACCTCCGCGTTGCCCAGATCATCGCCAAGGCCGAGGCCGGCGGCTTTGGCGGCGCCGATCTCAGCCAGATCGCCGCAAGCGTCGATGCCGAGGGTTACTCGAACGGCGACATC
>JBCDLH010000014.1:0-91174 GCA_038745585.1 Pseudomonadota bacterium
AACGCGACTTTCGCTTTAAATGCAGGGCTATGGTTCCGTCTTGGTCGTCTCGCCATCTTCGCTCCTTGGTCCCGACACGCTGCCGGATCAGGAGCGGAAAATCCACCTAACTCTCCTGTTCAGATTTGTCGGGCCACCTCTCTGATCTATCTGGCAGCGGTTGCGGTTTTCTTCGCAACACCGCTGGACACCAGTCAGCTTCTCATCATTTCGAACAGCGTCAGATTTGAGCTGAAGCGGAGCGCCTACACCATTGCCGGAGACCTGACTGCCAACAGCTTGCAAATGACCGGTGCGGCTTTCGGTCTTGCTGCAATCATCGCGACGTCAGCGAGCGCGTTCATTTGGATCAAATGGCTTGGAGTGGCCTATTTGGTGTGGATTGGCGTTCAGCTGAATCTCTCGAAAGATCAGACAGATGATGTCGCTGCCGCCGAATCAAGACAGTCTTTTCGGTTGTTTCGTCAGGGCTTTGTGACGTCGATGGCAAACCCTTTTGCGGTCATTTTTTTCGGAGCGCTCTTTCCTCAGTTTATCGACCCGACATTGCCTGTGCTGCCCCAGCTTCTGATTTTAGGTGTCACTTACCTTGTCGTAGACGGAGCAATTTTGCTGGTCTGGGGATGGCTTGGCGTCCGAGCAGCAACGGCAATAAGGCGGTTTTCCTTTGGCTTGGTGAATAAGATTTGCGGCACGCTTATGATCGGCGCAGCGGCGTTGCTGGCAAGCAAAGACTATCAGCCTCAGCGTTAGTAACTGGAACGCATTGCTGACATTCGTGCGTTGTGCAGCATCAGGAAAAATGGGCTCAGAGCAGACCTTCTCCGCATACGCACATGCGTGCCATGCTCACCGTGTCGGTACCGGTTCCTTACCTCGATAATCGTAAAATCCGCGGACGGTCTTCCGGCCGAGCCAGCCCGCCTCGACATACTTCGTCAGTAGCGGACAGGGGCGGTATTTGGTGTCGGCCAGCCCGTCGTGGAGCACATTCATGATCGCAAGACAGGTATCGAGGCCGATAAAGTCCGCGAGTTCCAGCGGGCCCATCGGGTGGTTGGTGCCGAGCTTCATCGCCTTGTCGATGCTCTCGACGTTTCCGACCCCTTCATAAAGCGTATAAACCGCCTCGTTGATCATCGGCATCAGGATGCGGTTGACGATGAAGGCCGGGAAATCCTCGGCGCTTGCCGCAGTTTTGCCAAGGCTGTCGACGACGCCGAGAAGCGTCTTGTAGGTCGCCTCGTCGGTCGCGATGCCCCGGATCAGCTCGACAAGCTGCATGACGGGGACCGGGTTCATGAAGTGGAGCCCCATGAAGCGTTCGGGCCGGTCGGTGCGGCTCGCGAGGCGCGTAATTGAGATCGATGAGGTGTTCGACGTCAGAATGGTCTCGGGCTTCAAATGCGGGCCCAGATCCTCAAAGATCGCCTGCTTGACCGTCTCACGCTCCGAGGCCGCCTCGATGACGAGATCAGTCCGCGCGATCTCGCGCAGCTCCTGCGTCGTTCGGATCCGGCCGAGGGCGGCATCGCGCGCTTGGCCGTCGACCTTGCCACGGGTGACTTGCCGGTCCAAGTTGCGTTCGATGAGGCCCAGCGCGATCTTCAGCGCGTCCGGGCTGATATCGCTCAGCACCACGTCGTAGCCGGAAAGCGCAAATACGTGGGCAATGCCATTGCCCATCTGACCAGCCCCGACGACCCCCACTGTCTCGATTTTGCCCATGGCCCTACCCCGTCTGCCCGCCGCTCCCGTGCCGCGCGGCGCCAACCTAGACAAGCGCTGCGGCGCCTCCAAGGGCTGGCGCGCGCGGCGCGTCAATATCGGCAAATTGTACCTTTAGCCTTCTCTAAACCCTTCATCGACATGCTTTTGCGCGGGTGAGTGAAAACGCGAGGTATGGGATGGCTTTCGAGCATCCGGGGGGCGCAAGTCTCGACTATAAGGTATGCCGATACGGCAAGTCTCGGCTTTTGGTGCGCGGGCCAAAAGCGCGGCTGAAAGCGCCCTACACGCTCTTTTTCGGCGGAACGGAGACCTATGGACGCTTCGTCGCTCGCCCGTTTCCGACGCGTATCGCCGAGGGTCTTGCGCTACGCTGCGCCAACATCAGCGCCGTTAATGCTGGGCTTGACGCATTTGTCGAAGATCAGACGCTCCTTTCCGCTGCGTCCAAGGCCGAACGTGTCGTGGTCCAGGTGCTCGGCGCTGCGAACCTCTCCAACGACTTTTACTCTGTCCATCCGAGGCGGAACGATCGCTTCATCGCGGCGTCGCCTGCGTTGCACGAACTCTACCCGGAGGTGGATTTCACGGAGTTCAGCTTCACAAAGCACCTCCTGACATCGCTGGAGCGGCGTTGCGCCGACCGGTTCACCCTTGTCGTTGAGGAGCTCAAGCTACGGTGGCGCCTGCAGATGCACCGCCTGCTCTCCGAGGCCAATGGGCGATGTCTGCTCCTCTGGATCGCCAAGGCGCCGCCGCCGCGTGAGGCCGTGTCGGTTCGAAGCGGAGCAGACCCGCTTTTGGTCGACACGAGGATGCTCGCCGATATCGGCGCGACAGCGCGCGAGATCGTGCAGGTGATCCCCTCAAAAGCGGCGATCGCGACGGGCACACAAGGCATGGTCTTCAGCGAGTTTGAAGCACATGTCGCAGCACTGACGATCAACGATGCGACCCACGCCGAGATTGCCGCCGCACTGCGCCCGGTCCTGCAACGCCAGATCGCCGCTGCTTAACCGCATGGTTGCCGATGTGGCGTCAAGGGAGCGGGCCTACCGCAGTCGGCATGCTCCCCGCTGGCCGTGCCAAGCTCAACTTTTGTCGATCAACTCCGGCACAGCATCGAAGAGATCGGCAACCAAGCCGTAATCGGCCACCTGGAAAATCGGCGCTTCCTCGTCTTTGTTAATCGCAACGATGACCTTGCTGTCCTTCATGCCCGCCAGGTGCTGGATTGCCCCTGAGATCCCGACCGCGATGTAGAGATCGGGTGCGACGACCTTGCCGGTCTGGCCGACCTGCCAATCGTTCGGAGCATAGCCCGAGTCGACGGCGGCCCGCGACGCGCCGACTGCCGCGCCGAGCTTGTCGGCGAGCTTTTCGATGATGGCGAACTGCTCTTCTGAGCCGAGCGCCCGCCCGCCGGAGACGACGATCCCCGCAGAGGTTAGCTCGGGACGGTCGCTTTCGGCGACCTTGTCTTCGACCCATTGGCTCAGCCCAGGATCGGCAGCGGGGTCGACCTTGACGATATCGGCCGAGCCCGTCATCGGCGCCGCGTCAAAGACCGAGGTGCGGATCGAGAGCACCTTTTTGGCGTCGGATGTCTGCACCGTCTGCATCGCATTGCCCGCGTAGATCGGACGCTCGAACGTGTCCGGACTCTCGATTGCTGTGATGTCGGTGATCACCATCACATCGAGAAGCGCCGCGACGCGGGGCAAGATGTTTTTGGCGCTGACGGTCGCCGGCGCGACGATGTGCTCGTAATCGCCCGCAAGCGAGACGACCAGATCGGCCACCGGTTCGGCAAGTGAGTTGCCGTAAAGCGGGCTGTCGGCGCAAAGGACCTTGGCCACGCCTTCGATCTTGGCGGCCTCGCCCGAGCCGTTCGAAGAGCAACCATCCGAGGCACAGAGGATAGTCACGTCACCGAGCGCCTTTGCGGCGGTCACGGCCTTGGCCGTTGCGTCCACGGCCAAAGCGCCTTTGTTGATCTCGGCAAGAAGAAGAACGGCCATCAGAGCACCCCCGCTTCGTCTTTGAGTTTTGTCAGAAGTTCGTCGACCGAGCCGACCTTGACGCCGGCTTTGCGCTCGGACGGTTCCGTCGTTTTCATAATGCTCAGGCGCGGTGCGACGTCGACACCGAAATCGGCGGGCGTTTTCTCTTCGAGCGGCTTTTTCTTGGCTTTCATGATGTTGGGAAGCGATGCATAGCGCGGCTCGTTGAGGCGCAGATCGGTTGAGATCACCGCCGGCATCTTGACCTTGACGGTTTGCAGACCGCCATCAACCTCGCGTGTCACGACGGCGTGGTCGCCATCGATGTCGACCTCGTTGGCATACATCGCCTGCGACCAACCACAGAGAGCCGCGAGCATTTGGCCCGTGGCATTCAGGTCGTTGTCGATGGCTTGCTTGCCGCAGAGGACGAGGCCAGGCTGCTCAGCTTCGACAACCTTGGCTAGGATCTTGGCCACAGCGAGCGGTTCGATATCCGTATGGACGTCATCGGACGCGATCACGAGGATCGCGCGGTCGGCCCCCATGGCCAGCGCAGTGCGCAGCGTTTCCTGGCTTTGCTTTACGCCGATCGAGACGGCGATAACCTCTTCGGCTTTCCCGGCCTCCTTCAGGCGGATCGCCTCCTCGACCGCGATCTCATCAAATGGGTTCATCGACATTTTCACGTTGGCGAGATCAACGCCCGATCCGTCCGCCTTCACGCGGACCTTCACGTTGTAGTCGATCACCCGCTTCACCGGCACCAAGACCTTCATCGGCGTGTCTCCCTGTTGCGCCTTTTCCCGCTATCTAGCCGAGCGTCGCCGGACGTCACAGAGTAAAAGCGTCACGCTTTTGCCCTATGACGTCCCGTTTTTGCCAGTTCAGCTTACGCGGGGCCGAAGCGCCCCTAACGGCACACCGTTGAAAGACGTATCCGTTTGCGACGGGGCACGTTTCGCTGCGCGTGACCTATGGCGCTGCCAAAGCGCGGTATGCCGTCTCCACAGAGGACCGGGCGCGTTTCAAACGACGCCCGACGATGAGGACCAGAGTGCACCTCGCGCCAGCACTCCTCCCGCGCCCGCAGAGGCGCTGCCGTCAACGACCCAGGTCGCCGCTTGAGTTTTTGCCGCGACCAAATGCTGGGTCAGCGGTTGGCGCCCGGGACCCAAAGCACATCCGCCCGGCCGCCATCATTGGCCACCCGGCCGGCGACAAAGAACCAATCGGACAGGCGGTTGAGATATTTGATAGCGTGTTCGTTGACGACCTCGATCGAGGCAAGCTCCATTGCCAAACGCTCGGCTCGGCGCGAGACCGTTCTGCAGAGATGCAGATGCGCCGCGAGCGGCGCCCCGCCCGGCAGGATGAAGCTGCGTAAGGGCTCAAGACCCGAATTCATCTCGTCGATCTCCATCTCAAGGCGCAGAACCTGGCTCTCGACCATGCGCAGCGGCGGATATTCGGCCTCGGCATCCTTCTCGATGTCGGGCCGGCAGAGATCCGCGCCGAGGTCGAAGAGGTCGTTCTGGATCAGGGCCAGGCGCGCATCCATCACACCATCTGCGTGGAGGCGCGCGAGCCCCAGGGTCGCGTTGCACTCATCGACCGTGCCATAGGCACTAACTCGGATCGAATGCTTAGCGACGCGAGCGCCGTTGCCGAGCGCCGTCTCGCCTGCGTCGCCCGTCCGAGTGTAAATCTTGTTCAGTACGACCATCGCGACCTCCCGAATGTCCCTGTGTGAAGGGGCAGCGTCAGGCGCCCCTGCCGCGCAGATAGATCAAGAAGAGGATCAGGGCCACGGCAACGGCTTGCATACCAATGCGCCAGCGCATGACCTTGTTGGCGCTCTTCTTGTTGAACTCGCCCCCGCGGGCAAAGCCGCCGATGCCGATCAGCAGTATGACCGCCACCGCAAGAACGGCGAGTGCCGCCAGAACAAACACCGGATCGCTAGTCATCTTACCCCCCTGCGTTGAGAGGCCACATAGCGGGCAACGGGGCTATTGCGAAGCGGAAAGCGCCCGCGCTCGGTCTAACGGCGACCGCGTGCTATTCGCCGAGGAAACGGCGAGCCATGTAGCCGGTGCCGCCTCCAGAGACGCGAATCTCGGCCCAGCCGTCTCCCGCATCGTCGACCAATTCCACCGCATCGCCGAAGGAGACCGAGCCGATCACACCGAAATCGGTCGACGGCCCCGCGCGGACGTTCACCCGGCTCCCGGTGACATAGAGCCACGTGGGCTCGATCTCGATCCGCGCCTCTTGCCGCGCAGGCAATTGCGTGCGGCCCTCGGCGATGGAGATCAAAGCAAGCGTCTCTGCGGAGACGCTCGCGGCCTCGATGCTGCCCGGCTCCTGTAGCGTCGGCACCGCACTCTCGCGGACGGCCGCCTCAAGTGCGGATGCAAGCGGCAGGGCAGGCTCCGTCTTGGCTCCCGCAACCTCGGCGTCATCAACTCGAGAGCTCTCCTCGGTCGGCACACGTTCGGGCGTAGCATCTGCACCGGTCGTTACGAGTCGCAGCACCGGGTTCGCCTTAATTTGATCCTCTCTCGAGGTCTGAGCCGCGGTTTCGACCGCATCGGTATCGTCCGACCGGATGGCTGCGGGCGCGAGATTTTGAACGGGATCGACTGACATTCGCGTAGCTTCCACCGCACTCGCCTGGTTGTGCGAAGTACGGCCGTCCGGCGCAAGGAGCATAGCACCGCCGAGGCCCATCAGTGTGATCGCAATGTATCGGCCCAGCATCGGCCCTCCCCCAACGTCGTCATACCCACAGAATCGCTCACTACACGACAAGTATATCGCGCTTCCGAACCGCTTCGTGCCATTTTGCAAAGAAAGTCAGCGGCTTCCATGCCGCAGGGGTCGCTTGCCCCAAAGGCCCCCCTGCCTTACACATCATGTATGAATGACGACGGCGACACCCCCAAGATGGACGATGAAACCGGGCCGGAAGACCGTCAGGTCGCCGAGCCTCTGCGCCGCGCCCTCGGCGATCGCTATCTGACATACGCGCTTTCGACGATCATGCACCGGGCCTTGCCGGATGCGCGCGACGGCCTCAAGCCGGTCCATCGGCGCATCCTTTTTGCGATGCGCGAGCTGCGTCTCAGCCCCGCCGGCGCATTCCGGAAATCAGCTAAAATCTCGGGCGACGTTATGGGAAATTATCACCCCCATGGCGACGGCGCGATATATGACGCAATGGCCCGCCTCGCGCAGGACTTTACGATCCGCTACCCACTTGTCGACGGCCAGGGCAATTTCGGCTCCATCGACGGGGATAATCCGGCCGCCTCACGCTATACCGAAGCTCGGCTGACCGCGGCTGCCGAAGCGTTGATGGCAGGGCTCGACGAGAATGCCGTCGACTTTCGCGACAATTACGACGGCACGCTGCAAGAGCCCGAGGTGCTTCCCGCGGCGTTTCCAAACCTGCTCGCCAACGGTGCCTCTGGCATCGCGGTGGGGATGGCCACGAACATCCCGCCGCACAACCTCGACGAGCTGGTTGCCGCCTGTCTGCACCTCATCAAATCACCTGACGCGCGCGACGACACGCTCCTCAACCATGTGCAAGGGCCCGATTTTCCGACGGGCGGCATCATTGTCGAGCCGCCTGAGAGCATCGCCGAGGCCTATCGCACTGGGCGCGGCGCGTTTCGTTTGCGCGCGCGGTGGGTGGTCGAAGATCTGGGACGCGGCCAGTGGCAAATCGTTGTGACGGAGATGCCCTATCAGGTCCAGAAATCGAAGCTCATCGAAAAGCTGGCCGAGCTGATCCAGACGAAGAAAGTGCCGATCCTGGCCGATGTGCGCGACGAGAGTGCCGAAGACGTCCGCCTCGTACTCGAACCGCGGTCGCGCAATGTGGAGCCCGAGGTCCTGATGGGCACGCTCTTCAAACACTCAGATCTAGAAATCCGCTTTTCGCTCAACATGAACGTGCTTATTGACGGGCGCACACCGAAGGTATGCTCGCTCAAGGACGTCTTGCGCGCCTTCCTAGATCACCGGCGCGACGTGCTCCAGCGGCGGACCAGGCACCGGCTCGGCAAGATCGCGCATCGGCTCGAGGTGCTCGACGGGCTCTTGATTGCATTTCTCAACCTCGACCGCGTGATCGACATCATCCGCTACGACGAGGCCCCAAAGCCGGCCCTGATGCGCGAGGCATGGGGGCAGAGCTTTGCCCGGGCGGCCTCTGAAGCGGAGTACGTCGCCCCTGCACCTGCAGCCTCGGGGGCCACACCGACGCTGACCGACGTCCAGGCCGAAGCGATCCTCAACATGCGGCTGCGCTCCTTGCGCAAGCTCGAAGAGATGGAGCTTGTGGCGGAACGCGAGCGCTTGCAGGCCGAACGCGCGGGGCTTGAAGATCTGCTCATGGATGCGAGCCTGCAATGGGGCCGGATCGCCGACGAACTCCGCGAGACCCGCAAGGCGTTTGGCGCCAAAACGCCCGGCGGGGCGCGGCGGACGAGCTTTGCCGAGGCTCGCGAAGTTGAGGACGTACCGCTCGAAGCGATGATCGACCGCGAGCCTATCACGATCGTCTGCTCGAAAATGGGCTGGATCCGCGCGATGAAGGGGCATGTCGCGCTCGACAGCGAGCTGAAGTTCAAAGACGGCGACGGGCCGCGCTTTCTCTTCCATGCCGAGACCACCGATCGCTTGATCGCCTTCGGCTCAAATGGTCGATTTTACACGCTGTCGGCGTCGACGTTACCCGGCGGTCGCGGCATGGGTGAGCCATTGCGCCTCATGGTCGACCTGCCAAACGAGGCGGAGATCGTCACGCTCTTTTCCTATCGCGAGGGCGCAAAACTGCTCGTGGCGTCCTCGGCAGGGGACGGGTTCATCGTACCGGCGGCGGAAGTCTTGGCGCAGACACGTGCGGGCAAACAGGTCTTGAACGTGCGCGCCCCTGTGGTCGCTAGGATCTGCCGCGCGGTGGCGGGCGACACTGTCGCCGTCGTCGGCCAAAATCGAAAGGTGCTTGTATTCCCGCTAGATGAGCTGCCGGAGATGGGGCGCGGCAAGGGTGTTCGGCTGCAAAAGTACAAGGATGGCGGTTTGTCGGATGCGACGACCTTTGTGCGGGCCTCCGGCCTCACTTGGCGCGACCCGGCGGGGCGGACGCGCACCGAGGGCGAATTGGCCGAGTGGGAGGGCAAGCGTGCCTCGTCCGGCCGGATGGCGCCCCGCGGCTTTCCGCGTGACAACCGCTTTACCTGAGCCGCGAAACGCTCCTGGTGGAGGCGTTTACGGCACGCAGCGCATCAGCCTTGCGAAAGTGGCTGAACCCCGCAGCCCCTAGATGTCGTCCCCATCCAAAAGCGGGTCTATGCGGTTTGCCCAAAACCGGCGCCACCGCGCATAGATCGCCCAGAAAAGGCAGGCGAGCCCCACGAGGATCGCTATGCTGACCCAGGGGATGATCCGCGTGTCGGGCCCTTCGATATCCCGAATGCGCAAAGCGTTGGGATAGGCCGTCGGCAGGTTGAGACGCCAGCCGTAATGCAGAACGGCGACCCAATTCGGGTCTTCCGCGGTCGAGACGAGATCGGCCGCGCGGGTCTGCAGATCTGCCGAGTTGATCTTGAAAAACGGTGGCCAGCCAAACCCGGTATCCTCGTTGCGATAGACTGCAGGCCGTCCATTCTCGCGGATGCCTTGGACGAAAAAAACATCGCGGCTGTTATCGGCAGCAGCGCCCGCGCCGGTTTCAGCGCCGGCCCAGAACCAAGAATTCTCCCCCGGCGTTTCGCGCCGTTCGTAGGTGTCGGTGATCCGGACGATATCCCAGTGCGGCAGGGTGTAATGCAGGAACGACGCGAGCGAGACCCAGAACAGGATCACAAAGGTCCACTTCAAATAGCCGAGCACGTGCGTTCCCCTTTAGGCCCCGTCAGCCGTAGTTCGACACGTATATGACGATGCCGACAAGGACAAAAGGCACGATGTAGACACCCAGCAAAAGCTTCCGCTGCAGCTCGTAGCGCCGCGTTTCCAGGCCTTCATTCACGAAGATGTCGCGATTGCCCGGCCGCCCCTGGTCTTCCCATTCCGCCTCCAGCCGCTCGCGCTGGGAAGCACGGGCATAAAACCAAAGGCAGACGTAGACCAGCGTCGCGAGGGCAAGGAGGACGAAAACGAGCCGGCCGAGCGCAAAAAACATCGATGTCTCCTCTTTTCCCGCTCTGCCATAGCCGAGCGGGTGTCTTTGAGCGAGAGACATGTGTGGCGGGAGAGGCCCGCCGTCTAGGGGCGGAACCCCGTGCCGGGGCTCGTGGCGATCCTGAGCAGACCGACGACCGTGGGGCGTTGCCGTCTGCCATACGCTGCGAACGCTGTAGCGCCTGAGGCGCGATCTCACGTGGCACGGGCCCTCGGACGCAGGGCGCGTATGAGGCACCGTTCGCGTGACGTGGAGCGCGACACCCGCACGCGCCTTCTAATACCGGGCAGCCGAAGAGACGGGCCACAAACGGTGTCAGGTGCGGCGACAATCGTGCTTTGGTTTCTCTGCGCAACGTGTAGGCTCCGCCAAAACAATCAGGTCAGGGAGGCCGCCCCATGTTGTCCCGTTTTGCCATCGGCACGGCTGCGCTTGCGATTGCTGCCGGCGCAGCCTTTGCCCAAGAGACCGACATCACGATTGGGATGGCGCTCGAGCCGCCCAACCTTGACCCGACCGGCGGCGCCGCTGCCGCGATTGACGAAGTCGTCTACGCTAACGTGTTGGAAGGGCTGACACGCTTTGCCCCGGATGGCAGTGTCGTTCCCGGGCTCGCTTCGGACTGGGAGGTGAGCGCCGACGGGACCGTCTATACCTTTCGCCTGCGCTCGGGCGTGACGTTCCATGACGGCTCGGAGATGGACGCCGAAGACGTCGTCTTTTCGCTCGATCGCGCCCGCGCCGAAGACTCAACGAACGCACAAAAAGCGCTTTTTGCCGGGATCGATAGCGTTGAGGCCATCGACGCCACGACCGTTCGGGTGACGCTCAGCGCCCCCGATGGCGCCTTCCCGTTCAAGATGGCGTGGGGCGATGCCGTGATCGTAGCACCCGAAGCCGTTGAGACGCTCGCCACAGCGCCCGTCGGCACGGGGCCGTTCGTCTTTACGGACTGGGTGCAGGGGGACCGTGTCGAGCTTCGCCGAAACCCCGATTATTGGGGCGATGCACCGGCGCTCGAGACTGCGACCTTCAAGTTCATCTCTGACCCGAACGCCGCTTTTGCCGCCATGATGGCCGGTGACGTGGACGCCTTCCCCAATTTCCCCGCGCCAGAGACCCTCGCCCAGTTCGACGCCAACCCAATGTTTAACGTCATCGTCGGCTCGACGGAGGGCGAGACGATCCTTGCCATGAACAATGCCACCGGTCCGCTCGACGATGTCCGCGTTCGCCAGGCCATTGCGCATGCGATCAACCGGCAAGAGATCATCGACGGCGCGATGTTCGGCTACGGCACTCCGATCGGGACGCATTTCGCCCCGCACAACCCGGACTACGTCGATTTGACCGCGCTCTCTGCCCATGATCCCGACGCTGCCCGAGCACTCCTCGCCGAGGCGGGGGCCGAGGGCTTGACGCTGCGCCTGATGCTCCCGCCGCCCACCTATGCCCGCCGCGGGGGCGAGATCATCGCATCGCAACTGCGCGCGGTCGGGATCGAGACCGAGATCTCCAACCTCGAATGGGCGCAATGGCTGGAGCAGGTTTTCCGCGGCAAGGATTTCGACTTGACCATCGTGAGCCACACCGAACCCGCCGACATCAACATCTATGCCCGGCCGGATTACTACTTTCAGTACGACAGCGAGGCGTTCCGCGCCCTCATGGACGAGCTTAACCTCACGACCGAAGCGGACGCGCGCGCATCGCTTCTCCGCCAGGCGCAAGAGATGATCGCCGAGGAGTATGTGAACGGGTACCTCTTTCAACTCGCCAAAACCGGCGTCGCCAATGCCAAAATCGAGGGCCTGTGGGAGAACGCGCCAACCCAAGCGAACGACCTCACTTCCGTCCGCTGGTCTGACTGACCGCAAGAATAGAACGCTCCTGCTTCGACTTTGGCGCCCACTTTCTTTTTTCTTGCATTCAACATCGCCGCCGGAGGCATCGACCGTCACGACACCGGCGCCACCCCGGGAAGCCTGGGCGCAGCCGCAAGTAGCTCGCGCGTGTAAGCGGCCTGCGGCGCGGCGAAGAGCGCGTCCGTCGCGCCCTCTTCGACGATCCGACCGTCCTTCATGACCATGACGCGGTCGGCCAGGGCGCGGACCACCGTGAGGTCGTGGGTGATAAAAAGATAGGACAAGCCAAAGCGCCCCTGCAGGTCGGCGAGTAGATCGAGGATGCGCGCGCGGACCGACACGTCGAGCGCCGAAACGGCCTCGTCGAGCACGATTAGTTCGGGCCGCGTGATCAGCGCGCGCGCGAGCGCAATGCGTTGACGCTGGCCGCCCGAGAATTCATGCGGATACTTCTCCGCGTCAGAGGTCGAAAGTCCCACGGCCTCGAGCGTCTCGGCGATCCGAGCATCCGCATCCTCCGGCGCGCCGCCGAGGTGAAACGGCTCCGAGACCAACCGGCGGACCCTATGGCGCGGGTTGAACGAGCCGTAAGGGTCCTGAAAGACGACCTGCATGCGCCGCCGCAGCGCCGGACCCATCGCGGGCGAGACCACCTCACCCCTAAGCCGGATCGCCCCGCCCTGGACCGGCTCCAGCCCGAGAACAGCGCGCGCAAGGGTCGACTTGCCCGATCCGCTTTCGCCCACAAGGCCGAGGCACTCACCTTGCTTCAGCGCAAACGTGACGCCATCGACCGCACGTATCCGCGGCGCGCGCCCAAAGAGCCGCCGCCCTGGTACGCCGTAATCCCGGACAACGTCCTGCGCCTCAAGCAGAGTATCCCCAATGCGGCCCGGGTGGCGCTGCGGGGCGTGGGAGGCGGCCGCAAAAAGCGCCCTTGAGTAGCTCTGACCGAGGCCGCCCGGAAGGGCCGACGCGGGCACTTGTTCGACGATCCGTCCGGCCTGCATCACGGCGACCTCGTCTGCCATCTGCGCTACCACGCCAAGGTCGTGCGTAATAAAAAGGCATGCCATGCCTTCTTTGGCGACCAGGTCCTTGAGAAGGTCGAGGATCTGCGATTGTGTTGTCACGTCGAGCGCCGTGGTGGGCTCGTCCGCGATCAGAAGCTGCGGCTGCAGCGCGATGGCAAGCGCGATGCAGACGCGCTGCCGCTGCCCCCCAGAGAGCTCAAAGGGGTAACGCGACAGCGGAAAGCGTTCGGTATCGAGGCCGACCCGGGCGAGCCGGTCCTTGGCGCGGGCAAACGCCGCGGCCCGATGAGAGGCCCCGTGCACAAGGAGGGTTTCGGCAACCTGCTCGCCAATCCTCTGGACGGGGTTTAGCGCGGTCATCGGTTCTTGAAAGATCATCCCGACCTGGCGGCCGCGGATATCGCACATGTCCCGCTCCGAGAGATCTCCCAGCGCGCGCCCATCGAGGCGGATGCTGCCCTCCATCCGCGCCCCCCGCGGCAAGAGGCGCATGATCGAAAGCGCAGTCATCGATTTGCCGGACCCGCTCTCGCCGACGAGCCCCAAGACGCGCCCTGCTTCGAGCCGCAGGGAAACGTCGCGCAGGATCGGCGTCCCGTGGATGCCAAGCGAGAGCCCGTCGACGTCGATCATCGGACCGCGCGCCGCAGCCGCGGGTCCAAGAGATCGCGCAGCCCGTCGCCCATCAGGTTGAGCCCCAAAACCGTCAGCACAATGGCCAGACCGGGGAGGACCGCAAGCCGCGGATCACTGTAAAAGAAAGTCTGCGCCTCGGCGAGCATCCGGCCCCAGCTCGGCGTCGGCGGCTGCGCCCCGAGCCCGACATAGGAGAGCGCGGCTTCGGCGAGGATGCCGAGGGAAAACTGGATGGTGCCTTGCACGACGAGGAGATTGGCGATGTTGGGCAGGATATGCTCGACCGAGATCCGCGTCTTGCCCTTGCCGGCCACGCGCGCCGCCAGAATGAACTCGGCCGACCAGACCGTCAGCGCCGCGCCACGCGCAACCCGGGCGAAGACGGGGATGTTAAATATGCCGATCGCGAGGATCGCATTGACCGCCGAAGGGCCGAAGACAGCCGTGATCAAGATCGCGATCACGAGCGAGGGGAAGGCGAAGATGAGGTCGTTGCCTCGCATCAGGATCTCGTCGAGGACGCTCCCACGGGAGGCGGCCGCCATAAGTCCCAACGGCACGCCAAGCCCGATCCCGATGCCCACTGCAATCAGCGCGACGGCGATGGAGGTGCGCGCGCCTGCCATCAGCATCGAGACCATGTCGCGCCCCAACTGATCCGTCCCCAAAAGGTAGGGAGCGCCGGGCGGAAGGAGGCGCTCGGAGACCGAAAGCTGCGCCACATCATGGGGCGTCCAGAGCAGCGAGAGGCTCGCGGCAAGCGCAAAAAAAAGGGTCAGGGCCGCACCGACGACAAGCTGTAGCGGAAGCCGCACCGTCAAGGTCAACGACGCCTCAGCCGCGGATCAACCGCCGCATAGGCTAGATCGACGAGGAAGGTCACCACGATCACAGCAAAGACGAGCAGCATAGTCACCGATTGCACCACAATCAGGTCGCGCTGCGTGATCCCTTGGAAGATGAGCCGGCCAAGCCCCGGCAGAAAGAACACGTTCTCGATGATGACGACACCGGCCAACAGAAACGAAAACTGCAGACCAAGAATCGTCAGCACCGGGATCAACGCATTGCGAAACGCATGCCGGCGGATCGCTTGGCCCTCGCTCAGGCCCTTTGCCCGGGCCGTGCGAATGTAGTCGGCGTGCAGTGTCTCTATGAGCGCCGAACGCATGACCCGCGCCAGGATCGCAGCTTGGGGCAGCGCAAGCGCAACGGCTGGCAAGGTCAGCGCCTTGACCCCGTTCCAAAAACCGGCGTCCCAGCCGGGGAAACCGCCGGCCGAGAACACCTGCCATTGGATTGCGAAGACAACGACGAGGAGCATCGCAAACCAGAAGTTAGGGATCGCGATGCCGAGCTGTGTTGCCCCGATGATCCCCCAATCCACTGCGCCGCCGCGCCCCGCGGCCGCGGCAATCCCAACCGGAAGGGCGATGATCGTCGAGAGGGCCAGCGCGTAGGCCGCGAGGGGAAGCGACACTGCGAGACGGTCGGCCACCAGCTCCGAAACCGGCACACGATAGGTGTAGGACAGCCCAAGATCGCCGCGGAGCATGCCACCGACCCAACTCGCATAGCGCTCAATAAGGCCCCCTTCGAGACCAAGCTCAGCGCGCAGCGCGGCGACAGTATCGGGCGCGGCGTTCAGACCGAGCATGAACGCCGCCGGATCCCCCGGAACGCCCTGGATGACGAGAAAAATCACGAGGCTCGCGGCCGCGAGGGACAGCGTTAGCGAGAGCCCCCGCATGGCCAGATATCGCAACATGGTCCGAGCCTATGCCTATGGCCGGAAAACCGGAACCGGTTTTCGCGCAACCGAGGATGCCGGGCATTGGGGCGGCAGCGTCCGGGCCAGCGCGCCCGTTCCGAGGATAGGGCGAGGCCCCTGCGCGAACGAAAAAGGCGCGCATCCGCCAAGGGATACGCGCCAAACGAGGCCCTGCTTGGGACAAGGCTTCGGGTCGTTAGGCGTCGATCGTTTCGCCCAGCTTCGCCGGCGTCTGCGCGGTGCTGCGCGCGATTTCGATGCGGCGGGGCTTTAGCGCTTCCGGCACCTCACGAACCAGCTCGATGTGCAGCATGCCATCGACATGAGTCGCGCCGGTCACCCGCACGTGGTCGGCGAGATGGAAACGACGCTCAAAGGCGCGGGTGGCGATACCGCGGTGAAGATAGGTCGTCTGCGCGTCAGCCTCGTTCTTGCGAGCCGAAACGAGCAGCGCGCCTTCCTTAACCTCGACGTTCAACTCGTCATCGGCAAAGCCGGCGACGGCGATCGAGATCCGGTAGGCGTCTTCGTCGACCTTCTCGATGTTGTAAGGTGGGTAGGTGGGCTGTGCGACGTCCGCGGCGAGCACCCGATCCATCAGGTCTGCGATGCGGTCAAAGCCGACGGTGGCACGGTAAAGGGGGGTCAGGTCGTAGCTACGCATGTGTCATCCTCCGTGTGAGCGACAACTCGTTGAGTAAGAGAGGCCCATTCCGCGCTCGGACATGGGCCCAGGGATCCAGTCAGGCCCAGGTCTGGCGCCCGACTGCGGAGCAAGTGGGTGGGCTCGAGGCCCATTTCAAGAGCCGCGCGCGCGGTTTCCGGCAAGTGGCGCGGCGCGGTCTAGGGCCGGACGAAGCGGGCGCCGCCGCTCGTCGTCCGCGCACCAGTGGTGCGTCGCTCATCGCCAGTAGTGATGCGTCGCGCGGTCGAGGTTTCGGCCTCCGGCCAGACGCCCCGGCCCGACCGAAGCGCCGCCTTAAGCTCGCGAACAGCCCCGTCGATTGCCATCCCCCAAACCCGGGTCTCCCCGTTATAGATCGTGCGCCCCGAAATCAGCGAGACGATGCGCGGCGTGCCTGTGCTCACATCGAACATCGGCGCGCCGGAGGCACCGAAATTTGAGTCGCACGTGACCTGCACCGCGCCCAAGCCCTGCGCCTCAACATCACAGCGCCGCTGCCAAGACGGCGCGGTTGACCTGTCCCGAGCGTAGGAAACAACGCTGACCTCGGTGCCAGCGCGCGGCGCAGCACCGACCGCAAAGGGCGACGCTGTGGCCGAGGGGATCGGCGCGTCGAGCTCGATCAGGCCGACATCGGCCACAAGGTGCTGCAAAAAATCCCGCTGGTCGTGCCTGTAGTCGGGCAGGACGACCGCCCGCGCGCCTCGCCGCTCGGCAATCGTCGCGCCGTCGCGATAGCCAGCGCGAAAGGTCGCCTCTGCCGGGTCGATCCGCGCGCCGGTCCGCTGATTGACGAGGCAATGCGCCGCCGTGAGCACAATGTCGGGGGTGATAAGCGCCCCGCTGCAGAACCCGTCTTCGAAGTCTATTCGTCCGACAGCTTCAAAGCCCAATAGGTCTTGCCGCAGAGTGAGACGCTTTAGCGGAGAGTCCGCGAGGCTTGGGAGCGCTGCAGTCGCAATGGCGCAGCCGAGCGTGAGGCTCAGCGCGCAGCGCATAGCCGTAGACCACATTGGCCAGTCCCTTTTTACGGGCGCAGGAACTTTGCCGACGACGACCCTTCGCCGTCGCCAACCCCGATCCGGCGCACAGTGGCGCCCCCGCCATTCATCGCCCCGCCGCCATTCGCTGCGCTTGCGACGTTCGGTGTTTCTTCTGCGTCTGCCTCCAAAGCCTGCGGCGCGATCGGCGTCTCGAGAGCGCGTGTCCCGCCTGTTCCGAAGGGGCCAGCGGGCGTTGCCTCGAAGGCAGCTTGAAGCTCGTTGAAGCGCGCTCCAAACGTGCTGGCGAGCGACACGCGTTCCCCTCTGGCATCTGCCTTGGCCGACACGACCGAAACGATGACCGGGCCCTCGGCACCAAAGCGGAAAACGGGCGCGCCCGACGCTCCGAAATCGACAGAGCAAGAGAGCATCGCAACGCCCTGTCTCGTTTCGAGCACCGCGCATTCGCGTTGGAGCGAGGGCGCTTCGGCCCGATCCTTGGCATAGGAGACAACGCCAACCGGCTCGCCCTCCATCGGGCCAAAGCCGACGGCGAAAGGCTCGATGCGCGACGTGCGCACCGGTCGGTCAAGCTCGAGAAGCGCAAGGTCCACCGAAACGCGGTCGAGTTCGACTTCTTCGCCAAATACATACTCGGGGTGCTGGATCGCACGCCGCACGCCGCGATAGGCCTCGGCGCGACCGTCGCGGAGCCCGACGAGGAATTCCATATCCGTTAGATCGACGACCTCTCCGGTGCTGCTCTCGTAAAGGCAATGCGCCGCAGTCAGAACCACCCGGTCTGAGATCAGCGCGCCAGTGCAGAACCCGGTATCGCCAAAGTTTAGCCGTCCGACCGCTTCCCAACCGCGGGTGTCGTCGGCGGTTTCGAGACGGGTGAGCGGGCCGTTATCCTCCGACGTGGCCGTGATCGGCGCGACGGCCATAGCAACGGCGATTACCAAAAGGGGGGAAAGGGAGGAACGCATCGGACACCCGTCGATCATGACTACACTACCTTGAGGGGTAAGGGCGAGTTGCGGCAGCATTTTGGCGCCGCCGCCGCGTTTTTTACCGCAGTATTTACCATACCGCGAAAGATCGTTTCCAAATGGGACCGTTTTGCCTCGCCGCTTCTGAGGCTCATCTGGCGAAAGCGACGTGCTCGAGCACGGACGGCCTGGAGTTGTTGGAAGGGCGACATAGAGCGCTTCCTAAGACGGGCCCACACCGCACGGGTTGATTTCGATTGCGCTCGGCCGGTCCACGGCCTCACCTAGCCGCGCCAAAGGGACCAAACGCCGATGATGACCCTGCCCGAGCCTCTCCTGCCCTTTACAGCCCTCGACATCACGGCGCTGCTGGTCCTCCTTGGCGCATGGGCGGGCGTTGGCTTTCGTATCGAGCACCCCGGCCACAATGTCTCGATTACAGTTCTAATGGCGCAGTATCGCCACGCCTGGATGGCGCAGCTTCTAGATCGAGAGCAGCGGATTTTCGATGCAGCAATCCTGCAAAATCTGCGCCAGGGCACGGCCTTTTTCGCCTCGACTTGTCTGCTCTCCATCGGCGGCGTGCTTGCGCTTGCAGGCAACCCCGCGCCCTTGGAGGAGGCCGCAGCGCGCCTGCCGGGAACGGACGGGACCGCGCTCATCTGGCAAGCAAAGCTGCTTTTGACAGTTGCACTCCTGACATCGGGGTTTTTGCGCTTTGTCTGGGCGCACCGGCTCTTTGGCTACTTCTCCGTCGTGATCGGCTCAATTCCGAATGATCGCAGTGCACCACATGCCCAGCACCGCGCGACGCAGGCTGCCTGGCTCAATACCCGCGCCGCAATCAACTTTAATCGCGGTTTGCGCGCGATCTACTTTGCGCTGGCCTCGCTCGCTTGGCTCTTGGGCGCATATGCGCTCATCGGTGCCAGCCTTGTGACCGCTGCGATCCTTTGGGGGCGGGAATTCAGCTCGATTTCGCGTAATGTCCTGATCGACGACGCCCCGCCGCGCCCCGATCCGCTCACAAAGGACCGACATCCATGATCGCACCTGTCCGCCCCGCCACCGCTCTCTTCCTCGCGGGCCTCGCCTTGCCCTTGCCCTCCGTCGCGGATCCGGCGGAAGTCGTGCGCGCGGAGGCGCGCGAAACCGGTGGGACATGGACCGTTAGCGTTACGTTGCGGCACCCTGATACGGGTTGGGACGATTACGCCGATGGTTGGCGGATCGTGACCGAGGCGGGAGACATCGTGGGAACACGCGAGCTCCTGCACCCCCATGTCAACGAGCAACCCTTTACGCGGTCTCTCTCGGGCGTGGCCTTGCCCACGGGGGAGCCGCTCTTTGTAGAGAGCTCCACGAACGTCACGGGTTGGTCGGGTGAAAAGCTTCCCCTGACGCTGCCCTAGGCAGAAGAGACCTCGTTGCTATCGTTCCGCTGAGGACAGACGCGCCGCGTGCAACGCGGCCTAGCGGCGTCCTTCACGCAACCACGCTCCGACCGTGAGCGCCATCGCCGCGAGCAGAAAGAGGAGCGGCGCTACAAGTGGGGTTACAGTCACATCCGCTGTCGTGAAGGCTTCGCGCGGCGTGATTCCGATCCAGCCACGGCCAGCGGCGACACGGCCCTCACGGACGATCCGCACATCGGGCAGCCCGGCGGAGATGTTCTGAACACCGCCCCGCCGCGCATCGACCGCATCCTGGAGCACCGCAGCACTTGCAATCGTCTGCTCGTACTCGCGCGGCGCCGCCGGGCCGACGCCGACAATCGACGAAAGATCGCCCTCGGCGAGGCGAAAGAGGCCTGTGTCATCGGTCTCAAATCGGCCGACAAAGCGGCCGGGGCTCTCTTCGGTCAGGTCGACAGTGAAGGTGCTGCCATCCGGCGCTTCGACCGTGACGGCGTCGGGCGCATCGCCGAGCGTCCGACGCGTGATCGTCACCTCTCCGCCAGCAGCCAGAGCTGTCAGCGCCTCTTCCTCCAGCTCGGGTTCTTTCATCATCCAATGAGCCAGGCGGCGGAGCAATTCGAGTTGCGGCCCGCCGCCCTCGTAGCCGCGGGACCAAAGCCAGGCATGGTCGGACGCCATGAGCGCCACCCGGCCTTCGCCGACACGGTCGAGCACTAGAAGCGGACGCGCCTCTTCACCCGACATAACCGTGTGGCCCGACTTTGGGTCGACGTCGATCAACCGAAACCAACGCCCCCACCCCGGCCCCTCACGCCCGTCAGGCGGCGGCGGTGCGAGGCCGTCGAGCCCCGTGGTTACGGGGTGCTTGATCCCGACTTCGGTGATCTCTGGCACGAACGGGCGCTCGACAACGCGCGCGGTCGGCGAGGCCGGAATGATGTCCGACAGCGGGGACCTGTAGAGCGAGTCTGCGCTGGCAAAGTCGGGCCCAGCGGCCACGAGCACGGCACCGCCGCGTTCGACATATTGGCGCACATTGTCGAGATAGATCATCGGCAGGATGCCGCGCCGTTTGTAGCGGTCGAAAATGATGAGGTCGAACTCATCGATCTTTTCAAGAAAAAGCTCCCGGGTCGGAAAGGCGATCAGCGACAGCTCCGTCACCGGGACACCGTCCTGCTTTTCGGGCGGGCGCAGGATGGTAAAGTGGACGAGGTCCACCGAGGCGTCGGACTTAAGGAGGTTGCGCCAGACACGCTCGCCCGCATGGGGCTCGCCCGAGACGAGAAGGACGCGCAACCGGTCGCGCACGCCATTGATCTGGATGACCGCCTCGTTGTTGCGTTCCGTCAGCTCTCCCTCCGTCGGCGCGACGGCGAACTGGATGACGTTCATGCCGCCATGGGGCAGCGTAACGGGCAACTCAAGGTCCTCGCCCACGGGCACCTGAAACTGCGTCGGATCCGCACCATCGACAGAAATCGAAAGCGCGGCTTGCCCTGCAAGCGCCTCGGGCACCGCGCCCTCGTCCTCAACCCTCAAAGTCAGTGTGACCTCCTCATCAAGGATCGCGAAGGCCGGCGCGTTCTTGACGATAAGCCGTCGATCCCAATCGTCGTCCTCGCCCGACAGGAGCACGTGAAACGGCGCTGGCAGTTCGGGCATCCGTTCAATGTCGTGCACTTGCCCGTCGGTGATCATGATGGCGCCTGCGATCCGGGCGCGCGGCTCCTCGGCCATCAGCTCGGCGAGCGCTGTGGCGGCGAGCGTACCGGCATTGTCCTCCGCAGTCCGTACGACCACCTCACGCAGCTCTGTGTTTGCGAGACTGGCGACTTCGGTGCGGATGCGTTCGGCGGCAGCATCCGTCTGTGACGGACGGGCAGAGATCTCTTGGCTCGCCGAGGCGTCGATGACCATCAGAACGATGTCAGATAGCGGCGCGCGGTCCTCTTGCTGGTAGGACGGGTTTGCGACGGCGATGAGCAACGCAACGGCGGCCAAAGCGCGGAGCCACCAGCCTCGTAAGCCGCGCCAGACCGCGAGGGCGACCGACGCGACTGCGAGGGCGCCGAGCGCATAGACCGCTATCCAAGCGAGGAGCGGATCGAAGAGGACAGCAGCCGCGCGATCCATTACTGGCCCAACCGTTCAAGGAGAGCAGGCACATGCACTTGGTCGGACTTATAGTTGCCGGTCAGCACGTGCATGATCAGGTTTACGCCGAAGCGATAGGCGATCTCGCGCTGGCGCTCGCCGGCGTAACCGCGGCCCACTGGATAGAGCGCCTGACCCGTCGCATCCGTGGCCCAAGCGATCCCCCAATCGTTGCCGCCGATAACAACGGGCGTGACGTTGTCGTTGAGGTCGCGAAACGGCATGCCTTCGACCTGCTCCGCGTCGGGTGGCGCGGCCTCGACCCAGACCTCTCGGCTCGCATGGCGGCCGGGAAAGTCCTGGAGCAAATAGAAGGTGCGCGTCAGGACGTGATCGGTGGGGATCGGCTCAAGCGGTGGGATATCGAGGGGACGCGCAAGCTGTTGCAGCTTCCGGCCTTCGGGCGTCTGGCCGCCGAAACCGCCGATATCGGCGTCCCGCGTGTCAAAGAGGATCATCCCTCCAGTGCGGAGATAGGTGTTGAGCTTGGCATAGGCTTCGTCCGACGGGATCGGCTGATCGACTGAGATGGGCCAGTAGAGAAACGGAAAGAACGCGAGTTCATCGGTCTCCAAGTTGACGCTGAGCGGCTCCTCCGGCTCGATTGAGGTGCGCCGATAGAGCGTCTCGGAGAGCCCGCGCAGCCCAGCGATCGCGATATCGTCAATACGTGCATCGCCGGTGACTATGTGCGCCAGTACGACCTCGGTCGTGGCTTCGAGCGCCAAAGCATCCTCTTGGGCCGATACCGCATCCCCTGTCTGCGCCGCTGCCGGCGGCGGCGTGAAGATCACCAATGCCGCCAGTATTGCGCTGGTGCCGGCCGCGATGCGCGGGCCGCGTAGACGTCCGGAAACGAAGAGCGATGCGACAACGTCCGCCGCCAAAAGCAGGATCGCGGCCGCCAGCACGAAACCTTTAAGGATGGTCTCGCGCGCAACGTCGAGCCCTTCGACCGGGATCCGGGCCGGCCAAATCGTCGGGGCAAGGGTCGCGTCCGGGCCAAGTACGTTCACAGCTATGCTCCTATCATCGCCCTCATAGAGCCCCGGCAACATGTCGGGACCAAGGCGCCCTTCGGCAAGCCTTTCGCCGTCAACGCCCGGGAGTGTCCCCGCGTCACGCACACGGCCAAACGCATCAAGAACGATCGCGGGCGTCCAGACCGTGCCAGCGAGGTCTTCGGCGCGGGGTTGCGACGTGCGGGTCGAGATCGCGAGGCGTTCGAGCATTTGAACAAAGAGGCCCGAGAGCGGCAGCGACGACCATTCGGCATTCGCGGTCACGTGGAAGAGGATGACCTGGCCGTCGCCGATCGCACGTCGCGTGACTAGAGGTGTACCATCGGCCAGCTTGGCAATCGAGCGCTCGGCAAGGTCTGGATCGGGCTGGGCCATCACCTGCGCCTGCACCGTGACGTCTTCGGGCACATCGAGGCCGAAAAAGGGCGAGGCCTCTTCGAACGGCGCCAGCGCCTTGGGCTCACCCCAGCTCATCGCGCCGCCGACCGAACGCCCACCCTGGCGGAGCCGCACCGGCATCAGCGCGTCCAGCGTATCGCGGCTCACATCCGACGAGGCGAGCCGCGGCCCAGCGAACCGCACGAGCAAGCCACCCTCTTCGATCCAGTCGAGGAGCCCGTCTTCCTCGGCCGGCGAGACGGTCGCAACGTCGGCCAAGATGATCGCGTCGGGATTGGCGAGAAGCACGTCAAGCAGCGCGCCGTCGATGAGGTCAGCGGTCGGGTCAAGCGCCTGTTCGAGGTAGTGGGTCGGCGAGAGGAGTTCGAGCCCTTCGCGGTCTTCCCGCCCGGCCATCAGCGCGACCTCGCGACGGCGTAAACTGTCATCGGTTAGCGTGACGGCGCCTGCAGATCGGGCCGCCGAGATCTCGAACCGGGTGATGCGGTTGCGCAGTTCGGGCGGCAGCGACAACTCGGCGCCGACGCTCGTTTCCCCCGGAGCAAACTCGATATCGACGGTTGCGAGTTGCCGCTCTGTGCCCGTCGGATCGAGGCCCATGGCGGCGAGGCTCGCAGTTGCCGGTCCCTCCGATCTCGCGCGCAGCGCCGTGACTTCGACGAGCCCATCGGCAAAGGTGGCCGGGCGCAAGCCGTAGAGTGCACGGGGGCTCTCAAAGACGGTGACGGGGCCCCTTGCCTCCAAGGCTTCAAGCGTCTCCTCGCGACCTGTTCGATCGAGCCCGTCCGAGAGCCACCATGTCTCAAACGGCCCGTCGCGCGTAGCGGCCCAATCGGTTACCTCCTCGGGGGGCGGCGCCCAGGGGGAGGGTTGAAAGCCGGCGAGGCGGGTGGACCATGCATCCGGAGATTGAAAAGGCAGATCCCCGGGCGGCAGGTCGGTCGTCGCGACCAGGGCAACGGGACGGGAGGCACGCGCGGCATCATCAAGCAGGCTTTCGATCCGGTCGAGGCGACGGGGCCAATCTCGCGCATCCGCCCATGTCGCATCGACGAGGAGGAGCACGGGCCCGCTGCCGCTGCGCTCGGTCTGCGGGTTGAGCACAGGCCCGGCAAAGGCGACAATCACGGCCGCGGCCGCTAACATCCGCAGGAGCAGGAGCCACCAGGGCGTCCGGTCGGTCTGAGTTTCGTCATCCGATAGCCCCAAGAGCAGCGCAACGCCCGGGAAGCGACGCCGGATCGGCGCGGGAGGCACAGCGCGCAGGATGAGCCAAAGAATGGGGAGCGCTGCGAGCCCCAGGAGGATAAGCGGTGTCGTGAAGCCCAGCGCCCCAACCGTCCACATCAGCGCGACCTCTCCAGAGCGGCATAGAGCCAAAGGAGCGCAGCCTGCGCACTCTCGGCTGTATGATGGCAGCCATAGAGCCACCCCGACACCCGCGAGAGGTGTTCGAGCCGGTCCTTGCGCTCTGCCAGTCGCTGCAGATAGCGGTCCTTGAGATCGCCCGCTTTTAGCGTTTCGTGGCTGATCGAGCCGCCCATACTCTCAAAGATTGTGCGCCCGTCAAAAGGAAAGCTCTCCTCGATGGGATCGAGGATCTGCATCAAGGTCCCGCGCACTCCGCGATCTGCCGCCTTGGCAAGCGCAGCTTCGACGGCTTCCATATCACCCATAAAATCCGACAGGAACAGCGCGCGGGCGTGTTGCGGCAGACCGGGTGTCAGCGGCATGCCGTAATCGTCGTCTCCAAGATCGCCCGTGAGCGCCTCGGCCATGCGCACCAGCTGGATCGGTCCGCCCCGGGGGGGCTGGCCCAGGTTCGACAGGCCGACACGCTCGCCACCGCGCACCAGAAGGACCGACAATGCCAGTGCCAATACGCGCGCTCGATCCGCCTTGGTTGCGCGCTCCTTGTCGCCGGTAAAGGCCATTGAACGGGAGCCATCGACCCAGATGACGACGCTTTGCGCCGCCTGCCATTCTTTTTCGCGGACGAAATGCTGATCGGAACGGGCCGAGCGGCGCCAGTCGATCATTCGCGCCTCGTCGCTGTCCGAGATCGGCCGATATTGCCAGAATTCGTCGCCCGTACCAGCGCGACGCCGCCCGTGCGCTCCGAGCATGACAGTCGAGGCCAAGTGCTCGGCATCCGCAAGGAGGGGCGGCAAGATCGACGCCAGCCCTTCCGCCCGGGTGCGAAGCTGCGGGCCGGCTTTGTTGAGCGTGGCAGAAGACGCGGGTGGGCTCACGCGGCCGCCTCGATATGGCTCGTGTGTTCGGCGACCCTGTGGATGATCTCACCAAGGTTTTCGCCGCGAGCGCGAGCGGCAAAAGTCAGCGCCATCCGGTGCAGGAGGACGGGCTCAGCCATGTCGATCACGTCCTGGGGCGACGGCGCAAGGCGCCCGTCAAGAAGCGCCTTGGCGCGTACTGTCAGCATCAGCGCTTGCGCCGCACGCGGGCCAGGCCCCCAACTCACGTTGCGCGCTACCTCGTCGGAAGCGCTTGGCTCCTCGGGCCGGCAGGCGCGGACGAGATCGAGGATCAGATCCACGATTTTGTCGCCAACCGGCATGCGGCGCAACACCGTCTGCGATTGCAACAGCTCCTCCGGCGTGAAGACCGCGTGCGCCTCCTCTTCGAAAACACCGGTTGTGGCCAAAAGGATATCCTTCTCTGTCGCGCGATCGGGGTATTGGACGTTGATCTGAACGAGAAAACGGTCGAGCTGCGCTTCGGGGAGCGGATAGGTCCCCTCCTGCTCGATCGGGTTTTGCGTCGCCAGAACGTGAAACGGCGTGCCGAGCGGCTTGTGATCGCCCGCGATCGTGACTTCCTTTTCCTGCATGGCCTGCAGGAGGGCCGATTGCGTCCGCGGCGAGGCGCGGTTGATCTCGTCGGCCATCAAAAGCTGACAGAAAATCGGGCCCTCAATGAAGCGAAAGGCACGCTTACCGTCCCCACCCGTCTCCAAGACCTCTGAACCGAGGATGTCGGCCGGCATGAGGTCGGGCGTGAACTGAATGCGATTGGTGTTGAGGCCCATGACGGTGCCGAGCGTATCAACCAGCCGCGTCTTTCCCAAGCCGGGGAGGCCGATCAAGAGACCGTGGCCGCCGCAGAGAAGCGCCGAGAGCACAAGGTCGACCACCCGCTCCTGGCCGATAAACCGCTTTGTGATCGAGCCCTTTGCCTCTCCGAGCTTGGCGCCCAGCGCCTCAATCTCGGCGACCAGCGCATCTGGGTTGCTCGCGGCGTCTGACATGGGCACGTGCTCCGGCAGGATTAGGTTACATTCGAACGTATCGCATCGGATCGAAATGGCAAAAACGATGGGGCGCAAATGAACGTGAAAACCACGGCCGACGGACTCGCGGCAGCGGCGCGCGCGGCGGCGAAAGGCAAGGGGTTGCCACCCATACACCTCTGGAATCCCCCGTTTTGTGGCAACCTTGACTTGGAGATACGCCGCAACGGGACGTGGTTCTATGAGGGCACACCCGTTCAAAGAAAGGAGCTGGTGAAGCTTTTCTCCTCGATCCTGCGCAAAGAAGGGGCGGAATACTTTCTTGTAACGCCTGTGGAAAAGGTCGGGATCCGGGTGGAGGACGCGCCGTTTGTCGCCGTCGACGCGGAAATCGACGGTGAAGGGACGGCGCAGCAGATCACCTTTCACACCCATGTGGGCGACGCCGTTACCGCCGGTCGAGACGCTCCGATCCGCGTCGAGCGGGACGCCGAGACTGGCGAGCCGTCGCCCTATGTCATGGTGCGCGCAGGGCTTGAGGCGCTGATCGACCGCAAGACGTTCTATCGTCTCGTAGATGTCGGCGCCCATTGCGAGCGTGACGGAGAGCGGTGGTTTGGGCTCTGGTCCGGCGGCGTGTTCTTTCCTGTGATCCCATCGAGCGACTTGCCGTGAATGTGATCTGAGCGTTTTTGCCGGTGCGGCTGCGCGGCGGCGCAAATTGCCGAAAGCGTGCTTCAGAGCGATGTTCTGCGGGAAACGTCGCCTTGGACGCTGATGGACCGACCATGATCCCCGCCCGCTATGCCAACGCCCTCTTCAGCCTGATCCTTTCGGGGCTGATGTCTCTCATGGTCTCAGGGCTCTCGACCGTGAAGGCACTCGGACCCATCGACGGGATCGTCGTGATCTGGCTGCGCAACTGGCTTTCGTGCTGGGGCGTTGCCTTCGTGACAGCGCTCTTACTCGCGCCGCATGTCCGGCGGCTGGTGGATCTCCTGATCAAACCCCGCAAACGCATTGTCTAGGCATTACGGGATAAGCTTTGGCAGATGACCACCGCGTCCTGGCGCGCAGGACGTCATCGAAATGGTCTCGACCTTACCCGCGAAGCGTGCCGCCCGTCGCCTTTTTCACTTTGGCCACGATTGCTGCGCTAACCCGGTCGATTTCTTCGTCGGTCAGGGTCTTATCACGCGGCTGCAGACGTATCGTAATCGCAAGGCTCTTTTTGCCGTCCCCGACTCTGCCGCCGACGAACTCGTCAAACACGCGGACCTCGTCGATGAGCGCCTTTTCTGCCCCATGTGCGGCGTTGACAACGTCGAGCGCGGGCACGCCGGCATCGAGCACAAAGGCAAAGTCGCGCTCAACGGGCTGAAGATCGGCGACATCGAGCGCCGTGCGCGCGGTGCCTTTGGCCTTGGGAAAGGGGATCGCGCCGAGCCAGATCGTAAAGCCCACGGCGGGCCCTTTGACATCGAGTGCAGCGAGGACCTTAGGGTGTACCTCACCATAGATGCCGAGCACGGTCTTCGGCCCGAGGCAAACCATGCCGTGGCGCCCGGGATGCCACCAATCTCGCGCCCCGCGCCGGAGCTGAACCTTGGCGGGCGCCCCGCTCGCAGCGAGCACGGCTTCTGCGTCGGCCTTGGCATCAAACAGGTCAACCGCACGGCGTGCACCATGGACGTCCTTTGGCCCCGTCTGGCCGACCCGCAGGCCGCTGATCAAAGTGTGCTGTTCCTCGGGCTCGCCGCCGTGAAAGGCCGCGCCGACCTCGAAGAGCGCCAGCTCGCCGAAGCCCCGCGCCTGGTTCCGCGCGGCCGCCTGCAACAGCCCCGGCAGGAGCGCCGGGCGCATATGGCTCATCTCCGAAGAGATCGGGTTTTCGAGGCGCGTGGCTTCCGTTCCGCCGTCAAAAAGTGCGGCGGCCGCACCGTCGATGAAGGAATAGGTCACGCATTCGTTCATGCCGAGGGTCGCCGCCGCACGGCGCGCCGCCGCTTCACGCTTTTGCATCGGCGTCAGGACGGGCTTTGGCACGCCTGGTTTCGGCCGGCGCATGGGCACGCCTTGGAGCTTTGTCAGCGATGCGATCCGCGCCACCTCCTCGACGATATCGGCCTCGCCCTGAACGTCGGGCCGCCAGGACGGGACATGCGCCATGCCGCCCTCGACGCGAAACCCGAGCGCTGCGAGCGAGGCGCGCTGCTCCTCGGCCGGGATTGACATGCCGACCAGCTTCTCGACACGTCCGGGATCGAACCGGTAGGCACGCGCGCGATCGGGGATCGCGCCTGCGACCACAACCTCCGAGGCCTCCCCGCCGCAGAGATCGAGGATCATGCGTGTGGCATGGTCGAGCCCGGTCGGCGTCCATGCCGGGTCGATTCCACGCTCAAAGCGATAGCGCGCGTCCGAGTTGATCTTGAGCGCCCGTCCGGTATGCGCCGTCTGCACCGGATCGAAATAGGCGGCCTCGACGAAGACGTTCACCGTCTCCTCGGTGCAGCCGGTCTCAAGCCCGCCCATCACGCCTGCAATACTCTCCGGCCCTTTTTCATCGGCGATGATCGTCATGCCGGGTGCAAAGACATACTCTTTCTCATCGAGCCCAACGATCTTTTCACCCCCCTTGGCCCGGTATAGGCGTAGGTCGCCCCGAACCTTGTCGGCGTCGAACACGTGCAAAGGGCGGTTGCGGTCATAGGTGAAGAAGTTGGTCACATCGACGAGCGCGGAGATCGGACGAAGGCCGATGGCACGCAGGCAATCCTGCAGCCAGGCCGGCGATGGCTCGTTCTTCACGCCGCGGATGACGCGACCGTAGAAGACGGGCGCCTGCGCCAGCGTATCGTCCTCTATCGTTACCCCGATGGGACAGGGGAACGTCCCGGAGATAGCGTCTTTATCCCGGGGTTTGAGCGTGCCGAGCCCACGCGCCGCGAGATCCCGCGCCACACCGCGCACGCCGAGCGCGTCGGCCCGGTTCGGCGTGATCGCGATCTCGATCACCGGGTCGACCTTGGCCGGGTCGTTCTCGGCAAGCCAATCGACGAACCGCTGCCCGACCTCGCCCGAGGGCAGCTCGATGATCCCGTCATGCTCGTGGGAGAGTTCGAGCTCGCGCTCGGAGGCCATCATGCCGAAACTCTCGACGCCACGGATCTTGCCGACGCCTATCGTTGTGTCGATGCCGGGGACGTATGTACCGGGTTTAGCAACGACGACGGTGATCCCTTCGCGCGCGTTTGGGGCGCCGCAGATGATCTGTTTGTCGCCCTCGTCGGTCGCCACCTGGCAGACGCGCAAGCGGTCGGCGTCGGGGTGTTTCTCGGCCTCTTTGACGTAGCCCAGTGTGAACTCGGCCAAGCGCGCGGCCGGGTTCGTCACCCCTTCGACCTCCAGCCCGAGATCGGTCAGCGTCTCTTCGATCAGATCGAGAGGTGCTTGCGTCTCAAGATGGTCCTTTAGCCAGCTCAGGGTGAACTTCATCGCTCAAACTCCGTGCGCAGCGTGGGGCTCGCCCACGTTGGGCGCGGGCTTAGCCGAGCCGTGCGGCAGGGGAAACCCCGCAGCGACGAAACGTCAGATCACGCATAATGCCGCTCGATGTCGCTCATCGTTTCTGTATTTGAAGCAGTTTTGTCTTTTTCTTGACTAAAGGCGTCCCGATCATGTCATTTCTGCGCCCGTTGCGTGTTTGAATGTTGGAGAGTGTGTCATGGGGGCTTTGTTCGATATCATCGGCTATCTGGCGAAGCCATTGTTCTTGGCGGTGGTTGCGCTGGTCGTGCTCGGCTTTGTAGATGCCGGGCAGACATCGGCATCCGGGACATCTGTGGGGTTTGAGTGTCAGGGGTTTACCAATGACCCGGATTGGAACCGCATCATCTGTCAGTATCATCCGGGGCGGTTGCTCAACCGGCCCGTGTCGGAGCTGGTGCCCGGCTTCGGCACTGACGGCTGATATGAGCCGTTAAGCCCGTATTGACGCCCATGACTTAGGCACGGCGCGACCCGTTCAGAAGGAGCGCGCCGTGCCTAAACCGCTCGATGCCATGTTTTCCGATGCCGCACCCTCGCAGCCTGCAACCAGGGTCGGCACGTCGCGCCTGGCGCGGCTCGGCGGGCCCGGCTTTCCGATCATCGCCGCAATCGTGATCGCCGTCGCGGCGCGCCTCTTGGTCTCTCCCGTGCCGCAGGTCGACCGACCGGTGCTAACGACAACTTCGCTCGCCGCAGCCGCCCTTCCGAGCCGCGCGACAGCGCCACCCGCGCCGCGGCCGCAGCTTCCTTCCGGGATCGCGCTCATGGTCGATCCCGTAACGATACAGCCGCTACGCCCGTTCGATCCTGAATGATGCTTTGAAGCGGTCCGCTCTGTTCAGCCCTTAAGATCCTCGATCAAGCAGAACCGCTCGCAGACGAGCATCATCTCTGGGTGAAACCTGCCGTTCCGCTCAAAAAAGCTACGATGGCCCGTTTGCCAGCCCGCAAGGCTGTCGTTCTCTCCTTCGGCTAGGGCAAAATCCGCATCGACATCGCAAAAGCGGCGCAACGTAACCTCGGTCGTCTCGATCACGAGGCTCGGCCTGCTGTCCCAATCGAGCACGACGTCCCTTCGGCCGACCACGGGCAGGGGATCGCCGTCCTCACGATAGGCGGCCAGCGCGCAACAGGTCGCACGCTTTACGCCGTCGCGGATAAGGCCGATCAGGCGGTCCGACAAAGCGCGGCTGTCACCAAACTCCACGGCCTCCGCACCAGGGTAACGGGCGCGCAAATCCGCCGAGAGCGCGTTACTCATCCTTGAGGGCTTCGCGTCGCAGACGTCGATGCGTCTTGGCCCACATGCCGACGCCGAGTGCTGGCAAGAGAACCACGGCCCAAATGCCAGCGTTGGTCAGCGTGAGCCTGAGGGCCTGGTCCTGAGTGACATTCGGCGAAAGCCACATCGCGACGTGCCCCGCGACGATGATCGCGATCAGCAAGATCCAGCGAAGACGAGACCATCGCAGCATGGACCGAGCTTAGTCCGGCCAGGTCTGAGCCGGCAACATCGCAGAATAGACATGTTTGCCCCATTGCTGCCGCAATTGCATGCGACCAGGGCATGGGGGTGTCAGAATTTGGGGCATGGCTTCGATGACTCTGCTGCCATTTGATCCGTTTAGCGCTCGATCGCTCAGCATTGTGTTGCTGGGCCTCATTCTTCTCGTGACCTTCACTGATAACGGGCCGAGAGGCGGCTCTCTGGTGAGCCACGACGGCAGGCAATACGTGAATTGCTATGGGGCCGGAGCCGACGCGTTCCACTGCCGCAACACGCGAAACTCTATCACCGGCGGCCAAGTCAATGTCGGAGGCAGTTTCTAAGCGCCACGACGCGGAGCGCGCGGCCGAAACGCTAATCTCTCCATGCGATTCTGCGGCGCGCGATCGGTCTGCGGGTCTGGAGTGGGAGGGGCGGTCGCCCTAACGGCTGAGACCGCCGCGTAAAGTGGGCACATCGAGGGCCGTGAAGCCATAATGGCGGAGCCAGCGCAAGTCGCTCTCAAAAAAGGCGCGCAGATCGGGTATGCCATATTTCAGCATCGCGAGCCGGTCGATACCCAGTCCAAAAGCAAACCCTTGCCACATCTCCGGGTCGATCCCGCCGGCTTGAAGCACCTTAGGGTGAACCATGCCGGAACCGCCCGCTTCGAGCCATTCGTCGCCCTCGCCGAGCTTTAACGTCCCGCCTTCCCAAGAACAGCGAAAGTCGATCTCCGCCGATGGCTCGGTGAAAGGAAAGTGCGACGCGCGGAACCGGACCTCGATCTTATCGACTTCGAAGAACGCCGCTGCGAACTCCTCCAAGCACCATTTGAGGTTGGCCATAGTGATATCAGTGTCGATGGCGAGCCCTTCGACCTGGTGGAACATAGGCGTGTGCGTCTGGTCGTAATCCGAACGGTAGACGCGTCCCGGAGCAATGATGCGAAGCGGCGCGCCTTGGGCAAGCATCGAACGGATCTGCACGGGCGACGTGTGGGTTCGCAGCACGTGAGGTGGGCGATTGTCGCCCTCGGCGCGCGCCATGTAAAACGTGTCCATCTCCGCGCGGGCCGAATGATGGCTTGGCATGTTGAGCGCGTCGAAATTATACCAATCCGTCTCGATCTGCGGGCCCTCGGCCACGGCAAAGCCCATATCGGCGAAGATCGCGGTGACTTCCTCGGTCACCTGACTGACCGGGTGGATCGTTCCTGCGGGCCTCTGGCGGGCGGGCAGCGTCACGTCAAGCCATTCGCCGCGCAAGCGCTCGTCAAGCGCGGCATCCGCAAGCGCGGCTTTCTTGGCCGCAAGCGCGCTGGTGATCTCATCCTTCAGGGCATTCAGCCTCGGCCCAGCCTCCTTGCGCGCCTCGGGGGTCATTTTGCCCAACTCGCGCATCTGGAGACTGATCTCGCCCTTCTTACCGATCGCCGTGACGCGCAGGTCCTCGAGCGCCGCCTCATCCGCCGCGTCGGCAATCAGACCGAGATACTTTTGACGAAGATCGTCCATCGCTGCGCCTTTCCCTAGCTGCGGCGCGAGTTACCGCGCACCTGGCGGGTATTCAAGGAGCGGGTCTGCAAGGATGCGCGCGTCGTAGCCCCACCCGGTGCACGTACCCATAAAAAAGGCCGCCCAAACCGGCGGCCTGTGTACATCATCGTGTTGCCGCGTCAGGCCAGCGCCGCCTTTGCCTTATCGACGATGCCGCCAAACGCATCTGGCTCGTGCACCGCGAGGTCGGCAAGCACCTTACGGTCGACTTCAATGCCGGCTTTGGCCAGACCATTGATAAAGCGTGAGTAGGTCAGGCTCTCGTCATGGGCGCGCACAGCCGCATTGATGCGCTGAATCCAGAGCGCGCGGAACTGGCGCTTGCGGTTCTTGCGGTCTCGAGTGGCGTATTGATTTGCCTTGTCAACCGCTTGCGTCGCTGTCTTAAAGTTGGTCGAGCGGCGGCCGTAATAGCCTTTGGCGGCTTTGAGGACCTTCTTGTGCCGCGCGTGCGCGACCGTCCCGCCTTTGGTTCTGGGCATGTCAAATTCTCCTTAGCGCGCGTAGGGCATCATCGTCCGCTTGACGATCTTTGCGTCAGGGTCGGACAACACATGGGTGCCGCGGGCGGTGCGGATGAATTTGTTGGTCCGCTTGATCATTCCGTGACGCTTTCCGGCCTGGGCAGACTTGACCTTGCCGGACGCCGTCACCTTGAAGCGCTTCTTGGCGCTCGACTTTGTCTTCATCTTGGGCATTTGCCGCTCCTTCGGATCAGAGGGTCATCACCACCCCGGCAGGCATGCCGCATTTGGCCCGCACGAGGGGGAAGTGAGCGGCGGCGTATACGCGCTTGCCCAACGCCTGACAAGGGGGCGCGTCAGGGAAGAGGCCGTGCGTTTCTTGCCGTGCGGGCTTGCGTCAAAGTCCCGGGCGACAACAAGAAACAGGCAACGCGCTTCAGCCGGTCGAGATGTCCTTCGAAGGTGGATCAATCGCAAGGATGCAACGCTCTGGACGCCCGCCCTATGGCAACACGCTGCGCATGACCGACACGAACGCCGCAGGGATCTCTTCAAAGGAATAGCCGCCGGGCTTTTGTAGAACGGCTGTAAGGATCATTCCTGCCGAGATGATGATTAGGATCGCGGCGGCGCGCGGGGGGCGGCTCTCGGAAAAGGCCGAGATCACAGCGGGAATCGACAAAGCGCCGACGATGAGCCCAATCACAAGATAGTAATCTGAAGACACCCTATAGCTCTGGTGAATAGCATCATGCGAAATCCTATTCGGGATCGCTGCGGAAGATCAATCTTTCGTCGCAAGGTGCGATACGCAGGATATTCGTCGAGCCCGCCTCGTTAAACGGCACGCCCGCAACGACCACGATGTGCTCTGAGGCGTCCGCAAAGCCCTCCTCGCGCGCTTTACGTGCCGCGCCGACCACGGCCATCTTGAAGCGCGTAACCTCGCCGTCGAGCCGGCAGCACGTTACGCCCCAATAAAGGCAGAGACGCCGTGCTGTCCGTTCATGCGGTGTCAGCGCCAGGATGGGTACACGGGGACGCTCGCGCGCCGTCAGCGCGGCCGTCGTCCCCGATTCGGTAAAGCATGCGATCGCCTTGATCCCGGTTGTCTCGGCGATCTGCCGGGCGGCAGCGACGATGGCATCGGCGCGCGTCACACGGTCGATGTAGCGGTTGGCCTCCAGGATTTCTCGGTGGGTCGGGTGGCTTTCGACTTCCAGCGCGACCGCGTCCATCGTGGTGACCGCTTCGATCGGGTAATGCCCTGCGGCCGACTCGGCCGAGAGCATGACGGCATCCGCGCCCTCGTAGATCGCCGTCGCGACATCGGAGACCTCCGCGCGCGTCGGCACCGGGCTTTCGATCATCGATTCGAGCATCTGCGTCGCAACGATGACCGGCTTACCGACCGCGCGCGCGCCGCGAATGAGCTGCTTTTGGATCGGCGGCACATTTTGCACGGGCAATTCGACCCCGAGATCGCCCCGAGCCACCATGATCCCATCCGATGCGTCAAGGATCGACGCGTACGAAGACACAGCGGCGGGCTTTTCGATCTTCGACAGGATCGAGGCCCGCCCCTGTGCACGCGCGCGCGCCTCATGCACGTCCTCCGCCCGCTGCACGAAAGAGAGCGCCAGCCAATCCACCCCGAGCTGGCACACAAAGTCGAGGTCCGCCCGGTCCTTCTCGGAGAGCGCCGCGACGGGCAACACGACATCGGGCACGTTCACGCCCTTGCGGTTGGAAATCGTCCCGCCCGCCAACACGGTGCACTCGGCGTAACTGTCCCCGCAGCGCTCGACGCGGAGCCGGATCTTGCCGTCATTAACAAGAAGTGATGCACCGGGCTGCAGCGCTGCGAAGATTTCGGGATGGGGCAGGTTCACGCGGCTGGCATCGCCCTCGGCGGGGTCAAGATCGAGCCGGAAGGCTGTGCCCTCGGAAAGCTCCTCACTGTCGCCCGCAAACACGCCAACACGCAGCTTCGGACCTTGAAGGTCGGCAAGGATTGCGATCGGCCGCCCCTGATCGGCTTCGATCGCGCGGATGATGCGGTGCCGCTCGGCAATCTCCTCATGGCTGCCGTGGGACATGTTGAGGCGAAAGACGTCCGCCCCGGCGGCATAGAGGGCTTCAATCATCTCCCGCGTGGAGGAGGACGGCCCGAGTGTCGCGACGATCTTGACGTTGCGTTCCCGTCTCATTTGGCGGTTCTCCCTTCGATGTCGGCGGCCCTGACGATGGCATGTCTGTTAGCGGTAAACTGTGCGACGGTTAAGCCCGTCATGTCGGCTGTCTGCGAGCAAAACCGCGCAGGGCCGGTGCGCGCCGCCTGCCTAGGCATTGCGGCTCTGGCCTCTGACGCTGCGGGCGCCTATGGAAGGTCGCGGGAAGATACACCATGACATACAGACCCTTTCGTATCACCGGCGAGGACCGGCCCGGTCCTTGGCTTGTGACCTGCGACCATGCGACCAACACGATCCCAGCCGAGATCTGCGGCGGCTCGCTCGGGCTCGGCCAGGCCGATATGGGGCGCCACATCGCCTATGATCCGGGCGCCGCTGGCCTTGCACTCAGCCTTGGCGCAGCTTTGAACGCGCCGGTCATCACGTCGAACTTCTCGCGTCTCGTCATCGACCCGAACCGCGGCGAAGACGACCCCACCCTTTTGATGCGGATCTATGACGGCACGGTGATCCCAGGGAACCGCTTTGCCGATGCGGACGAATGCGCACACCGGATGACCCTCTGCTATCGCCCCTACCACGACGCGTTGGCGCGTCTTGCCGCACGCCGAGATGACACCGTTCTTTGCGCGGTCCATTCCTTCACGCGCCAATTGCGAGGCCGGCCGCCGCGCCCGTGGGAAGTGGGCGTGCTCCATAGCCACGTCGATCCGCGGCTGGCCGAAGCGCTGATCGCCCGGCTCGCCGCAGAGGGCGACATTACCGTTGGCGACAATGAACCCTATGGCGGGCATCTGCCGGGCGACGCCATCGACCGGCACGCGCTCAAAAAGGGGCGGGCGAACGTTTTGATCGAACTTCGCCAAGACCTGATCGAAGGCCAGGAGGAGCAAGAGCGCTGGGGCGCGCGCTTGGCCCCGCTTTTGCAGGGCGCCCTTGCCGATATCGGCGGCGAGACCGACATGGAGCGCTGATCACAAAGAGAGGGACAACATGGACGAGGCAACAAAAATCGAACTGGAAGCGGCCGCGTTTCGCCGGCTCCTGGCGCATCTCGACGATCGCAAGGACGTGCAGAACATAGACATGATGAACCTGACGGGCTTTTGCCGGAATTGCCTTAGCCGTTGGTACGGCGAGGCAGCGCAAGAGCGGGGGATCGCGCTGTCCAAAGATGCGGCGCGCGAGATCGTCTATGGCATGCCCTACGCCGAGTGGAAGGCGCGCTTTCAGACGGAAGCCAGCGTCGAGAGCCAGGCGCAATTCACTGAGAGCTCTGCAAAAAACGTGGGAGACAGTTGAGAGGTGGCTCCCGCCCCTCCGCACGGGCGTTGCCCGCACTGCAGGTTGGGCCGGGCGCGCTACGCGCGCGGTCGCACTGATCCGCCCGCATGTGCCCGCCACATGGGGCGCCCCGTGCAGGTGGGGGTCGCGCTGCGCCCTATCAGTTCAGTTGGAAGTGCAACGGGTAGATCCCATTTTCGAACTCACCGAAGAGATCGGGAACATCCGGATGATCCACGGGCTCCCCGGAGTGATCGGGAAGCAGGTTCTGCTCCGAGACATAAGCCACATAGTAGCTCTGATCATTCTCGGCGAGCAGATGGTAGAACGGCTGCTCCTTCGCGGGGCGGCTGTCCTCGGGGATTGCATCGTACCATTCCTCGGAGTTCGAGAACATAGCGTCGACGTCGAACACGACCCCGCGAAACGGGTGCTTTCGATGCCGCACTACCTGCCCAAGATGGTACTTCGCTTTAGATCTAAACATGGTAACTCAACCTCTCACTGTGCGTTGCGTACCTCTGTCGCGTGCGCGAGTCCATGCGACACGCGGCAGAACCGTGGGAAACACTGCGTGACGCGGCTGCCGTACAGGCAAGATGCCGCGCGTGCAAATCGTGATCGAGACATGCGTTTCCCCCAACCGCGCTTTGCATTAAGCTAACTCGTAGATCCGGCGGCAACAGGCGGACAGAGGCATGAGCAGAGCATTGGCGGCCCTTGGGCTACTCGTTGTGTTGGTGGCGTGCGGCGCGCGCGACCTTTCCCCACCGCGCGATCTCGACAACGCGTGCTCTATCGTGCGTGAGCGTCCCTCGTACCTGCGTGCAATGCGGGCGACGGAGCGCAACTGGAACGTGCCGGTTCCGGTGCAGATGGCGATCATTCATCAAGAGAGCAAGTTTGACGGCGACGCAGAGACGCCGTTCCGTTGGGAGCTCGGCGTCATCCCAGTCGGGCGGATCTCGACTGCGTATGGCTATAGCCAGGCGCTCGACGGCACATGGCAGGCCTATAAGGACGCGACCGGTAACCGCCGCGCCCGGCGCGACCGGATCCGCGACGCTACGGACTTTATGGGCTGGTACATGAACGAAACGCAGCGGCGTAATGGGATCGCGCTCGACGATGCTCGGCGGCAATACCTAGCCTATCACGACGGGTGGACGGGCTATGCACGCGGCAGCTACCGCTCCAAAGGCTGGCTCCTCAATGTCTCAAATCGCGTCGCAAGCCGGGCGCAGACCTATGAAGGTCAGCTTCGATCTTGCGGAAAGCTATGAGAGCCCCCGCTTTCGGAAAGAAATCGCACCCAACCGGGCGATGCGGCACCATCCGACGGTTTTAGTCTAATTCGCGGGCTTGCGCTTCCTGAACGATGTTGAACATCCGATTGCCGAGCGTGACACCCGTTTCCATCTGGCCGAGGACCACCGTGGTCTGCTCGCCGGTCTCGCCAGTGATCACCCATTGCCGGAGCTCGACGGGATCTCCCGTAAAGACCAGCCGGATGTTGCCATATTCGGGAAACTCCGGATCCTGCGCCGTCACGATGGTGGAGGGACCCTCGGTAGTGTGCCCCACGACCATACCGCTTTGGGTGAGGTCGACCCGCTGCGCAAGGATCAGGTTGAGAGGGGTGCGGCGGAGGGGAAACTGCTCGGGCGACGTGTTGGACTTGCCGTCGAACACAGCGACTTGCCCGCCGCCGGCCATCACAAGGCTTTCCTCAGGCGGGTTGTACTCAAAACGCGCCCGACCTGGACGGCGCAAGAAGAGGGTCCCTGTCGAAAGCGTCCCATCGGCGTTGATCTGCGTGAAGTCGGCACGCGCCGTTTGGATCCCGTTGAGGTAACGCGAGATGTCACTGAGGGAGAGCGCGTCCGCCCTGCTCGATACCGGAGCGAGGACGGCTGAAAGGCTTGCAGCGAGGAAAAAACGTCGTTTCATACATCGAGTCTAGGCACTTCTAAGCCACGCGAAAAGCCGCGACGCCGCTCACATGCGCGCGACCGGCGAGGCGCCGCGTACCGCCGGCTCCCGAAAGTGCGCCGGTGCGGGCTTCGATGCCCCCGTGCCGAAACGCAAGGGATGCACACGTAAACGACGTGGTCTCAAGCTTGCGCAGCTTGCGGCACCGCAATGGTCGGGCGCATCGGGACCCTCAGGCTCTGGGCCACTTGCTCGGCCACCACGTGCGCTGTCGCAGCCGATAGGGTCCAACCCAGATGCCCATGGCCGGTGTTATAGAAGACGCCCGCCGCGCGGCCCGGCCCAACCCGCGGCATCATCGAGGGCATCATCGGACGCAGGCCAGCCCAGGGCGTAACGTTCTCAGTCGAAATGCCCGGGAAGAGCCGCTCGCACCAGGCGGTGAGCGGGCGGATCCTGTCCGCCCGGATATCGCGGTTAGCGCCGTTGAACTCTGCCGTGCCGGCGATGCGGAACCGGTCTTCGCCAAAGCGCGAGGCAACGATCTTGGCTCGGTCGTCCAAAAGGCTCACATGGGGCGCCGCGGCGCGGCTCTCGGCATCGTCGAGCGAGACCGTGATCGAATAGCCCTTCACCGGGTAGATGTTGACGCGATCGCCGAACTGGCGGGCAAAATCGCGGCTTTTGATGCCGGCGCTCACGACGACGGCGTCGAACCGCTCCTCAGCTCCTCCGGCGTGTAGCCGCACGCCGCCTTCCACGGCGCGCACTTGATCCACATCAGCGCCAAATCGCAGCTCCGCCCCGCGCCTCGCGCAAGCGCGACTCAGCCCCATCGTAAACTTATGGATGTCGCCGGAGCTGTCGGACGGCGTGTAAAACCCGCCGAGAAAACTGCCCGTCAGTGCCGGTTCGATCTCGCGTATCTCTGCGGCCGAAACCTCGCGCCGTTCAAGCCCGCCCTCGGCCAAGAGCGCGTTGACCCGGCGTGCATGCGCAAGATCCTTCGCGTGCTCGTAGAAATGCAGGATGCCGCGCTTCTCCAGATCAAAGTCGATCCCCTCGCGCTCTGCCATCTCAAAGAGTACGGCGCGGGCGGCGATGGCAAGGCGCACGGTCTCGACCGTGTTGCGATTGTAGTTCGGGATGTTGCCGAGAAACTCTGCCATCCAGCGCATCTTTTGTAGCGTCGGCCATGGGTTGACGAGCAGGGGTGCATCCGGCTGTAGCATCCATTTCAGACCCTTAAGCACGGTGCCCCATTGCGTCCAGACCTCGGCGTTGGACGCCGACAGCTGGCCGCCATTGGCAAAGCTCGTCTCCATCGCAGCGTAGCGGTGCCGGTCGAAGACAGTGACATTGTAGCCCCTGTCGAGCAGCGCATAGGCCGTCGTAAGCCCGGTCACACCGGCTCCGATCACGGCAATTCTGGTCATCGTCTCACTCCTTCGCACGGGTGGCAGAGCACTGCCGCATGCCCCCTCCGTGCGTGGAACCTGAGAGCTTCACCCGTAGGCCTATGCCGTCCGGGCTTTCTCCTTCGGTGGGCCAAAGCTGGGGCTCGGGCCGCTTTCCGGAGTGTTTCAGCTATGCCGGTCCTGGGACCTGAGAGTTTCCGGGGCGGTTGCTCCTTCGGCGGCGGGCGGGCCCGCCTTCTCCCGGCATAGTCGTGATAGTGTTCCGGTAGACTTATGGATTGATTCGCTCAAGGCAAACACGCGCAGCGCGCGCCGATTGCAACGAAACGTGAAACGGCCCTGCGTGGCGCTACGGCACCTGAGGCGCGGCTTCACGCCAGTCGAAGAAACCAGCGGGCGCCTTCGCCAAGAGCCGCGCGCCAAGGGCCCTTCCAATCTCTTCGGCATCCTCCAGCGGCCCTGTTTCGGCGTCGCCCAAGCATTCCGATCCATCGGGGCGGAGGATCTCTCCCCTCAGGCGGATCATGCCGCCATCGCGCTCCGCAAGCCCCGCGATCGGTGTCTCGCAGGAGCCATCCAGCGCTTTCAAATAGGCCCGTTCGGCGTTCACCCGGTGCCCTGTGTCGCTATCGTGGATCGCGGCCAGCATCTCTGCCATGCGCGCGTCGTCCGCACGCCGCTCGATCCCGATAGCCCCTTGAGCAACTGCCGGCAGAATGTCGTCGACGTCGAGCGGCGTGCGCTTGACCTCGTCGAGTTGCAGGCGATTCAGCCCGGCACAGGCCAGAAACGTTGCCTCCGCAACGCCTTCCGCGAGCTTTTTCATGCGGGTCTGAACGTTGCCGCGAAACTCCACCACGCGAAGGTCGGGCCGACGCCACAGAAGTTGTGCCCGCCGCCGGAGCGACGACGTGCCAACCGTCGCCCCTTCCGACAACTCCGAGAACGCGCGCCCCTCAAGCGTCACGAATGCATCGCGCACATCTTCGCGCGGCAGATACGTGTCAAGTAGCAGCCCGTCCGGCTGCACCGTCGGCATGTCCTTCATCGAGTGTACGGCGATGTCGATCCGCCCCGCAGACAGATCCTCTTCGATCTCGCGGGTAAAGAGCCCTTTGCCCCCGATCTCCTTCAGCGGCCGGTCGAGGATCTTGTCACCCGTCGTCTTGATTACGACGATCTCAAACGCGGCCTGCGGCAGGTCGAACGCAAGCGCGAGCCGATCTCGGGTCTCATGGGCCTGCGCCAGCGCAAGCGGCGAGCCCCGTGTGCCAATTTTGAGCGGGGACGCAGGTGTGGGGAGCGTGATAGACATGGCGAAACCCTATGACTGTCAACCTGGCTTGACAATGACGCTTGTTACGTGAGGCCGACGGAAGTAGGAAGACCTGCCGCTGCTTTGCGCGGAATGTCCCAGCGAGGAGCCCCATGGCCGAAACCAAAAAGTTGCTGCGCGCCCTTGCCGGAGAGACCCTGCCCGTTCCGCCGATCTGGATGATGCGCCAGGCGGGACGTTACCTTCCCGAGTATCGCGCCACGCGGGCGCAGGCCGGAGACTTTCTCTCGCTCTGCTACAATTCCGAACTCGCCGCCGAGGTCACGCTCCAGCCGATCCGGCGCTACGGTTTTGATGCGGCGATTCTCTTTGCCGACATCCTGCTGATCCCCGATGCACTCGGCGCAGACCTGTGGTTCGTCACCGGGGAAGGCCCCCGTCTTTCGACCGTGAGGACCGAGGTAGACTTCGCCAAGCTCAAGGGGCCGAACGACGTGCACGACCACCTCGCCCCGGTCTATGAGACACTTCGCATTCTCAAGCGTGCGCTTCCAACCGAAACGGCGCTCATCGGCTTTGCGGGCGCGCCGTGGACGGTGGCGACCTACATGATCGCCGGGCGTGGCACGCCCGATCAAGGCCCGGCACACGCCCTCATGGCCGAGAACCCGGCCCTCTTCGATGCGCTGATCGAGCGGCTGACGGCGGCGACCATCGAGTATCTCTCGGCGCAAGTCGAGGCGGGCGCGGAAACGGTGAAGCTCTTTGACAGTTGGGCCGGCTCCCTCAAGGGCGACGCGTTTGACCGCTACGCCCTTGCGCCTGCAAAAAAGATCATCGGCGCACTCAAGGCGCGCCACCCGGGCCTGCCGGTCATCGCATTCCCGCGCGAGGCGGGCGATCACTACGTTGGGTTTGCCGCCAAGACTGGCGCGGATTGCGTGGCCCTCGACAATTCCGTGAGCCCGGTCTGGGCCGCCCGCCATGTCCAACCCGAAAGCTGCGTTCAAGGGAACCTCGCCTCCTCCCATATGGTCACCGGCGGCCCTGCCCTGATCGACGAGACCCGCGCGATCGTGCGCGCCTTTTCCAGCGGGCCCCACATCTTCAACCTTGGTCACGGGATCACGCCCGACGCCGATCCCGACAACGTGCAGCTGATGATCGACACTGTGCGAGAGACGGTCGCCGCCTAGCCGTTTCCGCCGAGCACCAGCCGCAGCGCGTCAGTCGCGGAGCCATCGTCGCCTCGTGTTCTCCGCCTCGCCTTCCTCAGAGAGCCTAAGCTGCGGGGCCCTCGCCGCCGAGCACCAGCCGCCGAGCCAACGCCGCCTCCCCCGCTCGAAAAGCGACCGCGGCCCCCTGCTCTCCGCACGTCCTTTCTTCTTGCTGCAAATATCGCCGCCGGAGGCCTCCAACTGACCCTAAATGCGCGCCCTGTGGGTGCGTCAGGTCCACTTCGCCACGGGCGGGAGTGACATGAGCACGGCATTCGCATCATGGCCGGTTTCGAGCCCAAACTTCGTGCCACGGTCGTAGACGAGGTTGTACTCGGCATAGAGCCCACGATGGACGAGCTGCGCCTCGCGGTCCGCATCGTTCCAGGCCCGGTCGCGATTGCGTTCGACCGTGGGCAGGTAGGCGGGGAGGAATGCGTTGCCCACTGCTTGGGTAAAGGCGAAATCCGCCTCCCAATCGCCCGTGTTCAAGTCGTCATAGAAGATCCCGCCGACACCGCGCGCCCGTTGGCGATGCGGGACATAGAAATACTCGTCTGCCCAGGCCTTGAACCGGGCGTAGTAATCGGGTGCGTGCGCATCGCAGGCGGTTTTGAGAACCGCGTGGAAGCGCGTTGTGTCTTCCTCGTATTCCAAGCACGGGTTAAGGTCCGACCCACCGCCAAACCACCAGGCCCGCGGTGTCCAGAACATCCGCGTATTCATATGGACGGCGGGCGTATGCGGGTTTTGCATATGCGCGACAAGGCTGATCCCCGATGCCCAAAATCGCGGATCGTCCTCCATGCCCGGCACGCCGCGCGCTGCCATGGCCTGTTGCGCGCGGGAGCCGAGCGTGCCGAAGACGGTCGAGACGTTGACGCCGACCTTCTCAAAGACCCGTCCGCCGCGCAGCACACTCATCAGCCCACCGCCAGCATCGCCGCCATCGTCCGACGTGCGCCGAGTCTCGCTGACCTCGAAACGGCCAGCGGCGGCATTGGCGAACGGGCCGGTGGTCTGCGCGTCTTCGAGTGCCTCAAAGGCCGCTACGATCCGGTCGCGCAACTCACGAAACCATGCAGACGTCCGCGTTTTGTGATTGTCGAATTGCTCGGTCATGGCGCCCTCCGATCTCGCATACTCCGCACCACCGCTAGCATCGGGCCAGCCGCGCCGCCAGAGACGCGCGGTCGCGCCGCAATGCTCGATTAACCTTAACCGATTAGGAACGGGTCATGCGTCCGTTGATACCCACTGTCCTCGTTGTCCTCGCCGCCTGCGCCACCCCGCGGGACGCCTGCCTACGGGCGTCCTTGTCCGAAATCGCCACGTTGGATCGGCTGATCGTGGAGACAGAGGGCAACCTGGCGCGCGGCTACCGGATCGAGCGAGAGCCGGTGGTCTCCACAGGGCTCGACTTTTGCCTCGGACGTGGCATTCACGACTCGGGGGTCCGGATCGGACTGCGCTACTGCAACAGCGTCGAAACGCGCTATCGCGAGGTCGAAGTCGCCATCGACCCTGATGCGGAACGAAGAAAGCTCACCCAATTGCGCGGCAAACGCGCGGAGGCGTCACGGCTTGCGCAGGCGCAGGCGGCCTCTTGCCAGCCGGCTTAGGCATCTTGGTCGCCATCGGCACCGCGGCGCATCCTACCCTCCGCGGCGCCGCGCCCTAGCCGGGCGGCGCGCGGCGCGCGGTCTCTTCCGCTGCGCGCTGGTCTTCGTCGGACAAGCCGAAGCGTTCGGCGGTCAACGCAAGATAGGCACGCTGGGCCCCCGGCTCACGCCCATCGGCCAGCAACACCTGCCACATTGCCTGCAGCAACGCGCGCCGCTCGCCCGCGTCGGTTCGCGCGCACACGGCCTGGGCAAAGCGTCCATCCGCTGGCGCTGCGGCCTCGAGCTTCTCCGCCTCGGCGCGGAGCTTGGCAGCGGCAACGGGATCGAGGCCGTAGGTCGTCTGCAAGACCCGGTCGATCTGGCCAATCTCGGCGACGTCATAATGCGCATCGGCCTTGGCCAGGCGGACGAGCACACCGGCCAAAGCATGGCGCGCGTCGAGCTCCGCCAACGGCGTTTCGTACCGTCCAAAGAGGCGATCGAGGAGCTCTTGGATCATGGAATGCGGTTTAGCTCTGCGTAGACCCACTTCCAAGGGTTGACCTCTGCTGCAACCCGGCCTCTCCTGCTCTTATGGACGCTGTCATCGGACGCAGCCCCGGGCACCCGCACCGCAAGGCCCACCAGTGGTGGCCGCCGCCCCGCGCGCATGTGTGACTGACCCTTTCTCATCGACGCTCATTCAGGAGAGGCCCATGACCTCCGTCCATCTCGACCCGCAAGCGCGGATGCTCACCCTTGCCTGGCCCGACGGCCAAGAGGCGCGCTTTCCCTATCTTTGGCTAAAGGACAATGACCCGGCTGCATTTCACCCAGACACCGCCGAGCGGATCGGCGACTTGCTCTCGGTCCCACTCGACGTTGCGCCGACCAAGGCTCGGATCGACAACGATAACCTAGAGCTCTTTTGGCCGGGTGAAGCGGCGCCGTCGCAGATCGCGCTTGCATGGCTCTGCGAGCATGCGCCGGGCCGCGCGCTCCATGATTTCGCCGATGTCCCGACCCATGCGTGGCGCCAGGTCGACCCGGCCGAACTGCCCCGCGCCTCGGCAGAAACGCTGATTGCGGACGAGGCCGCCCTTTCGGATTGGATGACGCAGGCCAAGGCCTGGGGGCTGGCGCTTGTCGAAGGGCTCGCCGACGATCCCGATGCGGGGATAGAGATCGGCCGGCGCATCGGCTTTTTGCGGCAGACAAACTTCGGCTTGATCTTTGAGGTCCGCTCCAAGCCCGATCCCAACAACCTGGCCTACACGGCCGAGGCGCTGCCGCTACATACCGATCTGCCCAATCAAGACCTGCCGCCGGGCTACCAATTCCTACATTGCTTGGCGAATGACGCAGATGGCGGCGGGTCCGTCTTTGCCGACGGCGTGGCCCTCGCCGAGGCCCTGCGTGCGGCCGATCCCGAAGCCTTTGCGCTCTTGGCGGAAACGCCGGTCCCGTTCCGTTTTCACGACCGGGATTACGACATCCGTTCGCGCAAGCCCACGATTGTTACCGATGCGACGGGACAGGTTACGGAGATCTGCTGGAACGCGCATATCGCCGGGGTCATCGACCTGCCCCCCGAACGGATCGCACCCTTCTATGCGGCCTATCGGGCGTTCATGGCACTGACCCGCGATCCGAGCTTTCAGGTCAGCTTCACGTTGGCGCCGGGCCAGATGGTTGTCTTCGACAATCGCCGCGTCCTTCACGGGCGCGCTGCGTTCGATCCATCAACAGGCCGGCGGCACTTGCGTGGTTTCTATGTGGATCGGGGCGAGTGGGATTCGCGGCTGCGCGTTCTGTTGCGGCGGGCAGCGTCCAAACCAAGCTAACGCTATGGCAAGCGTTGCGCTTGGGCCGCATCCCCGCGACATCCGCGCAACGCTCTCTTTCGATTGGCTAAAACTCGCGCCATCGGAGCGCCATGCGCTTGTCTTTTGCGGCGCAAGCGCTCATCTATAAAGGCTTGAAGGTATCGCCGTACGCGCTCCACCGGAATCCTTGAATGCCCACAAGTCCTCTTGGCTCTAGCATTGCGACTGCGTTTCGGCGCGGGGCCGCAGCCGCTGTCTGCGGCGTGGTCGGTCTGGGTGTCGCGCAGGCTGGGGAGAGTGTGCCAGCCAGCGAAGCGTTCGTGCCGAGCTTTGGCGAGGTCGTCAGCGCCTCGGAGTCACTCTCGGCAACGGCCTCCTCGCAAGCAGAGAGCGGGCGCCGTTTTGTGTTCACAGTGCTTCTCGGCGCGGAGTCGCGACCCGGCTATTTCGGCGCTGACGAGAATATAGCGATCCCACAGATTTCGCCAAACATTCTGGCGTTGAACCTCGGCCGTGTAAGCCTGGGCGATCCAAACCGCGCCTTTGCGTCCGACCCAAGCGACCGACCGCTCGGTTTCGGTTTTGGCGGATCGCTCCGTGTGATCACCGAGCGCTCGTCGGACGATTTCGACGAGCTTGAGGGCCTCGATGACGTCGACCTCTCGGTTGAGATTGGCGCTCAAGTTGGATATGTTTGGACCAATGCAGAAGCGTTCGGCGCCCTGCGCTATGGCGCGATTGGACATGAAAGCTGGGTCGGCGAGCTGGGGGCAAACCTTGTGGCACGCCCGACGGACGACCTCGCCCTCCGCGTGGGGCCGCGCTTCCTTTTCGGATCCGACGACTACACAGACACCTATTTCGGCGTGACAGAGGACGAAGCCGCGGCGAGCGGCTTTGACGCGTACGACCCGGATGCAGGCTTGGTCAGCGCCGGCGTTGAGGTCATTGCAACCTACCGCCTCGGGCGCCAGTGGTGGCTCGAAGGGCGCGCCCGCTGGGATCAGTTCCAAGACGATGCCGCGGACAGCCCCATCGTCGAGCAGGGGGCGACGGATCAGGGCACGATTTCCATCGGCGTGCGACGGGCCTTCGTTCTCGACTTTTAGGGCACATTTCGAGCAGTCTGGGCGGCCGAGACCGCCAACTCTGCAAATCTGCCCCCCTCCCAGCCAAGCGTCGGCTTGACGTCCCGGGCGCTAGGCCTCACACCCCGGTGACCCGCAACCGGGCGCACCCGTAGGCGCCGAACCGACGAGGAGGCCAACATGGCCGACACGCCCCATCCCAAAATCACGTTGACTCTGCCCGACGGCGCGCAGCGCACTATGCCCGCTGGCACTACCGTCGCGGATCTGGCCGCCGAGATATCGACATCGCTTGCCAAGAAAGCGGTCTCAGCCACCGTCAACGGAAAGCATTGGGACATGGCCTGGCCGATCGAGACGGATGCCGAGATCGCCATCCATACGATGAAGGACGCCGCGCCTGCGCTGGAGCTTATTCGCCACGACCTCGCCCATGTCATGGCACGCGCGGTGCAGGAGATCTGGCCCGCTGTAAAGGTCACCATTGGCCCCGTGATCAAGGACGGCTGGTACTACGATTTCGACCGGGCCGCGCCATTCACCCCCGAAGATCTCGGCACCATCGAAAAGAAGATGCGCGAGATCATCGCGGCGCGTGACCCTGTACGTACCGAGCTGTGGGACCGTGCGCGCGCGCTTGCGCATTACGAGGCGTCGTGCGAGCCCTACAAGGTCGAGCTAGTCGGGATGATCCCCGAAGGCGAGGCGATCCGAATGTATTGGCACGGCGGGTGGCAAGACCTTTGCCGCGGCCCGCACCTCCAACATACCGGCCAGCTTCCCGCAGACGCCTTCAAACTGATGAAGGTCGCCGGTGCGTATTGGCGGGGCGACAACACTCGTCCCGTGCTTCAGCGGATCTATGGCGTGGCCTTCCGCACCAAGCAGGACCTTAAGGACCATTTGCACTTCCTCGAAGAAGCCGAAAGGCGCGATCACCGCCGGTTGGGCCGCGAGATGGAGCTTTTCCACTTTCAGGAGGAGGCGCCGGGCATGGTCTTTTGGCACCCGAATGGTTGGACGATCTATCGCGCGCTTGAGGACTACATGCGCCGGCGCCTGCAAGCCGCAGGCTATAGCGAAATCAAGACGCCGCAAGTCGTAGACCGCAAGCTCTGGGAAGCCTCGGGGCACTGGGACAAATACCGTGAGAACATGTACATCACGGAGATCGACGAAGAGCACGCCAACGAAAAGCGCACCAATGCACTGAAACCGATGAACTGCCCCTGCCACGTGCAGGTCTTTAACCACGGTCTAAAGTCCTATCGCGACCTGCCGCTCCGCATCGCCGAGTTCGGCTCCTGTCACCGCTACGAGGCCCATGGGGCGCTTCACGGGCTGATGCGGGTCCGCGGCTTTACGCAGGACGATGCTCACATCTTCTGCACCGAAGACCAGATCGAAGAGGAATGCGCGAAGTTCATCGGCTTGCTCTCGAGCATCTACGCCGACCTCGGCTTCGAGAGGTTCGACATCAAGTTTTCCACAAGGCCGGAGACGCGCGTCGGCTCGGATGACGTCTGGGACAAGGCGGAGGCCGCCTTGGAAAAGGCAATCCTGTCGGTGCGCAACGACTACGAGCTCGACCCGGGCGAAGGCGCATTTTACGGTCCGAAGCTCGACTTTAAGCTGACAGATGCCATTGGCCGCGAGTGGCAATGCGGAACACTTCAAGCCGACTTCAATCTGCCGGAACGGCTCGATGCCAACTACATCGGTGCCGACGGTGAAAAGCATCGGCCCGTCATGCTGCACCGAGCGATTTTGGGCTCGTTCGAGCGCTTCCTCGGCATTCTGATCGAGAACTATTCGGGCAAGCTGCCCTATTGGCTCGCCCCGCGGCAGGTCGTCGTGGCCTCGATTGTGTCGGAGGCCGATGCCTTCGTGCACGAAGCGGTCGAGACACTGCGCGCCACTGGACTCCGGGCCGAGGCCGACACGCGTAACGAAAAGATCAACTACAAGGTGCGGGAGCATTCGGTCGCCAAAGTTCCCGTGATCCTCGCCATCGGCATGCGCGAAGTCGAGGAGCGGACGGCCACCATCCGTCGGCTCGGGCAAAAACAGACGGAGACGCAGGTTCTTAACGAGATAGTCACCCGACTCGCGGAAGAAGCGACACCGCCCGATCTCCGCTAGGCCAGCGCCGCATTGTTGCCGTTCTCGCCCTACAGCGTTGTCGGACGTGAAACTCCGACGAGGCTGCGGGGCCCATGCGCTACGAACCTTCCATCCAACTGCAGCGCGCTTCGGCGATCCGCGCCGACTTGCAGGCGCGGGCCGACATGCTTGCTGCGGCTGAGCGCGAGTTTATGCGTGATGCGCACCACATGGGCCGGTTGGAGGCATCCTTCGCACGTTGGCTGCTTGAGTTTCGCGCAGCCTTTGGCAACCGGTTTTGCGTGAACGCTCTGCTTAGCCTGCTACCGCTGCCCGAGGCGGCGTCCAGCGATCCAGCGGAGGCGCGACTGCGCCAGCGCCACACTCTCTCGCACGCTCTCCGCCCCGCCGTCTTCCGCGCCATCGCAAAGCGCCGGGACGCCTTGGCCTGTGTCGCGGCGACGGATACACAGATAGCGAGCCGGACCCATACGGAAGCCTACACGCTGGCCTTCGCGCCGGACTTCACCGGGCAGGTTGACGAGGCCGCACAGCGAGCGCTCGCGTCGCTGCTTGCAGAGCCTCAGGCAACAGATGCCGCCGCAACACCGGCGCGCGATGCGCGGCTGCCCTCTCCAGCGCAAATCTGAAGCGTTCGAGGACTTCGGACGCGCCGAAGAAGGATCCGACCGGAACGCGCGCCCTGCCCGGGACATGAGCCGCGACCGCCGCCGGACGCGCTCAATACGGAGACACGAAACCCTCACGTGCCCGGCCTCTTGTTGCAAATCGTGTCGGCCCACACATCGCCTATTGTTACAGCATCGGGCCTGATCCGTGAAACATTGCCGCTCCCCAGGAGCAGCAGTCGGATACAAAATATAATTAAATTAATAAGTTAAGCGGATTACGGCCAAATGCATCGATAAACTCGGCATCACGGCCGCGTGCTGCACACCCCCGTTAGTGGCGTCTTAGGGTATCGTCCGACTACCGTGCGGCCACGCCATGGCGCGCGTCATGGCCCCGATCCCTGACGACCTCAGAAAGGATTTATCATGTCGACTACGAAATCCCTCGCCCTGGTGGGTGCTGTCGCCGCAGCGGCCTCTGCGTACGCTGCTGCCCCGGCCTCAGCCCAAGCCATGGAGAAGTGCTTTGGCATCTCGCTTGCCGGGGAGAACGATTGCGCTGCTGGCCCAGGCACGACGTGCGCGGGCACGTCGACGGTGGATTACCAGGGCAATGCCTGGACGCTCGTCGAAGCCGGGACCTGCGCCGAGATTGAGCTGCCTGCGCTGGCCGATGGTACGCCGCGCGTCGGCTCGCTTGAAGAGCTCGACCGCGACCTGCCTACGACCTAAGCACATTTGGCCCGCGCGGCTGAGGCGATGCCCTAGCCCTGCGGGCCTTTGTGTTGCTAAACTCCAATGTGAAGGCGTGTCACAAGCCGCGCCCGCACCGCCGCCGCCGCCAGATCTAACGGGCGAGGAAACCCATGCTCGATACACAACCCGTGAATTCGCTGCCCGCCGCGCCCGGCGTCGGATACAAGTCGCAGCACTTTGACGGCGTCATGAACGCGCCCGAAAGCGTGCGCTGGCTGGAGATCCACGCGGAGAACTATCTCGGCGATGGCGGGCGACCGATTGCCCAGCTGAAGGCGCTTGCCGAGCGGTTTCCCATCTCGGTGCATGGCGTCGGCCTCTCTATCGGCGCAGAGAACGGGCTCGACCGCGAGCACCTAGGCCGCGTGAAGCGATTGGTCGATTGGCTTGCGCCCGCGAGCTTTTCAGAACACCTCGCGTGGTCGACCCATGACACCGCGTTTCTCAACGACCTGCTGCCACTGCCCTACACGGAGGCGACGCTGACCCTTGTTGCGTGCCATATCGAGCAGGTGCAGGACACGTTGGGCCGCCGCATGCTGCTCGAAAACCCGAGCACGTATCTCGCCTTCGAGGAAAGCGATATGTCTGAGACCGACTTTCTGCGCGAATTAGTGCGGCGCACCGGCTGCGGGCTGCTGCTCGATGTCAATAACGTCTTTGTGTCGGCCACCAATCAGCAGACCGATCCGCGTGCCTATCTAGCCCACTATCCCATGGCTGCTGTTGGAGAGATGCATCTCGGCGGCCACGACGAGGAGACCGACGAACACGGCGCACCCTTGCTCATAGATAGCCACGGCGCCGAAGTCGTGGACCCGGTGTGGACGCTCTACCGCGAGGTGATTGCTGCAACAGGCCCTCGCCCAACGCTGATCGAGTGGGACACCGATGTGCCGGACTGGCCGGTCCTTGCCGCCGAAGCGGATCGCGCGGCTGCAATCCTCAAAGCGGAGGCGGCGCGCCGGGATGTCGGCGCCGGAGCAGAGGCATGGGCGTAACCCAAGCGGAGTTTCGGCACGCGCTGCTCGACCCTTCGGCCCCTACGCCCGTCGGCCTTGCCGATCCCGAAGGCCGCCCGGCGGGCAAACGTTTCGACGTCTATCGCAACAATGTGGTCGCGTCGCTCTCCGGCGCGCTAAGCACGGGCTTTCCCGTTATCGCCAAGCTCCTCGGACCAGAGCAATTTCGCGCCCTTGCCGTTGCCTATTCCCGCGCCCACCCGCCGCGATCGCCGCTCATGATGCATGTTGGAGGCGACTTGCCCGCGTTTCTCAACGGATTCGCGCCGCTTTCACGCTTCGGCTATCTCGCCGACGTGGCCCGGCTCGAATTGACGCTACGCGAAAGCTACCACGCGGCGGATACCAAGCCGCTCGACCCTAACACACTCGCAAGCCTCGGCGAGGACGGGCTCTCGCGTGCTGTTTTCCGCTTCGCGCCCTCCGTGCGGCTGGTCGAAAGCAGCTGGCCAATCGTCCAGATCTGGCGCTTTAACATGGAGAACGGGCCGAAGCCTGAGCCCAATGGCGAGGCAGCGCTCGTGGCCCGCCCTGGTTTTGACCCGACCATCGTGACGCTCGACCCGGTCGGTGCGCGCTTCGTGAAAGCGCTCCGAGCGGGCACTACGCTTGGAGCGGCAGCGGAGGCGGCAGCGGCCGATGCGCCCGGGTTCGACCCTTCCTCTGTTCTCGGCACGCTCTTCGCCGGACACGCCCTGACCCACGTTGCGACCGACCCCGACCAAGGACCTGCCCCATGACTGCCCTCGTCACCCTCCACGACCGCGCATTTGCATGGCTCGACAACGCAATCTCCGGCGTGCTCTTGCCGACACTCGCCCGACTGGTCTTCGCTGGGGTGCTTCTGGTCTATTTCTGGCGTTCGGGCGTCACCAAGCTCGGCGACGGGATCTTTGGCTTTATCAGCCTCGATGCCGGAACCTACATTCAGATGTTTCCGAAAGCCTTCGAAGCGGCTGGATATGACCCCTCCGCCATGGGCTTTGGCTACACGCTCCTTGCGATCGTTGGGACATGGTCGGAGTTCATTCTGCCGCTCTTGGTCGTCATCGGATTGTTTACGCGGCTTGCCGCCCTCGGCATGATCGGCTTTGTGATCGTGCAGAGCGTGACCGATATCGTCGGGCACAACGCCGACGCAGAGACGGTCGGGCAGTGGTTTGACGCAGCGTCGGGCGCGCTGATCGTCGACCAGCGCGCCTTTTGGCTATTCGTGCTGCTCTTTCTGGCATTGCGCGGCGCGGGTCCGCTTTCGATAGATTATTTCCTGGGCATCGGCAGAAGCCGGACTGCCGACGCCTGAGCTTCTGAGGGTGCGGACTTGTCTTTTGACAGGCTCGCGCCACCTCCTGGGCACGGCCGCGCATGTTGCGGCAGTGGCTCACAGGCTCGCCTCTGTGCGGGAAACGAGGAAGATCAAGGGAGACGCGGGAAGATGCCGACAGGCACCGTGAAGTGGTTCAACACCACAAAGGGCTATGGTTTCATAGCACCAGACGATGGCGGCAAGGACATTTTCGTTCACATATCCGCCGTAGAGCGCGCCGGGATGACCGGCCTCGCCGACAACATGAAGATCGCCTACGAACTCCGAGAGGGGCGTGACGGACGCATGTCCGCAAGCGAGCTCAAGGCGCTCTAGTCGGCGCATCGACACTTCCGGAACCGCCACCGGGCGACGGCGCAGCGCGTGCCGTCGATTGTCGAACGTGAACGTTACGCTTTGATCAGACTTCGCGTCTAGCGTGACACCCAGACCAAGACGCATCGACGGCCAGCGAAAAGAGCCGCGTCTCAGGTTCCAAGACATCTATCGGAGCATCGGACGCCTATGCCTGACCTGACCTCGATCATGACGCTCTATCAGATGCATGCCACCGCGACGTCTTCGGGCGCCATGGAAGCGGAGGCTGACGAAGTCGCCGCTTCAGCTATGGAAGCGGTTGCGCGCGGATTTCTAAGCAAGAACGAAGCTGCGGATTGGCCCGGTCTCAGTTCCGAGGCGCAAGCCGCGCGGCTACGCCTGGGGCGTCAGCGTTTGCGCCGTTGGGAGATGGCAAACCCCGACATCGCATCGCTCCTTCGGCGGAAGGCACGCATCGCCGCCGCCGGCTAGCTGCGCGCTCAATTACACAGCACTTGCCTAGAGAATAGCCCAGCGCGTTAGCAATTCGCCCGGGTCGCTGCATGCTGCTAACGCGCAGAGACCGCGCAACCTGAGCGACGTGGTATCGTCCGTGCGCGACCGATAACGGGTCGCATTCCTGGGGAGGCAGGGCTGCATTGCAGGCAGCGGACCTTCCGCTCGTGCCCCCTGTCTCCGACATTAATGGAGACGCAAATGTCGCCGACATTCCTAGCCCTTCTTTCAGCCTATTACCTCTGCGATGCCGCCGCCGCGCTACGCCCGCTCCCGCCGGACACCGCGCAACACTGTGCGGCACAATACGAAGCAGTCAAAAGCTCGTTCGTGCCTGGCGCGGATAGCGGCCCCGCGGAGCGCCGCCTGGGCTATCTCCGCTTCAAGTCTTGGGAAGCTGATAACCCGGATGTTGTCGGAGAGCTCCGCCGGGCCGCGGCAGACGAGGCGCGCGCTCTTCTCATCGGCAAACCGGTCTGACCCCATGAACGCCTCAGCCGCGCGCCCCGATCATCAGGGGCGCGCCTGAACGCTTCGAAGCCAAGCCACGAGATCGGCCACGGGGCGTGACGTCAATAGCGGCTCGCCCGTCGCCGTCTTAAGCAGGGTGTCCTCTCCCTCAAAGACCTGTCCGAAGGGCGGCATGGGGCCGCCATGGGCCATCAAGGGATCGCGTCCATCAATCTGGGCGACAACCCGCGCTATCGGAAAGACCCCGTCATTGCGCATCAAAAGACCCGTCAGGTCGGGCGGCGGGAGGACCATGACCTCCGCGGTCGGCCCGCGCCCGTCCGCCTCTCGCCCATGACAAGTCGCGCAGAAGGTGGCGTAGAGGGCCTCCCCAGCCCTGGCATCGCCCACCTCCGAGAGCTCGGCTGCCCCAGCCGCCAGGGGCAACAAGAGCGCCATTCCAGCTCCGATCGGGAACCCGCGACGCCTGATCACTCCACGGCCCGCTGCAATGTCTCGAGCCACAGTGCGATCGCCAGGATCGGCTCGGTTGTCGTCACAGGCGTTCCGTCCGGGGCGTCAATTACTGCAGCAGGCCCGGTGAGCAACCCGCCGAACATCGGCATCGGTCCGCCATGGGCCGTTAGCCCCGCCCGCCCGTCGATGGTGTGAATGACGCGGACCACGTCAAACGCTCCGCCAGAGCGCTCGGCCAGGCGCGTAAGGTCTGGCACGTCGATGGCGAGCAGTGCCCCGGTGGGCCCATCGCCCATCGCTTCCATCCCGTGACACGCCGCGCAAGCCGAAACGAAGACCGCCTGTCCGTCATCGACAGGCACGTCTGCGTTAACGCTGCTCGGCGCAAGATATGCGGTTACGCCCAGGAGAAGGAAAACCATGCGTTGCAACACTGCTTTGCCCATCGAACACCTCCCTCTTCGATACACTGTTTCGTGTTTCACCCGGCGCGTCTCTGATCCAAGACAAATCCTGCAGCAGCGATGCCACGGCGCGCCGGGATCGGCACGAAGGCTTAACAAGAGCGCTTTGCCCGACCGGGGCAGCGTGCTAGGCAATGCCACGCACCGCGACAAAACTCAGAGGGGCCTATTCCGTGATGCAGAACCCATTGACCGCGCTCACTCTTTCCGCTGCGCTTGCCTTTTCGGGCATCGCAGCCGCCCCTGCGCTTGCGCAGGACGGAGGGGCGTTCCGGCTTGAGCTGAACAACACGAGCGTCGTCGACCAAGGGTGCCGCCTGACCTATGTCGCGACCAACTCGATGGGGCTGGACCTGTCGGAAGCGTCCTACGAGGTGGCGGTGTTCGACGGCGAGGGCCTCGTGCAACGCCTTCTGATCCTGCAATTCGGCGAGTTGGCTGATGGCCGCACGAAGGTGGTGCAGTTCGATCTGGCCGACACCTCCTGTACGGACGTGTCGCGTCTTTTGGTCAATAGCGTGTCTGAATGCACCGCGAGCGACGGGACCGAGCCCGATTGCCTCGCCGCGCTTGAAACAACGACCCGTTCCGACATCGAATTCGGTCTTTAGCCGAGGCCCGGGTCGCGCGACACATCACGCCGAAGGCACATCCCGCAAGACACGTTGGCCGACATCAGCCAAGAGGGCCTCAACGTCAATAGGGATCCCGGCGTAGCGGACGTTGTCGTCGATCAACAGAAACGACAGCCCGTGGACGAAGGTCCACAAAATGAAGGCCCGCCGGACCGCCTCTGGATCGTCTGGAGCGCGGCCGAGCACATCGGCGACCTGGGCGACGACGAAACCGAACGTGTCGATCTCTCTACCCTTTAGCTCTTCGACGGCATCCGGTTTGTGTGCAGAGCCGAAGATCAGACGAAAGACACCGGGCTCCGCCTGCGCAAAAGCAACATAGAGCTGACCGAGCCGGCGCACCCGGTCCACGCTCCCCTTGGGATACTCAGAGGCAACGCGCACCATCTGTTCGTAGTGCCGCTCCATCCCACCCTTACAGACCTCGGCGATGATCTCGTCCTTGTCGCGAAAGTGCCGATACGGCGCCGCAGAGGAGACGCCCGCAGCCCGCGCGACCTCGGCCACGGAAAAATGGTCGGGCCCCTTCTCTTCGACCAGACGGCGCGTCCCCTCGATGAGCGCGGCACGTAGATCGCCGTGGTGGTAGCGTTCTTTTTCCGCTGATTTTTGCTGCGATTGATCCACGTGTGCATCTTTGCCGTTAAAAGTGTGCATCTGACAGCGATTTCTTTCCTTGTCAAAGTTAGAAGCCCTTACATATGTAAGACACGCTAACTTTCAACGGGAGAGGCAGATGCCCGCTTCAGAGACCAAGACGGCCCGACCCAAGCGCCCCTCGCTTCTGATGCGCCTCCTGAGTGGAACAGTTTCTTTCACTCTTACGCTTGCGGTGATCGGCGGCGCTGGCATTGCCGTGTGGCAGGGCTCGGCGCTCTTGGCCGAGCGCGCCGCTGCAGCCGAGCCGCCAGAGGCATCGCCTGCGTTGCCCGTTGAGGTACGCCCCGTCGTCATGGAGGAGAGCTACCGCGTCGAGCGGCGGTTCCTCGGCGAGGTGCAGGCCGCGCAAGCCTCCGATCTGTCCTTCGAACTCGGCGGGCAGATCGTTGAGTTGCGTGTCGACGAAGGCCAGAGCGTCCGCCAAGGCGACGTCATCGCCCGGCTCGACACGGCCCTTCTTGACACCGACACCGCCCGATTGACCGCCGGACGCGCCGCTTTGGCGGCCGATCTCGACGCCGCCGAACGCCGCCTTGTGCGACAGTTGGAGCTGCAGCAACGCGGGTTCTCTCCGGAGGAAGCACTCGATCAGGCGCGTGCCACCGTCGATAGCCTCGTCGCGCGCATCGCCGAGACCGATGCCAGCATCGAGGCTGTGGCCGTGCGCCGGGACAAGGCCCTCTTGCGCGCGCCCTATGACGGTCAGGTGGCGGCGCGCCTTGTCGACACGGGCGCAACCGTAGCCGGGGGCGCGCCTGTCCTCCGTTTGCTCGAAAGCGACAAAGTCGAAATCCGCGTCGGGGTGCCAAGCTGGGTCGACGTCGCGCCCGGGACGACGTGGGACATCGAAATTGCCGGTCAGAGTCAAACCGCAACGGTCAGAGCGCTCCGTCCCGATATCGACCCCGCGACGCGGACCCGTACCGCACTTTTGCAGCTTGACACCGTCGACGTGCCTTTTGGAACGATCGCGTCGGTCCATGTCCCGCGTGAGATCGTTGAGCCCGGTACATGGATCCCGCGCACGGCCCTGCGTGAGGGCGCGCCCGGCGTCTGGACGGTCATGGTCATCGATGAAGAACAGCGCGTGCGCCCTGCCATCGTCGAAATTCTCCACGCCGAGGCCGACGCCCTCTATGTGCGCGGCGGCTTAAGCGAAGGTGCGCCGCTGATCACAGGAGGCCCGCACCGCATTGCGCCAGGTCAGCGCGTTACTCCGCTGGGCGAAAGCTGAGGAGAGGGACGATGGAAACACTCACCTTTCGCCAGCCACGGCTAGTCGCGCTGATCCTCCTGGTTCTGATCTCGGCAGGCGCGTCCTCGCTCCTCTCGCTCGGCCGTCAAGAAGATCCGACGATCACCAACCTGTTTGCAACCGTGACGACCTCTTTTCCCGGGGCAGACCCGGCGCGCGTCGAAGCCCTCGTGAGCGCTGAGATCGAAGAGGAATTGCGCGAGATCGCGGAAGTTGACACCATCACATCCGTCTCCGGTCAAGGGATCTCGGTCGTCAGCATCGAGCTTTTGGAGACGCTGGACGACACAACCATTGAGCAGGTCTGGTCCGAGGCGCGCGACGCCGTCGCCGACGCCGCGACGCGCTTTCCGCCCGGGACAGAGACGCCGGAGTTCAACGCCGAGGGCATCTCCGCCTATTCTGCAGTCGTTGCCATTTCCTCCGACCAGGACGGCATCAGTGTGCCGCTTTTGACGCGCCACGCCGAGGCGCTGGCAGACCGACTGCGGACCTTGCCAGACACCCGCGCCGTAGATCTCTTCGGCATCCCCGAGGAAGAAGTACTTGTTGCCGTTGATCCGGCCGAGGCCGCAGCGCTCGGCCTGACCGCCGACGCGATCTCGCGCGCGATCACGGGCGCTGATGGCAAAGTCCAAGCCGGGCGCCTGCAAGGCGACACCACCGACCTGTCGATCGGCATTTCCGGCGAAGTCACTTCACTTGACCGGCTGCGCGCCATCCCGCTCGTCGAGGGACGCGACGGGGCGGTCGTCCGCCTCGGCGACATCGCCGAGGTGAGCCGCGGCGCGCGGACGCCGACCGAAGAGATGGCGCTCGTCGATGGCCAGCGCGCGGTCCTCGTTGGTGCCCTGGCCCAAGACGGTGTCCAGATCGACCGGTGGATGGGCCTGATGCGCGAGGAGTTGGCGAGCGGGACGGATTTGGTCCCCCTCGGAATCTCGGAAGAGCTGCTCTTTGACCAATCGACGTATACTGCCGATCGACTGAGCGAGGTCGGGACCAATATGGGTATCGGAGTCGCCCTCGTCGTCGGCGTTCTCTTTATGACGCTCGGCGTGCGCGCGGCTGCAATCGTCGCGCTGGTGCTGCCGGTTGTGAGCTTGGCGACGCTCGCCTCGATGAACATGATCGGCCTGCCCATCCATCAGATGTCAGTCACGGGCTTGATCGTAGCGCTCGGGCTCTTGGTCGATGCGGCCATCGTGATGTCGGACGAGGTGCGCAAGCGACTCGCGGCCGGAATGGCGCGCGAGGCTGCCGCGGGCGATGCCGTCCGCCGTTTGGCCGCCCCGCTCCTCGCCTCCACCGTGACGACGGCGCTCTCCTTTACGCCGATGATCCTGTTACCGGGACCCGCGGGAGACTTTGTGGGCTCAATCGCGATTGCTGTGGTCCTGATGCTCGGCTGGTCGCTCGTCGTTGCTCTGACGGTCACGCCCGCACTCGCAGGCTGGTTCCTCCGGGCGGAGACGGAACCGCGCCGGTCTGGCCCGATCGTGCGCGCCTTTGAGGCGACGCTCCATTGGTCGACCCACAACCCCGTCAAATCCATCGCGGTCGCGCTGATCCTGCCTGTCCTCGGCTTTGCGTCCTTTCCCACGCTGACGGCGCAGTTTTTCCCCGGGGTGGAACGCGACCAGCTCTATATCGAGCTCGATCTGCCCGCAGGCACCGCGATCGGCGATACCTACCGTATCGCCGAAGAGATCGATGCACGGCTCCGTGCCGAAGACCGGATCGAAAGTGCCTGGTGGTCGGTCGGGCAATCTGGGCCCGCGTTTTACTACAACATCACCAGCGGACGCTCGCGCGAGCCGGGCTTTGCCCAGGCCATGGTCACAACGACCGATGCGGAGGCCGCCGCAGCTCTCGTGCCCGAGTTGCAGGCCGCGCTCGATGCCGACTATCCCAACGCGCAGATCATCGTGCGCGGGCTCGTCCAGGGCCCGCCGGTCGATGCGCCCATCGAGTTGCGCATCGTCGGTCAAGACGTGCCAATCCTACGGGAGCTGGGCGATGAGGCGCGCGCAATCATGGCCGATCTGCCCCTGATCACCCATGTCCGGACCACCACCAACGGCGGCGCCCCGCGCCTGACCTACGAGATCGACGAGGGGGCTGCGCGCCGGCTCGGCCTCTCACTGACGGACGTTGCCCGCCAGATGGAGGCGGCGCTGACCGGGGTCACTGGCGGTTCGCTCGTGGAAGGAACGGAAACGCTTGCCGTGCGCGTGCGCGTGACCGACACCGTGCGGGGCGACGCCGTCAGCATCGCTGACATGCCTGTCGTCCCGGCGCGGGCGAGCGTTCAAGAGGGCTTGCCATTTCTGCCGCTCTCCGAGATCGCAACGCCGGTCTACGAGCCGTCCGACCCGAGCATCGTGCGCCGCAACGGCGAACGGACGAATACGGTCCAGGCCTATCTTGTGCCCGGCGTCCTGCCTTCGGATGGTCTGGCCCAGGTTCAGGCCGCCCTCGATGCGGCAGGCTTTGCTCTTCCGGCAGGCTACCGGCTCGAGATTGGCGGCGACAGCGACGCGCGTTCTTCGACCGTCGGGAACCTTCTCGCCTCGGTCGGCCTGATCGTGACACTGACGATCGCGACTATCGCGTTGACATTCAACTCGTTCCGCCTGACCGCCCTGGCCTTTGTCGTGACGGTCCTCTCAGCGGGTCTCTCGATGCTCTCGCTCGCGATCATGCAATATCCGTTTGGGATCAACGCGATCATCGGCGTGATCGGCTCCATCGGCGTGTCGATCAATGCCGCGATCATCATCCTTACGGGCCTTCAGCAGGATCCGGACGCCGCTGCGGGCGACCGGACAGCGATGGCGCGGGTGACAGCGAGCTCGTCGCGGCACATCATCTCCACGACCGTGACGACGTTTGGTGGGTTTCTCCCGCTCATCCTCGAAGGTGGGGGCTTTTGGCCGCCCTTTGCCACCGCTATCGCAGGCGGGGTCGCGTTCTCGACGGTCGTCTCCTTCTACTTTGTGCCCGCTGCCTTTGCTCTCATCGCCCGGCGGACCAAGCCAGCTTCCGCTGAAGGCGAGGCCTCGCAGGTTGAGCCGGATCAACCCCTCCGCCTCGCGGTTGCGGCCGAGTAGACAGCTGCCGCTTGGCGGCGCCGCGCCCGTCCCATAGGGTCGGGCGCGGAGGTTTTGCGATGTTTCTGCCGTTCTTTAAGGGGCTGCGGCGGATCGGCGTTCCGGTCAGCCTGCGGGAATACCTGAACTTTCTGGAAGGAGTATCCGCCGGTCTCGCGACCTATGACGTCGACGGGTTCTACTACCTCGCCCGTGTGTCGATGGTTAAGGACGAGCGGCATCTCGACCGGTTTGACCGCGCCTTTTCGGAGGCGTTCCAAGGGATCGAGGCGATCTCGCTCGACGCTGTCCTCGAGGCCCTCGACCTGCCGCAAGATTGGCTGCGAAAACAGGCCGAGAGACTTCTCACGCCCGAGGAAATGGCAGATGTCGAGAGCCTTGGCGGCTTCGACAAACTGATGGAGACCCTTCGAGAGCGCCTGCGCGACCAGAAAGGCCGGCACCAAGGCGGCTCGAAATGGATCGGCACCGCCGGCACCTCCCCTTTTGGCGCCTATGGCTACAACCCAGAGGGCGTCCGCATCGGTCAAGCCGAGAGCCGGCACCGCCGCGCCGCCAAGGTCTGGGACACGCGCGCCTTTCGAGATTTTGACGACCGCGTGGAGCTCGGCACGCGCAACATCAAGGTCGCCCTTAAGCGTCTGCGCCGCTGGGCGCGCGATGGCGCGCATGAAGAGCTCGACTTCGAGGGGACGATTCGCGCGACCGCCCATCATGGCTATCTCAATGTGCAGACGCGGCCAGAGCGGCGCAATGCCGTCAAGCTTTTGCTGTTCCTCGATGTCGGCGGGTCGATGGACGACCATGTCAGAGGCGTCGAGGAGCTCTTTTCGGCAGCGCGCGCCGAGTTCAAACATCTGGAGCACTTTTACTTTCACAACTGTCTCTATGAGGGCGTCTGGCGGAACAATGCGCGGCGCTGGCAGGAGCAGACGCCCACATGGGAGGTGCTCAACACCTACGGCGCGGATTGGACCTGCATCTTCGTTGGAGATGCCGCGATGAGCCCGTACGAGATCGCGTTTCCGGGCGGCGCCAACGAGCATTATAATGCGGAGGCGGGCGAGACGTGGCTCCGCCGGGCCCGCACGCAGTGGCCAAACTCGATCTGGCTCAACCCCCTGCCGGAGCACACCTGGCGCTACACGCAATCGGTCGGCATGATCTCGGCGATTTTCGATGCGCGGATGGTTCCAATGACGCTAGAGGGCCTCGACCGCGGCATGCGGCTTTTGACCTAATCAATGGGGTCGCGGCTACCACGCATTGGCTTGCCGCAAGGGCGCGTCCCTCCCATATACAGCGTATGATAAAGCTGACTCCGATCTTCCTCGTCTTGCTCTACGGTTTTGCGATGTACCGCTTTTCTGTCTGGCGGACGCGGCGCGAGCTCGACGCGAAATCGACAGAATTGGCCGACCTTCGCCTGCGTAAGCTGATGGACAAGATGGCCCGTGCTCTCGATCTGGAGCGCATCAAAGTCCACATCTACGAAATCGCGCCAGTCAACGGGCTTGCGGCGCCGGACGGCCGGATTTTCATCACGCGGGGCTTTTATGAACGCTACCGCTCTGGTGCCGTGACGGCCGAGGAACTTGCCAGCGTGATCGCGCATGAGCTCGGACATGTGGCACTCGGACATAGTCGGCGGCGTATGATCGACTTTTCGGGCCAGAACGCCATCCGGATGGTGCTCGCCACGCTGATCAATCGCATTGTTCCTGGGATCGGGGTGTGGATCGCAGGGATGCTCACCTCGCTCCTTGCGGCGCGTCTCAGCCGACAGGATGAGTACGAGGCCGACGCCTATGCCGCAGCTTTGCTGGTCAAGGCGGGGATCGGAACCGCGCCACAAAAGAGCCTCTTCGAAAAGTTGGAGACGCTGACCGGCGCAGGCGGTGCGGGCATGCCCGCCTGGTTGATGAGCCACCCCAAAACCGCCGACCGCATCGCGGCTATCGGGCGGTTGGAACAACGCTGGGCGACGCCCCGCTTGCCGACCTAGGCTGATCCGGCACAGTTGAAGTCGCATTGGTTCACGTCCGTTGGACGTGATCTATGCTGCCGCCTTGGGTTTAGTGGGCTTGGCGCATTCGATCGCCCAATTCGGGTCGTTCGGGAGCACGCCCCTAAGGCTCACGGTCCCACACCAGGTCAAAACTCTTCCCAGCCTTCGTCAGCCGCCGAGTTCTCGGCCGGCGCGAGCGCGAGCGAACCCGAGGTGCCTCCGCTGATTGTGGCGGCCGACGGCGCTGGCGGCTTCGGCGCAGTGGCGGGCGGCGCTGGAACGTTCGTTGAAGTTAGCCGGTCCACTCGCGTGGGCGCACCGACGTCGAACCGTTCGACCGTCGTCGTCAGGCTCTGGGCAAGCTGCGTGAGCGCGTGGCTGGCTGCGGTCGTCTCTTCAAACATCGCCGCGTTTTGCTGCGTGGTTTGATCGAGTTGATTGACCGCAGTGTTGATCTCGGAGACCCCGGTCGACTGCTCCTTCGAGGAGACGGCAATTCCGCTGACGAGTTCCGACATCTCGGTTACCGACGATAGGATCTCCTCCAGCGCTTCGCCCGTGCGTCCCACAAGGTCCACACCACGTTGCACCTGCGTCCCGCTCGACGTGATCAGGCTGTTGATCTCGCGCGCCGCGTCGGAAGACCGCTGCGCAAGCGCACGCACCTCCGATGCAACAACCGCGAAACCGCGCCCCGCTTCGCCTGCGCGCGCGGCCTCAACGCCGGCGTTGAGCGCAAGCAAATTGGTCTGAAAGGCGATGTCTTCGATCACGTCAATGATCTTGGCGATCTTGCCCGAGGAATCTTCGATGGCCGACATCGCCGATACCGCCTCGCGCACGACCTCGCCGCTCTGGACCGCCCGTGTCTTGGTTTCGGAAACGACGGTGTTGGCGCGATCCGCCCCGTCCGCCGCCGACTTGACCGACGAGGTCAGCTCGTCGAGGGCCGCGGCCGTTTCCTCAAGTGTCGCGGCGGTGCGCTCAGTCCGCCCTGCGAGGCTATCCGCCGAGGAGGCGATCTCGGTCGCTTCCTTGCGGACATTGAGCGCCATCTCGGCAACTGTACCGACGACGTCACGAAGGGTCGTCACGGTTGCATTGAAATCGGCCCGTAGAGCCTCGTAGCGCGGCGCAAATTCCTCAGTGATCTGCGTTGTGAGCGCGCCATCGCTGACTTGCTTTAGCGCCGTTGTGAGCGCGGTGACCACATGGGATTGTTCCTGCTCTGACATCTCACGCCGCTCGCGCGTGTCTGCGCGCTCGCGCTCCGAGGCGGTGACGTCCTGCCCAACGATGACATAACGCATGACGGCGCCGCGGGCGTCGAGGCTCGCAAACGCGCTGCCTTCGAGGATACCCTCGCCGCACTTGGCGGCGATCTTGCCGGCGATCGGCTTGCCTGCCCGGAGCGTGCGGTCCCACGCTTCGCCACCGGTATGGGCGGCAAGGTCGACAAGGTCATCCATTGACTTGCCCATAAGCTCGGAGGACGAAGACGCGCCGAGGACATGCAGAAAGTGGTCGTTGCACTTCTCCAGTCGTCCCGCAGTGTCGAATTCTGCAAAGGTCTGGAAAGAGTCGAGCGCGGCGATGATCGACGTGTTCAGCATGTCTTCGGTGACATCGTTGAGCTCAGCCACGCGCCCGATCGTAACGCCCGTTTCGTCCCGCACGGCAGCTACGCAAAGCTGCAACCGGGCTGCCCCGATTTCAAGCGAGAGCTCCTTGGGAAGCCGTTCGATGTCTTCAAGCGCGCTTTGCTCCGTGGCATCTCGAACAAAGAGTGAAAGCGGCTGTCCGGCCAGGTCTTTGGGGTCGAACGATGGATGCGTTTCGCGCATGGCGGGTGCGAGGGCCTCCGCGAGCGCGACACAAGCCGCGTTCGGATAAAGGATACGCAAATCCCCGTCGAGCATCATCATCGGCGCCGACGATGCCTCGAATGCCGCGCTGCGAAACGCGCTCTCACGGCGCGTTTGCTCCCCAGCGGCGAGCGTTTCGCGAAAGCGGGCGAGAGCCGTCGCGATCGCGCCGATCTCGTCTGGCCGCCCCATCCTGGGCGTCTCCGAGATATAGTCACCGCCCGCCATCACCTCCATCGCGCCAGCAAGGCGGACAAGCGGCCGCGAAAGATATTGGCGCAAGAAGAGCATGGCGGCGAGGGTCGCGACCACAGTGATACCGCTGGCCAGCACGAGACTTGTCATCAAGTCTTGGCGCGCTTGAGCCAGCTTGATCGCAGGCGTCCACTCCATTGCGACGGCCCCCACAATGGCGTTGTCGTTGCCGAACAGGACTGGGATCGCGACGGAGTAAGCGTCGACCGAGAAGCGCGCCTCTCCGCTCTCGGCGGCTTGCTGGGCGAGCATTTCGAGTTGGGGAGAGACCGTACCCGTCGGCGCCATCGGTCCATGGGCGATCGAGACGCCTAGCGCCCCGACGGCTTGCCCTCGCGCCGCCCGAACGGACCGTTCCAGCGCTTGTGTCAGGCCTTCGGGGCGATTGAACTGCAACGCGCCGCCCGAACTCGATGCGATCAGATCGGTGACCTCTAGCGCGCGCGTCTGTACGGCTTCGGCGACAATGCGCTGAGATGTATAGGCGTATTTCTGCGCGAGGATCGCAGCGACTGCGAGAATACAGGCCACGACCACGCCGGCACTGACCAGAAAGACAGACCTGCGGATCGGCTTAGGGGACGGAGCGCTCATCGAACGGGGCCTTCCTGCTATCGTAACAATCGCGAATGGACCTGATGTGGGCCCCGAGAGGACCCGGCACTTTGTGGAGAGCCGGGCCGCGTGCTGTTAAAGAAGTGCTTCTGCGTTGACGCCGACGGTCATCGCGCCGATAGGCGCGCCCGTCGCAGGGTCCGTGATCGTGATCGAGATTTGGCCCTGGTAGGTTTGTGAGCTCTCATCAAACTCAACTTCGCCGAAATGAACGGCGTCGGGGCCAACCGGGAATGTCTCTGTGAACTTCGCCTCATCGCCTTGCCAGTAATCCGACGTAATGCTGGAGGCGGCGACGTTCATGCCCTGGGCATCGACCGCGAAAACTTCGGTGATCATACCGCCGGATTCGGCGACACGAGCGCGCAAAAAGTCTGCCGCCTCACCCTCGATGACGGGGGTGATTGTCGGCGTCGATGCTGTTCCGACCTCAACACGCCAAGCCGCGTCGAGCGCGTCGATCTCCGATTGCTGCAGCGTGCCCATTTCCGCATTCTGCGCTGCGATCGCCGACACCAAGACCGGGTCTTGGGCCCAGGGGCGGACCTGCTCATCAAGAAAGGCCTGCATGGCAGGGGCATAATCGTTTGCGCTGACCGGACCGGCGAGGCCCGTGGCAATGCCCACAGCGAGCAGGGACGCGCCAAACGCACGCATGACAAGGGACGATTTCATGTTGGCTCCAAGAACGGTTTGTATCGGTCGGAGCACGGCTTACCGCCGGGGCACGCCGCTCCGCTGCAAAGCTTCTAACCGCGACCCCCAAATCATCCGTTAATGACATCTCGGCGTTGCGTACGCCGGGGCGCGCGCGGGCGCGGAGTTAGGCGCGGGAACGCGTCCGGGCGCAGCGATTGCGTCCCCGCCTGCAACCCCATAGACACGGGGTGTGGGGATGGCCGTCCGCCGGGCACCCTGACGACGACCAGGGGCAGCCCTTGCAGATTTCCGACCCGACCCTCGGCTTGATCGCGGCGTTGCCCTTTATTGGCGCGCTCTTTCCGGGCTTGATGATCCGCGCAGGCCGCAATGCTTGCGCTACGTCAGCCGCCGCGGCGACGTTTTCTGCCTTCGTGCTGCTGCTGACGATGGCGCCCCGTGTCATGGACGGGGCGACGATCACCGCGGCCGTGCCATGGATGCCGCAGATCGGGCTGGTGGCAAGCCTTCGGCTCGATGGGCTCGGCCTTTTGTTTGGGATCATGATCCTCGGGATCGGCCTGCTCATTCAACTCTATGCGCGGTTCTACTTGACGCGCGAAGATCCGATGGGACGGTTCTATACCTACCTGATGCTCTTTCAGGGCGCGATGCTGGGGATTGTCCTTTCCGACAACATCCTGCTCTTGCTCGTCTTTTGGGAGCTCACGTCGCTCTCGTCGTTTCTTTTGATCGGTTATTGGCGGCACTTGCCCGAAGGCCGGCAGGGCGCGCGGATGGCGCTGACGGTGACCGGGATGGGCGGGCTCGCTTTGATTGCGGGAATGCTCGTTTTGGGACAGGCCGCTGGGTCCTACGAGCTTTCGGTGATCCTGGAGCGCGGCGACATTGTGCAGGCCTCGCCGCTCTATGTGCCCGCGCTCCTTCTCATCCTCATCGGCTGCTTTACAAAGTCGGCACAGTTCCCGTTTCACTTTTGGCTGCCGCACGCCATGGCGGCCCCGACGCCGGTTTCGGCCTACCTTCACTCCGCGACGATGGTGAAGGCGGGCATTTTCCTACTGGCGCGGCTCTGGCCGGTTCTCGCCGGCACCGATCTCTGGTTCTACCTGGTGACGACGACGGGCCTTCTGACCATGATCCTCGGCGCTGGCATCGCGATCTTCAAGAACGACCTCAAGGCCCTCCTAGCGTTCTCCACGGTCTCGCATTTGGGCCTTATCACCATGCTCTTGGGCTTTGGCACGACGGATGCAGCGGGGGCAGCCATCCTTCACATCATCATGCATGTGACGTTCAAAGCCGCGCTCTTTATGACGGCGGGAATCGTCGACCATGAGGCCCATACCCGCGACATCAGACGGCTCGGCGGCCTTTTGAAGCTCATGCCGATCACGGGCGCCATCGCTTTGATCACGGCCCTTTCGATGGCCGGGATACCCCCGCTCAACGGGTTCATCTCGAAAGAGCTGATGCTCGAGCAGACGACGCATCTTGGCTTCAATCTATACGGTCTTGTCGTTCCGCTTTTGGCGACCCTAGGGGCGACCCTCTCGGTCGCCTATTCCCTGCGTTACGTCTTCCATGTCTTCCTTGGACCGGTGCGGGACGATTACCCCCATGCGCCACACGATCCGCTGTTCGGCATGTATGCCGCCCCGCTCCTGCTCGCGCTCCTCGTTGTGGGAATTGGCCTTGCCTCGGATGCGACCGTCGGCCCGCTTCAGGCGAGCGCCACCGCCGCCGTCACGAACGGCGCCTTTGAATACCATACTCTCAAGCTCTGGCATGGAGTTACACCCGCGCTCTTCATGTCGATTATCGCGGTGGGCGGCGGATATTACCTGCTGACGCAGTACGCGCGCGGCCTTGAGATCTGGACCGCGCGACAGCCGTTTCACGCCAAAGACGCCTTTGATGCGGGCATGCAGGCCGTTGCGGGCGCCGCCCAGCGCGTGACAGAAACGCTGCACGATGGGCAGATCACGCGCTATCTTGCCATTTTCGCCTCTGTCACCGTGCTCGCTGGCGTCCTCGCTTTCGCGATGGCGGATCATGGCGCAGGTACACGGCCGCTCTTGCCGGCGACAACCGTCGATGTCGTCGGCTGGGCGCTTCTCGTCGCGGCCACGGCGGCGCTCGTCGCCCTGCACCGGCAGCGCCTGCTCGTGCTCGTTCTCCTCGGCATCGTCGGGCTGATCGTGTCGCTTGCCTTCGTGCATCTCTCGGCGCCGGATCTTGCGATGACGCAGGTTTCGGTCGAGGTCGTTACGATCATTCTTCTGCTTCTCGCGCTAAACTTTTTGCCGCGCGAATGCCCCGCGCCAGATCCGCGGCATCGCCAGGTTCGCGACGGTATTGTCGCATCGGTCACCGGGCTCGGCGTTGGCCTTCTCGCCTGGGCGCTGATGACGCGGGAGTTCGAGACGATCTCGGGCTACTTTCTCGACAACGCCAAAGAAGGCGGCGGCGGCACCAATGTCGTGAACGTCATCCTTGTCGACTTCCGCGGGTTTGACACGTTTGGCGAGATCATCGTCCTTGGCATTGCGGCGCTCACGATCTTTGCCTTGGTCGAGGCGCTGCTCGACGGTCGGGCCTCGCGCAAGCTTGCCAACTGGCGTCAACCCACGTCGAAGGCTGCTGACCGGCACCCCCTGATGATGGTCGTCGCAACGCGCCTGATGATGCCGATGTCGCTTATGGTTGGCGTCTACATCTTTTTGCGCGGGCATAACGAACCGGGGGGCGGGTTCATCGCTGGGCTGATCGTCGCGATCGCGCTCCTCATGCAATACATGGCCAGTGGCTTTGCCTGGGCGCAGGAGCGGGTGCGCATTCCTTATCACACCTTCATCGGCCTCGGCATCGTCGTTGCCGGGATCACGGGGATCGGTGCGTGGTTTGCGGGCTATCCGTTTCTAACCTCGTGGTACGGCTACTTCCATTTCCCTCCGATCGAGGAGTTTGAACTCGCCTCGGCCATCGCTTTTGACCTGGGCGTGTTCCTCACGGTCGTGGGCGCCGTCATGCTCGCGCTCTACTCGCTGAGCCGGATCGCGAGGCGCACGGGCGAGCCCGTCAACGTCGCGGCAATGGACTATGACCCCTCCGTCGAGGCACCAACGGAGCTTAAGAGCTGATGGAGGTCCTCGTCGCCTCGATGATCGGGATCCTGACCGCCGCGGGCGTCTACCTCATCCTGCGCTTGCGCACGTTCCCGGTCATTGTTGGAACGACGATGCTCTCCTACGCGGTCAACCTCTTTCTCTTTGCCTCGGGCCGCCTCGCGCTCGACCTGCCGCCGATCCTCAACGCCGCGCAGGAGGGCTATGCCGACCCGTTGCCCCAAGCACTCGTGCTAACCGCCATCGTGATCTCCTTTGGGATGACTGCGGTCGTTGTCCTGGTCGCCCTTGGCGCGTATCTCGAAGGAGGAACGGACCGGATCGACATGGACGGTGCGCCGGAGGATGGAGACGAGACCCCGCCCGACGACGTCCCACCACCGGATCTCGAACCTCCCGCTGAGACTGCGCGTGACGCTGAGCCGGAGACCGCGCGGTGACCCATTGGATTGTCGCGCCGGTTATTCTGCCTGCCCTCCTCGCGCCGATCATGGCGATGGCGATGCGCCACGACCTTCCGCTGCAGCGCACCTTCGGCCTTTCTGGGCAGGTCGCGCTCCTTGGCATTGCAATCTGGCTCGCAGGGCATGCGGCAGATGGGACGGTACGGATCTACGAGCTTGGCGCCTGGCGCGCGCCCTTTGGCATCGTCCTCGTGCTCGACCGGCTTTCAGCGATGATGCTCGTGCTGACGGCGCTTCTCGGCGTCATCGTCACACTCTATGCCATCGGCTCGAAGTGGGACCGGCGGGGCTGGCACTTTCACGCGCTCTTTGCGTTTCAGATCATGGGCGTGAATGGCGCCTTCCTGACAGGCGACGCGTTCAACCTCTTCGTCTTCTTCGAAGTCCTTCTGATCGCGTCCTATGGGCTAATGATTCACTCGGGCGGCGCCTACCGGCTGCGTGCGGGCCTGCAATACGTCGTGATGAACCTTGCGGGGTCGACGCTCTTTCTCTTTGCGCTCGGCACGCTCTATGCCGTGCTCGGCACGCTCAACATGGCCGATATGGCGGCAAAGGTCGCGACGTTGCCGACCGAGGATTCCGCACTCTTGGCTGTCGGCGCCGTCCTGCTACTCCTTGTTTTCGCGGTCAAGGCAGCGGCCTTCCCCGTCCAGTTCTGGCTACCGGCGACCTATGCCTCGGCGCCCGCGCCCGTTGCGGCCCTCTTTGCGATCATGACGAAGGTTGGAGCCTATGCGATCATCCGGGTTTATACGTTAGTCTTCGGCGCGGGCACGCCCGATCTCAACGCCTTCATAGAAGGCCTGCTCCTTCCCGCCGCATGCCTAACGCTAGCTGTCGGCGCCGCGGGTGTCTTAGGGGCGCAGCGGCTCGAACGGATGCTCGCATTCTCCGTTTTGGCCTCGATGGGCACGCTATTGATTGCCATTTCGATCTTTACGCCTGCGGGCCTGACGGCGGCGCTCTACTATCTCGTGCATTCGACATTTGCCGCAGCGGCGCTTTTCCTCGTGGCCGACCTGATCCGAGGCGCCGGTGAATCGGGACGACCCCATGGGCTTGCCGTCGCGTTCTATTTCGCTGCCGCGATAGCGATGGCCGGCATGCCGCCCCTCACCGGTTTTCTGGGCAAAATCTATGTCCTGCAGGCCGTGGGCTCGGAGACGGGAGGCGGCTGGCTCTGGACGCTTATCCTAGGCTCATCGCTCGTTATCATCGTAGGCTTCACGCGCATGGGCTCCGCGCTGTTTTGGAAGACCGCCGAAGACCCCTTCAGAAGCCCGCCCAACGGGGAGCAAGCGATCGCTTCGCCCGCCCCGCTCGCAGCGACAGCCGCCGCTTTACCGCTCGCCGTTCTCGGGTTAATGGCGCTCGCCTCCGGCCCCGTTGCAGGCGCAATGGAGAACACCGCGCAGCAATTGGCCGATGGACCGGGCTATATCACGGCGGTGCTCGCCCCCGAGACCCATGCCGATGAGGGGCTGATCCGCGGCGGCGGCGCGCATGGTGATGAGGGCGCTGCGGGCGAGAGCGCTGCGGGCGAGGGCCACTCCGGCGAGAGCGACGGCGATGCCAGCCAAGGCGAGGACACAGACTAATGTTGAACCGCACGTTTCCGCATCCGCAGCTCACCGCGATGATGCTCATTGTGTGGCTGCTCCTCGTGAATACGATCACGGTCGGCAACATTCTTTTGGGCCTCATCCTTGGAGTGGCGATCCCAGTCATCACGCAGCCCTTCTGGCAACGCCGCCCTGTGCTGAGGAACCCGCACAAGATCGTGCTCTATATCCTGCTCGTTCTCTGGGACATCGTCGTGGCCAACGTCGTCGTGGCCTATACAATTGTTTTCAAATCGAACGCGCGGACGCGCTCGGCCTGGATCACCGTGCCGGTCGATCTGCGCTCGCCCGAGGCGATCACTGTGCTTGCGGGCACAATTACGATGACGCCTGGGACGGTATCATCATCGCTGACGGCAGATGCGAGGGCAATTCTCGTCCATTGTCTCGACACGGATGACCCGGACAGCGTGCGCGACGGGATCAAACAGCGCTATGAGCGGCGGCTGAAGGAGATTTTCGAATGATCGAAGCGGCTCTCGCCTTTGCTGTGGCCTGCTTTGCGCTCGCGCTTCTCTTTAATCTATGGCGCATCGCGAAAGCGCCCGGCGTCGTCGACCGAATCCTGGCGCTTGACACTATGGTGATCAACGCCATCGCCGTGCTGAACCTATACGGGATAAGCCAAGAAACGCCGGTCTACTTTGAGGTCTCGATGCTTATCGCTATGGTCGGGTTTGTGTCTACCGTCGCCTATTGCCGCTTTATCCTGCGCGGCAACATCATCGAGTAAGCGCCATGGATCAGACCAGCATCGCCGAGATCGTCATCGCCTTCATGCTCGTCATGGCCGGGATCTTCGGCCTTGTGGGCTCGCTTGGGCTCGTAAAGCTCGACGATACGATGCGCCGCCTGCACGCGCCGACCAAAGCGACGACGCTCGGCATCGGCGGCGTTCTGATCGCGTCTATGATCTACTCGGCGGTCTTTCTCGACGGTCTGTCGTTTCACGAGCTTCTGATCACGGTCTTTCTCTTTATCACGGCACCGATCACGGCCAACTTCATTGCCAAAGCGCATATGCACCGGAATCTGAAGGCAGAGGACTTGCCGCCGACCGAAGGCGCGCATGGCTGGGCCGTTTACGACGCCGTTCCCGAAGACGAAAGTCCCATCGACACGAAATGAGCGAGAACGGCGATCTTTCGGGGCTCGTTGACGCTATACCCACGCCCTTGATCGAAGGGTTTGGCTTTACGGAGGGGCCGATCTGGCACCCGGTCGAGCGCTGGCTGGTCTTCTCCGACATCGCCGAAAGCAAGCAATACCGCTGGTCCGAAGCCGACGGGCTCTGCCTCTTTCGCCAACCGTCGAACCAAGCCAACGGGAATTGCTTCGATCTTTGGGGTCGGGTCGTTTCTTGCGAGCACGCGTCTTCGCAGCTTGTGCGCCACACCCATGGCGGCAAGATGGTCGAGGTGCTGGCGTCCCATTTCGAGGGGCGCGCGCTGAACTCGCCCAACGACGTCGTCTGCGACACGAAGGGCCGGCTGTGGTTTACCGACCCTGCCTTTGGCCGCACGCGCGAAGATTTGGGCCTGATCCGCGCGCAAGAACAGCCTTGCCAGGGCGTCTATCGGCGCGACCCGGACGGCACGCTCGCGCGCGTGGCCGCCGACTTTGACCAGCCGAACGGGCTCTGCTTTTCCCGCGACGAGACGCAGCTTTTCGTCAACGATTCCTGGGGGCCGTTCATCCGCGTGTTCGACGTCCGCGAAGATGGGACGCTCTCGGGTGGCGAGATCTGGGCAGATGTGACGGGCGCGGGCGAGGGGGTGCCGGACGGCATGAAATGCGACGCGGAAGGGCGGATTTGGTGCAATGGGCCCGGCGGCGTCCACGTCTTCGTGCCGGACAGCGCGGGACGGGGCGGGCGCTGGATTGGGCGTGTGCCGATGCCGGAGAAAGTCACGAATTTCTGCTGGGGCGGGGACGCGGGCCAGACGCTTATTGTCACCGGGGTGAGCACGGTCTGGCAGGTCGAAACGGCGACAACGCATGCGCCGATGATCCACGGGGCGTGACGTGTTCGCGCCGGATCGGGGGGTTTCACACCCCCGCACCCCCGTGGGATATTTGCTGCCCAAAGAAGGGGCGGGGGCTTCTCTGCGATCGAGCTGCCTTCCCTGGGAGCGGCCTCATGCGGCGGCTGGCACTCCGAGGACCTCGGCCATGGTTGCGCCCAGGGCGGAGGGATGCGGCGCGACGGTGATGCCTGCCTCTTCGAGGATCACGACCTTTTCCTGCGCGCTCTCGCCAAAGGCCGAGACGATGGCGCCCGCATGGCCCATCTTGCGCCCCTTCGGCGCCGAGAGGCCAGCCACATAGGCCACGACCGGCTTGGTAATGTGGGCTTTGACATAGGCGGCGGCTTCGGCCTCCTGTGGGCCGCCGATCTCGCCGATCAGCATCACGGCATCGGTTTCTGGGTCGGCTTCGAAGAGGGCGAGGATATCGCGGAAAGACGAGCCGTTGATCGGATCGCCGCCGATGCCGACCGAGGTCGAGACGCCGATACCGAGCGCCTGCATCTGGCTTGCCGCCTCGTAGCCGAGCGTACCGGAGCGGCCGACGATCCCGACGCGGCCCTCCATATAGATGTGGGGCGGCATAATGCCCATGAAACTCTTGCCGGGAGAAATCACACCGGCGCAGTTGGGCCCGATCAGGTGCATCTTCTTGTCGCGTGGATAGCGGCGCAGAAAGCGCTTGACGCGCATCATGTCCTGCGCGGGGATGCCGTCGGTGACGCAGATGCTCGTCTTGATCCCCGCATCGGCGGCTTCCATCATCGCGTCGGCGGCGAAGGGGGGCGGCACGAAGAGGAGGCTCGCTTCGGCGCCCGTGGCGTCGACGGCTTGGCGCACCGTGTCGAAGACGGGCCGGCCGAGGATCACTGTTCCGCCCTTGCCGGGTGTCACCCCAGCCACGACGTTCGAGCCGTAAGCGATCATATCGCCGGCGTGGAACTGACCGATACGGCCAGACATGCCTTGCACGACAATTGGGGTCTTTTCATCAATCAAGACGGCCATCTTGCATCCTCCCTCAAGCGGCCTGGGGCAGGCGCGCGGCGACGGCGCGCTCGGCCGCTTCGGCTAGCGTATCAGCGGTGATAAGCGGCAGGCCGCTCTGCGCGATGATGCGGCGGCCCTCCTCGACATTGGTGCCCGAGAGGCGCACGATGACGGGCAGGCTCAGTCGCTCTTCCCGATAGGCCTTGACCACACCCTCGGCGACCCAGTCGCAACGGTTAATGCCGGCGAAGATGTTGACGAGGATCGCGCGCACATTCGCATCCGTCAGAACGGTCCGAAACGCTGTCGCGACCCGCTCGGGGCTCGCGCCACCGCCGATATCAAGGAAGTTCGCAGGCTCGCCGCCCGAAAGCTTGATCATGTCAAGCGTCGCCATCGCCAGGCCCGCCCCATTTATGATACAGCCGATATCGCCGTCGAGGCCGACATAGGCGAGGCCATTGTCCGATGCCGTCGCCTCGCGCGGGTCCTCCTGACTGCGGTCGCGTAGCGCCTCGACCTCGGGCCGACGAAAGAGCGCGTTCGTGTCGAAACTCATCTTGGCGTCGAGCGCGATCAGGTCGCCCGTGCCGGTGATGACGAGGGGATTGATCTCGACCATCATCGCATCGAGATCGCGATAGGCGCGGTAGCAGGCGCGCAGGACCTGCACCATCTGACCGACCTGGTCGCCTTTGAGGCCGAGCTTGAAGGCAAGTTCGCGCGCTTGGTACTCGACGAGACCGGTGGCCGGGTCGATGACCATGCGCACGAGGCTCTCCGGGTCTTCATTGGCCAGATCCTCGATCTCCATGCCGCCATGGCCCGAGGCGACGATCATGATCCGTTCCGTTTTCCGGTCGAGCACGAAGCCGAGATAGATCTCTTGCTGGATATTCGTCGCGGCCTCGACCCAGAGCCGATAGATGCCCTTGCCCTGCGCGCCGGTTTGCTTGGTGACAAGGATCTGGCCCAGCAGATCCCGCGCGCAGTCACGCACCTCGCCGGCGTTGCGGCAGAGTTTGACGCCGCCCGCTTCGCCGCGGCCGCCGGAATGGATCTGCGCTTTGACGACCCAACCCGCCCCGCCCAGCTCGCGTGCACGAAACTCGGCCTGTTCGGGGCTATAAGCGAGCCCGCCGGGCGGCACCGGTACGCCGAAGCGCGATAGGATCTCTTTGGCCTGGTGTTCATGAATGTCCATGTCGTCCTCCCTCTAGCAATGGTGCGTCCGGTGTGCCCCTTGCCCATGCGCGGGCGGCCCGCTGCAGAGCACAGCGAGAAGAGCCATGACCACTGTGCCGATGCCTACACTGCCGCAACGGCCCTACCTCAGAGTGTCGAAACGGTCCGGCTCCGCCACAGACCGGACGGCGCCCTGCAGGGGCGCCTACTCGGCAGCGACGCTGAGCGTAGCACTCCGCTCGCGGGACTGGAGATACCATTCCTGCGCAGCCGCCACGCCCGACCCTAGCGGTACACGGGCACCCGCGCGCACAAGCGCGAGTTCTGCCACCGAAAGGGCTGTCAGGCACATCCCTTCGTTTAGGTCGCCAAGATGGCCGATCCGGAAGACTTTGCCAGCAAGCCGCGCAAGGCCCGACCCGAACGACGTTGCATAGTCTTCATAGGCGATGCGAAGCACCTCGCGCGCATCGACATGTGGCGGCACGCGGATCGCGCTCACCGTGTTGGAGTAAAGCGAGCGGTGCTCGGCTACGAGGTCGAGCCCCCAGGCCTCCACACCGCGGCGCACGCCCTCGGCCAGCCGCCCGTGCCGGTCGATCACGTTGTCGAGGCCTTCCTCGAAAATCCTGTCGAGCGACCGTCGGAGCCCGTGGAAGAGCTGCGTCGGCGGCGTATAGGGGAAGTATCCGTCGGCGTTCATCTTTACCATGTCGTCGAACTCAAAATAGGCACGGCGCATCTTGGCGCTTTCCGAGGCGGCCAACGCCTTTTGGCTCACCCCCAGCACACCAAGGCCGGCGGGCAGCATGAGGCCCTTTTGTGAGCCGGTGACCGCGAGGTCGACACCCCATGCATCCATGCGAAAATCGATCGACGCGATTGAGGAAACGCCGTCGACGAAGAGGAGCGCGTCGTGAAAGCTCTCATCGAGCGCGTGGCGGATCCCGGCGATGTCGGACGTCACGCCGGTTGCAGTTTCGTTGTGCGTGACGAAGACGGCTTTGATCTCGCCGTGACGGTCCGCGCCGAGGCGACGGGCGTATTCGTTGACTGGGCAGCCGGCGCCCCATGGCACGTCGATCACCTCAACTTCGAGGCCCAGCCGCTCTGCCATCTCGACCCAAAGTGTCGAAAACTGACCGAAACGGCTCATCAGAACCTTGTCTCCAGGGCTCAGCGTGTTCGTGATCGCCGCCTCCCAGGCCGCCGTGCCGGAGCCGGGGAAGAGAAACACTTCACCGCTCGTGGTGCGAAAAATTTGCTTCAGATCGGCAAAGAGGCTGAGCGTGAGGTCGCCAAAATCGGGGGCGCGCATGTCCTGCATGGGCACGTTCATCGCCTGACGCACAGGCTCCGGGACGTTGGTCGGACCGGGAATAAAGAGATGCTGCGTGCCGTTGCGCATGGGTCGCTCCAGGGGTGAAAGGAACATCGCGTGATGTAATGGCCCGAGTGATGCCCGCTGCATTCAATTTGAGCAAAGGAAAGCGGGTCCTGCTGTGAAAGCGAGAGTTCACAAACCGCCTACTTTGTGAAATTGTAAATTTAACAGTTTTGAATACAACGGAATACGGGCACTCCACCGAGCCATGCAGAAGACGTTCATCGGGCCGCGACTGCGCCGACTGCGCCAGGATCAAAAGAAGACCCAAGCCGAGATGGCGCGCGCGCTCGGCATCTCGACCTCCTATGTCAACCTTTTGGAAAACAATGAAAGGTCCGTTTCCGTACCAGTCCTCTTGAAGCTTTTTGACGTCTTCGGCGTCGATTGGCGAGAGATCGCGGAAGATGAAGCCTCAACGCTCTTGCCGGATTTGAGATCCGCCGTCCAGGACCCGCTCTTTGAAGCGCAGCGACCCGATCTTGCGGAGTTGCGCGCCTCGCTTGTCCATGCCCCGGCGCTTGCCGCGGCCTTTCTGCACCTGCACAAAGCCTATCAAGCCGCGACCGAACAGATCATCTCGGTCGCCGATCTGGGCGCAATGGGCGCGGGCGGCGACAGCAAAGCCCTGCTCGGGACTTCTGCGGAATCGGCTGTTCACGCGTTCTTCCGGCGCAAGCGGAACCACTTTCGCGCGCTCGAAAGCGCGGCGGCTGCGTTTTGGGAGGGCCAAGCCGTCCCTATCGACGAGACCTATGCGTTCGTCAAAGCGCGCCTCCAGGAGCGGCTGCGTCTCAGCATTCGCGTGGTCGCGGTGGCCGAACTGCCCAACACACTTCGCGCCTACAACGAGACCCGGCGCGAGGTGCTGTTGTCCGAGGCGCTCGATCACCCCAACCGCGTGTTTCAGCTTGTGCACGTTGCGGCGCTCTTGGAACAATCGCGCCTGCTCGACACGTTGCTCGATGGGTCCGGCATCACAGAGCCCTGGGGGCTGTCGCGCTGTCGCGTGGAGCTGGCCAACTATTTCGCGGCGGCGGTGCTCATGCCCTACGGGCCGTTTCTGGAGGAGGCGCGTGCCTCAAAGTACGACTTCGACCATTTGGCGACGCGCTTTGGCGTGTCGTTCGAGCAGGCCTGCCACCGGGCTACGACGCTGCAGCGTGAGGGGGCGCAGGGCGTGCCCTTCTTCTTTTTGCGAATCGATAAGGCTGGGAATGTCACCAAACGCTTTAACTCAACCGGGTTCCCCTTGGCCGAGCATGGCGGCGCCTGCCCCCGGCTCGACGTGCACACGTCGTTTCGGACGCCGGGGCGAATCGTGCCGCAATTCGTGGAGATGCCGGACGGGTCACGGTTTTTCGTCTTCTCGCGGACGGTCGATCGGCCACGCTTCACCCGCCATGCCCAAGATGTGCGTCTTGCCGTGGCCATGGGCTGCGCACTCGAGCACTTGTCCGATATTGGCTATGCGGAGACTCTGAACGCTACGCCAACAAATGTTGTGCCCATCGGGATCAACTGTCGGGTGTGCCCGCGTTCGCGTTGTGAGCAGCGCGCGCACCAAGCGCTGATCGTGTCGCATCCGTTGGATGAGCGGCGGCGCGGCGCGACAAGATACGACACGTGAGCCGACGCGCTTGCGCAGGACGCTCGCGCAACGCGCATGGATATGCGGCTCCATCACACGGCTCCGTGACCCTAGCCAATAGAGCGGAGCCTGATCGGGCGCGGGACAGAGCTTGTGCTAGGTTGGGTCCTCGGCGGATACATGTAAACCCTGCGCCATGCTAAAGCGGGCGCCGCCGTGGCGCTTGGCGTCGAACAATGCGGCGTCGATATCCCGCAAGACAGCGCTGATTTCTGGCGGATTGTACTCGCTGCTGACGGCGACACCGAGGCTCGCGCGCAAGCGAAACGACTGACCATTATGGATCACCGGCAGATCCAGCCGGTCGAGGATCCGCTGCGCAATGCGCTTGGGTTCGTCCCGGTCCTTCATACCGGGCAGGATGATCACGAACTCGTCTCCGCCGATCCGCGCCACCATGTCGCCCGGCCGGATACATTCCTTTAAGTAGTCGGTGACCTGGCGCAGGATCGCGTCGCCCCCGGGATGCCCGCACAGCTCGTTGACCGCCTTGAAGCCGTCGATGTCAAATTGCAGCAGGCCAAAGGGCGTGCCACGCTCGACGAGATCACTCAAGAAATGGTCCATAGCGCGGCGGTTGCTCGCGCCCGTCAGCGTGTCGGTCGCCGCATCCTTCTCCGCTGCGATACGGGCCGTTTCCAGCCGGTGGGAAAAGCGGCGCGTTTCACCCAAGGCCGCGCGCTGTGCCTCAACCAGAAAGAGCATCTCGATGCCGAGATCCGTTCCGCCGAAATCCGTTGACGTGAGCCCAAAGCGCCCGACGGCGTCGACGACCGAGATGCCGAACGACATGTCGATCAGCACGGCCTTGCCGCCTTCGAGAGGCGCCGCCTGCCCCTTGAGCCCGGTCCGGTCTTTGTCCCGCAAGGAGAGGCGCAGCGGGCGCTCACCTCCGGTGATGAGGTCGGCAATACTTGAGACTTCGCGCGGCAACCGAAAGTCAAAATGCGCCTGAAACGGCGTGCCGACCACGGTGTTCTCGGGTACGAGCTTTGCAATTGTCGGCCCTGCGCGCAGGATCGTGCCATCGAGAGCGGCAACGACGTGGAGCGGCATCAAACGGTCAACCGCGCGCGCCTCGATCCCGATATAGGCACTGTCACGCGCCGCCGGACGCAGGGGGGACCGTGATTGCAGCGTCATTCGCCCGCCTCCGTCGAACTCGATAGCATTTTGGCGCTTTTGGCGCTCGCCTTACTTGCCGCCGAGACATGCGCCGCACCTCTGCCGACGGCGTGATGATCGCCGCTGAGAGAGAAGTCGCGTCCTTGGGCAAAGGTGCCATCCAACAGCTTGACTTCGATGACCGAGATCGGGCCCGACCCTGCTGCACGCTCCATCACAACAAGTGCGCCATGATCGTCGGCCATCGCGCGCAGGAGGCCGAGGACGACGTCGCCCCACCCCTCGCGATTGGTCAGAACGAAGACGCGAAACTGGCCCGGCGGGTCCTCTCGCACTTCGAGTTCGGGCAAGACGAGGCCGGGCATGGCGAGCTGCGCCCGGCTCGGCAGATCGTTCAATGTATGGAGAAAATCGGTGAACGTCTCTCCGCAAAAGCGCAGGAGACGCCGAATGCCCGAGGTCGTCTCATGGCTGACCAGGTAAGTGCCCAGATCTTCAAGGATCGTTTGCTGATCCTTGCCCAGCTCAACTGAAACGACAGCCAATAGCCGTTCGGTCTCGCCGTCTTCGTATTGCAGCATCGTTTCAAAGCCATCGGGCGTGAGGCCGAGGCTGCGGGCCACAGACCGCCAACGGTCTTGGCCGTAGGTGTCGCGCACGAAGCACTGGATTGCACGATTGATTAAGCCGTTCATAGCGCTCTCCCGTTGCGGCGCCACGCTAGGGGAGAGGACTTAACAAAGACCGAACGAAAGCCCCGCAGCCTCGGACGGCGTCTAGAAATCCGTCGGTGCGCCCCCCTCTGCCCGGCGCTTTTCGACAAAGGCGGCGAGTTCTTCGCGGCGGCCCGGGTCTAGCGGCGGCGGATCGAAGCTTGCGACCAGCTCGCGCCAGAACGCATCGGCCCGGTCCGCCGTCCAGACCCCTCCTGCGGCATCCCAAGCCTCCTGATTGCGCCAATCAGAGAGGAAGGGCTGATAAAACGCGGTCTCGTACCGCTCTTGGGTATGCGGCGTTCCAAAGAAGTGGCCGTGCGGGCCGACCTCCGCCACGGCGTCGACGGCAATGTCCTCTGGCGTTGTCGCGGTCAGCGCCGGGTCGAAGTAGCGCTGGATCTGCTGGAGGACCTCGCAATCCATAACGAACTTTGCCGGGCTGGCGATCAGCCCGCCTTCGAGCCAGCCCGCGGCGTGGTAGACAAAGTGGGCCCCCGACTGCACCGCCGACCAAAGCGCCTGGCTGGTCTCCCACATCGCCTGCCCGTCAGGAACGTTGGCCGCGCAACTCCCTGAGGCGCGCATTGGCCGTCCATAGAACCGCGCCATCTGCCCCGTGATCTGCGTTGCGCGCATGTATTCGGGCGTTCCAAAGGCCGGCGCGCCGGACTTCATGTCGACATTCGACGTAAACGTGCCGATCACGCCCGGACAGCCGGGCTTTACCCACTGAAAGAGCGCAATCGCGGCAAGCGCCTCGGCGATGGATTGCGTCACGGCCCCGGCCATCGTCACAGGCGCCATCGCGCCCGCGAGTGTGAAGGGCGTAACGACGACTGCCTGCCCGCGCCGGATCAGGCGCAAACAGCCGTCGATCATCGGCATGTCGTGCTTGAGCGGCGAGGTGGAGTTGATGTTGGTATACATCCGCGGCGCGGCCTCGAATGTCTCGTGGCTGAGCCCGCCCGCGATGCGCACCATCTCCATGACGTCCTCGACGCGCTCGGCACCGAGGGAATAGGCGTGCATCGCCTTGTCGGTCAGCGTGAGTTTGTCAAAAAGCACGTCGAGATGCCGCGTTGAGGGGTGAAGGTCCACGGGCTCAACAGGATAGCCGCCGGCAAAGTGGATGCAGTTGAAGATTTGCGTGAGCCGCAAAAGGTCTTGGCATTGTGCGCGCGTGCCGGGCGTCTTGCCGGTGACCTTGTCCCAATAATTCGGCGGTGAGGAGACATTGCCGAAGAGGAGCGTCCGCCCGCCGATGTGGATCGTCCGGTCCGGATTGCGCGGCACGATGGAGAACTCCGCCGGCGCGCGCGCCACCATCTCGGTGACCCAGTGCCGATCGAGGAAGACTGTTTCGCCCTCGACCTTTGCGCCGGCTTGGCGAAAGAGCGCGAGCGCTTCTTCGTTTAGGAAGTCGATGCCGATCTCTTCGAGGATCCGCAGTGCGCCCGCGTGGATTGCATGCACGCCCTCCTCTGTGAGCGGCTCGGTCGGGCGATCCGTGTTCTCGACCGGGCCCCAGGGCATCTGCGCCAAGCTACCGGCACCACTCCGCCGGGCGTTACCGGCGCGGCCCCCATGCCGGCGCCGTCGCCCCGCGGGGGCTGTGCCCGGGTCGCGAGGCTCAATCGCTTGCGTGACGTCTGACATGGTCACCTCCCTATCGCGCCTTACGATGCGCCTCGCGCGCGGCGCAACATGTCGGTTTCCGACGCGGCATGTCGTTTTTTCAAGGTGCCTTGGCGCCCCTGCGCAACGTCAGAGTCCGAGCCAGCCGGGCAGATGTCCGATATCGGGAAAGACCACGTCTGCTTCTGGCGCAAGATCCGCTGCTTCGGCAACCCCTGTCAAGACACCGACACGCACCATCCCCGCCGCCCCGCCGGCCCGAAGGTCGTGCGTTGAATCGCCGATCATCGCGATCCTTGATGGATCGAGCCCGACAACATCCGCAAAGGCGAGGCATTGGCCTGGACCTGGCTTTGCTCCAAAGCCGGAATCCGCGCCGGCGATGAAGTCAAACGCGGTCTCAAGGCTCAGACCGGCAAGCTGTGCCCGCGTCGGATCCTCGCTGTCATTGGTCGCAATCCCGAGGGCAAGCCCGGCGCGCGACAGCCGAGAGAACAGCGGCGCGAGCGGCACGGCTTCGACGGGCTGGACCGAGCGCGACTCGTCGATGACCCGATCCTTCAACCGCTCGAACGACCAGCCGTGAAGGGCCGGCAGCATCAGATCGACAGATTCATCGACTGTGCCCGCGATGATCGGGCTATCGGCGTGGAAGAGCCGCGTTGCTAGGTCAAGTCGGAGGGCGGCCGCGAGCTTGGCCTGCGCGCCCTTGTCGCCAGGTGCAAGCATGCGTACGAGGTCACTCGCCCAGCCGCCCCAGGTCGCCTGAAAGCCAAAGAGCGTCCCGTCCTTGTCAAAGAGCAGCCCGGCGAGTTCCGAGGGTAGTGCCGGTCCGGCAGGCGCGTTTTCCATACTCATGTCCAATGCGGCAACTCGCCGCCGGGCAGGGCCGCGCGGGCGCGCAGCGGAGCATCGGGCGCCCGCCCGGTCGAGTCGCAAAAAGCGCTAATCCACGCGTCGTCCATCGTCAGAAAATCGAGCACAGCGCCAAGAAACTCTGGGTCATCCGCCCGCCTGCGCACATCGAGGAGCGACGCGCCGGAGGCGCCGAGAAAGGTCGGCATCAAGTCCTCTTGCCCAGCCAGCCACCCCAGCGCTTCGAGCGCGAGCGTCTCGGCTTCCTCCCGCTGCATGTCGGCCCCCAACCCAAGAAAACCCTTTGTTAACCAATTGACGCAAAAGCTTCTCCACGCAAGCGCAGCGGAGCGATTGCCCGATCACCGTGTCGTAGCAAACGCCAGCAGCAAGCCGCGCGGGCTTCGGGAAAGGGAGTGCGATGCCTGGAAAGATCCTTGTGGTCGATGACGTTGCCACCAACAGGATCATCCTCAAAGCCACGCTCGGTATCGCGTGCTACGACGTGATCCAGGCGGGCGACGGTCCGACGGCGCTCGCCTTAGCGCAAGCCGAGCAGCCAGATCTGATCCTGCTGGATCTTGTGATGCCTGTGATGTCCGGGCTCGAGGTCCTGACCGCCCTTAAGGCCAACACCTGCACCGCGCGGATCCCCGTCGTCATCGTCAGCGCGCGGGTCGACACGCGCAGCCGGATCGCCGCGCTCGAAGCCGGAGCAGAAGACTTTCTTTCAAAGCCCGTCGACGACATGCTTCTGGCCGCGCGGGTGCGGTCACTCTTGCGGATGCGACTGCTGACCGAAGAGCTTGGGCTGCGCGACGCGACACGCCGGGCGCTGGGCTTTTGTGAGGCGCAGAGCCCGTTTACCAAAGCGGGGGTCCGAGACGCGCAGAGGGCCGCGGGCGCAGCGTCCGCCGGCACAATCGCCTTCGTCGATCTTGGCGGCACGCCAATGCACCGGCTTGAGCGGCTCATAGCCGCGCTTCCCGGCGATGTCGCAAGCCTCAGCCGGAGCGATGCGATACGCCTCGCCCGACAGCCAAGCAGACCCAATGCGCGCACAGACGACACTCTGCTGCCCCGCCCAGATGTCTACGTGGTCAATGCCACTTCCGAGAGCGCGCAGGAGGCGCTGCTGCTCCTTTCGGACCTGCGCGCGAGCGCTGCGACATGTCGTGCCGCGATCCTTCTTGCACTGCCAGAGGCCGCGCGGCGCCATATCGCCATCGCGTTCGACTTAGGCGCTTCGGACGTGCTGACCTTGCCGCTTTGCGACCGGGAGATGGCGCTCCGCGTCCAACATCAGCGCAGGCGCGCCAGCGAGGCGCTTACGCTGCACCGTCAGGTGCGGGACGGCTTGCATCTGGCAACGACTGATCCGCTGACCAATGTGGCGAACCGGCGTTTCGGGCTCAATTACCTCGAGCATGCCATTGAACACGCGGCCGAAGGCGATGAGCCGCTCTCCGTGTTGATGCTAGATCTTGACCGGTTCAAATCCGTCAATGATCACTACGGCCACGCCGCAGGCGATGCTGTTCTCCGAACAGTCGTCGCCCGGCTCCGCCCCCATCTCTCGGACAGCAATCTGCTCGCGCGGCTCGGCGGGGAGGAGTTTCTCGTCGTCTTGCCGCGCTGCGACGCAGAAGAGGCGGTGCGCACCGCCGACCGGCTCCGCCGTGCGCTCGATGCGATTCCAATCCCGGTGCCCGGCCCCGTGGACGGCCCGTTCCCGCAATCGCGGAGCGCAATGTCCGACCGTCGCCTGCACCAGACGGTTTCCATCGGTGTGGCGACGGCACCGTTTCCCTGTGGTGGGCTCGATCCGCGCGCGGGCGATCTGGCCGAGACAGCTCGCGCGCTTCTTGATCGCGCCGATGCAGCGCTTCTGCAGGCCAAAGCGGCGGGACGAAACCGCGTCGTGACCTGGCGTACCGGAGATCGAAACGGCGCCGCAGCCTAGCGGCCCCGTGGCGCGCCCGCCGGTTTACGGCGAAGACTGGCGCGATCCTACTGCGAGCGCTGCGGCCGGCGCAGGGCGCTCTCCAGCCGGTCTGCATAGGCAGCGCGCTCGTCGGCGGACATCTCGGCGACGAGACCGGCTAAGACATCTTGGCTGATCGCACGGCGCTCAGCCAGACGGCTGCTCTGGCTGGCGATCAACGCGCGGAACGCCTCGGCGTCGAAATCGGCGCTCCGCAGTTCCGCCAGGACCGCTCCAAGGCTCTTGCGAAGATCCGCGCGCAGCGCAGCAAGTCCTGCCTCTTTTGCGCGTGCCTCGACACCCGCCGCGCGCCGGAGCATGCGCTGGGTCTCGCGCGGGAGCGCCGTGTAATAGGGGCCGAGCGCCAAGTCTTGGGCGATGCCCGGGCCAGGCATCTGCCCGGCTTTGCCGATGCGGTTCGACACGGCGCCGACCACCAGCCCAATGACCATGAGATTGAGTGCCAGCGAAAGGAAGAGCGCCACTTTCAGCCACCGACCGGATTTGGCCGGCGGTCCAGTGGGTTCTGGCGACTCACTCATCGAAGCTCGCAAGGTCGAACGCGTCGGAGAGGTTGTCCACTCGAATGGCCGCGAGTGGGTCTTCCAATCCGAGTTCGCTCAGAAGCGAACCGGACACGGCGTCTACAAAATCCGGCGGGGCGGCGCCGACCCAGACCCCGAGCGCGGCGCAGGTGGCAAGCCCACTCGCGGCGGGCCACGAGACACCAAAGCGTAGCCAGGACAAGATGCCAAACCGGCGTACATGGTCTGCACGACGTGGCGAGACCGATTGCACTGGCATCGCCTCTAGCGCATCTGCGATGAGGCGGGCCGACAAGTCCGACGAAAGCGGCGCGACAGCGGGCGCGGTGGCGCGCGCCGCGGCAAAGGCCGCATCGAGTGGGTCGTCGTCGCGGTCCGAGGGCAATTGTCCCGTGCCGCGTTCCGGCTCTTTGCCTTCACTCATCTCCATCCTCCAGAGACAGCGCCGCGCGCCGTCCAGCCAGCTTTGCCTTCAGCGCGCGTCGCCCTCGGGCCGTCAGGCTCTCTACCGCTTCGACGCCGATCCCCATCAATTCGCCAATCTCAGGATTGGACAATCCTTCTATATGGCGCAAGGCGACGGCCTGGGCCTGCCGCTCCGGCAACTCCGTGAGGGCAGCGCGAAGGGCCGCGGCGCGCTCGGCAACATGCATCTCGGCCATGACGCTGCGGCGGCAGTCCTGCGGCTCGCCCGCCGGGCCAAACGCATCGTCGAGCCCGGTCGTCCGTCGGCGGCGCAACCGGTCGGTCGCAAGGTTGAGCGCGACCCGCGTCACCCAGGTCGACACGCGCGCTTCTCCAGCGCGCCAGGCTGGCGCATAGCGCCATAGCCGGAGCATCGCCTCCTGCGTCACATCTTCGGCCTCCGTGGCATCTCCCAGAATGCGCGTTGCCATCGCAACCAGGCGCGGCGCAAGCCGCTCGACCAACGCTTGGGCTGCCGCCCTATCGCCACGCGCGTAGGCAACAAGGAGCGCAGCCTCCCTGTCCACCGCCTTCCGCCGCGACGCATCCCCAGCCGACGCAGGACGCAAGGCCGCTGTGGGGGGCGTCTCACGTTCCATCTTTGGGATGAGCTACCCCCCACCCGCCGCGAGCGCAACGGCCCGGCAGGCCCCGCGCGCATCAATCGGCGTTTGGTCCAAACCGCGATCCGGTCCGCCCCAGCCGCACGCCGATCTCGGCAGACTCCGCTGCGCTGAGTTCGCCACTGCCATCGGCATCGAACCGCCTGAAAAGCCGATCCTCGCGCAACAGACGGCGCTCGGACCCGTCGGCCCGCGCGCGCTCTATTTCCGCGACGCTCAGGGCCCCGTCCTGGTTGGCATCCAATCGTGTGATCATCGCCTCGACGCGCCGCGCGCGCCGTGCATCCTCGCCGATTACCATTGCGGCGGTCAACTCGGAGCGATCCAGGCGGCCATCGCCGTCGGCGTCGGCCCCGCGCAGTATGTCGGCCTGGCGCGCCTCACGAAACTGGCGCAATTCTGCACGTGACAGGCTTCCGTTTCCGTCCGCATCGACGGCTTCGAACTGGACAGGCTCGCCCCGCGTGCGGTCTGCAGTGGCATTGGCTTTGTGGTTGAGGGCGAGGCCAAGAAGAACGGCCAGGCTCAGGAAAACGATCCGGCTCATGCGAAGCTCCCTCTTCGTAAGTGCTCGATTGCCATTCGGGGCAGCGCGCCGCGCCTGACAACCGATCCTTTCACGCATGCGTCTAGGGTTTCCGTCGCGCGCCATAACAGTTTTTTCGGGTCCACTCCGGGGCCGTTGGCAGATCACTCGCACTGCGTTTGCAATGGGCGTAGGAGGAACGCATGAGCAAGACGACATCCCAGGCGCACGCCGCATCGCGCGGTACACTGGATAAATCCGCGCTGCGCGATGCGGCAACGGTCATCCTTTGGCGATACGGCGCCGAGGGGGGCGAAGTCTTGATGGGCACGCGCGGCGCGGCAGCGGCATTTATGCCGAACAAGGTCGTCTTTCCGGGCGGCGCCGTCGATCCGGGCGACGAGAGTGTCCCGCTTGCGGCTCTTCCGCGAGAGACCTGTCAGGCCCGGCTCGGCGTCTATCCCCGGCCAGCCTCTACCGCGACACCCCGCGCCCTTCTTGCTGCCGCGATCCGTGAACTCTGGGAGGAGACGGGCCTAATCCTCGGCCGCGCTGGGACTTGGCCCCTGGAGCCCACACCGGATTGGGCCGGCTTCGCCCAGACAGGACACCAGCCCGATGCTTCACCGTTGCGTTTCGTGTTCCGCGCCGTGACGCCGCCAGGTCGACCGCGCCGCTTTGACGCGCGGTTCTTTTTGGTCGAGGCGGGGGCGATCTCCGGCTCGGCTGATGACTTTTCACACGCGACCGAAGAGCTATCGCATTTGCAATGGGTGCCCTTGGCTGAGGCGCGCCGTTTCGATCTCCCGTTCATCACCAGTATCGTTCTCGCCGAAGTCGCACCTCTGATCGCGGCGGGCGGCGGGCCACCGGCAGAGGGCGTGCCGTTTGTCGAAAACGATGATGTTGTGTCGTCGGTACGGCGCATCCTTTGACGCCGCGTGCACCCGTTCGGCTGATATGCCCCCCGGGGGGAGGGCGGAGCTAGATCACGGCGACAAGCCCGATGATAGACGCCACGAGAAGCGCCATCCCCCAAAGCTCCCGCTGCGAGGGGCGTTCACCGAAGAAAACGCGCCCAAGGACCAACCCGAAAACCAGCTCGATCTGCCCGAGCGCAAAGACGTAGGCCGCGTTTTGCTGGGCAAACGCGATGAACCAGGCAAGAGAGCCGCCGAGAGACAAGAGCCCGGCCAAGAGCCCAGCCCGCCACGCCGAGAGGACCCGCACCGCCTCTGCCCTGTCGCGCCATCCGAGCCATGCGGCCATGAGCACGGTCTGCATTGCCGTTACGCAGGCCAGGGCAACGGCCGCCTGCAGCGCGACGGGCGCGTCTATCTCAAGGGTGGCCCCGCGATAGCCGACCCCTGCGACCGCAAAGAAGGCGCCTGAGGCGAGACCAAGACCCGTCGCGCGTAGGCCTTCGCCCCAAGGCGCGCCTTTGGGTGGCGCTGAGAGAAGCGTCAACGCCACAAAGCCTGCGACGAGAGCCGCAAAACCCGCGCGGCTGACGGCGTCGCCAAGTACGATCCAGCCGAGGAGTGCCGTTTGCAGCACTTCGGATTTCTTGAAGGTCAGCCCGACGGCAAAAGCTCGGTAGGCGAAGAGCGCAACAACGCAGACAGTCGCCAGGATCTGAGCGACACCGCCGATGAAGGCATAGCCCCAAAACGCGGGCGTCAGGGTCGGAACAGACGTGCCGCTCGCAGCGAGCCAGATCCCCAGCGCCGCAGCCAAGATCGGGGCGGAGTAGAGAAAGCGGACCCATGTCGCCCCAACCGCAGAGAGCCCCGCCCCCGACGGGGCGGGGTTCGTCAGGCGCTTTTGAATGGCAAAGCGCAAGGTCTGAAAGAAGGCGGCGGTGATGGCCGCGACGATCCAGCTTTCCATGGGGCGCCGTCTGTCACGACCAGGCGCCAGGCGAAAGGCCGCGTTGGCTTAGCGGCGTCGGCGGCCGACGGTGGGCACCGAAGTCCGACGGTAGACAGCTTCGGGGTGCGGCGGGTGTCCGTGGGTCTTTTGCCAATAGGACGGCCCGCCCCGGCGCAGAAAGAGGGGCAGCGCCAAAACGATCCCGGCAACAAAGCCACCGATATGCGCCCAATAGGCGACCCCTCCCCCATCGGCTGGCGTTGCCGCCCCCGAAAGGATCTGCGTCGCAAACCAAAAGGCGAGCACGATCCACGCCGGAATTGGGAAGATCCGAAAGAAGATCAGCAAGATGAAGAGCACGTCGACCCGCGCCTTGGGGTAAAGGAGCAGATAGGCGCCCATTACGCCGCCGATTGCGCCAGACGCGCCTACGAGCGGCACATCAGAGAAGGGTGCAGAGGCAACATGGGCAAAGCCTGCCGCGATGCCCGAGACGACATAGAAGAGCGCAAACGGCCAGTGGCCCATCTCATCTTCCATGTTGTCGCCGTAGATCCACAGAAAAAGCATGTTGCCCGCAAGGTGCAGGAAACCGGCATGGAGGAACATTGATGTCACGGCCGAGACGAGCGACGCTTGGCTCGGAACGAGGCCAAACGCCCAATAGAGCGCGCCTGGCGTCGCGGCAGAGACCGTCGCGAGAAAGATCAACACATTGAGAGCGATAAGTCCGTAGGTGACGTAGGGCACGCGCCCGGACGGGTTGTGATCGCGGATCGGGAGAAAAAACATGCTCGATAGCTACGGGTCTCGCGACGCCGGTCAAGGACTCCGCGTGCAGCAGCGCGCCGCCTCTGTGCCGCAGCAACAGCACTTGACAGATTGTCGCAGCAACGCATCTCAGGCTCATGATCACCGGACATTCTAGATCCGTGGCGCTGCTTAGCGCGGTTCCGCTTGCGCTCGTCTTCCTGGCATGGGTCGCCGACCCGTCGCAGGGTGATGAGGTCTGCCCGATCGTGCCGTTCGAGAGTGCGCGCGAGGCGGAGTTGATCTCTAAGCTGCAAGCAGCCCCAGATGCGCGTGCCGCACGCGGCTTTAACCTAGAGCTGTGGGCGCTCTGGACGGATGCGCCGGACGCGCATGCGCAGGACCTCCTCGACCAAGCGATGGCCCGTATTCGCATGGGGGATTTGGAGACCGCGATCGAAGGGCTCAACGTTTTGGTGGCCTATTGCCCGACTTTTGCCGAGGGATACAACCAGCGCGCTTTTGCGCATTATCTCAAGCACGATTTCGGAACCGCGATCATGGATCTCGACGCCGCGCTCGAACTGAGCCCGCGCCACATCGGAGCGCTCTCGGGCAAAGCGCTGACGCTGATCGGCCTCGGCCGCGACGGTGAGGCGCTGTCGGCGCTCCGGAAAGCCCTTGCACTCAACCCATGGCTCTCTGAGCGCGCGCTGCTCGACGATCTCGAGCGCCGGACAGGATCTGCCGATCTCTGAGCCGGTTCGTGGCTTGTGATCCGAAACACGCCTGCTATCCCGGATCGCGGCGCGGGCGTGGCGGAACGGTAGACGCATGGCACTTAAAATGCTTGGGGCGCATAGCCCGTGTGGGTTCGACTCCCACCGCCCGCACCACTTTCATACCGCAAATAATTGATATAAAGAATATTTCCATAAATTGGGTCGACTGAGCCCACCCCTAAGGCCACCCTCTCAGTGTCCGTGTGCACAAGTTTTGCTATCAATTTGGCCCGTAAAGAATGGTGCTCAATCCGCTTCACCACCACCTCGGCGCGCGCCATCCCGCAGCGACAGCCTCACCCTCGTCACAGAACCAGCGCTCGCCTTTCGACGTATCGATGCGCGTGCGGCTGTACCAAGGCGACCAGGGTGCGTGGGTGATGTGAGAGGTGGTTCGGTTCGTCTGAACAGTTTCGAGCTGTTTCTTAGGTGGATTTTCCGCTCGGTTATGCCGCGACCGGGATTGGTCGCGACGGGTTGAGATATGCCTGATCGGGTGTTTGCTCGTCCAGCGATGAATGCGGTCTCCTGCCGTTGTAGAATTCCAGATACCGGCGCAGGCTTTCACGCGCGGCCGAGACACGCTCGTAGGCCCGCAGGTAAACCTCCTCGTATTTGATCGTCCGCCACAGGCGCTCGACAAAGACGTTGTCTCGCCATGCGCCTTTGCCATCCATGCTGATCTGAAT
>JBCDLH010000015.1:0-81810 GCA_038745585.1 Pseudomonadota bacterium
CAGCAGACAAAAGCGCGGCGGGGCGGAGCCTGCCCTACCTAGGGCAGATCGCCCATTCCGCAGGGCAGCAACCCCGCCGCCCACCGAACAAAACGGCCCGACGTGGCGGCAGACGCGCTGACCCCCACCTCTCGGCCGAAAAGAGCCGATTGGCGCTCCTCACCCCGGGGGAGGTCCGCGTGCACCGACTTGCGGGCTCGGGAACGCGGATCTATCGTCTTCATTCCGTCATGTGATGGGGCAGAAAGCAGGATGTCATCAGAACGCGGCTTTGTCTTCGCAGCGACCGGAGAGGGCAATGTGATCGCTGCGCGGCGCGCCGCACGCACCCTGCGTCTGCACATGCCGGATGCCGAGATCGACTTCTACACAAACAAGCTGACGGGAGACCCGGTCTTCAATCAGGAGCACGGCGTCGATGGGTGGTTCCGCCCAAAGATCGCTGCCATGCGCCGCTCAAGGTTTGAGCGTACTGTCTATCTCGACAGCGATATCTTCGCGCTTCTGCCCGTACCGGAGCTCTTCGACACACTTGACAATTGTGACCTCGCAGCAAGCGTCGGGATCACGCGCCGTCCGGCCCATCTGCGCGAGAAGGACAAGATCTCTCGCGCCTTTCCGGTCTTCAACAGCGGCGTGATGTGCATCAAGCGCAACGCGACGACCGAGCGCTTTCTTGAGGAGTGGGAAACGCAGATGCGCGCGGAAGGCGATCCCGCCGACCAAGGGATCATGCGCAAGCTGATCTATCGCGGTGATGTGCGATTTTTGCCCTTAGGATATGAATACAACGTCAAGCAAGTCGTCCTAATCGACCTTTGGACTGAGATGCAGGGCGCGCCGCGCCTCCTTCACGCGTCATGGCTCAACCGCAAGCCGCATGCAGATCCGATGACGCCCGTTGCGCTGGATGAGGTTTTGAATAGCCGACAGCGGACAAGGCTCGATGTCCTCATGAAAGTGGACCGGCACCTCGAGCACGCGCGCCCCATCACTCAAGCAGATGTCGACGACGCGAACCGAGTTCTCAAAGAGACCCTTCCTCACCGGAAAGCTCAACCTGCAAACGCTCCCGCCGGCGGCTCGCGTCCCCGTGACAGTGGGAAGGCTCATATCGCGCCCCTTTCGTCCAAGCGGCGCAATGCGGGCAAGATGAACCCGGTCACGACCCATGGCCTGCTCAGGCTCTCCGAAGATATTGGCGCCTTCTTGCCGCGCTTTGCGGCGGAGGTCGTTCTCGATGTCGGCGCCCAAGCAGGGGGCCTCTCCGATCGCTTGCTCGCGCTCTTCCCGCACGCGACCGTGCATACCTGCGCGGCTTCGCGCCAGTCCTTTGACAAACTCAATGATCGGTACGGCACCAACGCGCGGGTTAAACTGTACCAAGCTACCCTCGGGCCGGAAACCGTTCGCTCAACAGCGGCCGCAACTGGTACCATGACTTCGGACGCACGTGGCACCAACGCGGCGGCGGGACCGGAAGCAGCAGACACAACTTCAGGGGACGCATTCTGTAAAACCCAAAGCATACCTGAGATCAGCTACCTTAGGGTTAGTGGCGGCGCGGAAAGCCTCGACGTTCTCAAGGGCTTCTCAACCATGCTTGCCCAGGAAAAGATCGGCCTCGTTCAAGTCGAGTGCGGCATGAATCGTCTCAACGAGTTTCATGCCTCGCTCGGCGCCGTGCAAAGCTTTTTGCAGGCCAAAGGCTATGAGCTCTTCGGCCTTTACAATCAGTTGCAGGAGTTTTCGCGCCGTCCGGTTCTGCGGCGCTGTGACGCCGTCTTCATCGCGTACCGAACCGCTGAGACGAACAGCCTCGGACCTCCTGAGTAGCCGCCTTGCCTGTGGGACCAGGCGCCGTAAGGTCGGCCAAGTACCGGGTGTCAACGCCCATCAAGGCAGTCTACCCTTGGGTGCGGCCGTCCAAGTCCGCGCCCCAATCACGCGACCCTCAAGGCACGCGCTCAGCGCCGCTCCTCCTCGTTGATGTCATGCTTGAAAATGCGCGTCTGCCCTTTGCGGACGCCCATCGAATATCTCAGCACCACCCATGCAATGATCGACAACACAGCGAATACGACCGAGAGCGCGGGCAGGCCCTCAGGCAGCCACGTCGTGAAGGGCTCACCGATCAAAAATGCCCCCGCCATGGCGCTGGCGCCGATGGCAAAGCCGAGAAAGATGTAGCCCGGCACGATCAGCTCGAAGATGCCGAAAAGGGCCGCCAGCATCCCCCAGCTCCACCAGCGGCGCCACCAGACATCACCCAGAAGCTCTTGGATCAGCTCTTCGATCATGCCCGACCGCCCAGCATCTTGAACGCATTGCCAAAGGCTTCGAGCGCATTCGCAGGTACCACGATCGTTTGCTGACCCGAACCGTTTCCGAGCGCATTAAGCGCCTCGACCTGCTTCAACGCAACCTGGTACTGCGCCGCCTCCATCCCGTTATCGGCTATCGCTTGTGCGACGACGGCGGTGGCAAAGGCTTCGGCCTCGGCGCCGATGCGGCGGGCCTTGGCGGCCTGTTCGGCGGCGTAAAGCTCAGCATCGGCCTGTAGCTCCACGGCACGCTTCTGCCCTTCGGCTTCGGTCACAGCGGCGCGACGGGCGCGTTCGGCGTTCAGCTGCTGCAGCATCGCTTCGCGCGTTGCGTCGTCGAGGTTGACATCGAGGATCTCTGCCCGTGTCACTTCGATCCCCCAATCGACGACCGCTTCCTCAACGTTGGCTTTGATCGTGGTGATGAGGCTCGCCCGGTTCGACTGCACTTCGTCGAGCTCCATCTTGCCGATCTCAGCGCGGACGATGCCCGCAACGGTCGTCGAGATCGCGCCATCCACGTCGCGGATCCGGTACACCGTGCGCTCCGGCTCGAGGATCCGGTAAAAGACGCTCGTCTCGACCTTAACCAGCACGTTGTCTGCGGTGATTGCGTCCTGCGTGGCGTTTGGAAGCTGGCGCTCGAGGATCGACACGCGGTGGGCCACGCGGTCGATAAAGGGTACAATGAGATTGATCCCGGGCCCGAGTACCGAGCGCAGACGGCCAAAGCGCTCAACCACGTATTTCTCCGATTGCGGCACGACCTTTACGCCCAAAAAGACCGCGAGGATCAGGAACGCAGCGATCAAAAACGTAACGATCGCCCCGCCAGAAATGTTTGCAAGCAAGAAGCTAAAGTCCATGTGCCCCTCTCCGAGTGTGTTTGCCGTGAACAATCACGAATGCGTGGGGCTCATTGTAGGCGGATCAGCGGCATTTTGCAGGCGGCGCGCCCACGCGGCTCGTGCCGCCCTGCACATTAGGACGCGAGGCGGGCTTTGACCCAGGGACCGACGCTGCCGAAATCCATCCGTCCGGTGTGGCGTGACTTAAGCGCCGCCATCACCTTGCCCATGTCGCGCAGGCTCTGCGCGCCCACTTCGGCAATGGCGGCGTCGATTGCCGCCTCGACCTCGTCATCATCGAGCTGTTTGGGCAGGAAATCCTCGATCACACCGATTTCAGCGCGTTCCTGCTCGGCGAGCTCAAGCCGCCCGCCCTCCTCGTAGGCACGGATGCTCTCTTGGCGCTGCTTGACCATTTTCGCGAGGATCTGGAGAATGTCGGCGTCTGACACGCCCGAGCCACCCTCAGCACTTCCGCTCTCGCCGCGCGCGGCGATGTCCCGATCTTTGATCGCCGCGTTGATCAGACGCAAAGTCGATAGACGCACGGTGTCGCGCGCACGCATCGCGTCCTTCAAGGCTTGTGCCACACGGGCTTTCGTGTCGGTCATCTCTCGTTCTCCTTGCGCACCCGGCTGGCTGCCCCAAGCCTAGGTCGCGCCGGTGATTTGGTTGGTCGCGGTATCTAGCCTCGCGCCCGTGTTCTGACAACCGGGCGGGCAAGGTTGCCGTGACGCGCGCGTGCGCCGCGCGGCTGGGGTTGACGCTGCAAGGGACGGCCCCTAGGCCCGCGCTGGAGCTTATCCGCACCCATCCGACATGAAAGCACGCCGATGCCCACGCCGACGAAACGCAAGACTGCCTGCCTGGCCCTGGCCGACGGCACGCTCTTTTACGGCACGGGCTTCGGCGCAGTGGGGCAAACGGAGGCCGAACTCTGCTTTAACACAGCCATGACCGGCTATCAGGAGATCATGACCGACCCGTCCTATGCCGGCCAGATCATCACCTTTACCTTCCCGCATATCGGCAATGTCGGCGTTAACCCCGAGGATGATGAGACCGCCGACCCGGTCGCCGCTGGCATGGTCGTCAAATGGGATCCGACCGCCCCGTCGAACTGGCGCGCCGCCGAGCCTTTGGCGGCTTGGCTCAAGCGGCGCGGCCGGATCGGGATCGGTGGGCTCGACACACGAAGGCTCACGCGGGCCATCCGGCAGCAGGGCGCACCCCATGTAGCGCTGGCGCATCAGGCAGACGGCGCGTTCGACATCGAAGCTTTGGTTGCGGCCGCGCGCGGCTTTTCGGGTCTCGAAGGGCGCGACCTCGCCAAGGAGGTCACCTGTGCGCAATCCTATCGCTGGAACGAGATGCGATGGGCCTGGCCCCACGGTTTTGCCGAGAGGAGCGCACCGGGCTTTCGTGTCGTCGCGCTCGATTACGGCGCCAAGCGCAACATCCTACGCTGCCTTGCCTCTGCCGGCTGTGAGGTCACGGTTTTACCGGCGACTGCGACTGCAGAGGAGGTCCTCGACCACGCGCCGGACGGTCTCTTCCTCTCGAACGGTCCGGGAGATCCGGCCGCGACCGGGGAATATGCCGTGCCGATGATCCGCGGCGTTCTCGACCAATCCGACATTCCGGTTTTCGGCATTTGCCTCGGCCATCAGATGCTGGCCCTCGCCTTGGGCGCGCGCACGATCAAGATGAACCACGGCCACCATGGCGCGAACCATCCGGTGAAGGATCTCGAAACCGGCAAAGTTGAGATCACCTCTATGAATCATGGCTTTACTGTAGACAGTCAGTCCTTGCCCGAGACCGTCAAGGAAACCCACGTTTCGCTATTTGACGGCTCGAATTGCGGGATTCGGGTGACAGATCGGCCCATCTTCTCGGTCCAATACCACCCCGAAGCGAGCCCCGGCCCACAAGACAGCGCCTATCTCTTCGATCGCTTCGTCGCCGCCATGGAGGCCCGAGCGCGCTAATGGGTCCGTGCCATCTTGTGCGGCGTGCCAGGGAAATCGCACCGCAAACGCGAGTCGGTTAACCGTCGGTTAACCCAAAATCGTGATGCTCTTTCTCAAAGCGAGCGACCCGGGCGGGCGAAAGCCGACCGGCGGGGCGCGTGTCATGAGACGTAGCGGACAGACGATGCCCCATCCAAAGCAGGGCTATACTCGGGCGCAAGACGCCCTGGTCAGTATCGAAAGCCGATTACGTCGGCTGCCGCAGCGGTCGGGGGCGGCCCAAAGCACGGTTACCCATCTCGTCCCAAACGAAGTGCTCGCGGACTATGAACGCGCGGCGATCGCTCGGGCGCTGCCGCAACAGGCTGCACCGCCGCCCAAACCGGCGCCCAAAGCCGAGGTGCCGCTCCTTCTGACGCGCGACCTGATGCCTGCGCCGCGCCGTCCGGCGTCGCCTGCGCTCGACGCACCGCAAGCGCCTGCCAAACAACGGCGCGGACCGCGCCTCGGAGAGCGGCTGGTCTCCGCCGGGGCGCTCTCGGAAGAGGATCTGGTTCAAGCCCTCACGCTCCAGCGGCAAGAAGAGACACGCCTGGGCGAGATCCTGATAGGCCGCCGCATGGTGACGGAGGAAGCGCTCTCCAATGCGCTCTCGGCCCAGTGGGGCGCATGCCCGATCGACCTCGAAGACGTCGTGCCCGACCCGCGCCTCGTCGCCGAGATCGGCGCCGACTACTGCCTCGCGACCGGCACCGTACCGCTCGCCCGCAAGGGCGGCGCGACGGTCGTCGCGAGCGCACGTCCGGACGCCTTTGCGCGTCTCCGGGATACGCTCGAAGAGCGGCTTGGCCCGGTTCTTATGGTGCTCGCGCCAGACCAACAGGTCGCAAACGCTGTCGCTCGCGCCGTTCCGAAAGAGCTTGCGCGCCGGGCCGAAGAGCGGACACCGACCCCGCTCTCCTGTCGCAACTGGAAGCAAGGGACCGCGGCGCTCGTCATCTCACTCACCCTTGGGACACTTCTCGCCGCAACGCTCCTCGCCCCCATCGAGACGCTTTTTGCAATGACGCTCTTTGGCATGGCCACGCTTTTGGCGACTTCGACGCTCAAGGGTCTCGCGCTCGGTCAGATCATCCGCCAATGGCTTCGCGGCGGGCGCCGAGTCCCGGCGGAGTTGCCTGCACCGCATACCAAACTGCCTGTGATTTCAATGCTCGTCCCGCTTCTCGGCGAAGCGGATGTTGCCTCAGCACTGATCCAGCGTCTCTTGCGCCTGCGCTACCCGCGCGAGCTCACCGATGTGATCGTGCTCGTCGAACAGCACGACTGGACGACCCGCCGCGCCCTTGCCGAGACCCATGTGCCGTCGTTCATGCGGATCGTTATCGTTCCGCCAGGCACGGTCCGGACCAAGCCGCGCGCGCTGAATTATGGGTTGAGCTTTGCCCGCGGCGGTATTGTCGGGATTTGGGACGCCGAGGACGCGCCGCATCCCGATCAGCTCCATACCGTCGCCGCGTGCTTTGCCCGAGCGGACCCGCGCGTCGCCTGTCTTCAGGGCGCGCTCGACTTCTACAATGCGCGGACAAACTGGCTCTCCCGCTGCTTCACGCTCGAATACGCGACCTGGTTTCGTGCCTTCCTGCCTGGACTGCAACGGCTTGGCCTGCCGATCCCTTTGGGCGGGACGACGCTCTTCTTCCGCAAACAGGCGCTGGAAGTTCTCGGCGGCTGGGACGCGCATAACGTCACCGAAGACGCCGATCTTGGCATTCGGCTTTACCGTGCGGGGTATCGCACCGAGATCGTCGACACCGTGACCCGCGAAGAGGCCAATTGTCGATTGCTGCCCTGGATCCGGCAGCGCTCTCGCTGGCTCAAGGGCTACGCCATGACCTATGCGGTGCATATGCGCCGTCCGTTCCGGCTCTGGCGTGAGATGGGCACGGCGGGTTTTATCGGCTTTCAGGCGCTCTTTCTTGGCACTCTGTCACAGTTTCTGTTAGCCCCGGTCCTGATTTCGCTTTGGTTTCTCGCGGTTTTGGATTGGCATCCGCTGGTGGGGCACATCCCGATGACACTCGGCTGGGCGTTTCTCGCGCTTGTGATCGTCAGCGAGGCGATCTCTGTCGGCCTCACGCTCAGTGCGAATTGGAGGACAGAGCGGGCTGGCCTGCTCTGGTGGCTCCCGGTGCTGCATCTCTATTTCCCGCTGGCCTCGCTTGCGGGGTACAAGGGCGTCTGGGAGATGCTCTCGCGCCCATTCCATTGGCACAAGACCGAGCATGGCCTCCATGGGGAGGACGGCGTCTACGCCTGACGCGGCGATAGATCGTGCACCCGGCCCGACGCCAAGGCGGGTTGCGCCTCCCTCAAAGAGCCTTCTCCCCCTTGGCTATCGTTCGCAGGTCTATGCGTCAGTTGGTGAAGTCGCGGGATCAGCAGCGATTTCCAGCCAATCCACCGCCCCGACAGGCCGCCTGATCTGCGCGTCCTTCATATCCGGGTCCGAGAGCTTGCCCCGCATGACCTATCAGTAAGGCGGGTCACGCTCGCTATCGGTTTTCAGGCGCTGAACGAAGGCAATCGAGATGTGGTTTTTCAGGGCTTCATAGGCCGCCCCCTCATTGCGCGCGCGGATCGCGGCCACAATCGTCGCATGCTCGGCCAACGCTTCCGCCCCGCGCCCAGTTGCCGCCAACGACGTCGTCGCCATTAGCGCCATCGATCGATAAACAAGGTCGAGCTGCTGGACGAGAAAGCGATTGTGCGACGCAAGGTGAAGCTGTCGGTGAAAACGCCGATTGGCCCGCGCTAGGGCCGATGGGTCGGCGACGAGCGCTTGATCGGCATCGACCATCTGTTCAAGCACCGAGATTTCTTCTTCAGCCGCATGCCGGGCTGCGAGCCGCGCGGCGAGCCCCTCAAGCTCGGAACGCACCACGTAAAGCTCGGACAATTGGCTATGGTCGAGCGAGGCGACGACGAGCGACCGGCCATCCCGTGCCAGCATGCTCTGGGTTTCGAGCCGCTGCAGCGCCTCGCGGATCGGCGTTCGCGACACCCCGAACCGGTCGGCCAATTCGCTCTCCACCAGACGATCGCCGGGCCTATAGACCCCGACGTCGATCGCCTCGAGAATCATGTCATAGGCGTCCTTTTGCGGCGCTCTCTCGCGGCCCATATCCTGCCTCCCAGGCGCAATCCCCCTCGCGCGTTTCGCGAGAAACCCAAGCCTGGCATAGGGCGCGTGGCGTGGCTGCGTCGTTGCGTGACGCGTCGTGCGGTGTGGCCCACGCGGGCGGGGTGACAACCAAACGCGTTGCAACTGACGTTACAGCGCAGGGGCGCAGGCGCAAGGCGCGATCCTGAGCTCGGCCTCGCCCCTCGGCCGTCTACCGATCCCCCTGTTGCCAGCCGCAATGCGCCTCAATACCGTCGGATCATGGACACCACACCGTTTTGCGATGTTGAGACCTGGGTCTTCGATCTCGACAACACGCTCTACCCGCCCCAGGTCCGCCTCTTCGATCAGATCGAGGTGCGGATGACGACTTGGGTCGAAAACCTCCTCGGTGTCTCGCGGGACGAGGCCGACCGGCTCCGCCGTGAATATTGGGCTAGCCACGGTACGACCCTCGCCGGGCTCATGGAGGAGCATGGGATCGACCCTGACCCCTACCTCACCCATGTGCACGACATCTCGTTTGATGCCCTTGCGCCGGACCCCGAGCTCGCCGGCGCCATTGCCGCCCTGCCTGGCCGGCGCATTGTCTATACCAACGGCTCGGCGCCCTATGCCCAACGCGTTATTGCAGCGCGTGGTCTATCGGGTCTCTTTGACGCCGTTTACGGCATCGAGCACGCCGCGTTTCAGCCCAAGCCCCGCGCACGTGCCTTTGAGACTGTCTTCGGCACCGATGGGCTCGACCCTGCGCGCGCCGCGATGTTTGAAGACGACCCGCGAAACCTCGCCGCCCCCCACGCCATGGGCATGCGCACTGTCCATGTCGCGCCGGAGCCTCAACCGGCAGAGCACATTCACCACCATACAGCAGACTTGACCGCCTTCCTGTCCGCGCTTTCGCCCACGAGGCCATAACCCGAGCCCGCAGGAGGATCATATGAAAGACGACAACACGCCGACACCACCCGAGGTGGAGGACAGACCTGCTGTGGGAGACCGCGGCTGGCGCGCCCTGACCCGCGAGCGCGACGAGGTCGTGGCCTTTCTCGGGACGCTCGGCATCGTCGTGGTCGTCGCAGGGGCCACGCTGCTTTGGGGGCTGCCTGGGCTTTTCATCTCGGGGCTGGTGTTGACGGTCCTCATCGTCGCAGTCCTCATCATAATCTCGATGGGAAGCTGATCGCGCCTACGTCTCGGTCACGCAATTGCACGACGGGGATCCATGGCACGCACGATCACAGACGTCTTTATCGCCGGCGGCGGGATCGCGGGCCTCTCTGCGGCGCTCGCCTTTGCCAGAGCGGGTTTTTCGGTGGTCCTCGCCTCGCCCGAGGCGCCGGTGACCGAGGCCGCAGAGACCGGGTCAGACTTGCGTTCGACCGCGTTCCTGCAACCGGCGAAAGCGCTCTACGAAGAGATCGGCCTTTGGGAGGCGGTGCGGGCCGAGGCCGTTCCGCTCGAAGGCCTCCGCCTCGTCGACAGCGTCGGCTGGCCGCCAGAGACACGGGACGCGCGCGCGTTTCGGGCTTCGGATTTGGGCGAAGACTGCTTCGGCTGGAACCTTCTCAATTGGCGCGTCTCCCGGGGGCTGATTGAAGTCCTATCGGCGGAGGCGGCTGTCGATCTGCGCTTTGGCGCGTCGTTTTCCGCGATGGTCACAAGGTCGAGCGGTACAATCGTTCGTCTGGACACGGGCGACAGCATAGCCGCCCGGCTCGTCATTGCCGCCGATGGCCGCGCATCGGGCGTGCGCGTGGCAGCCGGGATCGACGTCGAGGTGACCCGATATGGCCAAAAGGCGCTCGCCTTCACTGTGACGCATCCGGTTCCGCATCAGAACGTTTCGACCGAGATCTATAACGAGGGCGGCCCCTTTACTATGGTGCCCTTGCCCGATATCGGCGGGCGGCCTGCCTCCGCCATCGTTTGGATGAACCCGGGCGCCCGTGCGCTCGAACTCGCTGCTCTAGAAGTGTCTGAGTTCAACGCCGTGATGTCGGAACGGTCCTGCCATTACTTAGGTCCATTGGAGCGCGCGTCGGACCTGAGGATCTGGCCCATTGTTTCGCAACGCGCAACGCGGCTGGCGGCCGAACGCACGGCGATCGTCGCCGAAGCCGCTCACGTCGTTCCACCGATCGGCGCGCAGGGCCTCAACACCTCGCTCAACGACATTATAGCGCTGCGCGACCTCGCCGTCGCGCACCGGACCGCTCTAGGTGGGCCAGAGATGCTTGCAGCCTATGGGCGGGCGCGAGGCCCAGACATCCGCGCCCGCGTCGCCGCCATCGATGTCTTCAACCGCGTGACACGGTCCGGCGCGCCCTGGCTCCAGTCGCTCCGCCTTAATGGGCTGAAAGCAATCTATGACGTCGCTCCGCTGCGCCGAGCCGTCATGCGCGCCGGTATGGGCGCATAGCATCGCTTCGTGCTGAAAGGCGCGCGCCGCCTCGGCCGCTCGCAACGGAGCGAACCGCGTCAGTTGCGCGCCTTGTCGACCATCTTGCCGGCCGTGATCCATGGCATCATCTCACGCAGCTTCTCGCCGACCTGTTCGATCTGGTGGGCGTCGTTGTTGCGCCGGATCGCTTTGAATGAAGGCTGTCCCACCGCGCATTCGGTCATCCAATCGCGGACAAAGCGGCCTTGCTGGATATCGTCGAGCACCTCTTTCATCCGCGCCTTCGTCTCGTCATAGGGCAAGATGCGCGGGCCAGAGACATACTCGCCAAACTCCGCCGTGTTCGAGATCGAGTAGTTCATGTTGGCGATGCCGCCCTCATAGATGAGATCGACGATTAGCTTCACCTCGTGCAAGCATTCAAAATAGGCCATTTCGGGCGCATAGCCGGCCTCGACCAGCGTCTCAAAGCCCATACGAATGAGCTCGACCAAACCGCCGCAGAGCACCGCCTGCTCGCCAAAGAGGTCGGTCTCGCACTCTTCTTTGAAGTTCGTCTCGATGATGCCCGAGCGCCCGCCGCCGATGGCCGAGCAATAGGACAGCCCGATCTCCAGCGCCTTGCCCGACGCGTCGTTGTGCACGGCAACAAGGCAGGGCACGCCGCCGCCTTTCGTGTACTCGCCGCGCACCGTATGACCCGGGCCTTTCGGCGCCATCATGATGACGTCGACGCCCGGCTTTGGCTCGATGAGCCCGAAATGCACGTTTAGCCCGTGGGCAAAGGCGATCGCAGCGCCCTCGCGCAGATTGTCGTGAACATATTTTCCATAGGTGTCGGCCTGCAGCTCGTCCGGCATCGTGAACATCATCAGGTCGCACCAGGCCGCCGCCTCGGCGATCCCCATGACGCCCAGCCCTTCGCCCTCAGCCTTCTTGGCCGATGGAGAGCCCTCTCGCAGGGCCACGGCAAGGTTTTTCGCGCCGCTGTCGCGTAGGTTCAGCGCGTGAGCATGGCCTTGGGAGCCGTATCCGAGGATGGCCACCTTCTTGTCTTTGATCAGATTGATGTCGCAATCGCGGTCATAGTACACGCGCATGTTCTGTCCCTCGTTCTCGGTGCTCTCTTGCGCCAGTCCTCCCCTTGGGACGCGTTACATCCGGGCGCAATCGTTCCAGCGCGCGGGATAGACGGGGGAGGAAGCGCCTGCAAGCGCCCTTCGGCGATTAGGTCGGGGCAGCGGCCGGCGGACCTGGCTCAAGCCACGGTCTTGACTGCGGACACCACCTCGTCGACCACCGCTTCAAGAAGCGCAGCGTCCTCGCATTCGGCCATCACACGGATCAGAGGCTCCGTTCCCGATTTGCGGATGAGAAGCCGCCCCTGCCCCTTTAGCCGCTCCTCTGCGGCCGCGACGCTCGCTTGCACCGGCGCCGTTTCAAGCGGCGCGGTCCCCAGCGCATAGCGGACATTCCGGAGCTTCTGCGGCACCGTGTCGAATTGCTGCGCAAGCTCCGAGGCGCGTTGCCCGGTTTCGACCATCGCCGCGAGAAATTGCAGCGCCGCGATCAGGCCGTCTCCTGTCGTAGTGTAATCGGTCATCACGATATGGCCCGATTGCTCGCCGCCGAGGTTCCACCCACCTTCGCGCATCCGGGCGACAACGTAGCGGTCGCCCACGGGCGTCCGTTCGAGACCGAGCCCGCGCGCAGAAAGGAACCGTTCGAGCCCGAGATTGGACATCACCGTCGAGACGAGCTTGCCGCCCTTGAGCCGCCCTTCGTCGGCCCAGCGCGCGGCCAAGAGGGCCATGATCTGATCGCCGTCCGCCACCTGCCCCGTCTCGTCGAGGACCATCACGCGGTCGGCATCGCCATCCAGGCAGATCCCAACATCCGCACGGTACTCGACGACCGAGGCGGCGGCTGCTTCAACGTCGGTGGAGCCGCAACCGTCGTTGATGTTGAGCCCATTCGGCTCAACGCCCAACGTCTTGACCTCGGCCCCCAACTCCCAAAGAACGGCCGGTGCCGTCCGGTAGGCCGCGCCGTTGGCGCAATCGATGACGATCCGCAGCCCTGCGAGCGAGCGATCTGATGGAAACGACGCCTTCGCGCGCTCCACGTAGCGAAAGCGCCCGTCGTCGATCCGCTGCGCACGCCCGATATTTTCGGCCTGCGCCGGCTCGACGCCCGCCGTCACCATTGCTTCGATCTCGGCCTCGGCCGCGTCGGAGAGCTTAAACCCGTCGGGCCCGAAAAACTTGATCCCGTTGTCGTGGTGCGGGTTGTGGCTTGCCGAGATCATAATCCCGAGATCGGCGCGCATCGAACGCGTAAGATAGCCGACCGCAGGCGTTGGCACGGGACCCAGGAGAAGGACATTCATCCCCGTGGAGGTGAGCCCGGCGGTCAATGCGTTCTCGAACATGTAACCCGAGAGCCGGGTATCCTTCCCGATAACGACGCGATGTTCCTCGGCGCGGTTCTTGCGAAAGTAACGCCCCGCCGCGGCGCCCAGCCGCAGCGCCATTTCTGCGGTCATCGGATGCGTATTGGCGCGCCCGCGGACGCCGTCGGTCCCAAACAAAGTGCGCACGGGTGACGCCGCTTCCGCAGCTTTCGTTTCGTCTTTCATGCGCGTCTTGCTCCCACATGTCCGTGCCGCTCGGGCGGCATAGCATGGATCTGGACGCACTTAACCCCGCGCTCTGGCGGATCCTTGCCCAAGGTTGAAACACTTCGTTTCCGAGCGAAACAAAGGGTTGGTCCTTGGAGATTAAAGAGCGCGAGGTGGGGCAACTCTCATCGCCCCATTGCGGCGACCGAACGGCGCGGAGCAGCCCCCTATGAGCTCGGCGACCGATAGAAGTGATGGACGCCAATCGTCGTGGTCCGGGCGTAGACGCGGGACCAACGCGGATTGACTGCTTTGGTATGATAATGCGTCGCGCCAGCTGTCAGTGCTCGAGGCGCGCCGTCGAGCATAAGCCGCGCAATCTTGCCAACGCGATCCCAGGCCTTGGGCTCATGCACATTTTCGGCATAGCCGTCGCAGGTGTAGGTAAACTGACATTGGTAGCGTTTGCCCGTGCCTTGATTAACGACGCCGCAGACGGTGTCTGGAAAGCGCGCGGTGTCCACGCGGTTTAGAACGACCTCAGCGACCGCAAACTGTCCCTTAATCGACTCCCCTCGCGCCTCGAAATAGAGCGCTTCGGCCATGCAATACCATTCATCGCCCCCAGTCGCTGTCGGCAGTGCATCGACCCACTCCGCGTCATAGCGCACCAGCCCCTCGGGCGCCGTATCGCGTACGCCGTCCTCGGCGCGCAAATCCATGCCCTCTTCTCCAAGAAGCGACGCTAAGCGCAGCTCTAGCGGGGCCTCGGTCTGTGGGGATGTATCCGGAGGGGCGATAGGTGGATCGATCTGCGTCACGCTCTGCGGCACATTCGAGCTCGACAGAAAAACTTCAGCCTGCACGCAAGAGATGGTCAGGCTGGACGCACACAAAAAAGTACTGGCCGCGCACATCGCGGTTCTCACGGGTATCATGTCACACTCTCTCTCGTCTTGGCAGCATCACCGGCGCTGCGCCCCGCATGGGGGCACGCGCGTCGTCCCGGTCGGTGTCAGAGTCGATGTGCCAGCGATCTCGCGATCGACCTGCCCCCAGCAATCCCCCACAGCACCTCGATGCGTTCTCGCATACGTCCGAGCCGGAGCGGTGCGTAGCCGACAGCTTTACGAAGTGTAAACCGCGTCAGGAGGGCGCAGGACGCGTTATCGCCTCAAAAAGGCCCAGATTTACGCGGTCTCGGCAAGAAGGCGCCGATGCAAACGGGCAACACAAGCGAAACTCTGCTGCAACAAATCAGACTGGGTCGCGGACTTCGCCTTCGCCGCTCGCTCGCATTGCGACGTTCGACTCACGTTCGCGAAGCGCAAGATGCGCCGCTGCCAAACGCGCGACAGGCACGCGGAACGGCGAGCAAGAGACATAGTCAAAGCCCGCATCGCGGCAAAAGGAGATCGTGTCCGGGTCTCCGCCATGCTCGCCGCAAACCGCGAGCGTCACGTTGGGTCGCGTGCGCCGACCCCGATCGGCACCGAGGAGCAAGAGCTCGCCGACACCGTCTCGGTCGAGGGTGTGAAACGGATCTTCAGGGAAAACCTCTTGCGCAACATAGGTCCCCATGAACCGTCCAGCGTCATCGCGGCTGAGGCCATAGGTCATCTGCGTAAGGTCGTTCGTGCCGAAGGACAGAAACGAGGAATGCGCTGCGATCTCGCCGGCGCGTAACGCCGCGCGCGGCGTCTCGACCATCACGCCCAAACGATAGTCAAAGCGGCTCCGGCTCTCATTGCGCACCGCAACGGCGACGGCGTCGATCCGGCCTTTCACAAGCTCAACCTCGCGTTTGGCCGAAACCAGCGGGATCATAATCTCGGGGACGACAGCAGCCCCCCCTTTGCAAGAGGCCTCGATCGTCGCCTCGAAGATCGCGCGCGCCTGCATGTCGTAGATCTCGGGCAGCGTCACGCCGAGGCGCACACCGCGCAGGCCCAGCATCGGGTTGAATTCCGAGAGTGCTTCAACACGGTGGGTCACATCCGAGAGCGGCAAGTCAAGCGCTTCGGCCAACGCGCGCAGCCCCTCCTTGTCGTTCGGCAGAAACTCGTGGAGCGGCGGATCAAAGAGGCGAATGCAAACCGGCTTGCCCCCCATGATCTCAAAAAGCTCTACAAAGTCCGCCCGCTGCATCGGCAGCAGGCGTTCCAGGGCGGCGCGCCGATCCACCTCGCTGTCGGTAAAGATCATCTCGCGCATCACCGTCAGACGCGCTTGCTCGAAGAACATGTGCTCGGTCCGGCAGAGCCCGATCCCTTCGGCAGCAAAGCCTTGCGCCATGCGCGCGTCCTCGGGCGTGTCGGCATTGGCGCGCACGCCGATGTCGCGCGCAGCGTCCGCCCAGGTCAGAAGCTGCTGAAACGGCAGGTCGAGTGCGGCCTCCAACATCGGTGCCGCGCCACGCAATGCCTCGCCCGTCGAGCCATCGACGGTCAGCACATCGCCCTCGCGCAGCGCCGTTCCAGACGGCGTCGTCAACACTTTTTTGCGCGTCGAGAGCCGCAGCCCGGTCGCGCCGACGATGGCGGGCAGGCCCAGCCCGCGGGCGATCACGGCGGCGTGGCTTGTCATACCGCCCCGCTGCGTGATCACGGCGCGCGCGGCATGCATGCCGCGGATATCCTCGGGCACGGTCTCGCGCCGCACGAGGATGCAAGGCTCGCCCTGGGCCGCCGCCGTCTGCGCCGCCTCGGAGGAAAAGACAAGCTTGCCGACGGCCGCGCCCGGGCTCGCCGCCATCCCGCGCAAGACCACGTCACGCGGAGCGCTCGGGTCGACCTGCGGGTGCAAGAGTTCAGGAAGGGCCCGCGGCGGCACACGCAGCACCGCCTCATTGGGGGTGATGATACCCTCCTCGGCCAAGGTGACGGCCACGCGCACATTGGCGCGGGCCGAGCGCGGAACGCGCACCGCGTCGAGCACGGTCAGCGTTTCGTTCTCGACCGTAAACTCGATCTCCATCTCTTCGCGCAACTGCGCACGGCAGAGTTCGGCCGTCTCCATCAGCGCGGCAAAGAGCTTGGGCGCAACGCTTTCGAGCGAGGGGCCGCGCGGGTCTTCGGCGAGAAACAGCGCCTCGTCGCGGCGGCCGAGCGCGTCGCGCCCCATCGATTGTCGGAGATAGCGGCCTGAGACGAGGCGTTGTCCGGTTCCGCTGTCGATCAGCCGGATGACGCCCGCACCGTTCTCGCCCGGACCCAGACCAAGCGCCATGGCTTGCACTATGAGGCCGAGACCCGCATCCGCAGGAGCGCCGCGCGCCTGCCGCAAAAGACGGGCCGTTGTGCCCTCCCAAGCGCGCGCCATCGAGCGCAACACGTCCGAGAGCTGCCGTGCGGGGTCCTGCGGAAAGGGCTCGTCCGCCTCGTCCTCATAGGCCGCGAGAGCCGCGCGGATCGCGGATGCCCCACCGTGTTCGGCAGCCTGTTCAAAGGGCTCGGGGTCGAGCCGGGCGACGTCGTGGGCATAGGCCAGGATAAAGCGCAGATAGAGCGCATCGGCCGCCGCCTCCCCCAAACGCTCAGCTAGGGCGTCTCGCTTGGCATCGCACATCCCGATATTGAGGACCGCTCCAGGCCCGCCCCAATCGGGATCGGCCGAGGACGGACGAACCGAGACGAGCGGCCCGCGCCCGAACGCCGCCAAGAGCCGCCCAGTATCGGCGCGATGGCCCTGGGCGATGCGGTGCACCTCGTCAAAGGAAAGCGCCACCGTGCGCGGCACCGGCGCGCCGAGCCGCACCAGCCGCTGGAGGCACTTTGCGCGGCCGCCATGTGCCGCCGCCGTCACTTGCGCGGTGGGCGTGATCAGGGTGAAATCCTTGATCGGGTTCATTTGCTGCACTGCGGCGCACCTCCGTTGCGCGCTCGCACCTTACGCCCGCCCGGCCCTCGCGCAAGCGTCACCTTTCGCCGCGCCCCCCCTGCTTCTTTTTGCTGTAAATGTCGCCGCCGGAGGCACTTATCCGGACTGCAAGACCGGCCTTCGGCGAGGATACTTGGCGCCCAAAGAAGACAGCGGCGGGCTCGAGTTCAACCGTCGAGCTTGGTGAGATCGGCGACTTGCAGACAGGTCTCGCGGATGCGGTGTAGGAGGTTTAGTCGGTTGCGCCGCACGATCTGATTGTCGGTGTTGACTTGGACGGCCTCAAAGAACGCATCGATTGGCGCGCGCAGCGCAGCCATCGCAGCCATGGCGGCGGCAAAGTCTTCAGCCTTGAGGGCGGGTGCGATTTTGGCGTCGGCGGCATCGAGCGCGGCGAAGAGGGCGCGCTCCTCATTGGTCTCGGCGAATTTCGGGTCGGGCCCGTATTCGTAGGAGACGCCGTCGGCGGCTTCGGCCTGCGCCAGGATGTTGGCGGCGCGCTTGAAGCCCTGGATCAGGTTCTCGCCATCTTCGGTGGCCAGTTCGGTATTGAGCGCGCGGGCGCGGGCGACGAGCAGCATCAAGTCGCAGTTTTCCGGCATCGCCACGCAAGCGTCGATCACGTCGTGCCGAAGCCCTTCGTCTCGTAGATGTACCTTGAGCCGGTCATGCAGGAAGGACCGCAGGTCATCGCTGACGCTTGGATCGTGCGCCTGCATCGCCGCCACCCAAGGGATGGGCGATGGCATGGCTTCCAAATGCGCGCGGGTCCGCTGCGCATACATACCGTCGGTGGCGGCGAGATCGAGGGCGGTTTCGAACGCCGCGCGCGCACCGCTATCAAGCTCCCGCGCATAAAGATGGCGAAGGATCTGAACATCGAAAGCTCGGTCGAGCGAGAAACGGAGGGCCCCGTCCAGCACAATCCGGATGACACCCAACGCCGCGCGGCGGAGGGCGAAGGGGTCCTTTGAACCGGTGGGCTTTTCGTCGATGGCCCAGAAGCCGGTCAGCAGATCGATCTTGTCTGCGAGCGCGACGGCTTGGCTGACCGCGCCTTCGGGGACGGTGTCGGAGGGGCCGAGGGGTTTGTAGTGATCTTCGCAAGCGGCGGCGATCTCCGGCGCGAGGCCCGCCGCAAGGGCATAGTGGCGGCCCATCGTGCCTTGGAGTTCGGGGAATTCGAAAACCATCTCGGAGGCGAGATCGGCTTTGACCACGCGCGCGGCTTGCTCGGCGAGATCCGGGTCGGCGCCGATGGCCGGCGCGATGCTGCGCGCAAGGGCTGCGATCCGCGCGATCCTGTCCTTTTGCGAGCCCAAGCGGCGCTCGAACGTCACATCGCCGAGGGCGTCGAGCCACACGCCCATGCCAGCTTTCGCCACTCGCAGATCGTTTTCCCAAAAGAAGTTGGCATCGGCCAGCCGCGCGGCGAGGACCTTTTGGTTGCCCGCAAGGATCGTCGCGCCCTGGTCTGCCGTTTCCCGGTTCGCGACCGTGACAAAGCCTGTGATCTGGCCCGCCTGTGGATCGCGGAGCGAGAAGAACTTTTGGTGTTCCTTCATTGAGGTCTGCAACACCTCGGCGGGCAAATCGAGAAATGTCTCGGCGATCTCGCCCAATAGGACGACCGGCCATTCGACAAGGCCCGCGACCTCGGCCAGAAGAGCCTCGTCTTTGACGACTTCGCGCCCGCGGGCAAAGGCCTGGGTCGTGGCGTCGTGCCAGATCGTCTGCGCGCGTTCGGCGGGGTCGAGCAGGACATGAGCGCGTTTGAGCTTTGCCGCGTAATCCTCAAAGCCGGTGACAGCGAAAGCGCCCGGCGCCATGAAGCGGTGGCCCTCGGTGAGGTCGCCCGCGCGAAAACCATCGACATAAAGCGGAACGACCTCAGCGCCAGCCTCGTCGCTCAAAAGGCACAAGATCCGATGCAGCGGACGGACCCAGCGAAGGGTGCCCTTGCCGGCGCTCTCTGGCCCACCCCAGCGCATGGATTTGGGCCAGGGAAAGCCGCGGAGTGTCGTTTCGAGCGTCTCGGCGACGATCTCGGCGGCGGGGCGGCCTTCGCGTAAGATCGAGGCGAAATAGATTGCGCCCTTGGGCGTGTCGCGCGCCTCGAGCTGATCCATCGTGAGGCCCGTGGAGCGCAGAAAGCCTGCAAGCGCCTTTTCGGGCGCATCGGTGCGCGGGCCCTTCCGCTCCTCCAGCGTCGTCGGGCTCGACGCAAGGAGGCCCTCGATATGGAGCGTCAGACGGCGCGGCGTGGCATAGGCGCGGACAGCGGCATAGGTCAGCCCCGCGTCGACCAGCCCGCCCGTCATCAAACGCTGCAGATCGGCGGCCGCGCGGGCCTGCATGCGGGCGGGGATCTCTTCGGAGAAGAGCTCGATCAAAAGGTCGGGCATGGGTTACTCGGTCTCGGGGGGCGGCGGACAGCTCTCGGGCGGCGGATCGCCGTCGAACACCCGGGCCCCGCAGCGATTGATCTGGTGCCAGGCATAGCCCGCCCCGGTCTCGGTGAGCGCGACGATACGGTCGATCCCGTAGGGCTCGTTCGTCAAACTGATGAGAGCCGTGGCAGCACCGCTGTCGAGCGCTTCGGCGATAGCGGCGGCATCAAAGCACGCAAAGGGGCGCGGGGCGACGGTCGGCGTGGGCTCGGCTGCGGGCGCGAAGACGTCTAGACGCGCAAGCAGTGCTGGCGCCACTTCGAAACAGGCGCGAAACTTGAGCGGCGAGGACGCACCTTCGGCATGCTGCAGGGCTTCAACGGCGATCTCCTCGCGGGCGCCATCGACGCGGGTGAGGACGACGATGCCATCGCCTTCAAAGACGATGTCGTACCAATAATGGTGCTCCAGGACATAAAGCGCGGCTCCCGCAAGAGCGGCGGCGCCGACGAGCGCCGTGCCAACGATCTTACCGTTCATCGCACATTCACCGCCGCGGATCGCGCGTGGCGCTGGGGGCAAACGGCCAAGGTCATGCGGTAGAAATCCCGCCCGCTTCGGTCTCAAGAAACGCATCGGCGCAGGCCTTTGCCAGCGTGCGTACCCGACCGATATAGGCTTGCCGCTCGGTCACCGAGATGACGCCGCGGGCATCAAGGAGATTGAAGAGGTGGCTTGCCTTGATGCATTGGTCATAGGCCGGTTGAGCCATGACGATGCGGCGGCCCGTTTTGGGATCGTCCGCCGGGGCGGCGAGGATACGCGCGCATTCGGCCTCGGCATCTTCGAAGTGACGCATCAGCAACGCGGTGTCAGCCACGTCGAAATTCCAACGCGCATATTGCGCCTCCGCCTCGCGGAAAACATCGCCATAGGTGAGCGGGATCGGCGTTTGAGGGTCGTTGAAAGGCATTGCGTTGCCGTCGTAAAACCCCAGAACATACATTGCGAGGCGCTCAAGCCCATAGGTCAGCTCGCCCGAAACGGGCTTGCAGTCGTGGCCGCCGACCTGTTGGAAGTAGGTGAATTGGCTCACTTCCATACCGTCGCACCAGACCTCCCAGCCGAGGCCCCAGGCGCCGAGCGTCGGGCTCTCCCAATCGTCCTCGACAAAGCGAATATCGTGAAGCGCGGCGTCGATGCCGATCGCTGCGAGCGAGCCGAGATAGATCTCCTGCAGGTCGGGCGGGCTCGGTTTGATCAGAACCTGGAATTGGTAATAGTGCTGCCAGCGGTTTGGGCTGTCGCCATAGCGGCCGTCGGTCGGCCGGCGCGAGGGCTGGACATAGGCGGCGGCCCAGGGCCTTGGGCCGAGCGCACGTAGGGTCGTGGCCGGGTGAAACGTGCCCGCGCCCACCTCCATGTCGTAAGGCTGCAGAAGCGCGCAACCCTGTCCCGCCCAATAGGCTTGGAGCCGAAGGATAACCTCTTGAAAGGAGGTGGGTCGGGTGATCTCGGTCATGGGTGGTCTGCCCGCGCGGGTTGGGTCTCGGCGGCGTCCTATGCGGGGGGTGGGCGATGGTCAACTCCGAGTGGCGCGCGCGGGTCATATCTGCGGCGGGCCGTTTGTAGCGGCGGAAGTTTGGGGGCCCTGCCCTCCGGGCTGCGCCTCCCCCGGGATACTTGTCGCCCAAAGAAGAGGCCCGGGCGGCGCGACCGGCCCCGGGGGCGCCACGGGGCAAGCGGATGGCTACCACCAGCGGGTTTCGGGGGCGCCTTTGACGGTGCCAAGAAGGTTGGGCGTGACCCAGCCGCCGTAGAAATCCCCAGGCTGAGGCGTGACGTCGACTCCACCAACACGGCAAGCCTCCATTAGGCCCGGGTAAAACGCCATGTGGTCTTTCAGGGCGGCGAAGGCGGGCGTGGGGCTCGGATAGGACCAGGCGGCGTGGCGGCGGGTTTGGCCGCCGGCCGCAACGGTCCAATAGCGGGCCGAGCCTTTCCACTCGCAATAGGAGCTGCCCGCGGCCTCACTCAGCGCGCCCGGCGCGATGTCTTCGGGCGGGATGTAGTAGGTCGGTGCGTGGTGCGTCTCGCAGACGCGAAGCGCGCGCGTTGTCCGGGCGACCATCTCGCCGCCTAGGATCACCTCAACCGGCAGCACGATCCGGTCGAGCGCAGGTGGGCGCGGATAAGCCTGAACATCCTCGGCAAGAAGCTCTGTGACGGTCCTCAAGCGCCAACCTCAGCTGCGCGGAGGATCGTCACCCCTGCAATCTGCCAGCTGTCGCCCGCGGGCACCATCGTGTATTCGAGGGTAAATTGGCGACCGGAGCCATCTGTCACGAAGACCTGTTGGACAAGCGCCGTCCCGCGCTCCTTCGTTGTGCCGTAGCGCACCTCGGCTGGGCGCCAAACCATCGGATAGCCTTGCTGGACCATACGCCCGAAATTTTCCGGCGTCTGAAACATACGCTTGATCCCGGGCGCAGCAAAGGTGAACGCGGTTGCAAAATCGTCGGCTTGGAACGCTTCGATCTGCGCACCTATCACATCGCTCGGCTGGCTTTGAGCGGCGGCTCGGTCGGGCGCGGGCCAGGCCAGAAGGGCGGCAAGCGCGAGGGCGAGAACGAAGCGAAGCATGGGCGTCTCCTGTCATCTGGCAACGCGGCGGGCGCGCCTTCCAGTGTGAGACGTGGCGCGCGGAGGCGCCAAGGCAATGTCGGGCCCGCTGCGTGCGCAGGGCGCATGTGCCGACTGGGCCAAAAGCGCCACACGCTTTTGCCCCAAGAGATGCGGGACGAAAGTGCGTCGCGTCGAAGCTTAGGTCTTGCGGCGGAGGCGCCGTGCCACGCCGGCAGCGCCCAAGGCGCCGAAGAGGAGCACACCCGTCGCGGGCAGCGGGACCGGTGCCACAGCCGCTTCGAGGCGCACAGCATCTAGGAAATTGCCGACCGACACGCTTCCGCTACCCGTCGAAACTGCGGTAAAGGACAGGCGGATGTCATTGCCTAAGGAGTGTAGCCCGGTCAGCGAGGTGAACACCCAAGATGCCGTCGTGGCCGCGTATTCCTGCGAGAAGAGCGACGTGTCATCGCCCGCGTCGAAAAGATCGAGCCCGAGATCGACGACGTCGACCCGCATCACATCGGTGCCGACGCGGGCGCGATGGGCGAATTCGAGCATGAGGTCAGTGCCCGCTGCGATGGCGTTGACGGTTTGCGACAGCGTGCCAAAGTTCTTCGCGTTCAGCTCTGCGTGTTGCGTGCCCTCGTAGGACGTCACCCCGAGAAAGCCATTCGCCCAGATCTCGATGCGGCTGTCCGTCGTCTGCCAGCCGGGGACGTTCGAGGGATTGACGAAGCTGTATCGGGTGTCGGTGCCGAGATCGGGCGTTTCAAATCCGCCATTGACCAAAACCGCTGCAGAGACTGGCCCCGTGATAGAGGCAAGTGCGACACTCATACCAAGCAGCGCCGCTCGCATGCTCTTCAAACCGTTAACAGTTGGCATTTCAACACCCTCAAGAGACCGATTTCTCGTGGAGTTAGCGTGCGGGGACGGCGTGCGTTAGGCCGGAATGTGACAGACTTTAGTCAAGTTCGATCCGTCTTATGCGGCGAGGGTCCCCGCAAGCCCGTCCTCGATGAGGTGGATCGTCTCATCGATGCCGTAAAGCGCAACGAAGCCGCCGAACCGCGGTCCCTGGCTCTGGCCGAGGAGGACCTCGTAGAGCGCCTTAAACCAAGCGCGCAGCGGCTCAAAGCCGTGCTCGCGCCCGACCGCGAAGACAATCGATTGCAGCGCCTCGGCATCGGTCTCGCCGCGATGGCTCTTCAGGCGCTCGGCCAAGTCGCGCATTGCGGCGGCTTCGGCATCGGTCGGCACGCGAAAGCTTTTCGTCGGTTTGATAAAGTCGTTGTAGTACCGCACCGCGCCCGCGGCCGCAGCGTCGAGCTGAGGATGCGTTTCGGGGCCGGCCTCGGGCGCGTAACGGCGGATAAAGCCCCAAAGCGTCTCGGTATCCTCGGCATGGGCGACGGAGGCGAGATTGAGCAACATCGCAAAGCTCACCACCATGTCGGACACCGGCGGTTGCCCGCGGTGGATGTGGAACACCGGGTTGGCGAGCTTTTGTACGGCGTCCTGCCCGTCATAGGCGGCCAGTTGCTGGTGATACTCGTCGACGGCCTTCGGGATCACGTCAAAGTAGAGGCGTTTGGCCGTCTTTGGCTTGCCGTACATGAAATACGACAGGCTCTCCGTGGGCGCATAGGCAAGCCAGTCGTCTATGGAGAGCCCGTTGCCCTTGGACTTGGAGATTTTCTCCGCATTCTCATCGAGGAAGAGCTCAAAGGTGTAGTGCTCGGGCGCCCGCGCGCCGAGGATCTCGCAAATCCGGTCATAGACCGGCGCGTTCGTCGAATGGTCCTTGCCGTACATCTCGAAATCAACGCCCAGCGCGGCCCAGCGTGCGCCGAAATCGGGCTTCCACTGAAACTTGACGTGTCCGCCGGTGACCGGAACGGTCCACTCGCGACCCTCTTCATCGTCAAACGTGACCTCGCCTCTGGCCGCATCGACATGCTTCATCGGGACGTAGAGCACCTGGCCCGTTTCGGGGTGAAACGGCAGAAAGATCGAATAGGTCTGGCGCCGCTCGTCGCGCAGCGTCTTCAACATGACCTGCATCAGATCGTCGTAACGTTCAGCGGCGCGCAACAAGATCGTGTCGAACTGGCCGGAGCGGTAAAACGCCGTGGCCGAGATGAACTCGTACTGAAAGCCGAACGTGTCGAGAAAGCGGCGCAGCATCGCGTTGTTGTGGTGGCCAAAGCTCTCATGGGTGCCGAACGGGTCCGGCACGCTCGTCAGAGGCTTTTGGAGATGCGCGCGCAGGGCCTCGGGGTCGGGCACGTTTTCAGGCACCTTTCGCATGCCGTCGAGGTCGTCCGAAAAGCAGACGAGGCGCGTCGGGATGTCCGAGATCACCTCGAAGGCGCGCCGCACCATGGTCGTGCGGAGCACCTCTCCAAACGTGCCGATATGGGGCAGGCCCGAGGGGCCATAGCCCGTCTCAAAGAGCACATGGCCTTTCTCAGGCGCGCCGCCCTCGTAGCGTTTTGCGATGCCGCGGGCCACTTCAAAGGGCCAAGCCTTGGACGCAAGCGCGGCGTCCCGCAGGTCTGATGAATGGTTTGACATGGATCCGGGCTCTCTCAGCTGCGATTGCGGCGTTGAACGGCCTTGGTCTATGGCGCGTTGGTGCGTGTCCGTCAACGTGCGCCTCGGCGCTGGCGTCGCGTGACGCTGCGGCCCGCGCGCAGGGCGTCCGTGCGGCACAACAGCCGCGGAATGCGCCGCGTTCGGTGCGCTTGCCGTCCACACCGCACACGCTTATCTCCGGCGCTGGAACGGAGGTGCCCCATGCCGGAAAAACCCGATCAGCCGCTTTCCCCGCAGGACGCGCTCGTGGCGGTCATGATCGCAACATCGCTCTCGGATTCGACCGTGCGCACGGCCGAATTGGTGACCATCGAGCGGATCGTGAACCATCTTCCGGTGTTCGGGCGCTACGACGCCGACCGGACGCAGCTTGTCGCCAACCTCGTTTTTGAGCTGATCGAAGAGGAGGACGGGCTCTCGGCGCTCTTTGGTCTGGTGCGTGACGCTTTGCCCGAACGGCTGAACGAGAGCGCCTATGCTATGGCCTGCGACGTGGCCGCGGCGGACGGCAAGCTCGACGATGCCGAGCTACGGATGCTCGAAGAGATCCGCTATGAACTGAACGTTCCGCGCCTCCATGCCGCCGCCATCGAACAGGGAGCGCGCGCCCGCCACCTCACGGTGTAAGCGTTGCCCCGGCTCAGGGCGGTCAATCCGCCGCTTGCCCGGGCGGACTATGCGCACACAACCAGAGGTCTGACTGCTATGTGCCTCCGCACCGGGGCCTCCGCGCACGGGCGAAAACCGGCCGTCCTTGGCGCACATCTAGCACCGCTCCGGCCGAGGCCCAAGCCTGGCTGTCGGCCCAGCCGCAACCGTTACGCGTAAAGCACCCGCCATCGGTCGATTAGCCGCAACTGCAGAATCCGCGCCCGCCGCGCCCATGAGCGCGCGCCCTGCGGCGCCTCCCGTTGCGCGCGTGTCAGGGCCGCGCGGCGCGGCACGTCCGACGTGAAAATCGCAAACGCCATTTCCCGCCCAGCGCGCGGCGCGACATAGCCCGAGAGCGCGCTGACAAAGTTGAGCGTGCCAGTCTTGGCCGCGATAGAGGCTGGGTAATCGTTGATCCGTTCGTAGGACGCGTTGCGCATCGGGATATCCCGCAAGAGCCCCGAGAGCCCCGCCTCTGGGCCGAGCCGGACAAGCGCGCGCACCATGTCGGTCGCGGTCAGGCGCGAGCGATCTCCGAGACCCGAATGGTCGACGAAGGCGGGCTTCGGGCTGCCGATCCGGCTCCCGAGCCACTCGCTCATCTGCGCGCCCGACGCCTCTAGCGACGGCGGGGCCGCCCCGCGATGCACCGATGCCGCGAGGCCCACCGCCTCAGCTGTCACATTGGTCGAGTATTCGAGCATGTCCTCCAGGATTGAGCGCATCGAACCGCTGCGCACCTCCGCGAGCACTGGCCCGTTCGGGCGGGACGTCGCGCGCTCTGCCTGGGGCAGCGCAATCCCTTGGGCGCGTGCGAAGGTCGAAAAGACCTCCGCCGTATAGAGCGCCGGCTCGCGCACAGGCAGCCACCGTGCCCCGCCTGAGCCCAACGCGCCGGAGGCAACCGTCCAGGCATCGACGTCGCCCGCATCCTCGTAGGTGTAGACTGGGGTCGCGCGCCGCACGACCTCCATCTGCGCCACGCGCACATCGGGGCGGTACCGGTCCGACCGGGCGTCCATCGTGACAGCATAGCCATTGCCCGCACGGCGCCACTCAAAATGAACGCGGTTGAAGTTCAGATTGAGCCCGGACACGGCCGGGTTGTAGCCCACATGGTCGGGCTGGCCCTGGTCGATCCGGTCGATCCGCGGCAGGGAGCCGTCCCAAACGAAGAACCGCCCTGCGATCTCGCGCACACCCGCTTCCTTGAGCCGTGCGGCAAGGTCGGAAAGGGCATTGGTCTGCAAGGTGGGATCGCCGGAGCCCGACAGGACAAGATCGCCGTCGAGCCTCCCATCAGCGCTGAGCGTGCCCAAAGCGTGGACGCGGGTCGCAAAGCGGTGTCCGGGACCCAGCGCATCGAGGGCATAAAGCGCGGTGACGGCCTTGGCCACCGAAGCGGGAGGTTGTTTGACGAGCGGTCCTCGCGTTTCTAACACAGCGCCCGTGCGGGCGTCGGCCACGACAAAAGACACCGTGCCGTTCCCAAGATTTGCAGTGCCAACGAGCGCGTCAGCGGTCGGGGCCCGCGCCCGCGCGATCTCGGCGTCGCCGCCCCGCGGCATTGGCCGGAGCGAGACGAGCGGCGGTGCGCCAAGAGCAGGGCCAGCAGCCCCAGCAGCGATGCCGCCGAGAAGCATGCGCCGGGTCAACATCGTCGGGGCACAGGGGTGCGCGGGGCAGCGGGATCGCGTCATGGGTGCACGTAACCAAAGCCCAGCACTCAGAGCAAGAAGAGGCATCTCAAACCCGCGTGCAGTTGGCTTGAGCGGAAATGCGATCCGGCGGCGCCCTTCAGGCCAGCGCAGGCGCGCAGCGCGCCCGGGCAGAGAGGCAAAGCTACGCGAGGGCCCGCCTGCGCCAACGGGCCGGCGCTTTGCCTGCATAGGAGCTGAGACCATGCCTGGGGAGGGACTTGGTTGGACCGGAACGTATTGCGCAGCCGCATGGGCGTCGCGTCGAGGGTGCGCGCTGGCATAGCTTGTGTGCGTCGCCAGCTTCGCCTCGTCCCGACCAATGCCCACTACGCTAGGCTATGGGCCCTCGTCCCCCGCCTCCGCGACCGGCCAATCACCGCCCGCGCGGAGCGCCGTGGAGGAAATGTCGCGCAGCGGCACGTTTAGAAAACACCAGGCCGGGGCTTGGGCCTCGGGCAGGCACTTGGCCGACCGAGCCGGCAGCCGCGCCGCCTGGAAATGTGCCGCGGCCACAGAGGTTCGGGCTGGCAGCCGGTGGCCTGGCCGCGCCAGAACGCCAATCGGCACCCGCCGCATGATGTCGTCCCAATCCTCCCAACGGTGAAATTGCGCAAGGTTGTCCGCGCCCATCAGCCAGACAAACCGCACGCGTGGCCGCATGCCCGTGAGCCAGGCGAGCGTTTCGGCGGTGTAGCGCGTGCCAATCCGCGCCTCGATATCCGAGACATGCACACGGGGATGCGCGATGAGCCGCCGCGCCGCCGCCATCCGGGTTCCAAGCGGCGCTGGCCCACGCGGCTTGAGCGGATTGCCAGGGCTGACAAGCCACCAGACCGCATCCAAGCGAAACCGCTTCAGAGCCTCCAGGGTGATGTGGCGGTGGCCTTCATGCGGCGGATCGAAGGACCCCCCCAGTAAGCCCACCGATTGACCCGCGCCAACAAAGGGCAATGACGCGGCTGCACTGCGACTGGGACCCGGCGGAGCATAAGGCAAGGCCGTGCCGTCTTGCGGCGGCGGTGTCGCTCGCATATCGCGCACCCTCCTCCGGTCCTCCCACGCTCGCGCGACGGTCATGGGAGGCCGGGCGGGACTTGTCAATTCCCGGGGTACGGCTGGCTTCCCGCGCGCCGTATGGCCGCTCGACCGGGAGCGAGGGCGCCTTACGTCGGCGCCCTTGCCCTGCCCTCCGCGCGCTACCCCAAACTCACCGAAACCAGCGCCAATGACGACCGACCTCAGGCTGCGGCGGAAGACCGATATCCCGGCGCACCGCTTGCGGCATGTTCAGGGCGCGCTTGGGCTGTGCCCGGCGGCGGCGGATTAGCGCTTGGATCAGCGCGATCAGAACGACGCGCAGGCCGTGGGCCGCGATAAACGCATGCAGATGGTCGGCCAGACTGACGCTCGTCTGTCGGTTCAAAACGTGGATCATCTTGTGCTCCGGCTGCGTAGAACAGACCGGCTCCTTCGAACGGGAATAGGCCGCAGCGACCAGCTTAATGCTGGTCGACCTATGGTTTGGGCGTTGGGCTTGCGAGGGGCCCGGAGGGCCGCGGGCTGGGCAGTCGGTCTATGCCGTGCGCAGGCATTCGGGCGCGATGCACCCTCTAAGTCGGAGGTCGAGCAACAATAGTGAACCCATGTTCCGTCCTCCCTTCAGCTTCGTCCAGATTTTATGCGTACCGCAATATGCGGGTTTAATCCAGCGAAATGCTGAGTGTCCTCGGCTCGGATGCGGCCAGACGCCCACGCCGTCCGCGACGCGACGCGACACAACACGGAGCAAGCACTCAAGCTTCGAACCCTGGGCCAAGCCCGAAAGGCCATTGCCTCCCAATTACCGCAAATCTTAGCGCACAGCACGTGTTCCAGAATGGGTCATCGGGACTGCGCTGACCACGGCGGCGCCGGCCCAAACACCGACGTCGATCCGCAGGCGCACTTGATAATGCTCGGGAAACCCTTTGCCGTATCTCGGAGCGGGTATGGCGCGAAGACCCTTGAACGTCTCTGGGCAGTCGTCGGTTTCACACGCGGCGATGCGGTATTGGTTTACGGAATTCGCCCTCGATACGGGCACGCGAGAGCTCTCGAATGCTGCCGGCATTGCCAAAGACGCGCAGCGCGTCACGATCGAAGAGGCGGTCATCCCGGTGGTGGAGCGGCAATGAAAGCGCGGCCAAGCCGTCGCCGAAATGCTCCGTGAGACGCTGACGCCCGACACGCCCGCGGGGCACTGGACGTGGTTTAGGGATCGTGCGCGGAGAACGGTGACCCACAAGACCGCCGCCGCGGTCCTGCACTCTTCGCGACTTTCGCAATCCGAGCCGTGCTGCCCCGGGCCAAGAGGAAACGATTGTGCTCCTTGCGCGCAAGGCCGGCGATGTGGAGTTTGCACAAAATCGAGGCTTGGTCGGGAGCATTCGCAAACCGCGCTTTGTCTGCCCCGCCATCAGGACGCACATACTGCAGACGGACGGCCCGACGTGAAAGCACGCGCTCGCCACTTGCCGTATGCAAGGACGCAGCTGGGGGGCAAGCGAAGGGGTCACGCAAGCGGCAAATCCGGCCGGGAGTTCGCCAAAACAGCTTTAGCCGGGCTTCTCGGAGAACAGTTGCCCCTCAAGGGTTCCTGCAACCGTGCGACTCCGCTGAGAAGCCGTGTCTCGTCTGAGCGCCGCGCGTTTCGGATTGCCAGAGTATGCCGCGGAAAATCCTGGGATCGCGCGGCATACCACTGACCGCAATGCGGCGGTGCGCAGCAAAACACAGGCGATCACAATCTAGCCAAAGTCCACCGTTAGGTCCCCGCCATGGCACCGATCACCGCCCTTCGCACTGATTACACACGGGCTCTGCGCGCCGTCTCCCGCGTCATTGCGAGAGCCTGGTCGCTCTGGCTTACCGCGCCCACATCGCCCTCGAGCGGGGTGCACAGCGACGAGATCCGAGTGCACCAACGGTGCGACCGCTAGCGCGCGCCACTGGTCCCATCAGCACGCCCTTCCTTAAGAAAACGGACACGCAGCATGAATACATTTGGTCAACTCATCTTCCTTGCCGGCCTCGCCTGTATCTTTACAGCCGTCGGCATGTTCGTCTCTCTCGACAGCGACGGTTCCAGCGATGCCGCCTCTCCAATCGCCTTCGCCGACCACGTGGACGGCCCCGTTGACCTGCTCATCGTTGGCGAGACCGCGCGCGCCACGGAATTGCGCGCTGACATTCTGGCGCGCGACACAGCCGACCTGATCGAGGCTGTGGCGCAAGTCGAGCATCCGCGCGAGGCCGATGCCGTGATCTTTCTCCTCTCGTCCTGGGATGCGCTCGACACTGTTCCCTGGCAGAGCGAACTGGAGCCGGTTTACCGCAACGCCAAGCGGATGGCCTCGGACACGGTCGGCGTGAGCGTGACCCGCGCCCTTTTTGGCCGTAACATGCAGTTCACATTCTATAACACCAGTCACTTTGCGGGCTGGGGCCCCGACTGCTATGCTGCGTTGTTTCTCCACAATCTCCAGCAAGAAGAAGGCACCTCGTTTCTGCCCCCCGCCGGCTGCTATATCTGACGCGCTTGGACGGCCCCGACGAAACGACGCTCCGGACAGTCGAGTTGGTACCTGCCGGTGCGGGGCCATCGTCCAAAGCGACAAGACGTCGACGGTCCTAAACCGCCGGGCATGCACGGCCACACGCCACGTCCGATTGCGCCCCCTCCCCGGCCACGCTAGATCCTGCGAGAGCAGCAGCGAGGGAGCCTCCGATGGCCAGCTATCAGTACGTTTACCATATGGACGGCGTCTCCAAGAGCTATGCCGGCGGCAAAAAGTGCTTTGAAAACATCCGCCTCTCGTTCCTTCCTGGAGTCAAGATCGGGGTCGTGGGCGTAAACGGCGCGGGCAAGTCGACGCTCATGCGCATCATGGCGGGGCTCGACAAGGACTTCACGGGCGAGGCCTGGGCCGCCGAGGGGGCCAAGGTCGGCTATCTGCCGCAAGAGCCGCAACTCGACGACAGCCTGAACGTCCGCGACAATGTCATGCTCGGGGTTGCGGCGCAAAAGGCCAAGCTCGACAAGTACAACGAGCTTGCCATGAACTATTCCGACGAGACGGCCGAGGAGATGGCACAGCTCCAGGACGAGATCGACGCGAACAACCTATGGGATCTCGACAGCCAGATCGACGTCGCGATGGAAGCGTTGCGCTGCCCGCCCGATGATGCGATGCCCGAGAACCTCTCCGGCGGGGAGCGCCGCCGCGTCGCCCTGTGCAAGTTGCTGCTCGAAGCGCCCGACATGCTGCTCCTCGACGAGCCGACAAACCACCTCGATGCGGAGACCATCGCCTGGCTCCAGCGGCACCTGATCGAATACAAAGGCACGTGCCTGATCGTCACGCACGACCGCTACTTCCTCGACGACATCACCGGCTGGATCCTCGAATTGGATCGCGGCCGCGGCATCCCCTATGAAGGCAATTATTCGGCCTGGCTCGAACAGAAGGCCCAGCGCCTTGCCCAGGAAGCGCGGGAGGACAAGGCCAAGCAAAAGACGCTGGAGCGCGAGCTCGAATGGATCCGCGCCGGGGCAAAGGCACGGCAGGCCAAGTCCAAGGCGCGCATCGCCGCCTATGAGGAGATGGCGAGCCAGTCCGAGCGCGAACGGGTCGGCAAAGCGCAGATCGTGATACCGAACGGCCCGCGCCTCGGTGCGAAGGTCATCGAAGTATCTGGCCTCCGGAAGGGCTTCGGTAACCGTCTGCTGATCGAAGACCTGACCTTTTCGCTCCCCCCCGGCGGCATTGTCGGTGTCATCGGCCCGAATGGTGCGGGCAAATCCACGCTCTTTCGCATGCTGACCGGACAGGATCAGCCCGATGCCGGCGGCGTGGATTATGGCGACACCGTCCAGCTCGCCTATGTCGACCAATCCCGCGACGCGCTATCGCCCGACGCCACTGTTTGGGAAGAGATCTCCGGCGGGGCCGAGGTTATCGATCTGGGCGACGCGCAGATGAATAGCCGCGCCTATTGCGGCGCGTTCAACTTTAAGGGTGGCGATCAGCAAAAGAAGGTGGGGCTTCTGTCGGGCGGCGAGCGCAACCGCGTCCACATGGCGAAGTTGCTGAAGTCGGGCGGCAACGTCCTCCTCCTCGACGAGCCCACCAACGATCTCGACGTTGAAACCCTGCGCGCGCTCGAAGACGCGCTCGAAGACTTTGCCGGCTGCGCTGTCATCATCTCCCACGATCGCTTTTTCCTCGACCGCCTCTGTACCCACATCCTCGCCTTCGAAGGCGAGGCGCATGTCGAGTGGTTTGAAGGCAACTTCGAAGCCTACGAGGAAGACAAAGTCCGTCGCCTGGGGCCCGACTTCGTCGAGCCGACGCGGGTAAAGTATAAGAAGTTCGCGAGGTAGCGCTCAGGTGCCCTTTCGTGACCCGCGCATCCACGTTTTTCACTGTGAGCGGCAAAGGGAGGCGTTTGGGTGCGCTATGGATACCTCATATCGCCCAATGGCTTAAGCGAACCCGAGGAAGGCACCTAACCCAACGTCACACGCGTCCTCGTCACTGGCCCCCACATCTCGGTCTTCCGCCGCTCTTGCTGCGACGCCCGCCCTCTCTGGCACCCAACCGCAAGGCGTCCGCGGCAGGTCTTGGGGCCTTCAGCGGAGCCGTCGTGCGTGGGCGGGACAGTTGCAGCGCGTCTTCGGCGTGGCACTGACCCATGCATGTCGGACAGGATCTGTCGGCGAGGCTGCGACCGGCCCGATTGCGGCTGATGAGCCGCTCAGTAAACCCGCAGGCCGCGCGCCGCGAACTGATGCTGGACCCGGTCGATCAGCGCCGCATCGGGCGGCTGCGTCTCCGCGAGCTTATAGTCAAGCCCTAACTCCCGCCATTTAAAGGCGCCCATCTGGTGGAAGGGGAGGATTTCGACGCGCTCAACACTCTGAAGTTCCGCGACAAAGTCGGCGAGGCGCTCGATATCGTCGGCGTCGTCCGTCAGGCCCGGCACAAGCACGAAGCGGATCCAAGTCGGCCGCCCTTCGTCCGACAGACGCCGCGCAAAATCGAGCACGGGCGCGTTCCCCTGCCCCGTCACCCGCTGGTGCAGTGTGGCATCAAACGCCTTTAGGTCGAGCAGCCAGAGATCGACATCCGCCATAAGCTGCGGCCCGACGTGATGTCCCAAATACCCGTTGGTATCGAGCGCGAGGTGGACGCCGATTTCCTTGATCCGGCGCGCCAAGGTCATCACGAAGCGATCCTGCACCATCACCTCGCCGCCCGAGAGCGTGACGCCGCCGCCATAGGCGATCAGAAAATCGGCATAGCGCGCGATCTCTTCCATCAGGTCGTCGACCGTGACGTGGAGCCCGTGCTTTAGCTTCCAAGTGTCGGGGTTGTGGCAGTAAAGGCAGCGCATGTGACACCCTGAGAGAAATGCGACGAAGCGGATCCCCGGCCCGTCGAGCGTCGCCGCCGTCTCGATGGAATGGACATAGCCAGCATGGCTATGCCGAAGCTCCGGTTCGAGCGCGGCGACGGACGGCGTCTCCAGCAGGTGGTGTTGGATGTCGAAGCGGTGACTGGCCAGATGCGTCAGATGCGGCGCCGGGTGGGACGGCGCTGCACGGGCCGCCGGCGCGGCGTGCCGCTGGATCGAACGGCTGGCTATCATCGCTTCAGGCGCTCCTCAACACCCTGAAAATACGTCGCATTGCGACCTACCCTAGCCCGCGATGGAAGGTTCGCGCGATCACCTCCTCCTGCTGCTCGCGCGTCAGCTTGATGAAGTTGACGGCATAGCCCGACACCCGCACCGTCAGCTGCGGATACTTCTCCGGATGGTCCATCGCGTCGCGCAGCGTTTCGCGGTTGAAGACGTTGACGTTCATGTGGTGGCCGCCATCGCCTGCAAACTTCGACAGGATGGTACGCAAGTTGGCGACTTGATCCTCCGGCGCCCGGCCGAGCCCCTCCGGCACAATCGAGAACGTGTAGGAGATGCCGTCCTGCGCGTGCTCATAGGGGATCTTGGCGACCGACGCGGCCGAAGCAATCGCGCCCAAATGATCGCGGCCATGCATCGGGTTGGCACCTGGGGCGAACGGCTCTCCCCGTTTGCGGCCATCGGGCGTCGCGCCCGTCATCTTACCGTAAACGACGTTCGACGTGATCGTTAGAACGGATTGGGTGTGTTCGGCCTCGCGATAGGTCGGGTTCTGCCGAACCTTGTCCATGAAGCTGCGCACGACCTCGACAGCGATCTCATCGGCGCGCGGATCGTTATTGCCATAGCTCGGAATGTCATCGCCCTCGATCTCGTAGTCGACAGCGAGCCCCGTTTCGTTTCGGATCACACGAACTGTGCCGTAGCGGATCGCCGCGAGGCTGTCGGCCACGACAGACAGCCCCGCGATCCCACAGGCCATCGTGCGATAGACATCCCGATCATGGAGCGCCATTTCCAGCCGCTCATAATTGTATTTGTCGTGCATGAAATGGATGATGTTGAGAGCCTGGACATAGACCTTGGCCAGCCAATCCTCGAAATGCTCGTACTTGGCCAAGACCTCGTCGTAGTCGAGCACATCGCCCGTGACCGGCGCCATTTCCGGGCCGACCTGCGCGCCCGAAATCTCATCCTTGCCGCCATTGATCGCGTAGAGCAACGCCTTGGCAAGATTCACGCGCGCGCCAAAGAACTGCATCTGCTTGCCGATGCGCATCCCCGAAACACAGCAGGCGATCGCATAGTCGTCGCCCCAATAACCGCGCATCAAGTCGTCGTTTTCGTATTGGATCGAGGATGTGTCGATAGAGACCTTGGCGCAGAAATCCTTGAACGCGCTCGGCAATTCGTTAGACCAAAGGACCGTCAGGTTCGGCTCGGGTGCCGGGCCAAGGTTGTAGAGCGTGTGGAGGAAGCGAAACGAGGTACGCGTAACAAGCGGCCGCCCGTCCTCGCCCATCCCACCTAGGCATTCGGTGGCCCAAACGGGATCGCCCGTGAAGAGCGCGTTATAATCCGGGGTGCGCAGAAAGCGCACGAGGCGGAGCTTGATGACGAGGTCATCGATCAACTCCTGCGCCGTCTCTTCGTCGAGCGCGCCGGTGGCAAGATCGCGCGTAATGTAGATATCGAGAAAAGCTGAGATCCGACCGACTGACATCGCCGCGCCGTTTTGGTCCTTGATCGCGCCGAGATAGCCGAAATAGGTCCATTGGATCGCCTCATGGGCGCTGGTCGCAGGGTACGATATGTCGATGCCATAGCGCTTGGCCATTTCCTTGAGCTCGCCGAGCGCCCGGATCTGATCGCTCAGTTCTTCCCGGGCGCGGATCGTGCCCTGCTCCATGACATCGGGCTCAAGCGAGCGGAGCTGCGCACGCTTGTCATCGAGAAGCGCGTCCACACCGTAGAGCGCCACACGCCGGTAGTCGCCGATAATCCGCCCGCGCCCATAGGCGTCGGGCAAGCCGGTGACGACGCCTGACTTGCGCGCGCGTCGGATCTCTTCGGTATAGGCATCGAAGACACCCTGATTGTGGGTCTTGCGATAGTCGGTGAAGATCTTGGTCATTCCCGGGTCGTGCGCGTAGCCGTAGGCTTCGAGCGCCGCGTCGACCATCTTGATCCCGCCATTGGGGAAGATCGCCCGCTTGAGCGGCGCATCCGTCTGCAATCCCACGATCTTTTCGCGCTCGCGATCAATGTAACCGGGGCCGAAGGCGGTCAGCGACGACGGCACCGACGGATCGACATCGAGGACACCCTTTTCGCGCTCGGCCGTGTAAAGCTCAAGGACCCGTGCCCAGAGCGCCGTCGTCCGTGCCGTCGGTTCGGCAAGAAACTCCCCGTCGCCCTCATAGGGGGTATAGTTGGTCTGGATAAAGTCGCGCACGGCGATCACATCTTGCCAGATGCCGCTCATAAAGCCCGCATGGGGGCCCTCGGTGATCCGCTCGGACGGTTGGTAGGTCTTCAGCATTTTGCCTCTCCCCTCATTGCGCCGCGCGCCCGCGCCGCGGGCAAATGGACATGTCGGATGCAGCTTTGTTGGTCAGATGCGAGTTTGTTGGCAGACGAGCGCCCCTTGCGTCCTTGATATCGGTCAAGTGCAGCGCGCCCGGCGTGTGATCCGGCCAATGAAACAAGGGGCGAATCAGATCAGTGGACGACGACGCCAACGCGTCGCGACGGCGTCACTCCGTCTCGGGTTCGGCCGCGACGAGAGAGGAAAGCTCGCCCGAGGCGGTCCCAAGCGCGCCGAGATAATCGAGCGCGCGCTCGGTTGTGAAGCGCTGCGTGGGCGCGTGGAAAGACAGGGTCGCCATCAGCCGCGCGTGGCTATCGAGGATCGGCACCGCGAGGGCGACCATGTCGTCCATGAACTCCTCGCGATCAAGCGCATAGCCCTGCGCGCGGATGTCAGCCAACTCTTCCTCCAACTCGGCGCGATCGGTGATCGTGTTGGCGGTTTGCCCGGTCAGCGTGGCCGCGGCGAGGTAGCGCCTGAGGTGGCTTACTGGAAGCGAGCTGAGATACATCTTGCCGCTCGCCGTACAATGAAAGGGGACGCGCGACCCCGGCGGAAGCTGGATGCGCAGGGGCCACTCCGTCTCCATTCGTTCGAGATAGAGCATCGCGTCCCGGTCCGGCAGGGCAATGTTGCAGGTTTCGCCAATTTCCTGGCTGAGCCGCTTGAGGATCGCCTGCCGCGCTGTCCGGATGCGGAGCGAGGAGAGGATCCCCCCAGCAAGCTGGCGCAGGCGCGGGCCGGGGGAATAGGTCCGGCCGTCGAGGTCGCGCTGCAGGAAGCCTTCCTCCTCCAGGGTCGCAAAGAGGCGGTGGATCGTCGGCTTCGGCAGATCCAGCGCCGCATTGACGTCCGTGGGTGTCACCGGCACCCCGGCCTTTGCGACCTCCTCCAACACGAGGAGGAGGCGCAGGTTCGTCGGGATCGTTTCGCGGGTCGCGTCCCCGTCCACGAAGGCTCTCCTAGAGCTCCGGCAAGAGCGCCGTCGACAGGAACGGCACAAGCGCCACGATGATCCACACGGTCAAAAGGGCCAGGATGTAGGGCCAAATGTACCGCAGGAGCCGGAAATAGGGCACACCTGTCACGCCCGAGGCGACATACAGATTAAGCCCATAGGGCGGCGTGATGAAGCCGATAGAAGCACCAACGAGGAAGATCACCGCGAATTGCACCGGCTCGACCCCGACGGAATGGGCAATCGGCGCGAGAATGGGCGCAAGAATGATCGTGACGGGCAAACTCTCGAGGATCATGCCGGAGACGAAGACGATGACCATCGCGGTGAAAAGCACAGCATAATAGCCGCCCATCGAAGTCACAAACTCACCGATGACCTGCTGCGCCCCAAGGACCGACAGGATCTGTTGCATGACGACGGAGACGGCGATCAGTGGCGCGAGGATGCCGGTGATCTGCGCCGAACGCATTGTGATGGAGGGCAGCTCGATCGGGCCGAAACCACGCACGATCAGCATTTCGGCGACAGAGCGGGTCTCCAACGGGGCTTCTTCTTCGTGGCGTGTGAGCTTGTTGATCGCGAGGCAGATGAAGCCGACGACCACGCAAAAGCCAACGGTCACACCCGCCGCTTCGGTGGGAGAGAACTTACCCGTATAGATCCCCCAGAGGACCAGACCGATGGCAAAGAAGCCGAGCCAGGCGCCGATCCCTGTCTTCAAAACGCGCAACATGTTGAGCGGGATGAGATAGCCCCAGCCGTTCATCGTACAGACGATGTAGCAGGCGATCATCATGCCCGCGACCATCAGCGCGCCGGGCAGGATGCCGGCCACGAAAAGGTCCGAGATCGGCAAGTTCAACAGGAAGCCGTAGACGATGAAGATAATCGACGGCGGGATGATGATGCCGACGGTCCCGCCCGCCGCGGCTGTCGCCGCAGAAAAGCGCTCATCATAGCCGCCATTCTTCATCTCAGGGTGCAGCATAGAGCCGATGGTCGCCGTTGTCGCCGAGTTCGAGCCCGAGATGGCGGCAAAGAGGCCGCAGGCGCCGAGCGAGGCCATCGCAAGCCCGCCGCGCACCCAGCCGAGACAGCTATAGGCAAAGTCCGACAATCGCCGCGCGATACCAGAGCGGTTGATGAGGTCGCCCGTCAGGATGAAGAGCGGCATGGCGAGCAGGGCGAAGCCGTCGGTAAAGACGTCCGACAGCGCCGCTCCGATGTTGTCGAGCGACAGCTCCAGCACAAAAGACATCCCGATGACCCAATAGCCGATCACCAGAAAGACGGGCGTGCCCAGCATAAAGAGGATCGTAACGCCAACTGAAAGGAGCGTGATGATGGTTCCGTCTGTCATATCAGTCGGCCCCGATCACGGCTGGCTGAATGAGCTCTTGTCCCGACTTAAAGTTTTCCCAGTCAGCCACCCAATTCTCGATCACGCGGCCCGCGAGCATCATGAAAGCAAGGGGGACGGAGGCAAGAAACCACCACTGCAGAACATTGTCTGTCCCGAGCATAATCTGAAAATTCGCGGCCGAATTTGCGACGAGGCGGCAGGACGTCACGATGACGACCCAGGAAAACCCAATCCAGAGCAGGGCATCGAGCGACAGGCAACTAAACTGCCCGACCCGAGGCATGTTCGCACGAAATTCGGCAAAGGCGAGATGGGTCCGCAGCTTCACGTTATAGGAGCAGCCGACCCATGTCATAATCAGAAAGAGAAACGGCGGCAGCGTCGTCGACCACGGCGCCTGGACATTGAAGACGAAGCGCCGGATCACCTCGACAAAAATGATCCCGCCGATGGCGAGGTAGGACGTCACCATGATCGTGGACTCAATGCGCCGGTCGAGCCAGGGAACGAATTTGTAGAGGAAGTAAAAGAGCAATCCGCCTGCGAGCGTCGCGATCAGGCCAAAGGGCCAGGCGGCGGGCGTTCGGATCGCTGTACGGATTTCAAACCAGTCGTTGGAAAAGAACGACGCGATAATCTGGCCCATTCCGGAAATCAATTCCATCCGGCCCCTCCCTAATGCTGCGACGCGCGTCCGCCTGGGCCTGCCTCATTCGCGTGGGCAGGTGTTCAAGGGCGGGGCGCTGGATGGAGTGGAGGGGGCGACGGCGCCGCCCCCTCGCTGTTCGGATTGGCGCGCCGATCAGACGCCGCGCCACCAGCGGCGCGGCTCGACATTTTCGGCCAGCGTGTCGACTGGGATCTCGCGCGCAACGTTGTAGATCTCTTGATAGGTGTCGGCGCCGCCCTGCCAGCTGTTGATCCGCTCGCGCCACTGGTTCCACGGATCGGGGTTGAACTCGGGCGAACACATCTCTTCGGCCATCTTGATCTGCTCGGGCGCGAGCTCGGCCACGCGCACGTTGTTCTCGGCAAAGATCGTGCCGGGCAGCTGCGGGTTGGAGAAGCCGACGGTGTTGACGAGCGCGGCCTCGTTGGCGGCTTGGACATGGACCTGCGTAAGATAGGCCGATTCCATGATCGCGTCCTGCAGGTAGCCTTCGAGCCCGTCAAAGACCTCTGCCGACATCGCCGTATGCTCGGTGCCGCAGAAGAACTTCAGATCGACCGACTGGCTCACGACCGGGCTCATATTGGCGTAAGCCACGGCCGACGCCCAGGTTTCGGCGCCGTCGATCAGGCCCTGGCGCAGGCCGTCGAGCGTCTCCTCCCAGGCAATCGGCGTCGGGTTGAGGTTTAGCAGTTGCATCGCGATCCTGCCGAGCTGCGTGCCCGTAACCCGGTTCCGCGTGCCGAAAAGCTCTTCGATCGAGGTCACCGTCTCCCGTTCGGCGAAGGACTGGCCGAGCTGGATGCCGCGCAACTCCGCATGGCTGAAGAGGAACTTCAGGCCGTGTCGCCGCTCCATCGGCTCGCGCAGCATCGACATCGAAGCCGGATGGTAGAGGAAGTAGTACTGCGCCGCCCGGCTTGGGAACATGTAGGCGTAGTCGAGCACATTGAGATATGGGACGGCGCCCGCGGAGTTCTGCGTTGAGGCGGCATACATGTCGATCACGCCGTTCTGCGTTTTCTCAGCGCAGTTGAGCTGACCGCAGATCTGATTGTCGCCGATAAACTCGACCCGGATCTCACCCTCAGTCCGCTCTTCGAGATCGCGCAGAAACTCAAGGACACCAGCACGCTCGATTAAAAGGTTGCGCTGGTTAAAGCCCGCGGCACCCATCTTGAGCGTGTGCTTGGGCTCATTAGCAAAGCGCTTTTCATACGTCGATTCTGCGGCGCGGGCGAGCGAAGCAAGCGAGAACGTGCCCGCCATCGAAGCCGCGCCAAGAATGACCGACGACATGCCGTAAGTGCCGGAGAGCCGAAAGAAATCTCTGCGCGAGATCTGGCTGAGTGCTCGTGATGCTTTCATGATTTTCCTCCCTGGAGCGCAAAAATGATACTTGCGGTCTCATTATTGCCCATCTATCTACCGTAGTGGCAAGTGAAATGTTTCCTATGCCCTCCGACGACGCAAGGAAAACCATGAAATGCCCGACATTGCAGCAGACTATGTAATCGTGGGCGCTGGCTCTGCCGGCTGCGTTTTGGCGAACCGGCTCTCTGCTGATCCGAAGGTCTCCGTCGTGCTGCTCGAGGCGGGCGGGCGTGACTGGAACCCCTGGATCCACATTCCCGTCGGCTATTTCAAAACGATGCATAACCCGAGCCTCGACTGGTGCTACCGGACCGAGCCAGATCCTGGCCTCAACGGGCGGCAACTCGATTGGCCGCGCGGCAAGGTTCTTGGCGGGTCGTCGTCGCTCAACGGATTGCTTTACGTGCGCGGGCAGCCCGAGGATTACGACCGCTGGCGCCAGATGGGAAACCCCGGCTGGGGCTGGGATGATGTGCTGCCGCTCTTCAAGCGCTCGGAAAAGCAAGAGCGCGGTGCCGACGCGTTTCACGGCGACGAAGGCACGCTACGCGTGTCCAACATGCGCCTGCAGCGCCCGATCTGCGATGCGTGGGTCGCCGCTGCGCAGGCCGCGGGCTATCCGTTCAACCCCGATTACAACGGTGCATCGCAAGAGGGCGTGGGCTATTTTCAGCTTACCGCTCACAAGGGCCGGCGCTGCTCCAGCGCTGTCGCGTTCCTTAACCCGGCGCGCAGCCGGCCAAACCTGACGATCCTCACCCGCGCGCAGACGCAGCGCATTCTGATCGAAGAGGGCCGCGCAACGGGCGTCGTCTATCGCGACAAGTCTGGGACGAAGAAGACGGTGCGCGCCCGGGCGGAGGTGATCCTGTCTTCCGGCGCTATCGGCTCGCCGCAGATCCTGATGTGTTCGGGACTTGGAGAGGGCGCGCAGCTTCGGGAGCACGGGATCGACACGCTGCGCGACCTGCCCGGCGTCGGAAAAAACCTCCAGGATCATTTGCAGGCCCGCCTCGTCTTTAAGTGCAACGAGCCGACGCTCAACGACGAGGTGCGCAGCCTATTCAACCAGGCCCGCATCGCGCTCAAATACGCGATGTTCCGCGCCGGTCCGATGACGATGGCGGCGAGCCTCGCGACAGGCTTTCTCAGAACCGGCGAGCATGTACAGACGCCCGACATCCAATTTCACATACAACCTTGGTCCGCTGACAGCCCCGGCGAAGGGGTGCATCCGTTCTCGGCCTTCACGACCTCAGTCTGCCAATTGCGGCCCGAGAGCCGCGGCGAGATCCGCCTCGCCGCGCCCGACATCCGCGTCTACCCCAAGATCCACCCGAACTACCTCGCGACCGAGACCGATTGCCGGACCATAGTCGAGGGGGTGAAGATCGCACGCCAAATCGCACGCACGGCCCCACTTGCAGGCAAGATCGCCGAAGAATTCCGACCGAGCGCCGGTTTGGAGATGGACGATTACGACGGCACGCTCGATTGGGCGCGTAACAATTCCGTCTCGATCTACCACCCCACCGGCACCTGCAAGATGGGGAGCGGGCCCGACGCCGTTGTCGATGAACGCCTCCGCGTCCACGGCATCGTCGGCTTGCGCATTGCAGATTGCTCTATCATGCCCGAAATCGTGTCGGGCAACACCAATGCCCCCGCGATCATGATCGGAGAGAAAGCCTCCGACCTGATCCGGGAGGATCGCCGCGCCGGGGCCGCACGCCCCATCTCGGCCTGAAACGCCAACCGCCATGCAACCCGAGACGCCAGACGAAGGATGACGCCAGTGAAAATGACCACCGAAGAAGCATTTGTGAAGGTGTTGCAAATGCACGGGATCGACAATGCCTTTGGGATCATCGGCTCGGCCATGATGCCGATTTCCGATCTGTTCCCCGCTGCGGGCATCAAGTTTTGGGACTGTGCGCATGAGACCTCCGCCGGCATGATCGCCGACGGCTACACACGCGCGTCCGGCAAGATGTGCATGGCCATCGCGCAGAACGGTCCCGGGATCACGAACTTCGTCACCCCGATCAAGACGGCCTATTGGAACCACACGCCGATGCTGCTCGTGACGCCCCAGGCGGCGAACAAGACCATCGGCCAGGGCGGGTTCCAGGAGATCGAGCAGATGCGCCTCTTTGCCGACATGGTCTGCTACCAGGAAGAGGTGCGCGATCCGTCCCGCATCGCAGAGGTTCTCAACCGGGTGATCGAGAAGGCCTGGCGCGGGTCGGCGCCCGCACAGATCAACGTGCCCCGGGATTACTGGACGCAAGTGATCGATATCGACCTGCCCCAAGTCGTCCAGCTCGAGCGCCCGCAGGGCGGCTCCGGCGCCGTCGCGCAGGCCGCCAAACTGCTGTCGGACGCGCAGTTTCCGGTGATCCTCAATGGCGCGGGCGTCGTCCTCGCCGGCGCGATCCCGGCAACGGCCGCGCTGGCCGAAAGGCTCGATGCGCCGGTCTGCTGCGGCTATCAGCACAACGACGCGTTCCCAGGCTCGCATCCGCTCTCGGTCGGTCCGCTCGGCTATAACGGCTCGAAGGCGGCGATGGAGCTTATCGCAAAGGCTGACGTCGTCCTCGCCCTCGGCACGCGGCTCAACCCCTTTTCGACCCTGCCCGGCTACGGCATCGACTATTGGCCCAAGGACGCGAAAATCATCCAGGTCGATATCAATTCGGACCGGATCGGCCTGACGAAAAAGGTCACCGTTGGCATTCAAGGCGATGCCAAGCTCGTCGCCGAGGCGATCCTCGGCCAGCTCTCGGAGAGCGCAGGCGATGCCGGACGGCAGGACAGAAAAGACCTCATCGCGCAGACCAAATCCGCCTGGGCGCAGCAGCTTTCTTCGATGGACCACGAGGATGACGACCCCGGCACCAACTGGAACGAGCGAGCGCGCACGCGCGAGCCCGACCGCATGAGCCCTCGTCAGGCCTGGCGCGCAATCATGCAGGCGATGCCAAAGGGCGCGATCATCTCTTCGGACATCGGCAACAATTGCGCCATCGGCAATGCGTATCCGACCTTCGAGGAGGGCCGGAAATACCTCGCACCCGGTCTCTTCGGCCCCTGCGGCTATGGCCTGCCCTCGATCCTTGGCGCCAAGATCGCCTGCCCGGACACCCCGGTGATCGGCTTTGCCGGCGACGGCGCTTTCGGCATCTCGATGAATGAGATGACGGCCTGCGGACGCGGCGACTGGCCCGCGATCACGATGGTGATCTTCCGTAACTATCAGTGGGGCGCTGAAAAGCGGAACACCACGCTGTGGTTTGAGGACAACTTTGTCGGGACCGAGCTCAACCTCGGAGTGGAATACGCCAGGGTGGCCGAAGGCTGCGGCCTAAAGGGAGTGCAGGTTCGGTCGATGGAGCAGCTCACGGACGTCCTGAACACGGCCGTCAAAGAACAGATGGAGGGCAACGTCACGACCTTCATCGAAGTGGTGCTGAACCAGGAGCTCGGAGAGCCCTTCCGCCGAGATGCGATGAAAAAGCCGACGCAGGTCGCCGGGATCTCGCGCGAAGACATGCGGCAGCAGATGCGCGCCTGAGACAGGGCTAGCGCGAAAGGCCGCGTGCCACGCGCGCGGCCTTTCGCCAAGCTACGTATTAGATTAGCGCTGACGATGTGCGCTGGGCCCGCCGCGACTTTGCCAGCACAAGTGCCGCCGCTTCTGGCCCTCGTTTAAGCGGCCAGTCTCCGATCCCCCCGTCGCGCAAGGAGCGCGCCGCCATGAGCCTCCGCGAGAAGTTCTCCGAACCGTTGCCGGGCCTCGGCGCTCGGGTCACTGTCCTCTGGCCCGGCGTGCTCGTCGCAGTGCTCGCAGCCCTCGCCGCGCAATTCGTGGCCGAGCACTACGGCGCGCCCGCAATGCTGATGGCGCTCCTTTTCGGGATTGCGCTCAACTTCCTCGGCGAGCCGGGCAAGACGGCCGAGGGGATCGGATTTACCGCGCGCAGCGTGCTGCGTTTCGGCGTGGCGATCCTAGGAGCTCGGGTCAGCGCGGAGCTGCTGATGTCGCTTGGCTGGGAGCTAATCGCGCTCCTCGTTGTCGGCACAATCGCGACGATCCTCTTTGGCGTCGGGCTCGCGCGCGCGATCGGCCAGGGCCCGCGCTTTGCGATCCTAACGGCCGGTGCGGTCGCGATCTGCGGCGCCTCGGCGGCGATGGCGATCGCGGCCGTGTTGCCAAAGGACGACCGCTCCGAGCGCAACCTTCTCTTTACGGTGCTCGGCGTCACGGTCCTCTCAACCGTCGCAATGATCCTCTATCCGATCCTGACGACGGCTCTTGGCTTTGACGAAGTGACGGCGGGCGCCTTTATCGGTGCAACCGTCCACGATGTCGCCCAAGTCGTCGGGGCCGGCTTCTCGATCTCGGACACGGCGGGAGAAACATCGACATTGGTAAAGCTGATCCGCGTGTCGTTTCTGGCGCCCATCGTCGTCCTGATCGCGCTCTGGTGGCGGCACTCGCAATCCGAGGCCGATGGCAAGCGCCCGCCGCTCGTGCCCGGCTTCGTGCTCGGTTTTCTTGCGCTGGCAACGCTCAACTCCTTCGGCCTGATCCCCGAAGCTCTCCGGTCGTTCCTGGCCGCACTCTCGAGCTGGGCGCTTCTGGCGGCGATTGCGGCGGTAGGAATGAAAACCGATTTGAAAAACGTGCTGCAGCTTGGCTCTGGACCGATCCTGCTGATCACGGGCGAGACGCTCTTTCTTGCGGCGCTCATCCTTCTGGGGATCAGCTTCCTCGATCTCGGAGCGTAACGGGCACAGGACGACGCCGCTAATGGACGCGTTTTGCAGGCAAGCACGGAGCACGGCACGTCGACCGCTATGCAAGTGCCCCAACCGCTCGCTGCCACGATGCTTGGTCGTCGCGCAGCGGTAGCTTTGGGCAGTGCGAGGCTTCGAAATCGTGCTTTGGTCAGTTGGCAGTGCGCCCCCCTCAGGACAGCACTGACACGGCGCGCGCTTCTTTTCTCATGTCGAACACGGTCCTCGGCAAACGCGTCCGGTCGCCCGAGCTGCAACTCCGTCCTCCCCGAATTCCTCCAAATTATCCATAAATCGACCACAATTCTGGGGTTCCTACTCTTCGGGGCCAATCGGGCTTCGGGAAATGGTGAGCGAGTGCCCGGCGATGACCTATCCTTTCCGCTCAACACGTGACGGCCGCGGCGTTGGCGCGCCGACGGTGCCCCGGCCCGCCAAGATCATGGTCCAGATCCCCTGCTACAATGAGGCCGCTACGCTGCCGGACGTGCTCGCCGCAATCCCGCGCGAGATCGAGGGGGTTGGCTCCGTCGAAATCCAGGTGATCGATGACGGGTCCGAGGACAACACTGTAGACGTTGCCCGCCGCCACGGCGCCGACCACATCCTGCAGCAGAAGGGCAACAAAGGGCTTGCGCGCAGCTTTCAGGCCGGGCTCGACCATGCCGTGCGCCAGGGCGCCGATGTGATCGTCAACACCGATGGCGACAACCAGTATTGCGGCAGTTCGATCCCGGATCTCGTGCGCCCGATCGTCGACGGCCGCGCCGATATCGTGCTGGGAGATCGCCGCCCCGGGGAAAACCCGGACTTTTCCTGGCTAAAGCGTGTGCTTCAGCGGTTCGGGAGCCGGGTCGTCCGCTATCTCGCTGGGATCGACGTACCCGACGCCGTGACCGGCTTTCGCGCCTATTCCCGGGACGCCGCTCTCAGCATCAACGTCATGACGCGGTTCAGCTACACAGTCGAGACGCTGATCCATGCCGGGCAGCGCGGGCTGACGATCCAGTCGGTCCCCGTGCGGACGAACCCGGTGACGCGGCCCTCGCGGCTCTTCCGCTCGATGCGGCACTTCCTGTCGCGTCAGATCCTGACGATGTTTCGCTCCTGCCTGATGTACCGTCCCCTTGGCACATTCATGACGGCGGGCCTTGTCATGGTCGCGATCGGCCTCATCCCGATCCTGAGGTTTCTCTATTTCTATGCCATTGGCAACGGCGACGGGCACATCCAGTCGCTCGTTTTGGGCGGTGTCCTTCTGCTGGCAGGTTACATGACCGTCGTTATCGCATTTCTCAGCGATACGATTGCGACGAACCGAAGATTGACCGAGGAGGTGCTGATCCGGATGCGGCGGCTGGAGGCAGAGCGAGCGGATGAGAGCCTGCTTGCAGTGCCCCGCGAGGCGCCGGCGCCCAAGCCGCGCTCGGCGGTCTCCCATGAGTGACGCGGCCCTCGCACGTTCGGTGCCCGAACCGGAGGCAACGCTCGCCGCGCGCCTCGCTCGGCGGCGTATACCCCTTGCCATCGCAATCGGTCTCTTGGGCGGCTCGTTCTACGCGCTGCTCCTCGAGCGGTCGTTAGGCGTTATGCCCGCGGCCTTCGGCGCCGACATCTACGACCAGATGTGGCTTGCTATCCTCGACGGCCGGCTGGACCTGCCCGCGCGCGTCCTCCGCGGAGAGGGGCATTACGCGCCCGACGGCACCGCCTATTCCTATCACGGGGTCGCGCCGCTCCTGACGCGCGCGCTGTTCGACCCGTTCGTCACCATCGGCACGACCTCGCTCGCTCCCGTCTCTATCTGGGTCTGGGCGACACTGGGCACCGCGTTTTATCATGCTGCTCTCCTGCGCATGAGCGGCCATTGGGACGTGCCCGAGCCAACGTCGACGATCCTCGGCATCACACTCTGGCTCGTTGGTCCCGGTGTCATCCTGACATCAAACCATCCCTTTTATCACGAGCCGGTCGCCCTCGCTTATGCGCTCACCGGCGCGTTCGTTCTGATCTCGGCGCACGCCGCGTCCCGGGGGCGGATGACCGCGCTTGCGCTGATCGGCCTCGGCGCGCTAGCGGCCATCGCGCTGCATGCCCGCCCCAACGTCGCGGTCGGGCTCTATGCGGGTACGGTCCTCGCCATCGCCGCCGCCCTCTGGCGCGCGTGGCTTCGGGTCTTGCCGGGCGCGGTCCTCGGGCTTGCGATGCTCGGCGCTGGGGCCGCGGGGTATCTCGCGCTCAATGACGCGCGCTTCGGCTCGGCGACGGCCGTCCACGGCTCTTTCGACGAGAGCGAGATCCGCTACGGCATCGCATTTTGGGAGATGGAGAGCGCCAACAATGCGCGCCAGCTTGGATTCATCGAACATGGGCGCTTCAATGCCGGCCGGATCTTGCCCAACGGCGCGATGTATCTCTTTGCTCCGCCGCAGTTTATTGTAACGGCCACGAGCGACCATGCGGCGGCCTTGCACCGATCCTACACCGAGCCCCGTGTGGGCTTTATCCGGTTGGAAGCGCCGCGGATCGGCATGCTCTTCTACCTCACGCCTTGGATCGTGTTGGCTGGCATCGGCCTATGGGGCGTACGCCGCCACGGTGCAGCATTCACCGGCCTGCTCTTGGCGCTTGGCGGGTCAGCGCTTCTGACCCTCTCTTACGCCACCATCACGTTGCGCTACCATGTCGATCTCTGGCCGCTTGTCTTTGTTCTGGCGCTCCTCGCGCTGCCGAGCCTCGCCCGCACCCGCACCCTGCCCTACGGCATCGCGTTCACGGGCTTCTTCGCGCTTGGCGTGATGGCCAATACGGCGCTCTACTACCCGCATCTTCTCCGTGTCTATCCCGAAACCGGCTTTGCCGAATGGTCCGAAGCCGAGTGCCAAGCCCGCGCGTCTGAGATCGGCCTGCCTGCAGCACGGATCGGCTATGTGTGCCGGGATGCAATGGTCGAGCCCACGGGCGGATAAGAGGAGCACGATGTCTTTCGAACTGGCTTTGAAATCGGGATATGTGTCGGTCGCACGCGGGGCGGGCCGCTTGGGGCGCGAGCTCGGACTGCTGGGCCGGCTTGAGCGGATGTCGCACCGCTCGCGTATGGCACATTGGATGCGCAGCTTGCCCGAGATCCACAACCTCGAAGGCATGGTCGCGCTCGACGTGCCGTGGTGGACCTACACGGCGATTGCCCGCGTCGAGCAGCATCTGGCCGAGACACCCGGCGCGCGGGTATTCGAGTATGGCTCGGGAGCGAGCACGATCTGGCTCGCGCGCCGTGCCCGCGCTGTGACCAGCGTCGAGCACCATGAGGGCTGGTACGACAAGATGGCGGACGTGCTGGCCCACCAAAAAGGGCTCGCGCCGATCGACCTACGCCTTGTCGCACCCGACGCCCCAGCCCATCCCGATCCGCTCTACCGCTCTGCCAAGGCCGGCACCGACATGGCGAGCTTTGCCGGCTATGCGCAGAGCATCGAGCACACGCCGGAGTGCGGCTACGATCTCATCGTCATCGACGGGCGCGCCCGGGCCGCATGCCTGGCCCACGCCGCCGCGCGCCTCGCACCCAGCGGCATGATCGTCTTCGACAATTCCGGGCGCGCGCGGTATCGCGCGGCGATCCGCGAGAGCGGCCTAGCAGCCACGCCGTGCCGCGGGCTGACGCCCTCGCTGCCCTATCCCGACGAAACGACCCTGCTCACGCGACACCCCGAATGATGCGGCTCCGCCGGCTATCGCGCTTTGCCGGCTGGGCGCTTGTCGCCCTTGCGCTCGTCTATGTCGGGCGGGAGGCGGTGCTTTACCGCGATGCGTTGGCCGCGCATCGGCTGCCCGAGGGGGTCGTGCCGATGCTCGCTGGGCTCGGATTTGCCTATGGTCTGAGCCTGCTCCTCTTGGCCGAACAATGGCACCGGATCGTCGGTCTTCTCGGCGCGGAGCCACGCGCGCGGACATATCCGTCCTACACGATGACATTGGTCGCGCGCTACCTGCCGGGCAACGTCTTTCACCTGGTCGGGCGGGCGGCGTGGCTGCGTGGCGGCGCCCTCGGCGATGGCGCTTTGGCGCGGGCGACGCTGCTGGAGCTGCTCTTTACGCCGCTCGGCGCGCTCCTCGTTCTGGCGTGCCTCTTTCCGGCTCTCCAGCTTCCCGGCCTGCCGCTCACGGATATCCAACTTGCGCTTGGGGCGGCGCTGACCGCCGCGGCAACCCTGGGCGCTATCCTCTACGCGCTGCGCGGCAAGCGCCTCTCGCCCGCGGCACTCCTCACGCCCACGCTCCTCGCCACGCTCTTCATGGCGAGCCTTGCCGCGCTTTTTGCTCTCCTCGCCGCGACGCTCGCCGCTGCGCCCGCGTTGCTTGCAGCGGCCGCTGCGCTTGCGGCATGGCTTATCGGCTATGCGACGCCCGGCGCCCCCGGCGGGCTCGGGGTGCGTGAAGCTGTCCTTGTCGCGATGCTCTCGGGCGCAATCTCGACGGAGGCCGCGCTGCTCCTCGCGCTTGTCTTCCGCGGGGTGACGATCGTCGGAGATGTCGTCTGCTTCGGCTTGGGGTGGCTGTGCGCGGCGTATTTTCGACAGCGGAGAAGCGCGGCCGCCTCCGCTCTGCTTTAGCCGGGTTTAGAAAAAGCTCTGTGGGTCGATGTCGACGGTCACGCTGATTGCGTTCGGCACGCGTACCTGGGCGAGCCAGCGGGCCAGGGCCGGCTGCAGCGGCGCCGCTTTTGGTGCCTTAACGAGCAATCGGACACGGTGCCGCCCGCGGATCCGCGCCACGGGCGCGGGCGCCGGGCCAAAGACTTGCGCGCCGACCTGAAGGAGCGGCTCGGGCGCGCGGAGGAGCGCATGCCCAAGATCGAAAACCGGCGCAAGCTCGGGCCCCGACAGGATCACCCCCGCGAGCCGCCCATAGGGCGGCATGCCCGCCGCCGCGCGCTCAGCGGCCTCGGCTTGCCAAAACGCCTCCTCCTCGCCCGACAGAATCGCGCGAATGACCGGGTGCTCGGGCTGAAAGGTCTGAACGAGCGCCTGCCCCCGCTTTTCCGCCGTGCGCCCGGCGCGCCCGGCAACCTGGCGCATGAGCTGAAACGTGCGCTCGGCGGCGCGCAAATCCGAGCCTTGCAAGCCGAGATCGGCGTCGATCACCCCGACGAGGGACAGGAGCGGAAAGTTGTGCCCCTTGGCGACGATCTGCGTACCGATGATGAGATCCGCGCCACCCTGGGCGATCTCGCTCACCCGCGCCTTGAGCGCCCGCGCCGTCCCAAAGAGGTCGGACGACAGTATCGCGACGCGCGCCTCAGGGAAGGCCTCGGCCACCTCCTCGGCCAACCGCTCGACCCCCGGCCCGATTGGCGCGAGCTTGCCCACCACACCGCAGGCGGGGCAGGCCTCGGGGATCGGGGTCGTCTCGCCGCATTGGTGGCAGACAAGCCGCTTGAGGAAGCGGTGCTCGACCATGCGCGCATCACAATGGGCGCAGCCGATCTGGTGCCCGCAGGCGCGGCAGAGCGTGACCGGCGCATAGCCGCGCCGGTTGAGGAAGAGGAGGACCTGCTCACCGGCCTCCATTGCCGCGCGGGTGGCATCGCGGAGGGTCGGCGAGATCCAACAATTGGCGGGCATGTCCTCGGCGCGCAGGTCGATGGCGGCCATCGCGGGGAGGTCGGCGGCCCCGTGGCGCGCCATCAGATCGAGCCGACGATACTTGCCCGCCCCCGCATTCGCCCAGCTTTCCAGCGAGGGCGTCGCCGAGGCGAGCACGACCTGGGCCTCAGCGATCGAGGCGCGTAACACCGCCATATCCCGCGCGTTGTAAAGCACGCCGTCTTCCTGCTTGTAGGACGGGTCGTGCTCCTCATCGACAACGATCAAACCGAGATCGCGAAACGGCAAAAAGAGCGCGGAGCGCGCGCCGACAACAAGCTGGGCGCCGCCCTCGGCCACCATGCGCCAGGCGCGGCGGCGTTCGGTCTGCGTCACGCCCGAGTGCCACTCGGCAGGGCGCGCGCCAAACCGTGCCTCGACCCGTCCGAGAAATTCGCCCGTAAGCGCGATCTCCGGCAGAAGGACAAGCGCTTGCCGACCGTTCGCGAGGCAGGTGGCGACGGCTTCGAGATAGACCTCGGTCTTGCCGGAGCCCGTGACCCCACGGAGCAGTGTTGTCCCATACCGGCCGCTGCGCAAAGCGGCGCGCAATGCCTCGGCCGCCTGCACCTGATCGGGCGAGAGCGTGACGCCGGGACGTTCTGGATCGAGCCGTGGATAAGGCGCATCGCGCGGCGCGGTCCGCTCTTCGATCCAGCCGCCCTTCACCAGCCCCTTGACCACGCCGACCGAGACGCCTGCCCGCGCCGCAAGCTCGGAGGCGAGAAAGACCGCGTCGGGCTCCTCTTCAAGGACATCGAGCACCTGTGCCCTGGCCGGCGTCATGCGCGCCGGCTCGCCCGCACCCTTGGCATAGACCTTGCGCGCCCCGGGCGGGTCGCCAAGGGCAGGCGCCCGTGTGGCAAGGCGCAGCATCGCGGGCAGCGGCGTCAGCGTGTAATCGGACGCGCGCATCAGGAAGGTCCGCATGCCCTCCGCCATCGGCGGCGCCTCGAGAACGCGGGCGATGGGGCGGAGCTTTGCCCGGTCGTAGTCCCCCCCGCCCGAGGCCCAAACGACGCCGAGCACGCGTCTCGGCCCCAGCGGCACTTCGACGAAATCGCCGATGCTGCAACCCTCACGCGGGGCGCGGTAGTCGAGCAGCCGGTCGAGCGGCTCGGTCAGCGCCACCGCAACGGCGTCCCCTTCGGCAAACTCTGTCGCGCCCGCTTCGAGCCCTGCAAAGAGATCAGCCATGGCGCCCGAGGCTCGCGAAGGCGACCGATCGCCTGCGACCGGCCTCCCGCACCGGGGCTTTCCCGCCCTGGCTCCCTAAGCTATGCCCGCAGGCAGACGCCCGGGCGCGACGGGGCCCGGTCAATTGCGGCGCGGCTCTGGTCTGTCCGGTCGCCAATAGGAGGACCCCCATGAAATTCTTCGCCGATACGGCCGACACCGCCGAGATCCAGGAACTCGCCGAGACCGGCCTTCTCGACGGTGTGACGACGAATCCCTCGCTCATCATGAAATCCGGGCGCGACTTCAAGGACGTCGTCGCCGAGATCGCCGGGATCGTCGAGGGTCCCGTCTCCGCCGAGACCGTTGCGCTCGATGCCGAGGGCATGATTGCAGAAGGCCGCGAATTGGCCAAGATCGGGAGCAACATTGCGATCAAGGTGCCGCTGACGATGGCTGGCCTCAAGGCCTGCAAAACGCTCCGTGACGAGGGCAGAATGGTCAATGTGACGCTCTGCTTTTCCGCCAACCAGGCGCTGCTCGCGGCCAAGGCCGGGGCGAGCTTTATCTCGCCCTTCATCGGCCGGCTCGACGACGTCAATCTCGACGGGATGGAGCTGATCGCCGACATTCGCGAGATCTACGACAATTACGGCTTTGACACCGAGATTCTCGCCGCTTCGATCCGGACCGTCAATCATGTGACAGAAGCCGCCAAGATTGGTGCCGATGTGGCGACCATGCCACCCGATGTTATCAAAAAGTTGAGCAAACATCCGCTTACAGATAAGGGTCTGGACGCCTTCCTCTCCGATTGGGCAAAAACGGGTCAGCGGATCCTGTGACCCCAATCGGGGAAGCGTCGCAACAGAAGCCGCACGGGATGAGGTGTTTCTAAATGGTACTGGGGACAGAAATGCGGACGATGGAGGGCGACGACCTGCGTGAAACCATACTTGCCGCACCCGAAAAGGTGCTCGAAGACCGCGAAGTGATGCGCGCTCTCGTGGGCGCAGAGACGGGTGCCTCCGAGGGCAAAATTGTCGATCTGCGCGGCATTGCGATGGAACGGCTCGAAAGCCGTCTCGACCGGCTCGAGGACACCCACCGTTCGGTCATCGCCGCCGCCTATGAGAACCTCGCCGGCACAAACCAGGTCCACCGCGCGATCCTGGCGATGCTCGACCCGACCGAGTTCGAGCCGTTCCTGCGCAATCTGGGCACCGAGGTCGCCGCGATCCTGCGGGTCGACGTCATCCGCCTGGTCCTCGAAAGCCCCCAGGCCGCCTCCGCCGCACAAATCGAACAGCGGCTTGGCGATGTCCTGGTCGTGCGCCCGCCTGGCTTTATTGACACCTATATCGATGCGGGCCGTGAGGGCATGCCCGCGCGCACCGTCACGCTGCGCCAGGCCTCGCCCACCGTCGCCCCCTCGCCCCACCGGACGACGCAGATCGGCCGCTCGCGCACGCCCTATGGCGAGCATGCCTCCTGGGTTGCGTCCGAGGCGCTCATTCGGCTCGATTTCGGTCCGGGCCGGCAGGCAGGCATGCTCGCCATGGGTGCCGAAGACCCACATCAATTCAAGCCTGCGCAGGGGACCGACCTTTTGTCGTTTTTCGGCGGGATCTTCGAGCGGCAGATGCGGCGCTGGCTGAGCTGACGCTCCATATCACGCCTGCGCTGCGCGATGCGTCCGAACGCTGGCAGGCGCATCTGCGCGGGGTGGAGGGGCGCGCGCCGGCGACGGTCGAGGCCTATGCGACCGATCTGCGCGGCTTTCTTCAGTTTCTGACGCGCCATCTTGGCGGCGCGCCCGGACCTTCAGCCCTCGCGCGCTTGGCGCAGCCCGATATGCGCGCCTGGATGGCCGACGAGCGAGCGCGCGGCCAGAGCGCGCGGTCCCTCGGCCGAGCCCTTTCCGCCGTTAAGGGTTTCGCACGGTGGCTGGCCGACCATGACGAGGTCGAGGTCACCGCGATCCTGGCGACCCGCACGCCCCGTGCCCCGCGCAAGCTGCCCCGCCCGCTGTCGGTCGACGCCGCGCGTCAGCTCCTCGCGACCGCGCCCGAAAACGCCAGCGCCCCTTGGATCGCCGCCCGCGATGCCGCTATCCTGACCTTGCTCTATGGGTGCGGTCTGCGCGTCTCCGAGGCCCTCGGCCTCAGCGCCGCGGCTCTGCCCCTCGGCCAGAGCCTGCGGATCCGCGGCAAGGGCGACAAGGAACGCCTCGTGCCTCTCATCGCCCCTGCCCGCAACGCCGTCGCGGCCTATGTTGAGATCTGTCCTCACCCGCTGACCAGCGACACGCCGCTCTTTCGCGGCGCCCGCGGCGGCGCCCTCAATCCGCGCCTTGTTCGCCAGATGACCGAGCGCGCCCGGCATCAGCTCGGCCTCCCCGCCTCCGCCACGCCCCACGCCCTGCGCCACTCCTTTGCAACCCATCTCCTTGAAGCGGGCGGCGATCTCCGTGCGATCCAAGAGCTCCTGGGCCACGCCTCTCTCTCGACGACGGAAGGCTACACCGCCGTCGACACTGCCCGCCTGATGGAGATCTATAGCGCCGCCCATCCCGCCGCGCGCCCCAGGATCTAAAACCTGGACATCGGCTGGGCCCGTTACATCGCCTCGCCCTTCTTTGGGCCCCAAATATCCTCGCCGAAGACCTCCCAGCCCTGCGCTCGCGCAACTTCAAGGTTTGCGCTCCTGCCACGCTTCGTCCATGACAGAACGATGACGCCGCACATCCGTGCCTATTCGGTCCATTTGCTCACGGCGACGGGGGCCATCTTCGCCATGCTCGCCATGCTCGAGGCAAGCCAAGGAGATTGGCCGATGATGTTCGTCTGGCTCGTGGTCGCCTTCGCGGTCGACGGGGTCGACGGGCCGCTGGCGCGCAAATATGGCGTCTCGGAGAACGCGCCCGAGGTCGACGGCGCGCTCTTGGACCTGATTATCGACTACTTAACCTACGTCTTTATCCCGGCCTACGCGCTCTTTCAGTCCGATCTTTTGCCCGGCTGGCCCGGGTGGCTCGCGCTCCTGGCCATCGTCTTTGCATCAGCGATTTACTTTGCCGATACTCGCATGAAGACCAAGGACAATTCGTTTTCGGGCTTTCCCGGCTGCTGGAACATGCTGGTGATCGTGCTCTTTGCGGTCGCGCCGCCGCCCCTTGTTTCGCTTGCGCTCGTGCTCCTCTTGGCTGTCACGATGTTCACCGATCTGAAGTTCATCCATCCGGTGCGCACCGAGCGTTGGCGCGCCGTCTCGCTGCCCGTCGCCATCGCGTGGACGATCTTTGCCGCCTGGGCCGCATGGGTCGAGTTCGACCCGCAAAGCTGGGCGCAATGGGGTCTCGTGGCCACGTCGCTTTATCTCGCGCTTGCCGGTATCGTTCAACAGCTTCTGCCGCGCGAGCCCGCGACACTGTCCTGATCCGACATCGCTCGGGTATGCGCCAGTGCTGGAGCATCACCTAAGGAACGATCGCCAAACCATAGCGACTTATCAATTTTTAGGCAGACCGAGGCGGATCGGCCCGCGTGCCGCAATCGGATCGACCGGCGCGCCCTTTTGAAAAGCCTGCATCGTGCCCTGCGCCTGCATCCTGCCCGCGACCCGGCGCAGCTCCGGCATAAGCGGGCGCCAATCCGCGGCGAGAGCACGGGCAACCTCGGAGGGGCAAAACGTCTTACCGGCGCCCCTGGCCTGCGCGAGCGCAGCGAGCGCCCCCTCGATATCATGATCGGAGATCATGCCCCCATTGGTGCAGCCGCGACGAAGGCGCGGCCCGGATCGCCCGGCCCAACGGGTCGGGCGATCCCCCTCAGCCGAGGACCGCGTTGCATCGCGCGCAGGTCCCGGGATGGCGATGGGTGCCGACATCGGGAAGGACTTTCCAGCAGCGCTGACACTTCGCGCCCTCGGCCCGGGCAAAGACGACGGCCACGCCCCCTACATCTGCAAGCGTAAAGGCCTCTTCCGGCGCCGGATCCGTCGAGATCGTCACGTCCGAGGTGATGCAGAGATCGGCAAAGGCCGCACGGTCGATCAGCGCCGCGGTCTCTCGGTCGACATAGACATGGGGCGCGGCTTCGAGCGACGCGCCGATGACGCCGTCCTGCCGCGCGACCTCTAGCGCCCCGGTGACCACCCGGCGCACGTTGCGCAAGATCTCTGCCTTGGCCGCAAGCGCCTCGTCGCGCCAGTCCTCGGGCGTCGCGGGCATGTCCTGCAGATGCACCGACGAGCCGGCGCCGGGAAAGCGCTCCAGCCACACCTCCTCCATCGTGAATACGAGGATCGGCGCGAGCCACGTCACCAGGCGGTGATAGAGCGCGTCGAGCACCGTGAGGCACGCGCGCCGCCGCACCGAACCCGCCCCATCGCAATAGAGCGCATCCTTGCGCACATCGAAGTAGTACGCCGATAGGTTAACCGTCGCGAAGGTGAAGACGCTCTGCCAAACGCCTTGAAAGTCATAGCCGTTGTACTTTTCGCGCACCTCCTGGTCGATCTCGGCCACGCGGTGTAGCACGGCGCGCTCCAACTCAGGCATCTCGGCCAGGGGCACGGCATCTGCCGGGTCATAGCCATCGAGCGCGCCCAAGAGGAAGCGCATCGTATTGCGCAGACGGCGATAGCTGTCGGCGACGCCCTTGAGGATTTCCGGCCCGATGCGCTGGTCGGCGGTATAGTCCGACTGCGCCACCCACAGCCGCAGGATATCCGCGCCGTATTGCTTGACGACCTGGTCTGGCAGGATCGTATTGCCGAGCGACTTGGACATCTTCATGCCCTTCTCGTCGAGTGTGAAGCCGTGGGTCAGCACCCCGCGATAGGGGGCGCGGCCCCGCGTGCCGCAGGCCTGCAACATCGAAGAGTGAAACCATCCCCGGTGCTGGTCGGTCCCTTCGAGATAGAGGTCGGCGAGCCCGTCTGCGCTGCCGTCGTCGCGGTCGCGCAAGACAAAGGCATGGGTCGAGCCGCTGTCGAACCAGACATCGAGGATGTCAAAGACCTGCTCGTACTGCTCGGGGTCGTAATCGTTGCCTAGAAACCGCGCTTTTGCGCCCTCCGCATACCAGGCATCGGCCCCCTCGGCCTCTATCGCGGCCACGACCCGGGCATTGACCCTCGGGTCGCGGAGCAGAAAGTCCGGGTCGTCGGGCTTGGCGCCTCTCTTGACAAAGCAGGTCAGCGGCACGCCCCAAGCCCGCTGCCGGGAGAGGACCCAGTCGGGCCGCGCGTCGATCATCGAATAAAGGCGGTTGCGTCCCGTTTGCGGTGTCCAGGTGACAAGCTCGTCAATCGACCGAAGCGCCCGCGTCCGGATCGTATCGCCATACGCTCCCATCCCGTCCTCAAGCGGACGGTCGATCGCGGCAAACCATTGCGGCGTGTTGCGAAAGATGAGCGGCGCTTTGGAACGCCAAGAATGCGGGTAGGAATGCTTGAGCCGGCCACGTGCCACGAGGGCCCCTGCGGCAACCAATGTGTCGATGACCCGGGTGTTGGCGTCGCCTTCCTTGCCCTTGTGGTTAAAGATCCGCGCCCCGCCGAAAAGCGGCAGGTCCGGCCGAAAGGACCCGTCTTCCAGGACGTTGTAGGTCATCGGCAGGCCGTGTTTGACGCCGAGGACATAGTCGTCGGCCCCGTGCGACGGCGCGGTGTGGACAAAGCCGGTGCCGGCCTCGTCGGTCACGTGATCCCCCGGCAGCATCGGCACGTCATAGTCCCACTCGCCCGCGCCGTCCGCGACGCCGCGCAGCGGGTGCGCCATGGCGAGGGACGAGAGCTCGTCGGCCGACACGTGCCGCACGCGGTGCCACTGCCCGTCTTCGAGGCGCGCGCGAGTCATGACGTCCTCGGCCAGCGCATCGGCCACCAGATACCGGTCGCCGACCGCGGCCCAGCATTCGTCCGGCGTGGCGGTGACCTCGTAGAGGCCATAGGACAGCTCGGGGTTGAACGCGACGGCCCGGTTCTGCGGGATCGTCCAAGGCGTCGTCGTCCAGATCAGCACCGACGCACTGTCGAGATCGCCAAGTGCGTCGACGCGGCCCGATGTCAGGCCCTCACCCGTTTCAAGCGGATCGGTTCGCGTCTCCGAGAGGATCGGAAACTTTGCCCAAATCGTGTGGCTCTGGTGTTCGTGGTACTCGACCTCGGCCTCGGCCAAGGCTGTTTTTTCGACGACAGACCACATCACCGGCTTTGAGCCCTGATAGAGCGTGCCGTTCATCAGGAACGTCATGAATTCCGACGCGATCACCGCTTCGGCGTGGTAATCCATAGTCAGGTACGGTCGGTCCCAGGCGCCAGTAACACCCAAGCGTTTGAATTCGCTGCGCTGCACGTCGATCCAGCTTTCCGCGAAGGCGCGGCACTCGCGGCGCAGCTCCAAAACCGGCACGGCGTCCTTGTCTTTGCCCTTGGCGCGGTACTTCTCTTCGATCTTCCACTCGATGGGCAGGCCGTGGCAATCCCAACCGGGGATGTATCGTGCATCGCGCCCCATCATCTGTTGGGACCGCACGACCATGTCTTTCAGAACCTTGTTCAGCGCGTGACCGATATGGAGGTGCCCGTTGGCGTAGGGCGGGCCATCATGGAGGATGAAGGGCGCCCGGCCATCAGCCTTTTCGCGCAGACGGTCGTAGACGCCGATCTCCTCCCAGCGCGCCAGCCAGCCGGATTCGCGCTTTGGCAGACCGGCGCGCATCGGAAAGTCTGTGCGGGGCAGGAACAGCGTCTCTTTGTAATCGGGCGCTTCGGTATCGGCGGGCGCGTCGGTCGATGTCGGGGCGGTCGTGTCGGCGCACATCTTTGGCAATCCTTGTCGGAGTAGCTGATGTCGGAGTAGATGATGTCGGAGCAGCTAATGTCGGAAGGCGGCGCGCAGGTGCAGGCGCCTTGGCCCGACGCCCCGTCCGGCGGCGATGCCTCAGGGCGCCGGGCGGCTAATCACAAAGAGCGTAATCCCGAGCGTCATTCTCGGCGGTATAGTGCCGCCGTCCCGCGCCGACAAGGGCGGGCAGCGCTGGCGAGGGCAAACGGCCATACAAGCGGTCCGCAAGAACGCCGCCGAAGTGCCAGTGGACTAAGGAGAGCCCCTATGGAATTTGGCGGAGCAAAGCTTGCGATCCTTCACGGAGGTGAGGTCCTCACACTGCTCCGCGACGATCGCCCCGACATTCCCTACCCCAATCACTGGGACCTCCCAGGGGGCGGACGGGAGGGGCGCGAAACGCCCGAAGACTGCGTCCTGCGAGAGACCTCGGAGGAGATGTCCATAACGCTCCACCCATCCGATTTGATCTGGGCGCACGCCTATCCGGCGGCAGCGCCTGGGGCGCCTCCAAATTGGTTTTTCGTCTCAAAGCCAAGCCCATCCGCGCTGCGGGGCATACGGCTCGGAGACGAAGGCCAAGCCTGGCGATGGGCGCCGATCGCGGAGTTCCTGTCGAACCCAACGGCCGTGCCGCGCCTCAAGATCCGGCTCGACGACTACCTGCGCGCCACAGCAAACCCGGGTTGACGGGATGTCTCCGCCTCGAGTGATGCAAAATGGGCACAGATCCGTGCGCTGCACGCAACAATGCGATAGGATGTATCTTTGTTGCTTTGCGGTCGGCGAGAATCCGCCTAGACGAGCGGTGTGGTAAGCGGTTGTTGGTCTGGGGAAGTGCCATGGCACTGGTTCGAATTCTGCTTCTGTCGGGGATGATCTCTGGCATGGCAATTGGCGCGATGCTCGTCAGCGCGCTCTAAGGGTTAGGGGGACGCTATGGCCGACGCCCTCGTTCGACCTCGGTTGGGGCCGGGTGCCGAAAGGCGCCCGGCTCATTTTGTTTGGATCGGAGGCATCCTTTCATCCGATCCGGCCGACACTCCCGTGGTAATGAGATCTTGCACGTCGGGCGCGCAGACCTGACTTATGTCAATTTGCCCTGACAGCACATGTGTCAATCTCGCGGTGGGCAGCCCGAGGGAAGACCATGCGTATTCTGTTCATCCATCCCAATTATCGCTCCGGCGGTGCGGAGATCGCCGGCAACTGGCCGCCAGCCTGGGTGGCCTATCTCACGGGTGCGTTGCGACAAGCAGGCTACGACGACATTCACTTTGTCGATGCGATGACAAACAATCTGTCCGAGGGCGAGATCCGCGTGCGCATGGCCGAGATCCAGCCCGATGTCGTCGGCGTCACGTCGATCACGCCCTCGATCTATGCCGCCGAACACTGTCTGAAGATCGCCAAGGAGATCGTTCCGAATGCGGTTGGCGTCCTCGGCGGGGTCCATGCCACATTTATGTTCAAACAGGTGCTCTCCGAAGCCCCGTGGATCGATTGCATTGTCCGCGGCGAAGGCGAGGAGATCGTCGTCAATCTCTTTAACGCCATCCGCGACGGGCGCTGGCCCGAGGAGCGGGCAAAGATCCATGGCATCGCCTACAGGGACGCGAGCGAAATCGTCGCCACGCCCGCGGCCAGCACGGTCAAGAACCTCGACGCGCTCGATCCCGATTGGACGATCCTCGAATGGGAGAAATACAGCTACATCCCGCTCAATACCCGCGTTGCGATCCCGAACATGGCGCGCGGCTGCCCCTTCACCTGCTCGTTCTGCTCGCAATGGAAATTTTGGCGCGATTACCGCGTGCGCGACCCCAAGAAGGTCGTCGATGAGATCGAGCGGCTGGTGTGGGATCAGAAGGTCGGCTTCTTTATCCTCGCCGATGAGGAGCCGACGATAAACCGCAAGAAATTCATTCAATTCTGTCAGGAGCTGATCGACCGGGGCCTGCCCGACAAGGTCAAATGGGGGATCAACACCCGCGTGACCGATATCCTGCGGGACGAAGAGCTTCTGCCATTCTATCGGCGCGCGGGCCTCGTCCATATCTCGCTCGGGACCGAGGCCGCCGCGCAGATGAAGCTCGACCAGTTCAACAAAGAAACGAAGGTCGAGGACAATCGCCGCGCGATCCAGCTACTGCGCGAGGCCGATATCCTCACGGAGGCGCAATTCATCGTCGGGCTCGACAATGAGACGCCCGAGACGATCGAAGAAACCTTCCAGATGTGCTGGGACTGGCAGCCGGACCTCGCCAATTGGGCGATGTACACACCTTGGCCCTTCACCCCGCTTTTCCAGGAGATGCGCGACAAGGTCGAGGTGTTCGACTTCTCGCGCTACAACTTCGTCAATCCGATCATGAAGCCTGCCGCGATGGACCGCGCGACGCTACTCGACCGCGTGATGCACAATTACCGGCGCTTTTATTCCAGGAAGGCGCTCTTTAATTATCCCTGGCGCGGCACGGGCTTTCGCCGCCGCTACCTCCTCGGCTGCCTCAAAGCGTTCCTCAAGGCCGGGGTGCAGCGCTCGTTTTACGATCTCGGCAAGAACAACTATTGGGGGCCGCAATCGAAAGACCGGGTGCATTTTGACTTCGACATGTCGCGCACCATTGCCGACGCGCAGATGGATGATTGGGACGCCGCCGCCGATCGGGCCCGCCGAGCACAAGAGCGGCGAGAGGCGATCCGAGCGCAAGGCAAGGCCCGCGCGGTCGAGCGCAACGCGGCCTTCAAGATGCCCAACGGCGCAACCGTCTCGGCCTGCGGCGGCGGGACAGAGCAAATGAGCGAGGACGAGATGGAGCGGAGCTGAGATGGCGCTCCGTATTCTCGGTTCACAGGCGTCGGATCAACAGGCGGCGGCGCGGATCGGCCCAAACGCGATTTTGCAGATGCTGCCGGCACTCGATGCACAGACCTCTCCCGCGCAGCGCCGCGCGCTCTTGGCCGAGGCGGGGATCGTCACACTACCCGATGGAAGCGGCATGATCCCCGAGGGGCCTGCGGCTGCACTCCATCAAGTTCTGCGCCGCAAGCTGCCCCGCGCAGCGCCTCAGATCGCGCGCGCGGCGGGCCTTGCCACGGGCGATTACATCCTCGCCCATCGCATCCCAAGACTCGCACAGATCGCCCTGCGCGCGTTGCCCGCAGGCATCGGGGCGCGGCTCTTGGCCGATGCGATTGCACGCCATGCCTGGACCTTTGCCGGGTCGGGCGTGTTTTCGATCGCGGCGACCGCCCCGCTGACCTTTGCCATCGCTGACAATCCGATTGTGCGGGGGGAGCGAAGCACGGTCCCGCTCTGCCACTGGCATGTCGCAGTCTTCGAGCGGCTCTTCACTCAGCTGATATCAATCCATGCGCAGGTCCGGGAGACGGATTGCTGCGCCATGGGGGCCCCGGCATGCCGGTTTGAGGTGCGCCTAGGTTAAGCGGCTTGCGCCTTTTGCCGATGCAATAGAGCGGCCGGCGCGTCCGCCCTCAATAGCCCGCTCGGCGGTCGACGAGATGGAGAAGGGGATCTCCCGCCTCGCCCCGGCGGACGTTTTCCGCGATCACCAGCGATGCCGTTTCGGGCCGCGTTTCCGAGGCGATGTGGGGCGTCACGGTGACGCGCGGATGGGCCCAATAGGGGTGATCGGGCGGCAGCGGCTCGGTGCGGAAAACGTCGAGCGTGGCGCGGCCGACCTGCCCGGTCTCGAGCGCGGCCAACAACGCGGTGTCGTCTATAAGCGGCCCCCGGCCCGGGTTGATGATCGTGGCGCCGGGCGCGAGATAGGACAGCGTGGTCGCATCGAGGACCTTCTCGGTCGCGGGCGTATCGGGAAGGAGTAGGACGACGATCTCAGCGCCCGTCAGCGCCGGTCTCAACCCGTCCGCGCCGCAAAACGCGCGCACGCCCGGGATATGCTTTTCCGACCGCGCCCAGCCGCTCACCGGGAAGTTCAGAGCCATCAGCGCCTCGGCCGACGCCCGGCCCAACGCCCCGAGACCGAGGATCGTCACCGGACGGTCACGCGCCAGGGGCGGGATGTGGCGAACCCAGGCTCCCGCTTGGTGCGCCAGGCAATGGTCGATATCAAGATGGTGACGCAGGACGTGGCCCGTGACCCACGCCACCATCGCCTCGGTCATTCCGGGATCGACCATGCGCGCGAGCGGGACCGTAAGCGTGGGATTGCCCACAACCTCTTCGACGCCGGCCCAAAGGTTCAACACAGCTTTGAGGTTGGTGTAGGGCGTGAAGTCCTGCACATCGGAATTGGGCGCATAAACGAGGTAATCGACCGTCTCGGGCGGCACTGGGCCGGGCGTAAGGTCGGCCGTTGCGAGCCCGGTCGCATCAAGCGCGGCCCGAAGCGGCGCCGCATATTCGTCCCATCGCGAAGGATGGGCGGCAAAGCGGATCACAGGCGGCATGGAAACTCCTGTACGGACGGTGTGCGCGCGGGACACCATATCTCGGCGGCGGCTGCAAGACGCTTGCGATGCGCGGCCGACCCGGCGCGGGTGCCGTTGGAGGAGCGAGGATGCCTCCGGCGGCGATATTTGAAGCAAAAAGAAGAAAGGTTGTGCGCTTTAACCCCGGGACGTCACTGACGTTCGCGGGGGCGGTGGATGTGCGCCGATTGCACCAGACCGAAGGCGACCATGAGAACGAGCATTGCCGAGCCGCCGAAGGAGACAAGGGGGAGCGGCACGCCGACAACGGGCGCGAGGCCCATCACCATGGACATGTTGACCGCAAAGTAGAGAAAGAACGCGCCCGCGATGCCGATGGTTATCAGCGCGGCGAACCTGTCTTTGTTCGACATGGCCGAGACAAGGCAAAAGACGATGATGAGCCCATAGAGCGTCAAAAGCGAGATCGCGCCAAGAAACCCGAACTCCTCGGCGAGGGTCGTGAAGATGAAATCGGTGTGCTTTTCGGGCAGGAAGTTCAGCCGCGACTGCGTGCCTTGCATAAAGCCGCGCCCCGTCCAGCCGCCGGAACCGAAAGCGATGGTTGATTGCGTGATGTGATATCCTGCGCCTAAGGGATCGCTGCTCGGATCAAGGAAAGTGTCGATGCGGCGGTATTGATAATCCTGCAAGAGCTGCCAGTCCGTCCCCCGCGAGGACATGACCGCCGAGACGAGACCGCCGACCGACGCGGCAACGGCGGCGAAATAAGCCCAATGGACGCCCGCGGCAAACATCACAATCGCGCCCCCGACGACGAGGAGGATCGCGGTGCCAAGGTCGGGCTGTGCAAGAACGAGCCCCGTTGGCAGCAGGATCAGAAAGACCGGGACGATCACCCAGAGCGGGCGAGAAACCTTGTTTATGTCGAGCCAGTCGTAATAGGCGGCGAGCAGCATCACGAGCGTGATCTTCATCATCTCGGAGGGCTGCAATCGCATGAACCCAAGGTCGATCCAGCGCTGCGCCCCGCCCGCCGTCTGCCCGGCGACCTCGACCACGAGAAGGAGCACGAAAGCCAGCGCATAGGCCAGGAGCGCAACGTTTCGCCAGAAGTAGACCGGCACGAACGCCACAAAGAACATCAGGAGCAGGCCGAGCCCGAACCGCTCCATCTGCGGGCGGGCCCAAGGCTCCATCGAGCCGCCAGCCACCGAATAGAGCATCAGAAAGCCCATACAGGCGACCGCCATCAGCAGAACGACGAGCGCCCAGTTGACGTGCAGCACCTTGGAGAGCCCGGTGGGGACGGTCTGAACGCGGTATTCGAGATAGGAGACGGGCATCGACTAGGCCCTGTCGAGGATCGGCGGGCCCTCTGTCCCATCTTCGCGGCGGAGCGGCATCTTGGAAAAGAGCTCTTCGACCTCGCCGCGCGTCGCCGCCGGGTAGACATCGAGCGCAGGCAGGCCGTCGCTGAGCGCATAGGCAAGGATGTCTCGCGCAACAGGGGCCGCGGCGCGCGAGCCGCCGCCGCCATGCTCGACAACGACCGAGCAGGCGTAACGCGGCGCATCGGCGGGCGCGTAGCCCACAAAGAGCGCGTGATCGCGCTGTTCCCAGGGCACGTCCTCGTTGCGGACAACGACCGAGCGGACCTGGCTCGTGCCGGTCTTGCCGGCGATCTTCATCGTTTCCTCGGCGAGACGCGAGCGATAGGCCGTGCCGCGCCGGTGGTTTGAGACGTCAAACATCGACTTGCGGATCTGCGCCATAAGCGTCGGCGAAAGGCCCATGGGACCATCTGTGACGATTGGCTGCTCGACCCCGCCGATCGAGCGCACGAGGCGGGGCGAGATCGCTTCGCCGGTCGCGATCCGCGCTGTCATCACGGCAAGTTGCAGCGGCGAGGCAAGGTTGTAGCCCTGCCCGATGGCGGCGTTCAGGCTGTCACCGATGCGCCATTCCTGCCCACGTGTTCGGCGCTTCCACTCTTTGTTCGGCACAAGTCCGTCAGACACGGCCGAAAGCGGCAGATCGAACCTCTCGCCGAGCCCGAAGCGTCGCGCCATGGCGGCGATCCGGTCGATCCCCACGCGCTCAGCCAGCTCGTAGTAATAGACATCGCAGGATTGGACGAGGCTGTCATGCATATCCATCCAGCCGTGGCCCGCCCGCTTCCAGCAATGAAACCGCCGGCCGCCAAGCTCGCGGTGGCCGGGGCAAAAGACGGTTTCGCCCGCAGTAATCACCCCAGCTTCGATCCCAGCAATTGCAACAAGCATCTTAAAGGTCGAGCCCGGCGGATAAGTGCCCTGAACCGTCTTTGTGGCGAGCGGGCGGTGATTGTCCTCCGTGAGCGTGCGGTAATCGGGGACGGAGATCCCCCGCACAAAGAGGTTGGGGTCAAAGGACGGCGCGGAGGCGCAGGCAAGAATATCGCCGTTCCGCACATCCATGACGACGGCTGAGGCGCTCTCCTCGCCCATACGCACCTGGGCAAAGTTCTGCAGGCGCGCGTCGACCGTAAGCTGAAGATCGGCACCCTGCTGGCCCTCCTGCCGTTCGAGCTCGCGCATGACGCGGCCGGCGGCGTTGACCTCGATCCGCTTGGTGCCGGCCGAGCCGCGCAGCGCGGCCTCCAGCTTGCGCTCGACACCGACTTTGCCGATCTGAAACTCCGGAATTTGGAGAACCGGGTCGGGCGTTTCGAGCTGCGCCAGATCGTTGTCGGAGACCGGCCCCACATAGCCCACGACATGGGCAAAATCCTCAAAGAGCGGGTACCGCCGCGAGAGCCCGACCTCGGGCGTCACCCCCGGCAGCGCCGGCGCATTGACGGCAACCTCGGCGATATCCTCCCAGCGGAGCTGATCGGCGACGGTGACGGGGACAAAGGGCGAGCGGCGCTGGATCTCGCGCATGGCACGCTCGACCTGTTCGTCGGACATCGGGACAAGGCCGCGAAGCTTCATGAAGGTTTCTTCGAGATCGCCTGCGTCCTCGCGCACGAGCACGATGCGATAGTTCTGCGCATTCTCTGCAATGGCGCGGCCATTCCTGTCAAAGATCAACCCCCGTGTCGGCGGAATGAGCCGCAGGTTGACGCGGTTTTCCTCGGCGAGCAGGCGGAACGCATCCCCCTGCTCGACTTGCATATGCCGCATCCGCCCGGCGAGCACGCCCATGAAGGCGAGCATGCCCGCCCCCATAACCGCGGAGCGGCGCGAGATTTTGCGGGCACTCTCTTCGGTATCTTTCGGCGGGCGTCTCATGGGGAAAGCATCCCTTTCGTCACAACAGCGCTAAACAGGGCTTTATCACTGGTAGAACACGACATCCCCGACTTAAAGCCGCGCGCCCAGCGCGTCGACCTCGCCGGGCGAGGCTTTGCGCACTTTAAAGACATATTGCGTCACGACGACGCCCAAGGGGTAAATCGCGGCGGTAAACAAGGCGCGAACCAGGTCGAGGCCAAGCGGCGGGCGGGGGACAAGAAAAAGCCCCATCAAAAGCTGCGTCCCCGCCACCATGGCCAAGAGCACAGCCGCCACCAGCGCCCATTCGAGCGAGAACGGAAGCGAGCGGCTGAGCTCTTGGCGGGCACGGAGAAACTCGGTCAGAAGAAGGATCGCCAGCGCGCCGATCCCAGGTGCCTGGTGGAGGAGGAAATCGAGCGGCAGAAAAACCGCAACGATGAGCCAGGCTGGTGCATAGGCGGGACGGCGCAGGACCCACGCAACCGTGAAGGCCAGGATCAGGTCCGGCCCCGGCAAACCGCCGAGAAACCCGGCATCGGGCAAAAGCCGCCCCAGGGCCAGCGCGAGGACAAGCCCCGCAAAGAGCGCACGATAGGTCCAGACCCGCGCGGTGATCGGATCAACCATCGCCCGTCGCCTCCGCCGTTTCCGAAGGGTCGGTCTGGGGCGTTTCGGGTGCAAGCACTTCGGGGCTCGGCGGCAATTGCGGTGGGATCAACAGATCGCCTTCATCGTCGATCACCTCGGCCTGGTGACTGCGCAAAACACGCAGGAATTCGAGCCGCTCGTAATCCGCCGAGAGCCGGACCCTGAGCCGCGTATCCGCCCCAAGCGCCACCTGCCCGACGAGGAGGCCCGAGGGGAAAAGCCCGCCATCGCCGGAACTGACCACGCGGTCGCCGGGTCGCACGAGCGACGGATCTTCGAGAAAGCCGAGCAGAGGAGCGGCTGAATTGTCGCCCGTCAGCATCGCGCGTTGGCCCGAGGGTTGGATCGTTACGGGGATGCGGCTCGTCGTGTCGGTGAGGAGGAGGACCCGCGCCGTACTGTCGCCCACGCCCGAGATCCGGCCAACGAGGCCAAGCCCGTCCATCGTCGCCCAGCCGTCCACAATCCCGTCCCGCACGCCAACATTGATCAGGACCGACTGGCGAAACGGCGATCCGCTATCGGCAATCACGACGCCCGACACAGAGGTCAGCTTTGGATCGAGGCGGACGTTGTTGAGCGCCAAGAGCTTTGCGTTTTGTTGTTCGAGCTGCACCGCCGCTTCGCGCCAGGCCTTCATCTGCTGAAGCTCGCGCCGCAGATCGCGGTTCTGCTCGTGCAGCCGCTGATAGGATTGGAAGTCAGCGACCATGTCGCCCAACCGGCGCACGGGCACCGTCGCCCACTCGAATCGTGGTACCACCGCATCGAGCAATTCGGCCCGGATCCGCTCGACCCGCGGACTGTCGATCCGCCACAGCAGGAACACACCCAAGCACAGCACGACCAGGAGCCCTATGCCGATCCGGCGCAGGGGCGAGACGTAATCGAGGTCCGTGCGGTCCCGGGCCATTGCGGGCTCACCCTTGGGTCAACTGTCGTAGTCTATAGCGTGCCGGAGCTGTTTTTCGTATTCTAATGCTTTTCCGGTGCCGAGCGCGACGCAATTGAGCGACTCATCGGCCACGGAGATCGAGAGCCCCGTCTGCTCGCGAAGTGCGAGATCGAGATCGCCGAGCAGCGCGCCGCCGCCTGTCAGCATGACGCCCCGGTCCACGATGTCGGCGGCCAGATCGGGCGGCGTCGTCTCGAGCGCCGTCATAACCGCTTCGCAGATTGCTTGCACGGGCTCGGCCAGCGCCTCGGCAACCTGCGCTTGGTTGACCTCCGTCTCTTTTGGCACGCCATTGATAAGGTCGCGCCCCCGGATCAGCATCGAAGCGCCGCGCCCATCGTCGGGCATGCGCGCCGAGCCGATCGACGTCTTGATCCGTTCCGCGGTCGAGTCGCCGATCAGAATGTTCTGCTGGCGGCGCAGGTAGCTCACGATCGCATCATCCATACGGTCGCCGCCAACACGCACCGAACGAGCATAGACGATGTCACCGAGGGACAGGACGGCCACCTCGGTCGTTCCCCCGCCAATATCGACGACCATCGAGCCCGTTGGATCGGTGATCGGCATGCCCGCGCCGATCGCCGCTGCAATCGGCTCGGCGATCAGCCCGGCGCGCCGCGCCCCGGCAGACAACACGGATTGGCGAATCGCACGCTTCTCCACCGGCGTCGCGCCATGGGGCACGCAGACGATAATCTTCGGCTTCGTAAAGGTCGTGCGCCGGTGCACCTTGCGAATGAAGTGCTTGATCATCTCCTCGGCAGTGTCGAAGTCGGCGATGACGCCTTCGCGCATGGGCCGGATCGCTTCGATGGAGCCCGGAGTGCGGCCGAGCATGAGCTTGGCGTCCTCCCCTACGGCAAGAACCTGTTTGCGCCCATCCTTGACGTGATAGGCGACGACCGAGGGCTCGTTCAGGATGATGCCCCTGCTTTTCACATAGACCAGCGTGTTCGCCGTCCCCAGATCGATCGCCATGTCGGAGGAGAAGAGCCCGCCCATCAGCGCCATGTCGCTGCCTTTCCAAATGCCCACCTGCCTCCGCGCGTTGCCCAAGCAGCGCGTTGGCTGTCTTCGGGCGGTCTGGAGACTCACGCCTTATAGAAAGTCGTCTTCGGGCATTAAAGGGGGCGCCGAGGGGCACGGGAGCAGGATTTGGGCGAAGGATCGCCCAATTGCGTCCGGACCAGGTGCCGGAAATGTTCGATTCAGACAAGCCGCGTCAAGCCGCATGGTTCGGTGTCGCGCTTTGTGACTTCGGCCTCGCGCACGAAAAAGGGGGACGCACCGCCTTGCGTCCCCCTTTGCTCCCGGCCGGTGGGATTGCAGCAACGGCCGCCGGGAACATCCTCCGCCTAGGGGCGCGCACAACCCGCTCAGACGAAGAATTCGATCTCGCGTGGCGCGCCAGGTGTCTTCCAGTCACAACACTCTGTCACGCTGGCCTTACACTATATCGTTCCAAGCCAAGAGCGAAGCCAATCGACATTGAAATTTCGATTGGCTTTTCCTATCTGTCGCTAGAGAAATGGCCAATGACCCGACCCTATTATGCGGCATGGCAGAAGCAGCGCGGCGCCGGGTCAGGGGCTTTGACAGGGCCTCGCGCTAGAAGCCGCCGCGCACGAAGACGACGACCGGAGCAATGATGTCCAATCAGCCGACTTTGCGGCAGCTCCGCTACTTGATCGCGCTCTCTGAAACCTCGCATTTCGGTCGCGCTGCCGACCGGCTCGGGATCTCGCAGCCCTCGCTGTCCCTGCAGATTTCCAATCTGGAAGAGGTGCTGAGCTTGCGTCTCGTTGAGCGCGGCCGCGGCCCTGTAGCGCTGACGCCGGCCGGGCGCGAAGTCCTTGCGCGTGCGCGGCGCGTGCGCGACGAAGTCCAAAGCCTCGTTGATCTCGCCGCCACGATGGGCACGGGTCTGCGGGGCACGCTGCGCCTCGGCACGACGCCGACGATCGGCCCTTACCTTTTGCCGCGCGTCGTCGAACGCTTGCATGCCGATTTCCCAGAATTGCGCCTCTATGTGCGCGAAAACGCGCCGCGCCCCTTGCGCGATGCGCTTTTGGCGGGCGACCACGATCTGATCCTCACCCAACTGCCCGAGCCTGGCGCCGATCTTGTGCAGTATCGGCTCTTCCGAGAGCCCTTGACCCTCGCCCTGCCCAAGGATCACCCGCTCTCCACCGAAGCGGTGATCGACCCGACGCAGATCGCCGGCCTCTCCGTGCTCGGCATGACACCCGATTACACGCTGCAAGACCAGATCGCAGGCCTGTGCCGTGACTATGGGGCGGAGCTCATCCGCGACTATGAAGGCACATCGCTTGACGCCTTGCGGGCGATGGTCGGCATGGGAATGGGGGCGGCGTTTTTGCCTCGGCTCTACGTCGCCTCCGAGCTTGCTCCGCGCAGCGAGAGCGTCGTCGCGTTGCCGTTTCGTGGCACGAAAGTGACGCGCACGCTGGGCCTTGTTTGGCGCGCCGGGACACCCGACGCCCGCCCCTATGAACGTCTTGCAGGGATCCTGAAAGAAGTGGCACGTGCCCGCTTCACCTCAGAACTCGTTTTTTGAACCAAAGCGCCTCTAGTCCAGATCGAGCATCACTTAAAAAATCTCTTCCAATAAATTGAATTTAAATCAAACTATCACGATCACGATCACGATCACGATCACGCGTACGCGCTACCATCGCGCTCCTCACGCCCGAAGACCGCCCCACGCGCAAGGCGCCCGCCATGAAGGCCCATGCGCAGCGGCCGGGTGAAGCGCCCCCGCCCCTTTCTTTGGGCCCGAAATATCCCGGGGGTGTCGCGCTCTGCGCGACGGGGGCAGCGCCCCCGCCGGCGCCGTTTAGCTCACGTCTTTGTAGCTGATTTCCTTTGCGTCCGAGCCGGTCTTGGTACGCCGGACGATCAGCCGGTTCAACGCCGCAATGTAGGCTTTGGCGGAGGCAACCACGGTGTCGGTATCGGCCGATTGACCGGTCACGATCCGACCCTCTTCCTCCATCCGTACGCTCACGGTCGCCTGAGCATCGGTGCCTTCGGTCACCGCGTGGACTTGATAGAGCTGCAGCCGTGCCCGGTGCGGGAAGAGGGCCTTTACCGCATTGAAGGCGGCATCGACTGGTCCGTCCCCAGTCGCGGTGACCTGCTGGTCGACACCGTCGACCGTCATCGTAAGGTCTGCCGATTGCGGCGCTTCGGTCCCACAGATCACGCGGAGGAATTTCAGCTTGAGATGCTCGCCCTCCGCCTCGACCGCAGCGTCGGTCACCAGCGCGATCAGATCGTCGTCATAGACCTCTTTCTTGCGGTCGGCGAGCGCCTTGAAGCGCACAAAGGCATCGGCAAGCTGATTGTCAGCAAGATCGTAGCCCAGCTCCTTGAGCTTGGCGCGGAGCGCAGCGCGACCAGAGTGCTTGCCCATCACAAGGTTCGATTCAGACAAGCCGATATCTTCGGGCCGCATGATCTCGAAATTCTCCGGATTCTTCAGCATCCCGTCCTGATGGATGCCGGATTCGTGCGCAAACGCGTTCTTGCCGACGATGGCCTTGTTGAACTGCACGGAAAACCCGCTCACAGCGGCAACACGCCGGGAGATGTTCATGATCTTCGTTGTGTCGATGCTCGTTCGAAAGGGCATGATATCGCCGCGCACGCGCAGCGCCATGACGACCTCTTCAAGCGCAGTGTTGCCGGCGCGTTCTCCGAGCCCGTTAATTGTGCATTCGATCTGCCGGGCCCCTCCGGCCACGGCAGCCAGCGAGTTCGCCGTCGCCATGCCCAGGTCGTTGTGGCAATGGGTGGCAAAGACAACGTCCGCCGCGCCCTCGACCTCCGCAATCAGCCGCCGGATCAGATCGGCAGACTCGGCGGGCGCCGTATAGCCCACCGTGTCGGGGATATTGATCGTTGTTGCGCCCGCCTTGATCGCGATCTCGACGACCCGTTTGAGATACGCCCACTCCGTGCGTGTCGCATCCATGGGCGACCATTGCACGTTCTCGCAGAGGTTGCGGGCGTGGGTGACGGTATCGTGGATGCGCTCGGCCATTTCGTCTTGCGTCAGGTTGGGGATTGCGCGGTGGAGCGGCGAGGTCCCGATGAAAGTATGAATACGCGGCGAGCGCGCATGGCGCACCGCCTCCCAGCAGCGATCGATGTCTTTGACATTGGCACGCGCGAGCCCGCAAATGGTGGCACTCTTTGTCTGCCGCGCGATGGCCGAGACGGCATCGAAATCGCCCTCCGAGGCGATTGGGAAACCGGCCTCGATGATGTCGACGCCCATCTCGTCGAGAAGCCCCGCGATTTCCAGCTTTTCGGCATGGGTCATCGTCGCGCCGGGGCTCTGCTCGCCGTCGCGCAGGGTCGTGTCGAAGATCACAACGCGATCTTTGTCGTCCATGGGTGTTGTCCTTAGATGGAGGGTTTTGGCGCCGGGTTCTCGCCGGAAGAGGCTCTAGGCGGCGCGCCCTTGGGTTCGATCACAGGGCCCTCTTCCTCGGCGCGCGATAGATGCGCAGCGCCGCAGGGGCAGGCGATCCTCTCGCCAGCCGGCAGGGCCAGGTCGGGCCAGTCCTGAAACGCCCTTACAATCTCGCGCTGCCGCACTCGGACGGCACGACCCGTCGCGATGAGCGTGCGAGACAGAACAGCGACCGAAACGGCAACGCCCCGCAACGCCAAAACCGGACGGCCGTCGTCCGGGTCATCGGCAATGAATTGTGGGGCTGGGTGATTGCCGATGCGCAGACCGGTCCGCGTCAGAGATATCGGGGTCATAGACTGTCCTCTGGCCGTGCCTTGAGCCGTGTGGGGTCGGCGCGCGGCTACCTCTGAGCGGTCGCGCCGAAAGGCACGCTCAGAGGCGGCTAAGGAGTAGGAGACCGCGCCGCAGACTGCGGGCGGCAAATGTCAGCCGGTGGGAGACATCGAGTTGTGTCATGCACCGAAGCATACAAATGCCCGGCGCAAAGAAAAGTCCGAAAAACGCCAGCGCGCGATCGGTGCGGCCGCCACCCATAGGGCCACCTGCGTTAAGAGGTGACGCAGTCGGGCCCCTGATCAAGCGAGACAAAGCCGGTGGTCGGCTCTGTCGGCAGATAGTCGAAGATGGCAATCCGCTCGCCCGCATCAAAGCCGATATAAAGCGTGCCCGTCTGGGCGTGGACCGCGACCGCCTCTGCGTCGTAACCCCATTCCGAAAGCGGGATGACAGTCAGCACTACGCCCTCCGGCGACACCTCGACCAGCGCGTTCAGGCCCTCGTTATCGTCGACGAGGAGAATGTTTCCGGTATAAGGATCGCGGGCGACGCCCTGTGGTTCTTCGAGGACCGGATCGAACATTGCGCCGGTGATCTCCATCAAGGTGCTGCCATCGGGGGCGAGCCGCACGAGCCGCGCAGCATCGTCCTCAACGACAAGCAGCGCCCCGTCCGGCTCCCGGTGCAGGCCCTCGACGTCGCGAAGTCCCGGAGCGAGCCGGAAAGGCGCGCCGCGTGCCGCGCCATCGCGCGTGATCCGCTGAAATCCGCCCCAGCCATCGGCGATCAGCAGCCCGTCTTCCTCGACCGTCAACGCCCGAATGGTCGACATGCCGGGCTCGATCCGCCGGATCTCCTTGCCGCCCGGTGTGAGAAGAAAGAGCTGTGGCCCTTCGATGGCGACCCAAAGCCCGCACACGATCGGATCCCATTCCATCGAAGCGGCACGGGGAAAATGAAAACTGTCGCGCAGGTGCAACTCCAGCGCGCGAAGGGGAGCCGCCGTGAAAAGCATGGCGCCGAGCGCCAGGGCAATGAAAAAACGCATAACCGTCGACATGCGGCGAAATGGCGCAGCGTCAAGGTTTGGTCTCCGCCAAGTAGCACCGTCCGGCGACCCTGCCTGCCCCAGCAGCAGCACTGCCGAAACGCGCGGCACTCCTGCGACAGGGCCGAGCGTCGGCTCCGCCTTTCCTGCACCAGGGGCGGCCCTAAGTCCCAGCGCTCACCGGATACGCACCGAAACAGCGCCGCGCTTCGGCGTGGCAAAGAGGGAGGGCGGATGGCGCAGGCACTTATCATCGGCAGTTCCGGTGGGATCGGCGCCGCAGTCGGAGACGCATTAGAGGCGCGTGGGACGGCCGTGACCGGGCTCTCGCGCAGCCGCGACGCGCTCGACGTGACCGACGAGGCCTCGATCGCGCGCGCCTTCGACGCGCTGAGCGGCCCGTTCGATCTCGTCTTTGTCGCGAGCGGGCGTCTCGACGGCGCGGGTCACCGCCCGGAAAAGGCGATTGCCGAGGTCACGCCCGAGGCGCTTCTCGATCAGTTCCAGGTCAACGCAATCGGCCCGATGATGGTCCTGAAACACGCGCTGCCGCTTTTGCCGAAAGACGCGCCAAGCGTGTTTGCCGTACTTTCCGCGCGGGTCGGCTCGATTGGCGACAACAAGCTCGGCGGCTGGCACAGCTACCGCACGTCGAAAGCCGCACTTAACATGCTGATCCATGGCGCAGCGCAGGAGCTGAAGCGCACGCACAAGCAGGCGACTGCCGTCTGCCTCCATCCCGGCACCGTCGCCACGCCTTTCACAGCCGCCTATGCTGGCGCGCACAAGACCGTGCCGCCCGCAGACGCCGCAGAGAACCTACTGGGCGTTATCGACGGGCTGAACCCGGCGCATTCGGGGCGCTTTTTCGACTATGCCGGCGCGGAGATCCCCTGGTGAGCCGTCTCGTCCTCATCCTCGGGGATCAGCTCAGCCGCGATCTCGCAGCGCTTAAAGCAGCCGACAAGGACAGCGATATCGTCGTCATGGCCGAAGTCGGGGACGAGGCATCCTATGTGCCGCATCACCCCAAGAAGATCGCTTTCCTCTTTGCCGCCATGCGCAAATTCGCGAAAGCGCTGCGGCACGAGGGCTGGCGAGTTGAATATGCCGAGATCGACGACACCGAGAATGCGCAGTCGATCTGCGGAGAGCTCTTGCGCCGCGCAGAGCAGACCGGCGCGAAAAGTGTCATTGCGACCGAGCCGGGTGAGTGGCGCCTGATCCAAGCGCTGCAGCATTGCCCACTTCCTGTCGAGCTTTTGGAAGACGACCGTTTCCTTGCCAGTCACGCCGAGTTCGAGGCCTGGGCCGACGGGCGCAAAGAGCTCCGGATGGAGTTTTTCTACCGCGAGATGCGGAGGAAGACCGGCCTGCTGATGGAGGGCGATAAGCCCGCCGGCGGCAAATGGAACTTTGACCACGACAACAGAAAGCCTGCGCCCGATGGCATCGCCTATGCCGGGCCGATGCAGTTTGACGCCGACCAGATCACAGCAGAGGTGCTCGACCTTGTCGAGCGCCGCTTCTCCAACCATTTCGGCGCGTTGCACCCATTCTGGTTTGCGACCGACCGCGCGGGGGCGTTGGCCTCGCTGGATCAATTCATCGCCGAGGCTCTGCCCCGCTTCGGCGACTTCCAGGACGCAATGCTCGCCGACAATCGCTTTCTCTACCACGCTGTGATCTCGATGTATCTCAATGCCGGGCTTTTGGGCTGGCGCGAGGTCTGCGAGGCGGCCGAGCGCGCCTGGCACGCGGGGGATGCCCCGCTCAATGCGGTCGAAGGCTTCATCCGGCAGATTGTTGGCTGGCGCGAATACATGCGCGGGATCTACTTCCGCGAAGGTCCAGACTATGCTGCACGTAACCAGCTCGGCCATACGAGGCGCCTGCCCGAGTTCTATTGGGGCGCCAAGACCGATATGCGTTGCGTTTCCAAGGCCGTTGAGCAGACCGGCGTCGAGGCCTATGCCCACCACATCCAGCGCCTGATGGTCACCGGCAACTTCGCGACGCTGGCCGGGCTCCGCCCGCAAGAAGTCTCCGAATGGTATCTGGCCGTCTATGCCGATGCCTATGAATGGGTCGAGGCGCCCAACGTCATTGGGATGGCGCTCTTTGCCGATGGCGGCGTCGTCGGCTCAAAGCCTTACGTTTCGTCGGGCAACTACATCGACAAGATGTCGGACTATTGCAAAGGCTGCGCCTACTCGGTCAAGACCAAGGTTGGCGACGGCGCGTGCCCGTTCAATTTGCTATACTGGCACTTTTTAGACCGGCATCGCCCCCGCTTTGAGCGCAACCCCCGCATGGCGCAGATGTACCGCACCTGGGACAGGATGGCCGAGGAAAAGCGCACGCAGATCCTGAGCGAAGCGGGCGCCTGGCTCGATCGGCTTGATGAAGGCGCGAGGGTTTAGGCCAAGTTCTCCGTCGCGCGGCCGCTCCGTCTCCGGGGCAATGCACCGGAGGCCACCTGCGGAAGAAAGGGGCACACTTAGCCCGCGGGCAAGCAAGCGGAGCAGTTGCACTTCTCAGCCTGCTGGACCTCCGCAATGGTCGTGGCGGCCAAGCGCTCCACGAGGCTCCGTTCTATGCTGCTCATCACAGCCGCGACGCGCTGGTGAAGGGCGTGCTCGACGTGGCAGGTCGCAGGGTCCTCGAGGTCGTCTGTCGCTACAAGCCGCTCCTCCAACGCGAGATAGACATCCGCCAAGGTGATCGTCTGCGGGTCGCGTGCAAGGCGCCACCCCCCGGCATGGCCCTTTTCCGAGATCAGCAGCCCTGCCTCCCGCAATTTGCCGAGCACGCGCCGAACGACAACTGGATTCGTTCCGGCATGGTCGGCGATGTCAGCCGAGGTGCGCATCCGGCCAGGCTCGGCCGCCATATGGCCCAGCGTATGCAGGGCGAGGGCAAGGCGGCTGTTACGCTTCACGTTTCGGGCTCCGTTATGTCTTGACAGCTAACGTAACATTACTTGTTGCATTTGTCTAGTGACCCTCCTAACTACGTGACAGCCACGCCAACATCTGGAGCGAACAATGTCTGATCCACGCCTTCCCGTCACGGTCCTGTCCGGCTTTCTGGGCGCCGGCAAGACGACGCTTTTGAATCGGGTGCTGAATAACCGCGAAGGGCGAAAGGTGGCGGTGATCGTAAACGACATGTCCGAAGTGAACATCGACGCCGATCTCGTGCGCGCCGATACTGAGCTGAGCCGAACGGATGAGACGCTTGTCGAGATGTCGAACGGCTGCATCTGCTGCACGCTCCGAGACGACCTCCTCGCCGAGGTCCGGCGCCTCGCGGCGCAAGGGCGCTTTGATTATTTGCTGATCGAGTCAACCGGGATCTCCGAACCCCTGCCCGTCGCGACCACTTTCGAGTTTCGCGACGAGGCGGGCGAGAGCCTTTCTGATGTAGCGCGCCTCGATACAATGGTGACGGTGGTCGATGCGGTAAACCTTCTGCGCGACTATGCCAGCCATGACTTTTTGAGCGATCGCGGCGAGACGCTTGGCGACGAGGATGAGCGCACGCTCGTGCACCTGCTGACCGATCAGATGGAGTTTGCCGACGTCATCATTCTCAACAAGGTCGCCGATGCGACGGCGGCGCAGGTCGATGCCGCGCGCAAGATCATCCGCAGCCTCAATGCCGATGCACGGATCATCGAGACGAACTACTCCGCCGTGCCGGCCGACGCCATTCTCGACACCGGACTGTTCGACTTTGAAAAGGCCCATGAGCACCCGATGTGGTTCAAAGAGCTTTATGGCTTTGCCGAGCACACGCCGGAGACGGAAGAGTACGGCGTGCAGAGCTTTGTCTACCGCGCGCGCCAACCCTTCATCCCGGAAAAAATCCTCGCCGTTCTGCGCGGGTCGCTGCCCCGCGTCGTCCGCGCCAAGGGGCATTTTTGGATCGCCACGCGGCCAGAATGGGTGGCGGAATACTCGCTCGCTGGCGCGCTATCGAGCGTTCAGCCGCTGGGCACATGGTGGGCCGCCGTGCCCAAGGAGCGGTGGCCGGATCACGAGGGCGTGCGCGCCTATATGGCCTCCAACTGGCAGGAGCCGTGGGGCGATCGTCGGCAGGAGATCGTGTTCATCGGAGCGGGCATCGACTGGCCTGCTCTGAAGGCGCGGCTCGACGACTGCCTCGTGCCCAAGCATCTCGCCCCGGGGCCGGACGCGCTGCCCGACTTCCCCGATCCTTTTCCGGCGTGGCGTCGGGTCGAGAACGCCGCGTGAGCTTTCCGCACCCTGTCGAAGCCTGCGCCGTGCCCCTCGCGGCGGTCCATGCGTCGGCGCTCCCGCCGCGGCTCCAAGGACATAAGGTTGAGGGCTCGGTGCGGGGCCAAGACAGGACGAAACAGCCCGTGTTGGGGATGTGCCGCTCATTCTCAAACGCGGCAGCTATGCGTCACACGCGCCCGATACTGACCTTCGGTGTGGGGGCGGCGGCTTGAACCGCAATCTCGGCCAGAGCAGCTTGCGCCGCAGGCGTCGGCGGGGCGACCCGATGCAGGTCTACGACGCGCTGCCTGCGCCGCTCCGCCGGTGGCTCTCTGAGGCGGCGCTGCCCTGGTCGCCCGTCTCGGCGCAGCGCCTTTGGCAGAGCGCCCTCGCACGCGGCCTCTCGGTCGAGCAAGCTCTGGACGCCATTTCCCGCGCAGAAGGTCGGATGCTTGCAAAAGACAAGCACTCCACGCAGGAGAGCGGCCTGACGGACTGAGCGCGCGCGACAGCCGCGACAAACTCTCTCCCAGTCAAGCACAATTGACGGCCCCGGCGCTGCGTTGGGCCATTCTGAGGCCCGAAGCACGGACCCGTGGGCTGCCGATGCGCCTGGCGGTCCATCGCGCCTCCTGAGCCGCGAGGATCGGCCGCGGGTTCCACGGAAGTGTCTACGAACCTCTGCCTTAACCCACCCCCAAGCTTGGGCACTGACTGAGGCGCCGCATGGCGCTGACACAATAAGCGCCATGCATCATGTGCATAAAAATCCTCAGAAGGAGTATCCTGACAACGAAAGGCACCATTCCCAGCGGCAGGATTTCGCCGATACACTCGATCATCCCCAAAGCGGCCCTTGGCCCTCGCGGGGGCTGACCTCGTTCAGAGTGGAGAATCGATGACGCACCGCCTAATCGCCGAATGGCCGACCCTCGCGCTCCTCATTTTGTGCTACGCCGCCTGGGCTGTGTCCCTCTTTTGGCTGTCGGAGCTCTGGCTGCCCCTCGCGATCTTCGTGGCCGCGCTTTCGGTAACGCTGCATGCTTCGCTGACCCACGAGATGGTCCATGGCCATCCCACGGATGACGACCGCCTCAACCATGCGCTGGTCTGGCCCGTCCTCGGTCTCTTCGTACCCTATGGCCGTTTTCGCGACACCCATCTCGCCCATCACCGGGACGCGCGACTCACCGACCCCTATGACGATCCGGAATCCAACTATCTCGATCCGGTGGTTTGGCGCCGGCTGCCCGCGCCCGTCCGCACGCTCCTACGCGCCAACAACACGCTTCTCGGGCGCATGACGCTCGGTCCCGCCATCGGGCAGGTCGCGTTTATGTGGACGGATTGGAAAGCGAGCCGGTCTGGCGACCGGAGGATCGCTGGCGCTTGGATTGCCCACATCCCATCGATCGCCGTGGTCGTCAGCATTGTCTGGTTCTCGCCGCTGCCGCTTTGGGCCTATGCCATCGCCGTCTATGCCGCCCACGGGGTCCTGCGCATCCGCACCTTCCTCGAGCACCGCGCCCACGAGCACACCGCCGCGCGCACCGTAATCATCGAAGACCGCGGCCCGCTCGCGCTCCTTTTTCTCAACAACAACTACCACCTTGTTCATCACATGCATCCCCGAGTGCCCTGGTTCCGCTTGCCCGCGCTCTATCTCGCGGATGCCGAGCGGTATCTTCGCCGCAACCAGGGCTATTGGTTCCGCTCCTACGGGGAGGTTTTCGCGCAGCACTTCCTCGCCGCCAAAGACCCGGTTCCTCATCCGCTCTGGACGGGCGGCGAGCGCGTTGAGCGTCCCGCGCCGCAACGCGCACCCGTGGCGCCCGCCTATGCCACCATCACCGCTCGGTCACAGCGCGCCGGCGCGCCGCATCCGCCGTCCTGACATCGTCCTGGCAGGAAACCCGCGCCAAGCGCCGCCCGCGAACCATCGCCTCGCCTGCATCGCTCCGCGCAGAACCGTCACGCCACAGCGTCCCGCCCCTTGACCTTTGTGCGTCTCGCCGCCCATGTGGCGCACAGCGAGGAGATCCCGATGTACCAGCCCGCCATCACCGGGACCGGCGTCTTCACCCCCGAGGCGGTGATCACAAATGACGAGCTCGTCATCGCATTCAACGCTTATGCCGACGCTCAAAATACCATCCACGCCGACGCGATCGCGGCAGGCCGGCATGCCCCGCTAGAGCATTCCTCCTCAGACTTCATCACCCAGGCCTCCGGCATCGAGCAGCGCCACGTCCTCGACAAGTCCGGTCTCCTCGACCCGGCGGTCATGCACCCGATCCTGCCCGCCCGGCCCGATGACGCGCCCTCGGCCATGGCCGAGATGGCGCTGCCCGCCTGCCGCGACGCGCTCGCGCAAGCGGGGGCCGAGGCCGGCGCGGTCGACGCCGTTCTCTGCGCCGCCTCCAATCATGAGCGCCCGTACCCGGCCATCGCCATCGAGATCCAGGATCTGCTCGGTACGAGCGGCTTCGGGTTCGACATGAACGTCGCCTGCTCGTCAGCGACCTTTGGCATCCAGGCCGCAGCCGACATGATCCGCACAGGCTCGATCCGAAAGGCGCTCGTCGTCAATCCCGAGATCTGTTCGGCCCACCTCGAATGGCGCGACCGAGATTGCCACTTCATCTTCGGCGATGTCTGCACCGCAGTGCTCCTGGAGCGCGCCGCGGACGCAGAGGGCGCACATTTCCGCATCCGGTCCACGCGCTGCGCCACCGCGTTTTCCAATAACATCCGCAATAATAACGGCTTTCTGCGGCGCACCCGGGCCGGTCATATGGAAGACCGCCGCGACATGCTCTTCGTTCAGGAGGGCCGGAAGGTCTTCAAAGAAGTGCTGCCGATGGTCTCGGCCCATATCGCCGCGCACCTGTCCGACGAGGGCGTGGCTCCGGACAGGCTCAAGCGGCTCTGGCTCCACCAGGCCAACAAGACGATGAACGACTTCATTGGCAAAAAGGTCCTCGGTCGCACGCCCGCCCCCGAGGAGCAGCCCAACATCCTGCAGGACTATGCCAACACGTCGTCGGCCGGCTCGATCATCGCGTTTGCACAGCACCAATCGGGTTTCGCCCCGGGCGAGACGGGGCTCATCTGCTCCTTTGGCGCCGGCTACTCCGTCGGCTCGGTCCTTCTCGAACACGCCGCTGCGTGAACCCCAAAACACCGCACAACGAGCACGCCCAATGCATCGCCTCGCCGCACGCCTCGCCGTCCGCCTTTCCGCCCTCACGGCGCTCCTGACGCTGACCGGCTGCGGGATCCCGTTCGTTCCGTTCCTCTGACTGACCCCCTCATCTTGGTCGAAATACTCTCGGGGGGTCTGGGGGCGGGGGGTCTGGG
>JBCDLH010000016.1:0-63887 GCA_038745585.1 Pseudomonadota bacterium
CGACCGGAGCTTTATAGTTGCCAATGACAACAAAGCTCCGGTCGCACTCGCCGCGTAAGCGGTGCGTAAGACCAAATCTTAAGCCCTTGCCTCTAGCAAGGTAAGGCGGGGTTCGCAGGCACCTGGCAACAGAAGCCTGCATTTTCCTCTCAGGCCGGTTTTCCTCTCAGGCCGGTTTTCCTCTCAGCCCGGTTTCCCTCTCGGGCCGGTTTTCCTCTCAGGCCGGTTTTCCTCTCAGCCCGGCACGGCCTTGGCCCTAGACCCCTTTCGCTTGCGAGGCGCTTGCGATAGTCCAGCGAGACCGGCACGGGGCTCACCTCCAAGTCCGGCTGCAATCAGCCTAGTCCGTACGCATCCGGCGCACATGGCTCACAAATCTGTCAGCCAACACCATTATCCGATTGCCGCCCGTCGCAACGCGCGTACATCCTGGTCGGAATGGCGCAGGCATGGTTGAGGCATTTTCGAGCGGGGCTGACAGCGCTCGCGCTCACGGCAGGGTCGGCTTCGGCCTGCGACACGGCGCTATTGCTCGCTGTCGACGTCTCCAATTCCATCGACGCTGGAGAGTATCGCATCCAGACCGAAGGGCTGGCGGCCGCCTTGCGCGACGGCGTCGTGCAGGACGCCATGGTGCTCGGCAACAACGCCATCGCGCTGATGCAATGGTCAGGCACCGGTATGCAAGAGATGAGCATCGGTTGGCGGCGCATTGGCGGCTATACCGACATGGATGCGCTGGCCGACGATGTCGCCGGCATGCAGCGCGCTTTTGTCGGTGCCAACACGGCGATCGGCGAAGCGCTGCGGGTCTCCATCGGACAAGTCATGACGCAATCCGATTGCGCGCGCCTGATCATCGACGTCTCAGGCGATGGGCCAGACAATGCCGGCACGCTTATCGACCATGCCCGCCGGCTGGCTGAGCGCGAAGGGATCACTGTGAACGGGCTTGCCATCGACGGTCTTGGTTCGGCCACCACGACCTACTACCAGCGCCGTCTGATTACGCCAGACGGGTTTGTCGAGCGGGCCAACGGGTTTAGCGACTTTCCCCGCGCAATCCGTGTGAAGATCCGAAGGGAGGTCAGCCGCATTACCGGTTGACAGAGGCCGACCTGCCTGCGCCCCTAGCGCACGGGGCTCCGCGACTGCCCCATGAGGCATCAGCCCAAAGCTCGCCCGACCGGCTTCGGCCGAACCGAGGTTTGTGGAATGCCCCCAATCGCCCCCGACGCGCTTTATGCCGCACTGTTATCGCCCGCTCCGCCCCGCATTCTCGATGTCCGAGTGGAGGAGGATGTCACCGCGCTCGGCCTCTACCTACCGCGGAGCCGGCGGGCCGCGCATCGAGATCGCCTTACCGAAGCAGCGGATGTCGTCGTCTGCCATCGTGGGCTGAAGCTCAGTCAAGGCGTTGCGGCCAGGCTCCGTGCCGCGGGCACAAAGGCAACTTTCCTTAAAGGCGGTGCCGTCGCCTGGGCCGAATGCGGCCTGCCGATGCTACGCGCGGGCGCCCTGAGCGCATCGGGTCTTTACGTTTGTGCGTCCGCGCCCTTTGCCCAAGCCGCCTTCTTGCGCTGGATGGGCGCCCGTTTCCTGCCGCCAGACGCCACGCTTCTCAGCGTCGGGGCAGACCAGGTCAGTGCCGTCGCCGAACGGTTTGATGCCCTTCCGTTTCGCAATATCGGCGACGCGCTCGCGCTTTTCTCGACCGTTGCCGAACCGTTACAGCGCCTTGCCACAGAGACGGCGGAACAGGCGCCCGGGCTCGCCCGCCCCTTGCGCGGCATTGCAAGGCACTATGGGGCGGAGGAAGACGGGCAATACGCGTCGTTCGCGGTATTTGATGCTTTGCTTGCCGGAGAGATGGCATGACCGATCAGTCGCTCGATGCCCCAGGAGAGGCCGGCGCGCCGTCTTTGGGCGATCTCACCCGCGTTTTTGGACGGATCGGGCTCCTGTCGTTTGGCGGGCCCGCCGCGCAGATCGCGCTGATGCACCGCGAGCTCGTCGAGACCAGGGCATGGCTCGGAGAGCGCGACTTTCTGAGCGCGCTCTCCTTTTGCATGCTGCTTCCTGGGCCGGAGGCGATGCAGCTCTGCACCTATGCCGGTTGGCGTCTTCGCGGAATCGCGGGGGGCCTTATCGCGGGGGTGCTTTTCGTTTTACCGGGCGCGCTCGTCATCCTTGCGTTGGCATTTCTTTATGCGAGCTTTGGCGCACAACCGCTTGTCCAATCTGCGTTTCTCGGCGTCAAAGCTGCGGTCATTGTGATCGTCCTTCAAGCACTCCTGAAGGTGGCGGGCAAAGCGTTGACGGGCACGGCCGCCTGGGCCGTCGCCGGGCTCGCGTTTCTCGGGATCTACGTCTTTGAGATCCCCTTCCCGGTCATCATCGTTGTGGCCGCCCTTTACGGCGCGCTGTCTGCCACCGACGGCCCAGCCCCTGCGGCGGCGACCTCCCTTCACCGCTCTACGCGGGCAACAACCCTGCTTGCCGTCGCGCTCGCAGTGCTTTGGGCGGCACCGCTCGTCCTGGCTTGGGCGCTCAACGCCGAGCTCCTCCTGGCGCTCGGCCTCTTTTTTTCGAAGCTCGCGATCGTCACCTTCGGCGGCGCCTACGCGGTTCTGGCTTACATGACCCAGGAGGTTGTCCAGGTTCAGGGCTGGCTGACGACCGCGCAGATGATCGACGCGCTCGGGCTTGCCGAGACGACGCCGGGGCCCCTCATCCTGGTCACCGAATTTGTCGGCACGCTGACGGCGATCGAAGCAAGCGGCTGGGCGTTGGGCCTCGCTGCGGCGGCGATGACGCTTTGGGTGACCTTCGTGCCCTGCTTTCTGTGGATCTTCGTCGCCGCCCCTTATGTCGACTGGCTTACGGGCCAGCCCCGGCTGAAGGGTGCGCTCGACGCCATCACTGCCGCCGTTGTCGGCGTCATCGCCAACCTGTCGCTCTGGTTCGCGCTCCACGTCTTCTTTGGCACTGTTACCGCGATCGATCTGGGCCCGGCCGCGCCCGCTTTGCCAGTCCCGGCAAGCTTCGATCCCCTCGCGGCGCTTCTTTGCGTGCTCGCCGCGGGGCTTCTTCTCCAGCTAAAGGCGGGGCTGCCGCTTACGCTCGCCATCGTGGCGGGCGCCGGGCTGCTCTCGGGCATACTTATCAGCGCATAGCGGCGTGCGCCGGCGGGGCTATGAATTGGTCTGGAATTGCCTATGCTGGCCGAAGAAGGGCAAAGGCGATGGCAAGACGGATCGACTACGGCAAACTAATGCACGACGCGATGCGTGGGCTCATCCGCCAGGTCTTGGCGGATGTCGCCGCCGACGGCTTGCCGGGCGAACACCATTTCTTTGTGACCTTCGACACCAATCACGCCGAAGCGGGCCTGGCCGATTGGCTGCGCGAGCGCTACCCTGACGAGATGACCATCGTCATTCAGCATTGGTTCGAGGATCTTGAGGTCCGCGAGGACGGCTTTTCGATCACGCTGAACTTCGGCGACAATCCCGAGCGCCTCGACATCCCATTCGACGCGCTGCGGACCTTTGTTGACCCCTCTGTCGAATTTGGCCTCCGCTTTGAGAGCCAGGAAGACGAAGAGGACGCCGACGAAGACGCACCGATGGCCGAGGATGTCGAAGCGGAAGCGGAAAAGCCCGACGCCGAGGTGGTGAGCCTCGACTCGTTTCGGAAGTGAGGCGTCCGCGTGGCGGCCGCTACCGCTGCGCGGTTGCTCGAGCCGAGAGCGGCTCAAAACGGCCTGTCGATTCCACAGGCTTGCGGGAGTTCGAAACCGGAAAACCCCCGCCCTGGGCCCGCACATCGGTGCCGCGCCTGCGTCTCTGTGACCGGGTTCAATCGTTGCTCTGATGGCACCGAGCCGCTACCCGGATTGCAACCGCATGCCGGAGGACGCGATGACCATCCAACAACAGCCCCCCACCCGCACCGAGACCGACAGCTTTGGCCCTCTCGACGTGCCGGCCGACAAGTATTGGGGAGCGCAGACCCAACGCTCGATCCAGAACTTCCCCATCGGCTGGGAGCGTCAGCCCGTCGCCATCGTCCGCGCGCTCGGCGTCATCAAAAAGGCCTGCGCCGAGGCCAATACCGCCTCGGGAAAGCTCAGCGATGAGATCGGCACCGCGATTCAGACCGCCGCGCAGGAAGTGATCGACGGCAAGCTTGACGACAACTTCCCACTCGTCGTTTGGCAAACGGGGTCCGGCACCCAATCCAACATGAACGCCAACGAGGTCATCGCCAACCGCGCGATTGAGATCCTGGGGGGCGAGATGGGCTCGAAAAGCCCCGTCCACCCCAACGATCACTGCAATATGGGCCAAAGCTCGAACGACACATTCCCGACCGCCATGCATATCGCCACAGCGATGGTCGCGCGGGACGTGACGCTGCCGGGGCTGCGCAAGCTCCATGCCGCGCTCGCCGACAAGCAAGCGGCCTTCGAGGGGATCATCAAGATCGGACGGACCCATACCCAGGACGCGACACCGCTCACCCTCGGGCAAGAATTTTCGGGATATGTACACCAGGTTGCCATGGGGATCGCGCGCGTCGAGGGCGCCCTCGGGCGGATCTATGAGCTCGCCCAGGGCGGTACGGCCGTCGGAACGGGGCTTAATACCACCCATGGCTGGGCGGACGAGGTCGCCGCCAACATGGCGCGGATCACGGGATTGCCGTTCATTAGCGCGCCCAACAAATTCGAAGCGCTCGCCGCCCATGATGCAATGGTCGAGATGTCGGGTGCGCTCAAGACCGTCGCCGCCTCGCTCTTTAAGATCGCCAACGATATCCGCCTCTTGGGCTCCGGCCCGCGATGCGGGCTCGGTGAGCTGATCCTGCCTGAGAACGAGCCCGGCTCATCGATCATGCCTGGCAAGGTCAACCCAACGCAGTGCGAGGCGCTGACCCAGGTCTGTGCCCATGTCATGGGCAACGATGCCGCTGTGGGCTTTGCCGGGTCCCAAGGACATTTCGAGCTCAACGTCTACAAGCCGATGATGGCGTACAACGTGCTGCAATCGATGCAGCTTCTGGGCGACGCAGCTTCGGCCTTTACCGACAATCTCGTCGTCGGGCTGCTGGCGGATGAGGCACGGATCGACAAGCTCATGCGCGAGTCGCTCATGCTGGTCACGGCGCTCGCCCCCGAAATCGGCTATGACAACGCAACGAAGGTCGCCAAGACCGCACACAAGAACAAGACGACGCTCAAGGAGGAGGCCATCTCCCTCGGCTATGTCGACGAGGCGACGTTCGAGCGCGTGGTGCGGCCCGAAGAGATGGTCGGCCCAAAGGGCGATTAGAAGCGAAGAAGAGGCGCGTCGTGGTCAAACCGATCAACCTCAACCGTGCGCGGAAGGCGCGCAAGCGCCTCGCTGCACAGCAGAACGCCGACCGGAACGCCGCGTTTCACGGACTAAGCAGGGCCGAAAAGGACACGGCCCGGGCCGAGACGGCACGGGCCGAGCGGGCGCATGAGGGCGGTCGCGTGCTGCGACTGGGGCGGCGTGAGGCGAACGAGGACGGTCCCGGGGAATGAGCCGGCCGCGCAAGCGGTCGCTGACGCTTGCCGGGCACCGGACGTCAGTATCGCTCGAGGATGAGTTCTGGCGGGCCTTCCGCGAGCTCGCGGCGGAGCGCAGCGTGTCTCCGGCAGAGCTCGCGACCGAGATCGACCGGGCGCGCGGCGTAGAGACAGGGCTCGCCACGGCGATCCGCCTCTATGTCCTAGAGCGCTATCGGGAGCAGTTGGGCCTGGCATGACCTGGCGCGATGCCCACGCGGTAAACGACACGTCCGGACGTCAGCGCGTCGCCCAGGTCGCCGTAGCATCACCCGATCATCGCCATCGCGGGGAAGGTCTCCAGTAGCCAGAAGGAGAATTGTGAGAAGCCGCCCGTCAGCATGAGAAGGCCGATCGTCCAAAGGAGCAGGCCCATCACGCGCTCGATCTGCGCCATGTGCCGCTTCATCCACGCCATGACGCCTGTCATCCGCGGAAAGAACGCGGCGACAAGCAGAAACGGCAGGCCCATACCGGCCGCGTAGATGCCGAGCAGCGTCGTACCCCGGGCAATGTCGGCTTCAGAGGCCGCGAGCGACAGGATGGCGCCGAGCTGCGGGCCGATGCAAGGTGTCCAGCCGAAGGCGAAGGCAAGCCCTAGCACATAGGCGCCAAAGGCCGACCCGCCCTGATCGCCCGCGTCCAGGCGCGCTTCCCGATCGAGAAACCCGATCCGGTAGACCCCAACAAAATGCGCACCGAAGGCCATTACGAGGAGCCCGGCTGCGGTATTGAAGACTTGCTGATTTTGCAGAAAGAACGCACCGAACGCCGACGCCGTGAAGCCCAGGAAGAGAAACACCGTCGACAGCCCGAGCACGAAAAAGAGTGCGGCCAGCATGACCCGCCGTCGCCCTGTATCGACGAGGACGGCTTGGCCATCGGGCCCGACCTCGATCTCGCCCTGCATCTCTTTCATGGAAATGCCGGACATATAGGCCAGATACGGCGGCACGATGGGCAGCACGCACGGCGAGAGAAAGCTGATCACGCCCGCCATGAGGGCCACCGTCATCGCCGGGAGTAAGGACGCGTCTATGATGTCAATTCCAAACATGCACTCTCCTCCGCCGAGCCAACCTAAGGCAAATGGGCCGCTGCGTCACGGGGGGCGTGCTCACATCCACGTAGGGTGCAGCGGTGCGGACGATGCCTGAGCGCGCGCACCACTCCGCAGAGGCGCATAACAAGGACGATGTTGTCGTGGACGCCAGGGGGCTCCTCTGCCCGCTCCCGGTCCTCAGACTGCGCAAGCGGCTGATGGCAATGGCGCCGGGCGAGGTGGCTGTGCTCGACGCGACTGACCCGGTCGCACCGATTGACGTGCCGCACTTCTGCGCCGAGGCCGGGCACACGCTCCTTGCAACCGAAGACCTGCCGGACGGCGTGTTTCGCTTCCGCGTGCAGAGGGGCTCACCGGACCCCAACCTGGGGCCGCGCGAGGCACCTGACGAAGCGTCGGGCGAAGCACCTGGCGAGGCGCCGGGCGATAACAGCCCCGACGCCTATAGCGGACGCTAACGGCCGATCGACCACCAACCGCGGCGCTTGGGCTTGGACGGCTCCGGCGCCGGTCCGGGATCCGCGCTGACCAGAGCGGGCTCTGGCTCAGGTTCTGGCTCCGTTTCCGGCTCTGGGTCAGAAGGAAGTTCTTGTGAAGCCTCCGCCTGCGGGGCCGCATCGCGCTCGGTCTCGGCCGCCTCGGCAACGTCAGGCTCAAGCTCCGCCGCCTCGGCAGCGGGCGGCTCCGGCGCGGGGTCGGCTACGGGCGGCTCCGGCGCAGCCGCTTCAGGACTGGCATTCACGTCGGGCTCTTGCACTGCGGCGGACGTGTCCACTGGCTCAGTTGCGACACCTGTCTCCGTCGACGCCGCGTCGCTCGCTTCGGCGGACGCAGAAGACGCATCAGCATCAGCCGCAGCGTCGACCTTAGACTTGCGCGATCGGGATGTGCGCCGGACCCGACTCCGCTTTGCCGGCTTCTCAGGCGCGGCCTCGTCCTCCTCTTGCGCGGGGGCCTCGGCGGCGGCGTCCGCCCTGTCGTCTCCGACGGCGGGTTCTGCACTCTCCGAGGTCTCCTCCGGTTGCTCCTGGCCGTCGGCGCCGGTCTCTGCTGCCTCTTGTCCCTCTTGCGCGCCGCCACCAGAGCCGCGCCGACGGCGCCGCCGGCGGCGCTTTTTCTTGGGCTGGCCGGTGTCATCCGAGGTCTCGACCGCTTCGGTTGCCGCCTCGACAGCCTCCTCCGCCTCCGCTTCCATCTCTGGCATATCGGAGGTGTCGATGGAGATCACCGGCGCGGTCGGCTCGGGCACGGCCCGGGTCGCTGTCTTAAACTTCTCGATGGAATACTCCGGCGAGATCATTCGCCCGTCGGTTTCGATGCGCACCGACAGGCCGTAGCGCCCCTCGATCTGCGCGATGTGCTCGCGCTTCTTGTTCATCAGGAAGTTGCCGATGCCCGTCGGGCAGATGACGAGCACCTCACGCGAGCGGCGGCGCCCACCTTCCTCTTCGAGCTGGCGCAGGATCTGCAGGCCGATGCTGTCGTCCGAGCGGATCAGACCCGTGCCGTGACAATGCGGACAGGGCTGCGTCGTGGCTTCGAGCATGCCCGGGCGCAGGCGTTGCCGGCTCATCTCCAAGAGACCGAAGCCCGAAATACGACCCACCTGGATGCGCGCGCGATCCGTCTTCAGCTTCTCTTTGAAGCGTTTCTCGACGGCAGAGTTGTTCTTGCGCTCCTCCATGTCGATAAAGTCGATTACGATGAGGCCTGCAAGGTCGCGCAAGCGGAGCTGGCGCGCGATCTCCTCGGCGGCTTCGAGGTTGGTCTCGAGGGCGGTTTCTTCAATCGAGCCCTTCTTGGTCGCCCGGCCCGAGTTCACGTCGATCGCGACAAGCGCTTCGGTCACCCCGATCACGATGTAGCCGCCGGATTTGAGCTGCACCGTGGGGTTGAACATCGAGCTGAGATAGCTCTCGACCTGGTGACGCGCGAAGAGCGGTTGGATTTCCTGGTAGTGCTTCACGTTCTTTGCGTGGGACGGCATGATCATTTTCATGAAGTCCTTGGCCACGCGATAGCCCGCCTCGCCCTCGACCAACACCTCCTCGATGTCGCGCGCGTAGAGATCGCGGATCGAGCGTTTGATCAGGTTGCCTTCCTCGTAGATCGGGGCGGGGGCGATGCTCTTTAGCGTGAGGTCGCGGATCTGCTCCCAGAGCCGTTTGAGGTATTCATAATCGCGCTTGATCTCGGTCTTCGTGCGTTTGGCGCCCGCGGTGCGGATGATGAGACCCGCACCTTCGGGGACTTCAATTTCGCCAGCGATGTCCTTGAGTTTTTTGCGATCCGTGGCGTTCGTGATCTTTCGGGAAATACCGCCGCCCCGGGCGGTATTCGGCATGAGAACGCAATAGCGGCCCGCGAGGCTGAGATAGGTGGTGAGCGCCGCGCCCTTGTTGCCGCGCTCCTCTTTGACGACCTGTACCAGCATGATCTGGCGGACCTTGACGACCTCCTGGATCTTGTAGCGACGCGGGCGGGCCTTGCGCGGCTGGCGGATTTCTTCGGTGACGTCTTCGTCGGCGACAGATTCGATATCGGCGTCGATCTCGGTGGCGTGGTCGACCGCAGCATAAGGCGCCTCGCCCTCCTCTGCGTCGTCAGACCGTTCGCCGCTTGCAACCGCCGCCGGTGCCGCATCGGCCGCGGCAGCGATGGGCGCTGCGTCGGGCCCCGCATCTGGCTCTGGAACGACCCCGCCGTCCGCTTCAGCTGCTAGAGCTTCGGCGGCGTCCGGAGGTACGGCTCTCTCTGGCGCCGGATCTGGCGCGGTCGCTTCGCTCGCCTCGACTGCCGCTTCTGCGTGGTCGTCGACCGCGTCAGACACAATCTCGGGCAGATCGGCAATGGGGAGTGCATCGGCTTCAGCGACCGGCGGATCTAGCTCAACGACATCCATGCCCGAAGCGCCATCCTTTGGCACGTCGCTCGCAGCGACCGGGTCGGCGTCCTTGGCCCTTGACGCTTTGGAGCGCCGTCGTCGGGGCTTTTTCTCGCCCTCCTCCTCGGCCGCTTGCTGGGCTGCATAGGCCCGCTCCTCGGCCAAGAGCGCTTCCCGATCAGCGACCGGGATCTGATAGTAATCCGGATGGATCTCGGAGAACGCCAGAAAGCCATGGCGGTTGCCGCCGTAATCGACGAAGGCCGCCTGCAGCGACGGCTCTACGCGGGTGACCTTGGCGAGGTAGATGTTGCCAGCAAGCTGGCGTTTGTTGACGGTCTCAAAGTCGAACTCGTCGACCCGGGTGCCGTCGGCCACCACGACGCGGGTCTCCTCCGCGTGGGTGGCGTCAATGAGCATCTTCTTGGGCATATTCGTTGTCCGCATCCCGGCGGCACCGCTCGGCCTCTGAAAGACCGGCGCCTATCGGAATGATCGTTTGTGGGATGAGCGCTGGCAACAGTCGAGGGGCAGCGGGCCGATCTGGCCTCCGCTCCTGCCTGCTCTTGTCGCCTCGCGCGGATCATCGCGGTTTGTCTCCGATGCGCATGTGGGGGGGCGCATCCGTTGCTCTAGGTGGCGCTCTGTCAGGGCAGCGCGCCGGTGGGGCCACATTGGGCCGATAACCCCGACGCGGGGGCGCGGCATCGCCTGCGCAGGCGTCAGTGAAATTTGTTCGCGTGCCCCCGGCCGAAACAACGCAGGGTTCCGCTCTGGGACCCTAGCGGGGAAAAAGCGTCAAACACAATCCCGAAAGCGTACGATGTGTCGCAAGTTGCGAAGATCGCACGTCCGGTGTCGAATTTTCAATCTAGAAATCAAAGCATTGAGCAGAGCCGGCGCCGCTTCAGAGATAATCAGCCCGTTGCAGGCTGTACTTGGCCATCTTTTCGTTGAGCGTCCGACGCGGCAAGCAGAGCTCTTCCATCACGGCGGTGATCGAGCCCTTATGCCGGCGCATCGTGTTGTCGATCAGCATACGCTCGAACGCTTCGACATACTCTTTGAGCGGCTTGCCCTCGGTCGTCATGACAGGCTCGGCGGCGTCGCTTTCGGCCATCAGCAGGGATGCGATGGTGCCCGAGCCGCGCCGATTTTGTAAGACAGCGCGCTCGGCGACGTTGATCAGCTGGCGCACATTGCCGGGCCAGGGCGCCTGAAGGAGCTGCGCAGCTTCCTGTGCCGTCACCTCCGGCCCCTCACAGCCGTATTCCTCGGCGAATTGCTGACTGAGGCGCGTGAAGAGCTGCAAGATGTCTTCGCCCCGCGCGCGCAGGGGCGGCACCGTGATCCGCATCGCGGCGAGACGATAGAAAAGATCGGGGCGCAGTGCGTCCTCCGACGTCTTGCCCTGCTCCTGAAGGTTCGAGACGGCGACGATGCGCGTCTCGGCGGGTGTGCCCTGCTCGTTGATGAACGTAAGTAACCGGGCCTGGAGCTGCGCGCTCAGCGCTTCGACATCCTCAAGGCAGAGCGTGCCGCCGCGTGCCTGCTCGACCGCGGGCATGACGCCCGCCTCCGGCTCGCCATCAAAGAGGCGTTTCGAGAGCTCATCCTCGGAGAAGGCCGCACAGGCGATTACGAGAAAGGGCTTGCTCGCCCGAGCACCCACGGCATGCAACGCATGGGCGGCGAGCGTTTTGCCGGTACCGGTCTCTCCGTCGATCAAGACATGGCCATCGGCTTGGCCGAGATCGAGGATGTCCTCCCGCAGCCGTTCCATGGCCGGGCTCTTTCCGATCAGCTTGGACATGATCTGCCCGCCATCGGAAAGCTCACGCCGCAGCGCGCGCGCATCGAGGACGAGCCGGCGACGCTGCGTGGCGCGCTTGGCGAGGTCCGTCATCCGCTCGGGGTCGAACGGCTTTTCAAGAAAGTCGAACGCACCGACGCGCATCGCCTCGACCGCCATCGGCACATCGCCATGTCCGGTGATCATGATGACCGGGAGCGCACTGTCCTGGCTCATCAAGCGCTTGAGAAACGACATCCCGTCCATCCCCGGCATCCGTATGTCGGAGACGACAACGCCCGGGTAATCGGCGCTGATGCCTTTCAGCGCATCCTCTGCCGAGGGGAACGTCTCGGTGTCATAGCCCGAGAGCGCCAGCCACTGACTGATCGATTGGCGCATATCCTGCTCGTCGTCGATGATCGCGATCTTCATGGCCTTCGCCATAGCGCTCTCCTTTGCCCCTCGGGCTTGCCGGGCGGGACAGGCTATTCGGCTGCCCGGATCGGCGCATCGGACGTTTTCGCCCGCCCCTGTCCGTCGTGTCCCGCCGCGTCGCCACCGACAATCGGCAGCTGCATTTCAAAGACCGCCCCGCCGACGCGCGCATTGCGCGCTGTGAGCCGCCCGCCATGGTCGTTCACGATACCCGAGGAAATGGCAAGCCCCAGGCCGACACCGTCCCCGGCCTGTTTGGTGGTGTAAAACGGCTCAAAGAGCGCATCGAGATCCTCGATCCCATGGCCGTTGTCACGCACGGTGAGCGTGGCCGTCTCGCCCATGGAAAGGATGAGGTCGATCTTCGGGGCGGTGCTGTCTTTGGTGGCGTCGAGCGCATTGCGGAAGAGGTTGATGAGCACCTGTTCGAGGCGCAAACGGTCCGCTCGGACGATAACCGGGCGCACCGGCACGGTGCGTGTGATAGCGACCGAGCGGCGCTTGAGCTGCGGCTCCATCATCGACAGCGCAGAAGACACCACGTCCCTTAAATCAAGGGCCTCGAAGGCTGTGTCGCCCTTGCGCGCATAGCTTTTGAGCTGGCGCGTGATGGCGGTCATCCGCCCGATCAGATCGTCAATGCGAGCGAACGATGAGAGCGCCTCGTCGGCCCGCCGCCGCTGTAAGAGGAGCCGTGCGCCGGCGAGGTACGTTTTCATCGCTGCGAGCGGCTGGTTGAGCTCGTGACTGACCGCCGCCGACATCTCTCCGAGGGCGGCGAGCTTGGAACTCTGGGCGAGGGTCTGCTCGGCCACTTCAAGATTCTTTTCGGCCTTTTCGCGCTCGGCGATTTCCTGCTGTAGGCGCTCATTCAGGAGGCGAAGCTCTGCCGATTCCCGTTGAAAAAGGCGCGAGCGGGACTGCGCCCGCCGCGACAGGAAGTAGAACGTGCCCGCGAGGATGAGCGCAAATGCCATGATCTCGAGCGCGAGGACGCCATTTACGCGCTCGCGCACCGAGGAGTAGGTGGTGAAGGACACGATCCGCCAGCCACGAAACGGGATGCGCGCCTCCGACCGCATGACCGCCTCACCCAGGACGTAGGCGTCAGGCGGCAAGAAGGACCAATCGGCGGTCGCCTTCAGCGCGCGCTCGATTGCAGAGGGTGGGGATTGTGCGGCGAGCGCCTCCTCAATCGTGCGCCCGCGCCAAAGTGGCTCGGTCGCGAGGATGATCTGTCCCGACGTATCGGTGACCAGAACGGCGTCGGCAATGCCCGACCAGCTCTGCTCGTACTTCTGAAGATCGACCGCGACCGAGATGACACCCGCCGTCTCACGCTCCGATGTAATCTTGCGCGAGTAGGTGAAACGCTTGGCTCCGGTCTCCAAATCCACCACCGTAAACACGGTGTCCGAGGAACGCAGCGCGTCAACGAAATAGGGCTCGTTGCGATGGGTCGAGCCGATCAGGTTGCGCTCGGTCGAGGCCACCGCGCGACCGGTCGCGTCGAGCATCATGATCGCAGCTGCGCCGATTTCCTCGCGGAATGAGATCAGACGCTGCGTCGACTGGCTGTAATCGTTGGAGTTGAGCGCATTGATGAGCGCCGGGTCCTGCGCGAGGAGCAGCGGGACGACCGAATTCCGCTGCAATTCCGAGACGACGTTGCCGGAATAAAGCGCGAGGCGCAGTTCGGCACGATTGCGCGTTGTCTCGGTGAAGCGCTCGGTCAGGAGCACGTTGGAGAAGTAGAGCGTGACGCCCGCAACCGCGAGAATGGCCAGCACGATGAGGCGCAGCCGCCAGGAACTGCGGTCTTCGCTCGCCGTCCGGGATCTGTCGTCGGCCGTGTAGCGGCCGCTCATCGCCATGCTCATATCGGCACGATAGGCCGAGCCGCGGGATTTCCCAAGCCCGTTCGCCGTCACGCCGCTGCGAGCGCGTCCGCAAGGCCGGCAAAGAGCGCCGCGCCCGCGTCCGAGCCGGTCACCGCGTCGACCGCGCGTTCGGGATGCGGCATCAAACCGAGTACACGCTTGTTAGCCGACAGCACCCCTGCAATGTCGCGGGCCGCGCCGTTGGGCGTGTCGCCAAGATAGCGCAGGGCGACCCGGCCCTCTGCTTCGAGCCGGTCGAGCGTATCGGCGTCAGCTTGATAGTTGCCATCGTGATGCGCGATCGGCAGCGCAATCTCGGCCCCTGCCCCGTAGGCCGCGGTAAAGGCGCTGTCGCTGGTCTCCACGCGGAGCGCCTGATCGGTGCGGCAGAGAAAGCGGATCCGCGCATTGCGCATCAGCACGCCTGGGAGGAGCCGCGCCTCGCAGAGAACCTGAAAGCCGTTGCAGACGCCGAGCGCAAAGCCGCCCCGCGCCACATGGGTCCGCACCGCGCTTAGGATCGGAGATTGCGCGGCTATCGCCCCGCAGCGCAGGTAATCGCCATAGGAGAAGCCGCCGGGCAGGCCTACGACGTCGACACGGGCGGGCAATGCCGTATCCTTGTGCCAGAGTGCGGTGACGTGAAATCCCGCCTGGGCGAAGGCCCTGCGCAAGTCCCGATCGCAGTTCGAACCGGGAAAGGTGACGACAGCGGCGTGCATTGGGCGCTCCTTTGATGGCGCGTGTCGGTCCGGAAAGCGGCGCGTCGGGTTAGGAGAGCTCGATCCGGTAACTCTCGATCACCGTGTTGGCGAGCAGCTTTTCGCACATCTCCCGCACATGCGTCTCGGCTGTTGCGGTATCGTCGGTCGCGAGATCGAGCTCAATGACTTTTCCCTGCCGAACGCCTTCGATCCCATCGAAACCGAGCGCGCCCAGCGCCGCGCGCACCGCCTCGCCCTGCGGGTCGAGCACGCCGCCTTTCAGCATCACCGTCACCGTCGCGCGCATGGGCCGCTCCTCCTAGCCGTTCGGACAGGTCCTAGCGGGCCGCGCCAACAAGGGGAAGCCTAAGGTCCTCTGGCTGTACTGGCACGGGCGGCTCCGCCACCGCGGAACGGTGCGGCCTAGTTGATCAGCGTGGGCTTGACCATCGGCGCGGCGTTCTGCGGCAGAACACCAAGGCGCCGCGCCACCTCCGTATAGGCATCCGACAGATCGCCAAGATCCCGGCGGAAGACGTCTTTATCGAGCTTCTCGCCGGTCTTGATGTCCCACAGGCGGCAGCTGTCGGGGCTGATCTCATCGGCAACGACGAGGCGCATGTAGTCGCCATCCCAGATCCGGCCGATCTCGATCTTAAAATCCACGAGCTTGATCCCAACGCCAAGAAGCACACCCGACAGAAAATCGTTCACGCGGAGCGCCAGCGCGACCATGTCGTCGAGATCCTGCTGGTTGGCCCAGCCGAAAGCTAAGATGTGCTCTTCGGTGACCAGCGGATCGCCGAGGCCATCGTCTTTGAGGTAAAACTCGACGATCGGGCGGGGCAGCGCCGTCCCCTCTTCGATGCCGAGGCGTTTTGCCAGCGTGCCCGCGGCGATATTGCGGACGACAACTTCAAGCGGAATAATTTCAACGGAACGAATGAGTTGTTCGCGCATATTGATGCGCTTGATGAAGTGCGTGGGCACGCCGATCACGTTGAGACCCGACATAAAGAACTCGCTCAGGCGGTTGTTGAGGACACCTTTGCCCTCGATCACGTCATGCTTTTGCGCGTTATAGGCGGTGGCGTCGTCCTTAAAGTATTGAACGAGGGTTCCGGGCTCGGGCCCTTCGTAGAGGACCTTTGCTTTGCCCTCATACACCTTCTTGCGTCTGGCCATGGAAACTCCAAAAGGAAAGGGGGCGTCGCACGGCTCGCGTGCGCACCCCTGCGTTAAGGGCCGTATAGGCGAAGCGATGGTCTGGGGCAAGCAATGGGCCGGGCAGGACGAAGTGGAACACGGCGCCTCGCAGGATGGGGGGCCCACAGGACGGGGGCCTCACAGGACGGGGGCTTTGTGGTAAGAGCGGCCTTGAAGGACCGAGGGCCTCGCAAGATAGGGTGGCTTGCAGGATTGGGGGCCTTGCAGGATTGGGGGCCTCGCAGGATAGGGGCTTGCAAGACACGGAGCCTCGACGGACGGGGGTCACGAAGGACGGGGGTCACGAGGAACAGGAGGCTTGCGAACCAAGGGGGCTCGCAGGAAACCGACCTCGCAAGACACGGACCTCGCAAGACACGAACCTCGCAAGGCACGGGGCGTGGCTCGGGATGTAGCTCCAGCGCGGGCTGCAGTTGACACTGTGCGGGGTGCGGGCAACTCTCTCTTGCGCCGCGCTCTGACTGCGCTGGCAGGGCGGCGAGCCCTCCCTGCGCGCACGCGCGCCGGACGGTTGCGACGTTCATAGGGTGGGAGACCTGCAGGGTCATGGGCGGTTTGGGGCGGATGACGACTGTGCCGGGGCGCGGCGGAGCGCGGTCGGCATGACCGAAGACTTCGCCCTCATCGATTTTCTTCTGACGTCGGCCGCGCCCCAGGACGTGGCGCAGGCGCTCGACATGGTTGCCTCATCCGCCGAACTGAGGCCCGACGCGCGTGCTGCACCGGGCAAGGCGGGCCAGGGCGGGCTCATGGCGCGCTTGGGCTTCGGCAGTGGGCGCAGCGGTCGGGCCTTGAGAAGGGCGCTCCGGGTCCAACCGAAGGGGCGGCTTCCCCCGTCTCCCCTCGCGCGCGCGCGCATCGGCGATCCGGACGTCGGCCGCGGCGAGACGCCGTTTCGCATCTCATTTCCGATGGGGCCCGCACGGCTAACCCTTGTGGAGTTCCGCGAGGACGACCGCCCAGCTTCCGCGGTCGCCGCAGCGCTCTCGGCCGCTCAGCCGGAGACCGATGTCTTTTACTTCCGCCTCTCGGGCGAGCGGCATCCGGGCTCGGAGACCGCCTTTCATGTTTATCGAAGTGGTGCGCCCATCCGCCGCGCGGCATCGATCTGCCCACAGGGCACGACGACAGAAGATGAATGGCACTTCGTTGACAGCGGTCTGCCGCACCTGATCGAGGCCGACAGCCTGCCCGCACTCCGCGAAGAGCCTTGGGAAATCATGACGCCAGAGCGGCAGGGCAGGATCCTCACAGCGATGGGACTCGACCCTGACGCGCTTTTCGTTGAGACGGCCGGCCGCATGGTGCTCGATCTGTCGTCGGAGGCGGGCGGTGCTCTCCTTGACGACAGTAGCGGCTTCTTCCCCGCGCAGACGCCTGCCCCGCCGCCAACACCTGTGGCGCCCGTTCAACCCGAGCCGACACAGCCTGCTGTCCACGCGCTTCCCGAGGCGGCCCTGGCGGCGAGATCGGTGCTCCCAACGGCGGACGAAACGTGGGAAGCTGAGGTAACCCGCCTTCTGGTCACCGCAGTCGCCCATGCGCTGCCCGAAGACGAGCGCATACCGTGGCTCACCGAGCTGACCGCGCGGTTGGAGGCCGGCGACGTCGAGGAGGCTCTGGCGGATGCCCGTGCCCTTATCGACGTCGGCGACCGGCCGGCCTCTGAGCGCCTGGCTGATACCGCCCGTCTCGATGCGCTTTTCGGGGTCGATCAGGCGGGCGTGGTGGAGGGAGACGTCCCGAAGGGACCACCCTCCACATGAGCCGCTTGCGGCGCGGTACGCACTCCGGCAGGGACACCGCCTCTGCGCAACGTCTAGGCAAATCCACCGATCTCGCCTACATCGATCCTGATCCAGGACCGGAGCGGAGATCCAAAGCTATGACCACGTTCGACGACCGCGAATCTGCTTTTGAGAACAAGTTCGCCCACGACGCCGATATGCTCTTTAAGGCTGAGTCGATGCGCAACCGCATGGTCGCGGCCTGGGCGAGCGAGCTGTTGGGCAAGACCAGCGAGGATGCCGCACAATATGTCAAAGACATCATTCGCGCCGATTTCGAGGCGCCCGGGCCCGAAGACGTCATCCGCAAGCTGATCGCGGATCTGGATGGAAAGGTCGATGAGGAAACGATTCGCACCAAAGTTCAGGAACTGACGAGCCAGGCGCAACGGCAACTGCTTGAAGGCGACCCGAGCTAAGTCTTCGCCGAACGCGCGCGCCAGGCCCTCACCCCTCGGCGCAGCGCTGTCAGGGTGAGCAAAACCTGGGCTGCCGCGGACACGCCGTCACCGAGGGTGGTCTAGGGGCGTTGCGCGCACGCGCGCACCATGGAATGGCGTTTGTAGTTTGTGCCGGAGTTTACGATGTCCGATCCAGCCTTCGATCATACCCCTGCCGTCGGCGCCGATGCCCTGTCTTCGCTCCTTGCGGAGCGTGCGTGGCTTTTGGCTGATGGCGCGACGGGCACGACGCTCTTTGCGATGGGGCTCCAGGCGGGCGATGCGCCTGAGTTGTGGAATGCCGACCGTCCCGACGACGTGCGCACGCTTTATCGCGGTGCGGTCGATGCGGGATCGGATCTTTTTTTGACCAACACGTTTGGGGGCACTGCAGCGCGGCTAAAGCTCCACGACGCCCAAGACAGGGTCTTCGAGCTTAATCGCTTGGGCGCGGAGCTTGGCCGCGAGGTCGCCGATGCGTCGGGGCGGCGTGTCGTTGTGGCGGGCTCTGTGGGGCCGACGGGCGAGATCCTCGAGCCGACAGGCACGCTCCGCTTCGAGGATGCCGTGGAAATGTTTCATGCCCAGGCCGAGGGACTAAAGGCCGGCGGGGCCGATGTCCTGTGGGTCGAGACGATCAGCGCGGCAGAGGAGTACCGCGCGGCCGGAGAGGCGGCGCGCCTTGCGGGTATGCCCTGGTGCGGCACGATGAGCTTTGACACTGCCGGGCGGACGATGATGGGGCTCACATCGGCGGAACTCGCGCGCATGGTCGACACGCTCGCGCATCCGCCGCTCGCCTTTGGCGCCAATTGCGGCGTCGGCGCCTCCGACCTGATGCGCACGGTTCTCGGCTTTGCCGCCACGGAGCCGGAAAAGCCTGTAATCGCCAAGGGCAATGCCGGCATCCCGAAATATGTCGACGGACAAATCCACTATGACGGCACGCCGGCTCTCATGGCGGATTATGCAGCGATGGCCCGTGATGCCGGCGCACGCATCATCGGCGGCTGTTGCGGCACGACGCCGGAACACCTGCGCGCCATGCGCGCCGCGCTGGAGACCCGGCCAAAGGGCCCGCCCCCGGCGCTTGACGTGATCGCCGAGCGGCTCGGCGATTTCTCGTCCCGGAGCGACGGAACCGGGGAGCCGCCCGCCGAGCGTCCGCGCCGCCGGCGGCGGCGGAGCTAGCTTTGGCCGCCCGCGGACGCGCGCAATCTGACGGATCTCTGCCCGCAAGCGGCCATCTTGGTGCCAAGGAGAGGCGCTAGGCCGATGGCATGGAGCGCGCGAAGCGCCCTTGGCGTAGGGAGAGAAAAGCGTGCCGCACCCCGCAACGTCCCATGTCACCGATCCGGTCACCGATCCGGCCAGCGCCACGCTCTTGGGCCTTCGCCCGGCGACGGTTCGGCTCCTCGGCAGCCTTGCCGTACTCGCGCTCCTTGCGGCGATGGCCTTCAACCTCTCTGGCGTCCAAAGCCTCCCTGGGCTCTCGGGGGCGAGCCACAGCGATTTCGACATGTTCCATGTCGTGGCGCAACTCGCGCTCGAAGGCCGGATCGCCGAAGCCTATGATCTTGAACGCATGTACGCCGCCCAGATCGAGTTTGGGGGCGCGCCGAGCGCGATGACGTGGACCTATCCGCCACCCTTCGACTTGCTGCTTGCGCCGCTCGGACTGATCAGCCGTGACGCAGCCTATCTCGTCTTCACTGGGGGAAGCCTGCTCTTTTACCTCGGCGTGCTGGCCAAGCTCTCAGGCCGCTATTTCGGCCTCGTCCTGATCGCGGCGCTTCCTGCCCTCATGATGTCGGTCCGCACAGGCCAGAACGGGCCGCTGATCGCCGCGCTTGCGGGGCTGACCTGTCTGCTGCTCGTGCGCGGCCGCGGCGGGTGGGCGGGCGTGCCGCTGGGGCTTATGGTCCTCAAGCCGCATCTGGGCGTCGGGCTCGGGCTCTGGGGCCTTTTGACCCTGCGCTGGCCACTCGTGAGCGCGGCGGTGCTGACTGCGCTCGCGGCGTCTGCGGCGGCGACCTTAGCCTTCGGGCCCGGGCTCTGGGCCGTTTTCCTCGGCGCTGTCGGGGAGGCCGGCGCCCATCTTGAAGCAGGCAATTATCGCAATTACCGCATGGGATCGATCCACGCGACGCTGACAAGCCTCGGCGTCGCCCATGGCCAGGCCGCTGTGGCCCAAGCCTCGGTTGCGCTCGCTGCTATACTCGCGGTTGCCCTCGCCGCGCGCCGCTTGCCGCTGCGCCCGGCGCTCGCGGTGACGCTGATGGCCACGCCGCTTTTCAGCCCCTACCTCTACGATTACGACCTCGCGCTCTACGGCCCGGCCCTGGCCCTGCTGCTGCCCGAGCTCGACCGCGCCGGTTCTCGCGCTCTCGCGCTCCCGATTGTGGTCTGCGCCTGGATCGGCGGCGGCACGGGCCTTGTGCAAAACACGCGCGGCGCAGAGACAGGCGATGTCGCAGAGGTAACCTTTGCCGGCTTAGCCGTCCTTGCGCTCGCGCTTCTGAGCCTTGTTGCGATGTGGCGCGTAGATCGGGTCGGTACGGATGCCCCACCGCGCGTCGAAGTCAGAACAACGTAAGCTGATCGCCCACTTGTGGCGGCACGCGGAATAGATCGGCCCGCAGCGGCGGCATCCGCTCAGCAAGGCCCAGCCGTGCGCAGGCGAGCTTGAAGCGTTGACGCAAGAGGAGCGCGTAAGTGCCCTGCCCCGCGAGGCGACGCCCAAAGGTTGCGTCATACTCCTTGCCGCCATGCACCTCGCGCACCCGGGCCATGACGCGGGCTGCACGGTCGGGCCGGGCCACAGAAAGCCAGTCCTGAAAGAGCGCCGACACCTCACGCGGCAGGCGAAGCATCGCCAGACTCGCGCCTTGCGCGCCCGCATCCGCCGCCGACTGGCACAGCGCTTCGATCTCGTGGTCCGTGAGGCCCGGGATAATCGGCGCAACGCAGACCCGGACGGGCACGCCCGCCGTCGCCAGCCGCTCGATGGCGCGCAGCCGATGCGCGGGCAGGGGCACGCGGGGCTCCATCGACCGAGCAAGATCGGGGTCGAGCGTCGTCAGCGAAATGCCGACCCGGGCGATCCCGACCTGCGCCATTTCGCCGAGGATATCGGCATCGCGTGTCACAAGAGTGCCTTTGGTCACGATCCCGACGGGATGCCGCATGTCCTGCAACACCTCAAGCACCGCGCGCATCACCCGCCGGTCCCGTTCGATGGGCTGATAGGGGTCGGTATTCGTCCCAATCGCGATCGTGGCGGGGGTGTAGGACGTCGCCGACAGCTCGCGCCGGAGCGCCTCGGCCGCGCCCGGTTTGACCGTGAGCACCGTCTCGAAATCGAGGCCCGGGGAGAGACCGAGATAGGCGTGTGACGGGCGGGCGAAGCAATAGACGCAGCCATGTTCACAGCCACGATAGGGGTTCACCGACCGGTCAAAGGAGAGATCCGGCGACGTGTTACGGGTAAGGACCCGGGTTGCCCGCTCCTCACGCACCTCAGTGCGCAACGGGCGCAGGTCCTCTTCGAGATCCCAGCCATCGTCAAAGCTCTCACGCGCAAACCGCTCGAACCGGCCGGTGGCATTGTTGTGGGCACCGCGCCCACGCGCCTCTACGCGCCGAGATACCACTACCTTGTCCATACGTCGAGCGTAGAACAAAAAAGGAACATTGGCAATGTGGTCGATGCGCGGCGAACATGAGCCTCATTCACAAAAACGATGAACATTATGAGGAAGCGATGGGCAAACCGCAATGCTACCTCGGTCGCGTCGAGGACGATGTCGGTCCAGCTTCTGCGCATGTCGCGTTCCGTCGCGTTTCGTCCCCGCCGTTGAGGGAACGTTTCGAGTATTCACGGTGCCGGCCCATGCGCAGGCCGCGCCCCCAGCGCATGTGGATCGCGCGAGGACAGGAGAGACCAGTGGCTGACGAAGACGACGACATCATCCTCGCCGACCTCGACAACGACGAGCTTGTGCAGCAGATGCACGATGATCTCTACGACGGCCTCAAGGAAGAGATCGAAGAAGGCGTCAACATCCTCCTCGAGCGCGGTTGGCTTCCCTACGAGGTCCTGACGACCGCGCTGGTTGGCGGGATGACGATCGTCGGCAACGACTTTCGTGACGGCATTCTTTTCGTGCCCGAAGTGCTCTTGGCGGCCAACGCGATGAAGGCAGGGATGTCGATCCTAAAGCCGCTTCTGGCCGAGACGGGGGCGCCACGCATGGGCAAGATGGTGATCGGTACCGTAAAAGGCGACATCCACGACATCGGCAAGAACCTTGTTTCGATGATGATGGAGGGCGCAGGGTTTGAGGTTGTCGATCTCGGGATCAACAACCCGGTCGAAAACTATATCGACGCACTTGAAGCCGAGGAGGCGGATATCCTCGGCATGTCGGCCCTGCTGACAACGACGATGCCTTACATGAAGGTCGTCATCGATGCGATGGTCGAGAAAGGCATGCGCGACGATTACATCGTTCTGGTCGGGGGCGCGCCGCTCAACGAAGAGTTTGGGCGGGCCATCGGGGCCGACGCTTACTGCCGAGACGCGGCTGTGGCCGTCGAAACCGCGAAGGAATTCGTCGCGCGCAAGCACAATCAGCTTGCCGCCACGGCCTAGTCCAGGGCTCAGACAGAGACGTCTCCGGGGCGAAGGCCAAAGTGAAGATCGCTGCGCATTGGATGGCGCGGCTCGCTTTCGGACAAGGTCCGGGGAAGTCGTTGGGCGCGTCCAGCCGGCTCTCGAACCAGTCTGGAGCGACACGTGGTGCTATCGCACGGGAGCACGCGCCCTGGCACGATATTGGAGGATGGAGGCCGCTTGCGCGCGTCTTCGGCTGTCCGGCGTGGCGCGACTTGCGTGTGTGCCGGAAAACCCGGCATGTCCCGACCATAGCGGTGATCCGTTTGCGCTCCTAACTACCTCTGTAGGATCATCCCAATTCGGAGCTTCCATGCCCAACGCTCGCTTCGCTGCTCTCCTCGCCTCGGTGCTCGTCGCGTCCGCCGTGACGCTGTTGGCTGTGGCCTTCATCGCACCCGCCGCCGCCACGCCTGCCGCCCTGCCGCTCCTGGGCGTCGCGGCACTTGTCGCGGCCCTCCTCGTCCAGCTCCGCCGCCGCCGGGGCCCGTGAGCCTGCCCGACGATACGGCGCTGCGCGACCAGGGGCAGGCGCCCTCGGGCACGGGGCGCGTCCTGATTTTGGCGTGCGGGGCGCTCGCACGGGAGATCACCGCGCTCATCGACATCAACAAGTGGGCACATATGGACCTCGCCTGCCTCCCGGCGATCTTGCATAACCACCCCGAGCGGATCGCGCCCGCCGTCCGCGATGCGGCCGAGCGCTATCGAGCCCACTACGAAAAAATCTTTGTGGCCTATGCCGATTGCGGCACCGGCGGCGACCTTCGACGCACGTGCGACGCGCTCGGGCTCGACATGATCGAGGGGCCGCATTGCTATAGCTTCTTTGAGGGCAACACCGCCTTTGCCGCCCGCGGCGACGGCGATATGACGGCGTTCTACCTAACTGACTTTCTCGCCCGGCAATTCGATGCCTTCGTCTGGCGCCCGCTCGGGCTCGACAAGCACCCCGAACTCTTGCCGATGTATTTCGGACATTACGAGCGTTTGGTCTATGTCGCACAGACCGACGATCCGGACCTCGACCGGCGCGCACGGCAGAGTGCGGACCGTCTCGGGCTCGCCTATGAGCGGCGGTTCACCGGGTATGGCGACCTCGCGCATAGCCTAACTGCGCTCGTTCGCGAGGCGTAGTCGTTTGAAGATCGATGGAGATTGACGACGGGCGCCTACGACACTCCGGTCAGACCCGCTGCGCGATGTCCTGAATTCGGGCGACCATGGCGCGAAGGCCGTTGGAGCGCTGAGACGACAAATGATCTTGGAGGCCGAGACGGCCAAGCTCTGCTTCGGCATCGATCTTGAGCGCCTCGGCAACCGAAACCTCGTTATAGAGCGCCTGCAACACCGCGATGAGGCCTTTGACGATCATTGCATCGCTTTCGCCGCGAAAGCGCAAAGTCGCCTCGGAACCTGCCCCGTCGATCTCGGGGATCAGCCAAACCTGGCTCGCGCAGCCCTCGACTTTCGTAGCCGGGATACGTTCGGCCTCGTCCAGGGGTGGCAGGCTTCGCCCCAGGTCGATCACATGGCGGTAGCGGTCTTCCCAATCCTCGAGAAAGGCGAAGGTCTCCACCAAGTCTTCAAAGGCTTCGCGCGCCATGGCTCCCCCTCGGCTGTGCATGGATGGACATATGGCACGGCCCCGGACCGGTCCAGCCCTCTGCCAACGCCCGGCACGCAGAGCCCCTGCCCTTTTCAATCCCGGGCCTTTACGGTAGCGCTTCGGCCAGCCACGCGACGGGAGGCACCATGCGGGGATCGGTTTTGGCCGGGCTTCTGGCCCTTCTCTGTCTGGCGGCCTGCGAGTCGCGCCTCAATCCATTCAATTGGTTCGGGACTTCCGAGGAAACGTCACTTCCTGTCGAGGCCGCAGAAGCGCCCACGATCGAGCCGCAAGACCCGCGACCCACGGTCGACCAGATCACAGCGCTCACGGTCGACCGCATTCCGGGCGGCGCGCTTGTCACCGCGATCGGCATCCCCGCGACCCAGGGCTGGGCGGCGGCGGCGCTCGTGCCCGTTGCGCGGGATGACGAGGGGGAGCCGGTCGCCGAAGACGGGGTCATGACCTTCCGCCTGGTGGCTGTCCCGCCCGTGACCGCGGAGCCGGTCGGGAGCGCGCGCTCACGGGAGATTTCGGCGGGCGTTTTCCTGTCGGACCAAGCGCTGGAGCCCGTCCGCACGATCACTGTCCGCGCCGCCAGCAACCAACGGAGTTCGCGCCGTTAGGGCGTATCGCATGTCGCGCGAGACCTCGGCTCGGGGCGACATGCTCGCAGACTTAAACAGGGCCACAGCATTATGCGCAAAGCCGTGCTAGAGGTCTGGCGCGAAACGCGAGCGCGTCCAATCGCGTGACGCCGTCCAACCTTGAAAAACCTGGATCGCGTTAGGCGAGCGCGACCACCTCAACTCTCGCGCCCTTCGCTGCAAGTGCGATCCGGCCTTCGCAAAGCCGCAACGCATCGGCCCCGAAAACCTCGTGCCGCCAGCCGCGCAAGGCCGGCAGATCCCGCTCGCCCGCTGAGATCGCGTCGAGATCCGCCGCCGAAGCGATCAGCTTTTGCGCGACGCCCGATTGCTCGGCCTTCGCTTTCAAAAGCACGCGCAACAGATCCGCGAGCGCCGGGTTCACCTGGAGCCGGTCACGCCGGTCATCGCTTTCGGGCCAATCGGCCTTGTTGCTGTCGACCCCGACCTTGACCGCCTCCAAGATGCCGTCGGCAATCGCGCCCTTTCGAGCTTCGCGCAAAAGGAGCCGCGAACGCCCAAGGTCGTTGAGCGTTTTCGGCTTGGTTGAGGCCAGCTCTAGAAGCGCATCGTCTTTCAGCACGCGATTGCGCGGGATGTTGCGCTCCTGGGCATGGGTCTCGCGAAACTCGGCAAGGGCCCGGACAATGGCCAGGAACCGACCCGAATTCGTGCGTGTCTTGATCCGCCGCCAGGCCTCCGCCGGTACGATCTGATACGTGGCCGGATCCTGCAGGACGGCGAGCTCTTCGCGCACCCATTTCGTCCGCTCGCTGCGTTCAAGCTCCTCGGCTAAATGCTCATAAATCACGCGCAGATGGGTCACATCTGCCAGGGCATAGGCCTTTTGCGCGTCGGTCAGCGGGCGACGCGACCAATCGGTGAAGCGCGAGGTCTTGTCGACATTGCCCTTCGCGATTTTGCGCACCAACGTCTCATAGCCAACCTGCTCCCCAAACCCGCAGACCATCGCGGCCACTTGCGTATCGAAAAGGGGCACGGGCAGCACATTGCCCTCGTGATAGAAGATCTCCAGATCCTGCCGCGCGGCGTGAAAGACCTTCACCACCGCCTCGTTGGCCAGAAGATCATAGAGCGGCTGGAGCGACATCTCCTCGCCGAGGATCGGATCGACCAAGACCGCCTCGCCGTCGCCCGGCAGCGCGAGTTGCACGAGGCAGAGCTTCGACCAATAGGTCCGTTCACGCAGAAACTCCGTATCCACCGTGACGTAGGGTCCGTTCGCCGCCTCGCGACAAAAGCCGTCGAGATCTTCGGTGGTGGTGAGTGTGCGCATGGGGTCGGGTCATCCTTCCGCGGGCCATGGGGATCTGGCAACAGCGCAGGGCGGCTGCGCGCGCCGATCCGGCGTGCGTATCGGGAAATGTAGGCGAGCGAAAGATCAGCAGAGCAGAAGCGGTGCCTTCTCTCCGGCAAGGTAGCGGGCGAGCACAGTCGGGTAGAGCCGGTGCTCCAAGGCCTGGACCCGTGCGGCGAGCGTCTCGGGCGTGTCCTCGGCCCGGACAGTGAGCTTGGCCTGGCCGAGGATCGGCCCGTCATCGAGTTCGGGCGTCACGAGGTGGACGGTACAGCCATGCTCGGGATCTCCCGCGGCGAGGACGCGCGCATGGGTGTCGAGCCCACGATACTTTGGCAGAAGCGAGGGGTGGATATTGAGGATCCGCCCCGCCCAGCGTTCGACAAATCCCGCAGTGAGGATCCGCATAAAACCCGCCAGACAGAGGAGGTCCGCGTGGCTCTCCCGAAGCGCACGGTCGACCGCTGCCTCGAAGGCCGCGCGATCCTTGGCGAAGCGGCGATGGTCCACCGTCGTCGCAGGCACTCCGAGCGCTGCCGCTTTGACCAAGCCGGCGACGCCCGGCACATTGGAGAGGACAAGCGCCGGTACGGCCGGGCTGTCCGGCACGCGCAAGGCCTCTACGAGCCGCACCATGTTCGAGCCGCTGCCGGAGATCAGAATGGCAACGCGTGTCATGGGGTCGAGGGTCTCGTCAGCGCAGCGCGGGCCGTCACTGCAAATGTCCGCGGCAGAGCACGCCCGCGCCGGGCACGACGCCGCCCATCGGGATGACGGTTTCGCCCACCTCCATAAGCGTCACCGCCACCGCTTCGGCCCGCTCGGCCGCCACGCAGAGAACGAGCCCGATCCCACAATTGAAAGTGCGCAGCATCTCCGCTTCGCTGATCCCGCCCGCGCTGCGGAGCCAGCGAAACACTGGCGGCAGGCGCCACGCGCCGAGATCGATCTCGCACGCAAGGCCGTCGGGCAGGATGCGCGGCAGGTTCTCTGTCAGCCCGCCGCCGGTGATATGCGCAATTGCATGGACACGTTCGGCTTTGAGCACGCCGAGCACCGGACGGACGTAAAGGCGGGTCGGCGTCAGGAGTGCCGCGCCGAGCGTGCCAGGGGCAAAAGGCGCGGGCGCGTGCCAGCCGAGGCCCGCGCGCTCGGCCACGCGGCGCACGAGGGAGAAGCCATTCGCATGGACCCCGTTCGAGGCGAGCCCGAGCATGATATCGCCCTCCGCCACGCCCATCGGCAGCGCCCGCCCGCGCTCCATCGCTCCAACGGCGAAGCCCGCGACATCGAAGTCGCCCGGCGCGTACATCCCCGGCATCTCCGCCGTTTCGCCGCCGATCAGCGCACAGCCCGCTTCCGAACCGGCCGCCGCCACGCCCTCGATCACCGTCGCCGCGGCGTCGACGTCAAGCGCGGCGGTGGCGAAATAGTCGAGGAAAAAGAGCGGCTCGGCCCCCTGACAGATCAGATCATTGACGCACATCGCCACGAGGTCTTGCCCGAGCCCGCGCACGGCGCCGGTTTCGATGCCAAGGCGGAGCTTGGTGCCGACGCCATCGGTCGCCGCAACCAGGATAGGATCGGTAAAGCCGGCGGCGCGCAGATCGAACAGCCCGCCAAAGCCGCCCAGGCCCGAAACCATGCCGGGCCGGTTGGTCGCTCTCACGTTTGGCGCGATCCGGTCTACGAGAGCGTTGCCGGCGGCGATGTCGACCCCGGCCTCGGCATAGGTCAGTCCCGCTGTCTCGGCCATGGCCCTACCCCTCGCGCGACCTACTCTCGTTTGCTGCCATACCCGAGCCGCCGAAAGGCGACAAGGGAGTGCCGACACCTGGACGCGATCGCCCCATGTTGACGTCGACCGGCCCGCACTCTAGGCGGGACGTCAGGCTGGGCCTGTAGCTCAATTGGTTAGAGCAGAGCGCTCATAACGCTTTGGTTGGGGGTTCAAGTCCCTCCGGGCCTACCAGCACCGTCGCAAGCCTCCTGAAATCAGGCCAGAACTGATGCCGTTTCCACGGCGCTCCCGCAATCCGCGTCTTGGGGACGCGGTAAGCGGGCAACTATGCGAAGCGGGCCTGTCGTTGCGGCCAAGGGGTCAGCTTGGGGGCTAACACGAAGGGCCTTCGCATCCCGGTTGCCGCGCCCGCGCGCCAAGCCGGGTACGCCCCCCGCGCGCGAGACACAGCGGACACTGCTGCTTCAGCCGCTCATTGGCACACTTACTTGCGCTGCGGAGCAAAGTCTTTGGCAGCTTTCCATCGCGGCCTGGGCGTTGCGCACCGCAGACACGGCAAGGGCCGGCCTTGGCACGTGAAGGTCATCCCGCACCCGCAACCCGCCGAGCTGGAGCTCCTGAGTTGCGTAGGTTGCCGCCGTTTACATATCCCCCCCGGGAGGATAGAAGAGAGCATGAAGCACGCAAGCCACGCAGATATCGGCAACCGTTTGAAGCGCAGCGCGGGTCATTTGAAGAAAGTGATCGCCATGCTGGAAGAGGAGCGGCCGTGCATCGAGCTTGCCCAGCAGCTTCAGGCCGTGGAGCGCGCCGTCTGCGCGGCGAAGAAACTGCTGATCCAAGATCACATCGACCATTGCCTGAGCCAGCCCCCCAAGGATGCGCAAGCCCATGCCGCGATCATCGCCGAGTTGCGCGAAATAACCCGCTACCTGTGAGAGGAACAGCGACGTGAACCTGACCGATATGATTGCAAGTGGCAGCGCGAACCCCGCGTTGCTCTTTGCTTTTGCGCTGCTCTTGGGCGCGCTTCACGGGCTGGAGCCGGGACACTCTAAGACGATGATGGCCGCCTACATCGTTGCAGTGAAGGGCACCGTGAACCAAGCGATCCTATTGGGTGTTTCGGCGGCCTTCAGCCACTCGATCATCGTCTGGGTCTTAGCAATCGCAGCGTTGACCTTTGGCAATGAGCTCATTGGAGAGGAGTTGGAGCCCTATTTTATGATCGTGTCAGGTCTGCTTGTTCTTGCCATTGCGGCTTGGATGCTCGTGCAGACCCAGCCCAAAGCGCATGCGGGGCATCATCATGCGCATGCGCATAGCTATCAACACGACCACCACCATGGACACGACCACCACGAAAAACACGACCACCACCAAGCGCATCCTCAAAGCCATGGGGCGCATCATCACGATGACGACCACGACGCCCATGCGGCGCTCGAAGCCGATGATGCGCTCGACGCGCCGCATCTCGACGCCCATGCGCGTGCACACGCTGCAGAGATCAAGGCGCGGCTTGCGACGGGCAAGGTCGGAACATGGCAGACCGTTTTGTTTGGGCTCTCCGGCGGGCTAATCCCCTGCCCCGCGGCTATCACAGTCTTCATCCTCTGCCTGCATTTGGGGCAGTTCGCCCTCGGCATCACATTGGTGAGCGCGTTTTCGATCGGTCTTGCGCTGACGCTTGTGGGGATCGGCATGGTCGCGGCAGTGGGCTTGGGCGTTGTTTCGTCGAAAACCTCGCGCTTCGACCGGCTTTTTGAAGCCGCGCCCTGGATCTCGGCGGCGCTGATTGCGTTGGTCGGAGTGCTTGTCATTTGGACGGGCATGACGCATCTCGAACCTCACGAGCACGTGCATTAGGCTGCGTTTAGAATGCGCCGAAGCCATGTTCGCGAGGTCCGGGAGGCGCCATGTACAAAATTGCGGTCGTCGGCCGAGGCTTGATCGGTAGCGCGGCCGCGCGGCATCTCGCGGAAGCGGCCGATGGCATCGCGTGCATCGGCCCCGACGAGCCAAGGACCCGCAGTACGCATGACGGCGTGTTCGCCAGCCACTACGACGAAGGCCGCATGACGCGTTACGTGGATCCGACGCCGGAATGGTCCTGTACGGCACGCGAAGCCATCGCACGTTACCGTGACTTGGAGATGCGAAGCGGCATTGGGTTCTATGCGCCAGTTGGCTATCTCGGATTGGGGTATCCCGGTTCCACCTATAACGCCCGCTGCGCGGCCACCGGCGCTGAGCATGCGGCTGCAATTGAGCATTTGGATGCGACCGCCCTTCGGCATCGCTATCCCTATCTCGCCATAGACGACGACGTAGACGGGCTGGTGGAAACTGGGGGCGCCGGCTACATCAGCCCGCGGCGTTTGGTGCGCGCGCAAACCGTCCTGGCCGAGCGCGCAGGCGCGACCTGCATCCGCCAAGCCGCACGTGCGATCCGCGCTGTGTCCTCGGGCGTCGAGATCGAGCTTTGGGGCGGAACGGTGCTCGCGGCGGAGAGGGCGTTGATCACCGCCGGGGCGTTTACAGAGGTCTGCGGCTTGAGCCCGGCCAACCTCGGCCTTACCGTTTTCGGACGCACAACCGTTTTGGTGCGGGTCGAGGGCGCGGCGGCCGAGGCGCTTGCCGACATGCCCACAATGATCGACACGTTGTTCGGGGCGTACATTTTGCCACCAATTCCCTATCCCGATGGTCACGCATACCTGAAGATCGGCGTCGGCGACGAGCGCGACCCAAACTTCGCCGAGCTTGGTGCATTGCAGGCTTGGTTCCGGTCTGCAGGGTCGGCGGGAGATCGTGCGCGCTTTACGAAGCGGCTTAAGGCGCTCTTTCCGGTGCTCCGCGCATGTCCGCATTGGCAGACCGACACCTGCGCGGTGACCGTTACCAAGAGCGGTTTGCCCGTTGTCGACTTCGTCTTGGACGAGAAGATCGCAGTGGCGGTCGGCGGCTGCGGCAAAGCGGCAAAAGGGTCTGACGAATGGGGACGCATTGCAGCCGGCCTTGTGCTCGGCACGCCCTGGTCTTCGGCGGTCCGGCGCGAGAAGTTAGCGTTGGCTTAGGTGGGCGCATGCGTCCCAGCAAGGCGACGTCAACTTCGGGGAGAGAGCGAAGAGTGCGCGCTTGAACTCCGCACAGCGGAGATGTTTGTGAGCCGGTTCCGATGACGTACAGATTGCACAACCGGCTGGGTTCCGGCGGATTTGTGATCGAGGCCTGTCTTGCAGCCTGCGACATCGAGTTTGCTTACGAGCCGATCCGATCGGTTCCAGACCAGCCTTTAGGATCCCAAGTGCATGACCTGAACCTTTGGGGTCAGGTGCCTGTCCTAGAACTGCACGATGGGGCGAAGATAACCGAAGTCGCGGCCATTCTTGCGCATCTTTCCTATGCAGAACCGACGCTGAAATATGGGCCGGACCTCTGGATCGACGATCATCCCCAATTCTTGAGGTGGTCGGTGTTCTTGTCCGTCAATGTTTACGAAGGGATTTTGCGGAGAAGCTATACCTCTCGCTACTATTCCAAGTCGGCCGACACGGGCGCAGGAGCTTCGCCAGAAGACAGCGACGCGTTCATCGCCAGCTCGATCCGCCACGCTGCACGCAAAAGAGTGCATGACGCGTTGCTATGTATCGAACGTGAGACCGCCCACCACAAATTCCTGCTGAGCGACCGGCTGTCGCCCTGCGATGTCTATCTCGCAATGCTCTATGCTTGGCATAACAAGCAGCCAGACTTGCCAAAATGCACTTGGATCACCTCCCAAGTCGCCACCCACGCACGCATTCGCGCGATTTGGAAACGCAACTTTGAGGACCGGCTCGACTTTCGGTGGCATGTCGGTTGAGGGCCGGTGCGTGCCTTGGAAATCGCGAGAAGCCGCAGTTTGGCGCAGAAACCCTCGTGCTCCCGGCTTGCACGGCGCGGTGCTCGGCGGAGCCCTGACGCCGTGAGGGCGTCCCCCGCGCCACAGGGCCCCAACACGACCGACACTACGCAAGACGCGGCTCAATGCCGGCGCGGCCGGACAACGTACACCGCTCCGATCCCAAGAGGCCTAGCACATATAAGGGGCCGTGAGACGCGGCGCCCGGCGGCCCTTAAAACCCGTCCTGTTTTTGCGCTGTTTGACCCCAACAAAACGTCGCAGCAGAGCGCGTTGCGCATCTTTTGCAACATGAGTAGTTACGCAATAGAGGGGCACGCAAAAGCCCAGGGCTGATGATTGCGAAGAGGGTATCCAACCGCCACGCGGTGGCGACGCCTGAGGAGAGCAATGTGCCGAGCCAACCTGCACTCTTGCGGTGCGGCGCATTTGGGGCCACTGCTTGCGCCGCAGATCAGTCGATCGGGCGCGACGCGTTGGGTTGCCCTAGGCGACGTCCCAGCGTTTGCGCCGTCCGACCCATTGCTACGCTAGCTCATGCGTTTGCTCGCAAGCTCGCCCGCGCCCCCTAAAACCGAATGAAAACGACCGAGAGGATGACCGCCTATGTCCCTAATCTCACGCGTAACGGCCGCGGCCATGCTGTCGCTCGCCACCGCTTTGCCGGCCGCAGCGGACAGTCTGACCATCTCCGTTGGCTTTATCTCAAGCGACGCGCTGCCAGACCCACGGGCCCAATACAACGGCTGGATGTCAAACCAGACAGGGGTGACCGAAACGCTAATGGGCGTTGACTATGAGCTCAATCTCTATCCGCGCGTCGCCGAAGGGATCGAACAAGTGGAGCCGACACTCTGGCGGCTGACCCTGCGCGAGGATGTGATGTTTCACGACGGCACCCCCGTGACCGCCGAGGCCGTGATCACCGCCATCGCCGCCATTTCCGAGGAGGGCCATCCCGGCCACAACGCCCGGATCTCTTCACTGCTTGACCTCGCTGGGATGAGCGCCGAAAGCGACCGCGTGATCCTCTTTGAGACCAATAGCCCGAATGCGGCCTTTCCCTGGACATTGTCAGAGCCCGGGATCGCCGTCCTCGGCCCCGTCTCCGAGGCGTTCCCGATCAACGGAACCGGCCCGTATGTCTTCGCCGAAGCGATCCCAGAGCAGCTTTACCGCGTCGAAGCGAACGAGGACTATCGCCTCGGCGCGCCGGGCTTTGACGAAATCCGCGTCGTCGGCATTCCGGATCCGAGCGCGTCCGCACTGGCCTTTGAGGCGGGCGAGGTCGACCTTGTCATCAACTATCCCGAGACCGATTATCAGCGCATTCTTGAGACGGGGGCCGAAGGCTTTGCCGCGCCCACGGCACGGCTCTACTTCTTTACGGTTAATGCGGCGAGCGGGCCGATGTCCAATCCGCTGATCCGGCGCGCTGTGTCGATGGCGATTGACCGCGAGGGCATCGTGACGGCGGCCCTGTCCGGCGTTGGCGGGGTGCCTGCGGGCACGGTCTATCCCGCCGGAATGGGTTGGGCCGCGGATATCGCGCCGACCTATGACCCCGCCGGCGCCGAAGCCCTCCTTGCCGAGGCGGGTGCCGTCAAAGAGGGCGGTGTTTGGATGCTCGACGGTGCGCCGCTGGAGATCGACATCGTCACCTATTCCTCCCGCGCAGCCTTGCCGCCGACGGCCGAGCTAACGCAGGCGTTTTTGCAGGCCATAGGCGTCAGATCCACAGTCAGCGTTGGCGAGTGGGCTGCAAGCAGCGACATTATCGCGGCGGGCGACGCGGACCTCTTCCTACAGGCTTGGGTGACGACGCCGCAAGGCGATCCCGGCGCTGTTCTCGAGGCGCTTTTGAGCAGTGAAGGCGGCTCCAACGCGGGCAGCTACTCCAATTCGGAGTTGGATCAGCTCTTGGCCGAGGGCCGGACGACCTTTGAGCATGAAGCGCGCGAAGTCATTTACGACCGTGTCCAGGAGATCATCGCAGCCGAGGCCGCGCTCATCCCCGTGTTCCATGTCAGCCAGACCAACGTGGCCCGGCCCGGTCTCACCGGCTATGCAGTCCATCCCACAGAGACCTACTGGGTAACGCACGAAACAGCGTTCGCCGAATGACGCTCACGGTGACCGGTCTGAGCGTCGAGCGTTCGGGCCGGACAATCCTTTACCCCACCTCGCTGTCGATCGAAGCGGGCGAGCGCGTCGGGATTGTCGGGGCGTCGGGGTCCGGCAAATCCACCTTGGGACATGCCCTGATCGATGCATTGCGTCGCGACGGCGTTTCAGTCGCACATGTCACGCAAACGCCCGACGACGCCCTCGATCCCTTGCGGACCATGGGGTTTCATTGGAGCGAGGCGGAGCGGGCGCTTGGGACCACGCCCGACGTGAATCGCCGCACAGCGCTCTTTGAGGCGCTGAGCATCGCCCATGGCGACCTGCGCAAACGCCCTTGGGGGTGGAGCCGGGGGATGCAGCAGCGCTTTGTCATCGCTATGGCACTGATCGGTACGCCCGATCTCATCGTGCTCGACGAGCCGACCTCAGCCCTTGATCCGGTGGTCGCCGCCCGCACCATGGACTTGCTCGATGACTGCCTTTCCGGCGGCACGACGGCGATGCTGCTGATCACGCATGACCTTGCGCTCGCGGCACGACGGGTCGACCGTTTGGTCGTATTGGATATGGGCCGCGTCGTAGAAAACGCTTCGACAGACCGGCTCTTGGCAGCGCCCCAGTCCAAATGTGCGCGAGCGCTCTGCGCACACAAAAGCTGGCTCGTTATGCCATGCTGATTCTAGAAGAGGTCTGCGTAAGGCGCGGGAGATCGGTGACCCTATCGGACGTGTCGCTCACCCTTGCGCCGGGCCGGACACTGGCCGTAGTCGGCGAAAGCGGGGCGGGGAAGTCCACACTCATCAACGCCATTTTGGGGTTTGCGAAGACAACAGGGACGATCACATGGGGAGGGGCGCCTGTGCGGGACTGCCGTCCGGCCCTCGTGATGCAGGAGCCGCGCGCGGCTTTCAACCCGGTCCTGAGCCTCCGCCACTCCGTTCTTGAGCCACTCCGCGCCAGAGGATTGCCCTCGGATCAACCGCGGCTCTCGCGGCTCTGCGCTGGACTTGAACTGACCGAGGCGCTGCTAGAGCGCCGTCCCGGCGAGGTCTCCGTCGGTCAGGCGCAGCGCGTGGGCATCCTGCGTGCACTCATCGCAGCGCCCAAACTGGTCTTGTTCGATGAGCCGTTATCGGCCCTCGATGCCGTCACCCAGAAACGTACCGCGCGCTTGATTGCAGATCTGCAGCGCGAAGAGGGCTTTGCCGCGCTGATTGTCACCCATGACCTGGGCTATGCGGCAGCGTTTTCCGATGACATCGTCGTTTTGCGCGCGGGTCTCGTTGAGGAGCAGGGAGCCTCTGCCGCCTTCGTTGCCCGTCCCAAGACGGCCTATGGATGCCAGTTGCGCGATGCTGCCTTCTCGCTCGGCGCGCTGGAGCGCGCTGCGTGATCGAAACGCTCCTTGGCCTTTTGACGCGCGCGATCGTGGTGCTGTCGGGCACCGCGTTGGCGACGTTTACGCTCCTCTGGCACGCGCCAGGAGATCCGGCCGCGGCGATTGCCCAGGCGCGCTTCGACGCGATTGTCTCAGAGGAGGTCGTCGCGCAGGTTCGCGCCGAAGCGGGGTTGGATCAAGGCTATTGGTCGGCCTTTTGGGCATGGCTGGGGCCGCTTCTTCGGGGAGATTTCGGGTTTTCTTCGGTCTCCGGCAATCCGGTCGGGCCGGAGCTTTGGGCCGCGATTGGCTACACCCTGCCGCTTGCCCTTGCGGGTCTGGCGATCGGGGTCGCGATCTCAGTTCCGTTGGCGATCCTCGCCACACGTAATCCGGGCGGCTGGCTCGACCGGTTTGCCATCGCGTTGGCCTCGCTCGGCGCCGCGATCCCGGTCTACTGGCTCGGTCTCTTGCTTGTCCTGCTCTTTGCCGTCCAACTCAACTGGCTCCCGGCCATGGGCGCGCGCACGGCGGCCCATCTCGTACTGCCCGCACTAACCCTCGGCTTTGGCGTCGCCGCTTCGCTGACCCGGATCCTAAGATCCGGCATCCTTGAGGCACGGGGGAAGCCCTTCCTCCCGGCTTTGCGCCGTCGCGGCGTGGAAGAGGCGGCCATCGGTCGCGACCATGTCGCGCGCCATGCTGCGATCCCCGTTGTCACCGTTTTGGGGCTGGAGCTGGCCTTCTTGCTCGAAGGTGCCGTCGTGGTCGAGCTAATCTTCGCGCGTCCGGGCCTCGGGACGTTCCTGGTCACTGCAATTGAGGCCCGCGATTTTCCCAAGGTGCAGGCCGTCGTGATCCTGACCGCCTTGCTCTTTGTCAGCATCAATCTGATCATCGATGTGATTTATCGCCTGATCGACCCGCGTATTGGGGCGCGCGATGCGTAGTGTGTTCATCGTGGCGATGGTCTTCCTGGCGCTCGGGATCATCGGGCCGTTTTTGGCCCCGTATGATCCGACGGTGATCAACATTCCCCAGCGCTTGAGCCCGCCGAGCGCAGAGTTCCTCTTGGGGACTGACGCGCTCGGCCGAGATATTCTTTCTCGGCTCCTCCATGGTGCCCGGTGGTCTCTGGGGCTCGCCTTTGTTATCTCGCTGATCGGGCTCGTGATCGGGACAGCCTTCGGTCTCGTCGCGGCACTCGGCGGCAGAGCCGCCGATTGGATCGTCATGCGCACGACAGACACGTTCCTTGCCTTTCCAGAGCTGGTCGCCGCGGTCGTGATCGCTGGCCTCTTGGGCGCGGGCACATGGAGCCTGATCCTCGCACTGAGCCTGACGGGATGGATGCGATATGCGCGCGTGGCACGTGGTATCGGGCTCTCTGTGGGGTCGCAGGGCTATGTGGTCCAAGCAAGGCTGGCCGGGCTGTCGCCCGCCGGGATAGCGCGGTGGCATTATTTGCCGTCGCTCGTGCCCACGCTGACCGTGGTTTGGACGGGCATGTTCGCCCGTGCAATCCTGGGTATCTCCGCGCTGGGCTTTCTCGGGTTCGGTGTCCAGCCGCCCATGCCCGAATGGGGCACGATGCTGCTCGACGCGCGCGTCCACATGCGGTCCACCCCGTTGCAAATGATCTGGCCAGGACTGGCCGTGATCATGTGCGTCCTGGCGATCAACCTCGCGGGCGACATCCTGCGCGACGCGTTGGCCGCGGACGGAAAGAGGAGCTGACACGGCGGCTGTCTGGTCCGGGTTCGCCTGCTCTGCCACAGGGCAGCGCGGTTGACAGCGTCAGCAGCAACTTCAGTGATCGCGCCCGCGTATTGCCTCGGACCGTCACGTTACAAAGCGCAGGATCGCTCGGTGTTGTTGGTGCGGATGGAGGGACTCGAACCCCCACGCCTTGCGGCGCTTGGACCTAAACCAAGTGCGTCTACCAATTCCGCCACATCCGCAGTCATGCTTGGGCGAGGCGCGTCGGCGCCCGCTTGCGCACGTTGCTTTAGCAAGCGCCTTCCGGGGATGCGAGGGCAAAAGCGCCGCCGTTCACGCCGTCACGTCGTGATCGTAGAGCCAGTCGAACCGGCGCAGCATTCGTGCTGGCGCGACCCGGTCGATTATCCGCAGCGCGGCATGGGCACCGAGGCGCACGGGGTCGCGCAGGTGGTAGTTGCGCGCATTGGCGGTCGCCGCTTCGACGATCCGCTGCACCCGGAGCGCCCGCGCCGCTTGGTAGGCGGCGAGCGCGTCGGCGTCGCTTCCGTCCTTGTCGAGACACTGGGCAAGGACAAAGGCATCTTCCAGCGCCATCGACGCCCCTTGGGCCAGGAACGGCAGCGTCGGATGCGCCGCGTCTCCGAGGAGGGCAAGCCCCGGCGCAGACCAGCGCGGCGCGACCGGATGCTTGAAGAGGCCCCAGACCATGCAGGTGCTGACCCTCGCCAACCAGCCAGCCACAGGTTCGCCGAAGCCTGCAAACGCTCGGCGCAGCGCATCCGGGTCGCCGGGATGGTTCCAGCCCTCCTCGGCCCAGGCCGCCCGCTCCTCAACGGCCACGAGGTTGAGCAGCGAGCCGCCGCGCAAAGGATAGGCTACAACGTGCCGTCCCGGCCCCATGAAGACGCGGGCCTCGACCGGCACCGGGGCGACGGGTCGGATGAGCGCGCGCCAGGCCACCTGCCCGGTAAAGGCCGGTGCCGCAGCGCCAAGGAGTGCGGCGCGCGCCCGCGAGTGTAGCCCGTCGGCGCCGATGACAAACGAAGCTGGATGGTCCTCGCCACCCGCCAGCGTCACGCGCGGCCCGTCTTCGCTGGGCACCACGCGCTCAACACGGCACCCCGTTACGAGCGCGACCCCTGCAGCGCGCGCCCCCTGCTCCAGGACGCTGATGAGGTCAGCCCGGTGGACAAGGCCAAACCGCCCCTGCGCCGCCAAATCCATTCGCAGGACGCGGCGCCCGCGATGGTCGGCAAGTTGAACGGCCTTGCTCGGCATCGACGCGGCCTCAAACGCCGCACCCAGGCCGAGCGCCTCGAACACGCGCCCGCCATTGGGTGAGATCTGAATACCGGCGCCGACCTCTGCGATCTCGGAGGCCTGCTCGAGCACCGTCACATCCGCGCCGCGGAGCGCCAGCGCGCGTGCAACGCTGAGGCCCGCAACACCGGCCCCGATCACAATGATCGCTCGGCCCGACAGCCTCATCGGGCAGACCAACGCAAAACGCCGGAGCCACCGCCCCGGCGTTGAGCCTTCTGGTGCCGCCGCATATCAGTCGTCGCGATGCACCTTTTCGCGCCGTTCATGGCGCTCCTGCGCTTCGAGGCTCAAGGTCGCGATCGGGCGCGCGTCGAGGCGCTTGAGAGAGATCGGCTCTCCCGTCACCTCGCAATAGCCGTATTCGCCGTTCTCGATCCGGCGCAGCGCACTATCGATCTTGGCGACCAGCTTGCGCTGGCGGTCGCGCGTGCGCAACTCAAGCGCGCGATCGGTCTCTTCGCTCGCGCGGTCGGCGAGGTCGGGAATGTTGCGCGCGGCCTCCTGCAGGCCCTCGATGGTCTCCCGGCTCTCCTCCAAAAGCTCCTCCCGCCACGCCAGCAGCTTGCGGCGGAAGTATTCGAGTTGGCGCTCGTTCATAAACGGCTCGCCCTCGGCCGGTCGGTAATCGTCCGGAAGAAAGACTTCCTGCCTCATGCCTGATCCCTCATGCTCGCCGCCCGGTTCGCCCAAATCGGCCACTTCGTCCAGGGGCGCTACGGAGACCCCGTCGGTCGCGTCGTCGTTCGAAACAGGCTTCTGGCCACCCATGCGGCGGCTGATACTCCAAGCCCTGCTGCTTGTCACGCCCATTTCACCGCTATTTCATCGCGTTAACGCGGGGCGTCAAAGGCTCTTGCGCAGCCAAGGGCGCAAGCGCTAGCTGCAAGAAACACTCGGGACCGGCGATGACGTTTACCTCCACCGATAGCTACATTGTGCCCGACGATCTCGCGATGGCCGTCAACGCCGCGGTGACGCTCGAACGGCCACTCCTCGTCAAAGGTGAGCCCGGCACTGGCAAGACCGAGCTGGCCAAGGAGGTCGCGACCGCGCTCGCGCTTCCCATGGTCGAATGGCACGTGAAGTCGACCACCCGCGCCCAACAAGGTCTTTATGAGTATGATGCCGTCTCGCGCCTGCGCGACAGTCAGCTCGGCGACGAACGCGTGCACGACATCGCCAACTACATCAAACGCGGCAAGCTGTGGGAGGCGTTTTCCGCAGAGACCAAGGTCGTCCTCCTGATCGACGAGATCGACAAGGCTGATATCGAGTTTCCCAACGATTTGCTCCAGGAGCTCGATCGGATGGAGTTCCACGTCTACGAGACGGGCGAGACCGTCCGCGCCCGGCAGCGCCCGGTCGTTGTGATCACTTCGAACAACGAGAAAGAGCTGCCCGATGCCTTCCTCCGCCGCTGCTTTTTTCACTATATTCGCTTTCCAGACATGGAAACGATGCGGCGGATCGTCGAAGTCCACCATCCGGGGATCAAGGAGGCGCTCCTTACAACGGCCCTCACGCAATTCTATGAGATCCGCGATCAAACGGGTTTGAAGAAGAAGCCAAGCACCTCCGAAGTGCTCGATTGGCTTAAGCTCCTGTTGGCCGAAGATCTCGCTCCCGAAGACCTCCGCGCCGACCCGAGCACGGCGCTGCCGCGCCTGCACGGCGCACTCCTGAAAAATGAACAGGACGTCGCCCTCTTCGAGCGGTTGGCCTTTATGGCACGGCGCGAACAGCGCTGAGGGGTCGGATGGCGCGGTGCGTTGGCCCCAGCGAAAGGGTCATGCGCTGGCGCCGCTGAAACAACCGACGCGCAGGCCCCGGCAGGCTAGACTCCCTCGCTCGGATCAGACCAGATCATCGGATGCTGGCGGTACTTTGCCTTCAAACGGGTTGGACGGCTCGGCAAAGCTCGAGGTATCTTCGAGCGTCAGATCCTCCATCGCCTCGGCGCCATCCGGCGCCTCCGGCAGCCCATGGCTCCAAAACAAGGCCGACCCCGACGCCGCAGCCGCCAAGTGGCTCATCGCCGAGAACATCTTGTCCTCATCGCTCAGCGAAAGGTACTCGTCACGTGTCATTGTCACACTCCGCTTGCGTCTCGAAAGAGGGCGATCACTCCGAGGGCCTGCATCACCCGCATCTGCATGCTTCTTTCTCCTTTCGGCCAGATCCGGACGATTGTTATGACCATCGCCTCGGGGCGGCGCGCCACGAGAAAGGCCAGGTCATATCCCTCAATCTCCCGCACGCGGACGGGACCCTCCAAAAGACCGCGCGGCGAAAGCGGAACAATTGAAAGGTTGCGCGCGACACGGTCCAGAAAGTGATCATCCAGGTGATGGGCGTCCAAGTCGAACTCTGCAGGTTGTATCGTCTCCAACTCAACGGGAATGCCACGGCGAAAAACAGGCGGTTACAACTGGAGCGCACTCCCCTTCCAGCATGTGGCGTCCATGCTCTTACGCGCATACACCTGACACAAGTCCTTAAAGCTCTAGCGCAAAGGCGTTCATCAATTGACACCAATCGCCCCCGGCTTTGACCCCAAATGGGCCGACGTGCCCGACTATATCCTTGGCATCACGCGGGAGATCTGGGAGTCGCGGGAGATCTCGACGCTCACAGACTACTACGGCACCGACCTCATCGTGCGCTCGCCCGCCTCGGTCGTCAGAGGCAATTCCGGGATCATTGCCGCAACACAGTCGACGCTCGCGGAGTTTCCCGATCGGGAGCTTCCCGGCGAGGACGTCATCTGGTGTTGGGCCGATCCCGCGCGCACGACGTTCCTCTCCTCGCACCGTCTCCTTTGTTGGGCGACGCATATGGGCCGGGGCGTCTACGGCGCGCCGACGGGCAAACGGTTGACCTACAGGATCCTCGCCGATTGCTATTGTGCGGAAAACCAAGTGCGGGACGAGTGGCTGGTGCGGGACCAATCCGCCATCGTCCGTCAAATGGGCGCGACCCCGCGCGACTGGACGCGCGACCTGATCCGGCACGAAGGCGGGCCAGAGCATTGCGTCCGGCCCCTGACGCCCCAGACCGATAGGGCGGGGCCCTATGCTGGACGCGGGCCGGGCACGCCTCGGCTCGGCTTGGACGCGCTGATGCGCGCGATCCTAACAGGCGATCTCTCGGCCATTGCGATGCGATACGACCGCGCCGCCGAGCTCCATTATAGGGGTCACGTGACAGCGCATGGGCACCAAGGCGCCTTAGACCATTGGCTCGCGCTCCTTTCGGCCGTTCCTGCCGCTGAGGTGCGCATCCACCACGCCATCGAACGCCACGACCCGCAAATGCCGCCCCGCGCTGCGATCCGCTGGTCGCTCACGGGCCGTCACGACGGACCCGGCGCCTTTGGCCCGCCGACTGGCGCCCACGTCTATATCATGGGGATGACCCATGCTGAGTTTGGCCCGCGCGGCCTTCGCCGGGAATGGACGCTGATCGACGAAACCGCGATCTGGAAACAGATCCTGCTCCAGACCGGCGCCGTCTGAGCCGCCTTTCCCCCGCCAGACCAATCGGCTACCCATGGCGCAAGTCACGGCGTGAGGCGCGGATGCCCGATACCCTGCTCGACCGGCTCGAAGCCAAAGGCCTGCGCCTGACCGAACAGCGCCGGGTCATCGCCGAAGTCTTGGACGAAAGCCACGACCACCCCGACGTCGAGGAACTCTATTCCCGCGCGACGACGCGGGACGAGCGGATCTCGCTCGCCACCGTCTATCGGACGGTCAAGCTCTTCGAGGAAGCGGGCCTGCTCGACAAGCTCGAGTTCGGCGACGGGCGCGCGCGCTATGAGGATGCCGAGCGCGAACACCACGACCACCTGATCGACATGAAATCTGGCGAGGTCATCGAATTCGTCGATCCCGATATCGAGGAACTGCAGGTGCGGATCGCCAAACGGCTCGGATATCGCCTGATGGGTCATCGGCTGGAGCTCTACGGCGTGCCCCTCGACGCCCCGCCCAAGACCAGCCGCAAGCCTTGAGCCCGACGTCGTGACATGAGCGACAACAGCGCGAATGGGCGCGGCATCGCCTTGATGCTCGCCGCTATGGCCCTCTTCGCCCTGGCTGATTTGGCAATCAAGCTCGCCACCGGGCGTTTGGCGCAGCCGCAGATCATTTTCGTCGTCGGTTTGGGAGGGACGCTCACATTCGTCACGCTTGCCCTGCTACGTCGAGAGACGCTGTTTCCACCCGAAGTGTTTCGGCCGATTGTGCTCGCGCGCAACCTGACCGAGATCGTCGGCGTCTCAACGATGATCGTCGCGCTCGGCACCACGCCGCTGACCATCGTCGGCGCGATCCTGCAGGCGTCTCCGCTCGTTGTCATGGCCGGCGGCGCGCTCTTTCTCGGCGAAACCATTGGCTGGCGCCGCTGGAGTGCCGCCGTCGTCGGCTTTCTCGGCGTGCTCATCGTGCTCAGGCCCTGGAACGCGGGCGTCAGCCCTGGCGCGATCCTTGCCGTCATCGCAATGGTCTGCGTCTCGCTGCGCGATATCCTCAATCGCGGCGCGCCGGCCTCGCTGCCCACCAGCGTCCTCGCGGCGCATGGCCTTGCCTCGCTTCTTGTGGTGGGGCTTTTGTGGTCGCTTCTGGGCCCCGGCGCCCTGCTCCCAGGCGACCCGCCCTGGCTGTTGATCCTAGCGATCGTCGCCAGTGGCACCGGCGCTTACTTCGCGATCACCGCTTCTGTACGGGCGGCCCCCGTTTCTGTCGTCGCGCCGTTTCGCTACAGCCGCCTTCTGTTTCTCGCCGCGTTTGGCATCCTCATTCTCGACGAAGAGGTAACATGGGCGCTGGTCTTGGGGTCGGCCCTGATCATCGGCTCGGGTCTCTATGTTCTTGCCCGAGAGCGTCGGATCGCAGCGACGCCCTGACGCCAACGCCCGCTCTTTTCAGATCGGCCCCTTCTCCGTAAACCCATCCATACCGAACCGGGCGCCAAAGCCAACGAGGGACCCCATGAGCACCATCATCGACATTCACGCCCGCGAGATCCTCGACAGCCGGGGCAACCCGACCGTCGAAGTCGACGTCACCCTCGACGACGGAACGATGGGCCGCGCCGCCGTCCCGTCTGGCGCCTCCACGGGCGCCCATGAGGCAGTCGAGCGTCGAGACGGCGACAAAGCACGCTACAAGGGCAAAGGCGTGCAGGAGGCCGTCGCGGCGGTCAACGGCGAGATCGCGGAGGCGCTTGTCGGCTTCGACGCGACCGAGCAGGTTGCCCTCGATCACATGATGATCGAACTCGACGGCAGCGAGAACAAAGGCCGCCTCGGCGCGAACGCGATCCTCGGGGTCTCGCTTGCCACCGCCAAGGCCGCGGCCGATTACTCCGGCCAGCCGCTCTACCGCTATGTCGGGGGCACCTCGGCGCATATCCTGCCCGTCCCGATGATGAATATCATCAATGGCGGCGAGCACGCCGACAATCCAATCGACATCCAGGAATTCATGATCATGCCGGTCTCCGCGCCCAGCATTGCCGAGGCGGTGCGCATGGGCTCCGAGATCTTTCACACGCTGAAGTCCGAGCTTAAAGCGGCCGGCCTTTCGACCGGGATCGGCGACGAGGGCGGCTTTGCACCCGACATCAAGTCCGCCCGTGAAGCTCTTGATTTCATTTTGAAGTCTGTCGAAGCTGCCGGCTACAAACCGGGTGAAGACATCCGCCTCGCGCTCGATTGTGCCGCGACCGAATACTTCGAGGATGGTAAATACGTGCTGACTGGAGAGGGTAAAACACTCTCCAGCGACGACAACGTTGCCTATCTTGCAGCGCTCTGCGCCGATTACCCAATCCTTTCCATAGAAGACGGCTGCTCGGAAGACGATTGGGCGGGGTGGAGAGCGCTGACCGAGGCCATCGGCGACGACGTCCAACTGGTGGGAGACGACCTCTTCGTGACGAGCCCTGCGCGCCTGTCGCGCGGGATCGCCGAAGGCGCTGGCAACGCCCTTCTCGTCAAGGTCAACCAGATCGGCACTCTGACCGAGACGCTCGCCGCCGTCGACATGGCACACCGGGCCAGGATGCACTGCGTCATGTCTCATCGCTCTGGCGAGACCGAGGACGCGACTATCGCCGATCTCGCCGTGGCAACCAATTGCGGGCAGATCAAGACTGGCTCGCTCGCGCGGTCAGATCGGCTGGCGAAGTACAACCAGCTCATCCGCATCGAAGAGGCCCTCGGCGAGACTGCGGTTTACGCAGGCGCGACGCTCTCGGGCGCATGACGGCCCAGGCGATCATTGACGCCCTAGCTCTCGCGCCGCATCCCGAGGGCGGGTGGTATCGCCAGACCTGGATCGATACGACCTCCGAAGCGCGCCCCAGCGGCACCGCGATCTACTACCTGCTCGACGCGGGCCAGCGCAGCCATTGGCACCGCGTCGACGCGACCGAGATCTGGCACTTCTACGCCGGTACGCCGCTCCGCCTCCGCATTTCCGAAACAGAGCACGGACCCGCCGAGGCGCATCTTCTGGGGCCCGACATCGCCGCTGGGCAACGGCCCCAGATCATTGTCGCCAAGGACGCCTGGCAGAGTGCGGAGAGCATCGGCGGGTGGGCGCTGGTCGGGTGTACCGTCTCGCCCGGCTTTCGCTTTGACGGCTTCACACTCGCCGCGCCCGGCTTTGACATCCCCGACGCCGGCGGCTGAGCGGCGCGTGCTAGGCCGGTGTCGAGATCACGCCGCCGCCAACCGCCGCTGCGACGCCGGTCGTCCCCGGAAACGAAGTCGGCAAGCCCCGCGCCACACGGACCGCCAGATAGCCGAAGGCCTGCGCTTCGAGCATGTCGCCGTCGAGGCCCACCTCCTCGACAGGAAGGACCGGCACGTCGATGGCTTCCGCGATCATGCGCATCATGACCGGGTTGTGCCGCCCGCCGCCCGTAACGAGGATACGCGAAACGGGCGCTGGGAAGTGTTCTGCGCCACGCAGCACAGAGACCGCGACAGCAGCGGTCAGCGTTGCGGCCCCGTCCGAGGCCGCGAGCGTATCGACCTGCTTCACCAGCTCTGAGAAATCGTTCCGGTCCAATGATTTCGGCGGCACTTTGAGGAAATAAGGGTGGTCGAGGAAGCGCTCGAGCACGCCGGCATCGACGTTGCCCTCTGCCGCGAGTGCACCGTCCGCGTCGTGGGGCGCGTCGAGCCAGGCCCGCACATGGTCATTGAGCGGGGCGTTTGCAGGGCCGGTGTCAAAGGCGAGGAGTGCGCCGCTTTCCTCGGGCGCGGCCTTTGACGGGTCGACCCAGGTCACGTTGCCCACGCCGCCGAGGTTGAGAAAGGCCAGCGGCGCCCCTTCGCTGAGATGCCGCGCTAAGGCGTGATGATAGGCAGGGGCCAGCGGCGCGCCCTGCCCGCCGAGCCGCACATCGGCGCTGCGAAAGTCCGACACGACGGCCCTTCCCAGCGCCTCTGCCAAAGCTGCGCCGTCTCCCGCCTGATGCGTGCCGCGGGTGTCTGGGTCGTGGGCCAGCGTCTGGCCATGGTAGCCCACGATGTCGACCGTTCCGCTGCCATCGTCCGCCAGGAGCGCCTCAATCACCTCTCGATGTGCCGCATCGACGACGCGCCCCGCCGCGATGGCAGCATCGTCGCCGGGCCACGTCCCGAGCGCAGCGCGCAATGCGGTGCGCTCGGCCTCCGCATAAGGCCGATAGCGCGTCGGCCCAAAGCCAAAGACCGTGCGCCCATCGGTCTCGACGATGGCCGCGTCGACGCCATCGAGCGACGTCCCCGACATGGTGCCGAGCGCCCGGAGCGGTCCTGTTTTGCGCATGGCCTTCCCCTCACAGCCTCGCATGGCTATAGCGAAGCGCGCCGAGAATGGACCTATCGCCCATGACCTACCAGCCGAAATCCGACTTTCTGACCGCCGTTATGGAACGGGGTTTTTTCGCCGATTGCACTGACCTTCAAGCGCTGGACGAGGCGCTGCGTGCGGGCCCGGTCGTCGCCTATATCGGCTATGATGCCACGGCAGCGTCGCTCCATGTGGGCCATCTCTTCAACATCATGCTGCTGCGGTGGTTTCAGCGCACGGGCAACCAGCCCATAACGCTGATGGGCGGCGGCACAACGAAGGTCGGCGATCCGTCCTTTCGCTCCGAGGAGCGGCCGCTCCTCGATGCGGCGGGGATTAGCGCTAACATCGCGGGCATGCAGCGGGTATTCGCGCAGTATCTCGATTACAACGCGGGGACCGAGCCCGCGCTTATGCTCAACAACGCTGAATGGCTCGATAATCTCAATTATCTTGAGTTTCTGCGCGACATCGGGCGGCACTTTTCGGTCAACCGGATGCTCAGCTTTGAAAGCGTCAAAGCGCGGCTGGACCGGGAGCAGTCGCTGTCGTTTCTCGAGTTTAACTACATGATCTTGCAGACCTATGACTTTCTGGAGCTGCATCGCCGCTACGGTTGCCGTTTACAGATGGGCGGCTCGGATCAGTGGGGTAACATCGTCAATGGCATCGACCTTACGCGGCGCGTGCTTGATGACGAGGTTTTCGGGCTGACAACCCCGCTGATGACGACGTCTGATGGTCGCAAGATGGGCAAAAGTGCTGCGGGTGCGGTCTGGCTCGATGGCGATATGCTCTCGCCCTATGCGTTTTGGCAGTTTTGGCGCAACACGGCGGATGCCGATGTGGGTCGCTTCCTTCGCGTCTACACCGAGCTGCCGCTTGACGAATGCGCGCGGCTCGGGGCGCTCGGCGGGTCGGAGATCAACCTGGCCAAGATTAGGTTGGCGAACGAAGTGACCACGCTCTTGCACGGGGCTGCGGCGGCGGCGGCGGCCGAGGCAACTGCGCGGGAGGTCTTCGAGGGCGGCGGCCTTGGCGAGAGCCTGCCGAAGCTCGCGCTGGATGCGGCGGAGGTCGCAGACGGGATTGGCATCGTACAGCTCATCGTGCGTGCAGGGCTTGCCAAGACTGGTAAAGAAGCCAAGCGGTTGATCGCGGATCGTGGCGCCCGGCTCGATGATGCGCCGATCACCGATCCGGGGCTCATCCTCGCCGCCGACGCATTGCAGACCCCGGTGAAGCTCTCGGCGGGCAAGAAGCGCCACGCGTTGGTGGTGCTGGACGGTTCCTGAGCCTGCCAAGCCGCCCCAAAAAAGGAACGGGTTGCGCCGCCAGGGCTCGCGTTCGGGCCGCCAATGCGCCGCGTGCCGCGTTAATGGATCTGCTTGTAAACCGTTGAGGCCAAATCGTTCAGCGAGAACGGCTTTGGCAGGAATACCGAGTTCGGGATGCACGCCTGTGCATCCGAAAAACTATCCTCGGCATAGCCCGACACAAAGATCACTTTCGCATCGGGCCGGGCCTCCAGCGCTTTACGCACCCAGCTCGGCCCGTCCATGCCCGGCATGATCACGTCGGTCACGAAGACATCGACCTTAAGGTCGACATCCTCCAGCGCCGTCAGCGCATCTTCGGCGCATTCCGCCTCGATCACAGTGTAACCGCGCAGGCGCAGTGCGCGCGACGCAAAGGTACGGACGGGGGCTTCGTCCTCGACCAGGAGGACCACCCCTTCCTCCCGGTGGAGGGCGTCTTCAGGAACAGGCGCCGGCGCCACCGGCGTGACGACTTCTTCTTCTTCTTCGATCGCTGGAAAAAAGAGCGTGAAGGTCGTGCCGGAGCCGATCACCGAGTCAGCGAAAATGTAGCCACCGCTTTGCTTGACGATGCCATAGGCCGTGGACAGGCCGAGGCCTGTGCCATCGCCGATGCGTTTGGTCGAGAAAAACGGCTCGAAGATCTTGGGCAAGTTCTCGGGCGGGATGCCAACACCGCCATCTGTGACCCGTACGATCACGTATTCCCCGGACGGCACCTCGACGCGATCCCGCCGGAACGGCGCCTCGAAGTGGCGCAGCTCGGTCTCAATCCGGACCTCGCCGCCATTCGGCATTGCGTCGCGCGCATTGACGACAAGGTTCATGATAACCTGTTCAAGCTGCCGCTTATCGGCTCGGATCGGCGCGAGATCGGGGTCGTGGATCAGCGTCAAGCGGACCTTCTCGCCAACCAGCCGATTTAGCAGATGGGTCAATTCGCCCATGCTGTCGCGCAGATCCACCGTCTCCATTTGCAGCGTCTGCTTGCGCGAAAACGCGAGCAATTGGCCGACAAGGCTCGCCGCGCGATTGGCATTTTGATTGATCTGCAACAGATCGCCGTAATCTGGGCTATCGGGCGGGTGCCGCAGGATCAAAAGGTCGCAATGGCCGGAGATCGCCGTGAGCAAGTTGTTGAAGTCGTGCGCAACGCCCCCGGCGAGCTGGCCGATCGCCTGCATCTTCTGGCTTTGCACGAATTGCGCTTCGAGCGTCTTGAGCTCGGTCGCATCGTGGAGCACCGCGATGAGCACAGGCGCGCCCTCGTCCTCCATCCGCTCTAGCGTCACTTGGACAAAGGTCTCGGTTTCGGGATCAATGACGCGGAGCGTCTCCGGGCTCCGCAAGCCCCGGCCCGCGGCCGCATCGGTCAGCCAGTCTGAGACCGGACGGCCAAGCCCTTCGAGGAGCGCGCCAAGGCGCGCGCCGGGGATCGCGCGCTCGCCGAGAAGACTGCGCCCCAAGCGGTTAATCTCCAGAACAACACCGTCTGCATCGAGCTTCATCATCGCAACCGGCACGGCGTCGAAAACATCCGCGGCGCCCGAGCGCAGCGGGGCAAGCTCCGCGCCCGGGGCGGACGGGAATAGGAAAATCTCACGTCGCCCCGCCGCGCCTTCGACCTCGATCACGCGCGAACGCACCTGGCCGTCGGAGGAATGGATGACATGCTCCGCGCCAGAGCGGATCGGCAAGTCGGTGAAGACCCGGTCGAGCGACTTTACGCGCCCGCCCAAGAGACGCCGAGACGCCTCGTTCATGAAGAGGATTGTCCCGGTCTTTCCGACCGTCATCATCGGCAGGCTGAGCGCCTCGGCGCCGCGCACGGGCGTGTTGCGCTCACTGATATCTTCAATACGCCACACATAGTCTTGCCCACCGACCTGGTGCACCGACAGCCGGATATGACCGCGCCGCGTGACAACATCCTCCCGTGCCGCCCCGCGCGCTTCGGCCTGCGTTTGCAGGCGTGCGAGGATCGCAGACGGATTTGCAAAGAGGTCGCGCAGCATCTTGGCGAGCGTCGCGTCGTCGCCTTGCGGCCCAAAGCGCTCACGCGCCGCAGGGTTACAGGCCATCACCGTGCCGTCAGCGGCGACCATCAGGCTCGGCGCAGAGTCAAACTCGATAAACGCCGCGATCGCGTCGCCCAGGTTGCGCTGATGCGCCCGATGCCGTGCAGCGATGGCATAGATCAGGAGCGCAAGGAAAAAGAGCGTCGTCCCTGCAACGACAGGGGCGAGCGCGGGCCAGGGACGCGGCAGGATGAGCGAGACGCAGCCCAGCGTTGTTGCCATGAGCAACAGCAACCAGACGCGCCCGCTCTGCGAAGCCGCGAAGCGGCCGACGCCGTTCTGCTTGAGCGCCGGATGGGCCAAAGGCTCCCTCCCAATCGATTCTGCTGCGCTCATATCCCTCTAAATTCGTTAATCGCCCCTTAAGCTCAAATTGGGCAAACTCATCCGGTGCAGTGCGCAGGGCGCGACACAACTATCGCGAGAAAGAAACCATCTCCACCATCCAAAGGCGAGTAGGCGTCGCGTCGCAGCTCACGCCAGGGTGCATTTGTGCCACAGCGCGCGGCAAACGCATCGATTTGGCGACCGTTCTCGGACGCCAAGAGCGAGCATGTCGCGTAGGCGAGAACGCCGCCGGGGCGGACATGGCGGGCAGCGGCATCCAGGATCTGCGCCTGCAGCGACGTGAGCCGGTCAAGACCATCTCGCGTCAGCCGCCACTTCCCCTCGACCTGCCGACGCCAGGCGCCGCTGCCGCTACAGGGCGCGTCGACGAGCACAAGATCAAACGGTGCCAGCGGCGTAATCTCTTGCGTCTTCAAAAGCTTGATCGTGTCTCCAGCCCGTGCCGCCCGAACCGGCAGATCTGCCATGCGGGCGGCGTCGGCATCATAGGCCCAAACGTCGGCACCGCGCGCAGCTAGCGCGAGCGACTTGCCGCCGCCGCCCGCGCAGTAATCGAGCACGCGCGTCCCAGGCTGCACATCGAGAGCGGCGCAAACGGCCTGAGAGGCGGCGTCCTGGAGCTCGACACGCCCGTCGCGATAGGCCGCCGCCTGGCGCACCCGGCGCGCGCCCTGGACCACGCGAAGGGCCGTCGGCGCGAGAGGATGCCGTTCGGTCTCGATGCCATCCTCCTGGAGAGCCTGCATCGCCTGCTCCGCCCCCGTACGCCCCTCGTGCCAGCGGAGGTGGACCTCGGCCCGCTGGCGCAATGTGTGGCAGACCGGCTCGAGCGCGGCCCCGAGGCTCTCGCGCAGGTCCGGCAGGAGCCAGTCGGGCATGTCGAGCGCCGCAGCCCCAACGGGTGTGTTGCCGCCCGCGCGCTCTTCCTTTGTCAGTGGAGCGAGCGCGTAGCGCGCACCGGTGAACACTGCGTCAGGGTCGTCCCCCGCCTCCCGCAATAGCCCCAAAATCAGGGCGCGCCCCGTCTCTCCGCCCCCGCGCGCCGCGGCCGAGCGTTTGCGGCGCAGGGCGTCGAAGACGATATCGCGGAGTGCGGCCCGATCACCCGAGCCGGCAAAGCGGCTGCGCCTTGCCCAGTTTGTCAGCGCCTGCTCGGCGGCGCGGCCGTCGGAAATCTCATCGAGAAGACTGGCTGCCGCTGCGTATCGTGCAGCAGGCGTCATTGGAGGTGCCTGCCGCTGGCGCTCCTCGCGGCCGTCGCGATTGGCCATTGACACAAGGCCGCGCTCTGGAAAGCCACCCCAAGCTCCAACGATCTCTCCTCTGCTCGACCACGGCGCCGCAAGCGGGCCAGGCGACGCGGCCCGTCTAGGCACCGGCGCCGCCCATGTCTATGTAGGGCCGACGGAAAGGCGCAGGCCCGGCAGGCCGGCCAATGGGGCAGGCTAAGGGTCAGGCATGGTCTTGGGGCGGATCGCGGATGGGATCGTGCAAGGCGTCGAGGGCGCGACCTCGGGCGTCACCGGCCTCTTCACCGACCCGGTCGTGCGCCTTGGGGTAACGGGTCTCGCCCGCGCCGGCAAAACCGTCTTTATCACCTCGCTCGTGGCCAACCTTCTTGACCGGGGCCGCATGCCGGGGCTGCGGGGCGCAGCCTCGGGCGCGATCCGGGCCGCGTGGCTACAGCCGCAGCCCGACGACACCGTGCCGCGCTTTGGCTATGAGCGGCACTTGAATGCGCTGACTGGACAGCCCCCTGCTTGGCCCGAGAGCACCCGCGCGGTCTCGCAGCTCCGACTGTCGTTTAAGGTGCAATCCTCCGGCATGCTTGGGGCGCTCTCGGGTCTGCGCACGGTGCATCTCGATATCGTCGATTACCCCGGCGAGTGGCTGCTCGATCTTGGCCTGATGGAACAGGACTACGCGACGTGGTCTGCCTCTGTTTTGAGCGCCGCCTCTGAGCGGCGCGAAGCCGCCGCCTTTTTGGCGCGACTCCAAGAGATCGACGCCAGCCAAAAGCTCGCCGAACCCGCTGCCGAAGCCCTTGCTGCGGCCTATACCGACTATCTTCGCCAAGCGCGTAAGGCGGGCTACTCGGATTGCACGCCGGGGCGGTTCCTCATGCCCGGTGAGCTTGACGGCTCACCTGCGTTGACTTTTGCGCCCCTGCCGGCCGGCCCGGCCCCGCGCGGCTCGCTCGCGCGCGAGATGGCGCGGCGGTTCGAGGCCTATAAATCTGGGGTCATCCGGCCGTTCTTTCGCGAGCATTTCGCGCGGATCGACCGGCAGGTTGTCCTCGTTGACCTGCTCGACGCGATCCATGCCGGACCGCGGGCGCTTGCCGATCTCGGCACCGGGCTCAACCGGACCCTCCAGGCGTTCCGGCCGGGGCGGGCCTCGTGGCTGGGCCAGCTCCTCGGCCAGCGCCGTGTCGAGCGGGTCCTGCTCGCTGCGACCAAGGCCGATCACCTGCACCATCTGCAACACCAGGCGATGTCGGACATTCTGGCCGCCATGCTGCGCCAGGCCAAGGATCGCGCGGAATTTGCGGGCGCCAAGACCGAGGCGCTCTCGCTTGCCGCCCTGCGTGCGACCGTGGAAGAGGAGCGCCTCCACGGCGGCGAGACACTGCCCATGGTGCGCGGCACGCTCCTCGACGGGCGCCAAGCGGCGATGTATCCCGGCCGTCTGCCGGACGATCCCGCGCGCCTGCTGACGGCGGCCGCCAACGGGGCCGAGCGCTGGCTCGACGGGGACTATTCTGTGATGCGGTTTCTGCCACCGGGCACTCCGATCCGCGCGGGCGAAGGCCCACCCCATATCCGGCTCGACAAGGCGGCCGAGTTTCTTATCGGCGATAAGCTGAGGTAAGCGATGGAAGCGCGCGACACGCCCCCTGCAGGACCCGTTCTGATCGAGCTTGAACCCAACACGGCACAGCCCGATCCGGCCGATGCGCCGCCGGTCCCGGACACCGCCCCGCCCCAGGGCACGGCGATGCAGACGGTCGCCGCCCTCGGAGCGCGCAGGCGCAGTTTCGTCGGGCGGCTCTTTTGGTCGGCGCTCTTGGCGCTGGTGGGCTTTGTCGTATCTGTCGCCGCGTGGGATTTCGTCACCGGGCTGATCGCGCGCAACACGCTTTTGGGCGGCGTAGCACTCGCCCTCATCGGGGCAGTGCTCGTGGCCTTGGTCGCCATCGCCCTTCGCGAAGCCGCCTCAATCGCGCGTTTGGCGCGGCTCGACGGCATTCACCGCGCGGCCGAAACCGCCCATGCGACGGGCGAGCTTTCCGCCGCGCGGGACGCGGTCGATCGGCTCATACGGCTCTATGCGGCCCGCCCGGAGACGGAATGGGGCCGCACACGGCTAGCCGAAAGCCGCGCCGAGGTCCTTGACGCCGAAACCCTGCTCAGCGCCGCGGAGGCCGAGCTTTTGGCCCCGCTTGACGCGGCCGCTCTGCGCGAGGTCGAAGCCGCAGCGCGCCAGGTCGCGACCGTTACGGCGCTTGTGCCGCTGGCCCTTGCCGACGTTGTCGCCGCGCTGACAGCGAACCTGCGGATGATCCGCCGGATCGCCGAGATCTATGGCGGGCGAGCGGGCACGCTCGGGGCCTGGCGCCTCACGCGCACGGTGCTTACGCATCTCGTGGCCACCGGTGCCGTCGCCGTGGGCGACGACCTGATCTCGTCGGTCGCTGGCGGATCGCTCCTGTCGCGGATCTCCCGCCGGTTCGGCGAGGGCATCGTCAACGGCGCGCTGACCGCCCGGGTCGGTGTTGCCGCTCTCGAAGTGTGCCGCCCACTTCCCTATGTCCGAGCGCCCCGCCCCGCCGTCACCGGTATCGTGCGCCGCGCCCTTACGGGCCTTTTCGGCACCGATGACCTGCGCCCCGACGACCGAAAGGACCCCGATTGATGGAAACGCTTGCCGCCGATCTGCGCACCATGGTGCGCACACCACTCACCCACGAACATGTCGCTGCGCTGCGCAAGGTGGGCCAGATCGAAGTGGTCCCCGCGCACACCAATGTCGTGCAGGCGGGGGACCCCGCGGATCGGTTTATCTACCTTCTGGGCGGAGAGGTCGAAGCCGTCAGCCCAGCCACCGGCGCGCGCTACGGCGAGGCGACGCTGGGGCCGGGGCAATTTTTCGGCGAGATCTCGTTTCTCAATGGCGGACGCGTCCTCTTTGGCGCGCGGACCGTGACGCAAAGCGAACTTTTGGTGGTGCCGCGCGCCGAGCTTTTGGAGCTTATGGCGCGGGTGCCTGAAATGTCGGACATCATCGTGACGGTCTTTGCTGCGCGTCGGCGTCGATTGCTGGAGTCCAACGAGGCATCGCTCGCGCTCATCGGCGCCGAGGACAGTCGCGAGCTGCGCGGCATCGCCGGGTTTCTCAGCCGCAACCGCATCCCTTTTCGTGAGCTTTCCCGCGACGATCCCGACGCCGCGGCCCTGGCCTCCGCCTGCGGGACCGATCTTTCGGCGCCCCGCGTTGTCTATGGGAGTAGCTTTGTCTTCGAGGACCCCTCACCGCGCGCCATCGCGCGGCTTCTGGGCCTCGATCTGACGTTGACCCCTGAAGAGACCCATGACGTGCTGATTGTGGGCGGCGGCCCGGCAGGCGTCGCGGCGGGGGTCTATGCGGGCTCCGAGGGGCTCGACGCGCTCGTGATCGAAGACCACACGATCGGTGGGCAGGCGGGCACGTCGAGCCGGATCGAGAACTACATGGGCTTTCCGACCGGGATCTCGGGCGGCGATCTCGTTTGGCGGGGCGAAGTCCAGGCGTTGAAATTCGGAACCCGGTTTGCGGTGCCGCGCCGCGCCGTGGGGCTGGAGGTCAAGGACGGCATCTTTCACGTCTCCCTCGACGACGGAGACCGGGTCTGTGCCCGCGCGGTACTCGTCGCCACGGGTGTTCAATACCGTCGGCTGCCGCTCGACGGGCTGGAACGGCTCGAAGGTGCGGGCGTCTATTACGCGGCAACCGACGTCGAGGCCCGCTATTGCCGAAACAGCGAAGTGGCCGTGATCGGCGGCGGCAACTCGGCAGGACAAGCGGCGATGTTTCTCGCGCGAACGGCAGGACACGTGCATGTGCTCGTCCGAGGGCCGTCGCTCGCCGCCTCCATGTCGGCCTATCTCAGCGAGCGGCTGGAGAAGAACCCAAAGATCACGATCCACTACCGCACCGAGGTCGGCGCACTCCACGGCGAGGACACATTGACCGGCCTGACCATCCGCGACAAGCAGGCTGGGCAGGAATGGCAGCTGCGCACGGGCGGGCTCTTTGTCATGGTGGGCGCGGCGCCGAACACGGCATGGCTTTCCGGCCTCGTGGAGCTCGATGCCAAGGGCTTTGTCCTGACAGGCCCTGCGGCGGGGGCGTCATCGGTCTTCGGCACTTCCCATCCCGGGATCTTCGCTGTTGGCGACGTGCGGGCGGGATCGGTCAAACGCGTCGCCTCTGCTGTCGGCGAAGGCTCGGTCGTGATTTCCCGCATTTGGGATTTCTTAAACGGGTAAGCCGTTGCTCGGCGCCTGAGCGCCGCGAATTTCGGCGCTGCCCAAGGCAGATACCCTGCCGCGCACGTCACGGGGTAGGGTGATGCAGCGCCCGCCTCGCGATGTGACGCGCGACAGAGGTGTCCGGTCGTTTCCGGGGCGCGTGCCGCCCGATGCCAAGGGCTCGTCCACGCGCGCCGCCCTGGCATGCGCAAAGCATGCCCTTTCCTAGGCGGGCACCCCTTCTTGCGCGGCGTTGACATCCTTAAGGAGCCGCGCATGCCGGCGGACGGCAGCGATCGTCTCGCCAAACGTCCGGCAGCCTTTGGCCTCGAGCATCGGGATCAGCCTTTCGAGTGCCGCGGCCGTGGCAATCGTGTCGCCCATGGCCGTGTGCCGCGCCTCGGGCGGGATCGTGACCCCAAGGCGCTCGCTTAGTGCATCGAGCGTGTGCAGCTCCGTCTGCCCGAAGACAACGGCCGAAAGCAGCACGGTGTCGAGCACCGGATGATCGAAACGCCGGCCGATCCCCGCCTCATGCCGCCTGAGGAACTCCAAATCGAAGGGCGCGTTATGGGCCACGAGCACCGCGCCCTTTGCAAAGTCGTGAAACCGGCGCGCGGCGACCTCGATCCCCGGCGCACCGGCAACATCCGTGTCACGGATATGGTGCACCAGCGTCGCAGCAGCGGGGATCGGGCGGCCGGGATCGACAAGGGTCTCGAAGGTCTCGCCCTCGATGGGCCTGCCGCCGAGCATCCGGAGCGCCGCAATCTGACAGATCTCGTCGCCCGACGAGGGCAGAAGCCCAGTCGTCTCGGTGTCGAAGACAACGCAAGTGAGCTCCCGCAGCGGCGTTTCGGCCAGCGCGCCCGTGGGCGCCCGATCCATCAGGTCAAAGTCGTAGACGGCGCGGCGCACCTCTTGCGGCGCATGCGCCAGCGCGTCCGCGCCCGGGAGCGGAATGCACAGCAGCGCGCGTCCGGCCCGCCCCATCTCGGGCCACGCCTCGCTGCCATGGGCGGCAAGGACGGACCGGCCGGTGATATCGGCAAGCCCCACGTCGAGCGGCTCTGCGAGCCACCGCTCCAACTCGGTCACGGCCAGGACAGGGCCCGACCAACCCAGCGAGAGGAGCGCACCGCCCTCTGGATCGCTTTCGAGCAGGAGCGACAGCGCTGCGCCCGCATGCCGCCCAACGAGCCGTTCTGCGAGGTGGGTGACGAGGGACACAAGCTGGTAGGCATCACAGCGCAGCGTCACGGTCTCGGCCTCGGCGGTGAGCGTCACGCCGACATGTGCCGCTTGGGCGACGATACTGTCGGCGAGGTCTGCAGCGCGGGTCTCGGCCATGGGCCACCACTTGCCGCGCGCCGCGTCATAGCGTGCACCGAGCTCGGTGATCGAGGCGGCCAGCCCTTCGACCTCGGCCAAGAGCGCTGCACGTCCCGCCGCGTCCTTGGCCACGCCCGCCGCGAGCACCGTCTGCAAGTTGGCCGCCGGGCGGCGGACCCGGTCGAACACCTCGTCGAGCAGCGCCTCGCGCCCGGCATGAAGCGCCAGGTCGGCCGTAACGTCGCGGAGCGTGAGGACATAGCCCGGCGCATTGCCCTGGTGCTGGGGCAGGTCCACGAGCCGCATGCGCCCGGCCAGCATTTCGCCAGATTGCGCGCAGGCGCACAACAGGTCCGCCGCCGCGCCAGACCCCTCCCGCGCGCCATTGCGGGCGAGACGGGCATAGGCGGCCTGGACGGGGCCGGCCACCAGGTAGTCGCGCAATGAGCGGTCGAGCCCCGGCGCGCGTTCTTTTGTCAAAAGCGATTGCGCCGGGCCGTTGTAAAAGACGATCTGGTGGTCGGGCGAGCACAGGAGCACGCCTGCGGGGACGTCCGCGAGAAGCGCCTGCAGCCGGGCATTTTCGACGGCAAGGCGCGTCGTCTCGCGCTCAACCGCCTCGGCAAGCGCATTCTTTGTCTCGCTGAGGCTCCCGGTTACGGCGCGCGCGGCGGGGGCAAGATCGCCGAGATACGTCGCGTGGGATTGGTGAAGCTCGCGGTCGAGATCGGTATGGGCGCGGGCGCGGAGCGCTGTCGCAAGCCGCTCGATCGCGCGCGCCACGTTCTCGTCGAACAGCATCCAGACCCATGCCGTCAACGCCACGAGCCCGAAGCCCGTGACCAGACCCGCCGTGACAAGAGCAGAGGTCACGCCGGCGCTCTCGACGCGCGAGAGGCCAACCCAGAGGCCGAGCCCGAGAGCGGCGAGCGAGCCCAGCGCAAGGGCGGAAAAGAAAAGAAACACCCGCAGCCGCAGCGGCAATCTGGCAAGACGGTCAAGCATCGCCGCGTGCCTCAACGTAGAGAGGCCCGCTGCGCTCCAAAAGCCGCCGCGCTTCGCCCATGAGCTCGCGCAGATCGAAGGGCTTCGAGATGAAGCCGTCTGCGCCGAGGGCGAGGCCCTTGCGCCGCTCGACGGAGGTGCCCCGCGCGGTCATCATCAGGATGCGGGTGTCCGCGAGGCTCTCTTCGAGTCGGATCCGCTGGCAGATCTCATAGCCCGAAAGCGAGGGCAGCATCACGTCGAGGATCACAAGGTTGGGCCGCTCGGCCCGGATCGCCTCGAGCGCGGCGGCCCCATCGGCGATCCGCGTCAGCTGCCAGCCCTCGCGGCCGAGGACTGTGGTCAGCGCGAGCGCGATGTTATCCTCATCTTCGACGATAAAGACTTTGGCGCCGTTCGTATCGGTCATTGCTGTGGTGGCTGTCGTGGCTGTCATAGCGTTCTCCTCCATCCGGTGCGCACCTTCGTTCGCGGCGCGTCGTTCCTTTCAGGCGCAGGCCACCTCCAACGTGCTGTCTCCGTCAAGCGGAGGCGCCCAGGCGGCGTCGTCGGTCGCCGCGCCGTTATCGTCGAGCGTGGCACTGGGCAGCGGGGCCACCGCACCCGCCGCGCAATCGACGACGATCTCGATCCCCGTCCGGCGCGACCACCGCCCGTAAAAATAGACATCCATCACGCGCTGGTGTGGCACCGCCGCGTTGGTGCGGATCGAGAGCGTGTCGAGCGCCACGAACCGGTTCACGTAGGGCGCGGCGAAGGTCCACGGCTTCCACATCACCCGGGCTTCGTTGACGAAGGTGACGTCGACGCCCTGCGGCAGCTCGCCCGCCACGCGGTCGTACCAGGAGTATTCCGACCAGACCGCATAGCCAAAGAGCGCCGCGCCCGCAGCCGCTGGCATGAGCCATTTCGGCAGCCGCCCGCCGGTTATGAGGTTGAGCAACATCACCAAGCCGGCGGCGGCAAATGACGCGGCAAAGGCGGCGATCAGCTCGAGGAACATTCGGCCTCCCAACGGCGTTCGAGCCAGTCAAGATGCATCTCGCGCCAGACCGCGTCGCCCGCGCTGTGGCGCGGCGCGCCTCTGGCGGCGACCTGGGGCTTTGCCGCGCCGGGCATGCGGTCGGCGCCGGGCGCGCTCATGTCAAAAGGCCTTTGCCTTGCCCCACGGCGCTCTGCATCGTGCGTACGACGACAAACGCGTCGCGCAGATGCGAGCGTTCGAGGTCCGAAAGGTCGGAGGGTGGCATGAAATTGTCGGGCTGAGCCCCTGCTCGCACCTCTTCGGCCTGATGTTCCAGCCGGGTCTCTGCGATGAGGTCATAAGCGTCGATGAGGTCGCGCCCGCCAGTACCTGAGATGACGCCCCCGGCCAGGGCCGCTTCGAGCCGCGCGCGGGTGTTGACCTCGCGCGACCCGCCTGTCAGCGCGTAAAGACGGCCGAGATCGACGACCGGCACGACACCGTTCATCTTCAGATCGAGTTGGTTCTTATGCTCACCCGACCGCACCGTCGCAAAGCCGCGGAAGAGGCCGAGAGGCGGCGTGTGACCGAGCGAGTTTGCTACCATGTGGCCGACGAAGATCGAGTTCTTGCCCGCCGTGGCGAGCGTTTCGGCCTGGAGGCCGTCAAAGAGGTGCTTTGCCCCGCCGATGGGCCGCAGATCAAACATAACCGAGGCAAGCATCTGCGCTTCTGGGTCGGGATTTGCGATCCAGCCCGCGAAATAGCGCCGCCAAACGGCAAGCTGCTGACGCCAGCGCGGGTTGGTCGCCATCATATCGCCGGGGCAGAGGAAGTAGCCGCACGTATCGAGCCCGGCGCAGACATACGCGGCGAGCGCCTCGAAATAGGCGCTATCGGCCTCGGTTGCATCGTCGGAAAGGATGAGGCAATTGTCCTGGTCCGACACGCCCGTCTGCTCTTGCCGTCCTTGGCTGCCACAGGCCAGCCACAGGTATTCGCAAGGGGGCGGGCCGAGGCGGCGCTCGCCGAGGACGAGAAGACGCCGCGTGCAGGCATCTGCGATATCGGTGATTAGGCGCGTGACGACCTCGTGGCGGTTCCCTGCGCCGACGAGCTGCGCCAAAAGCTGCGGCAGGCGCGCTGTGACTTGTGCCATCTCGGCGGCGGACGTGGCGTGGGCAATGTCGCGGACCATGGCGCCCGAGGAAACGGCCTGAAATCGGGTGAGATCGGTTTGCGTCAGAATGCCGACAATCCTGTCGCCATCGGTGACCGGGACATGCCCAATCCCGCGTTCGAGCATGAGGTTCAGCAGGTCGGATCCGAGCGCCGTCGGCGGCAGCGTCAGCGGATGCGCCGTCATGATCTGCGAGACGGGCGCCTTCGGGGAAAGGCCTGCGGCGAGCGCCTTATTCGTCATGTCGCGGACGGTGACGATCCCGACGAGGCGATCCTCCTCGTCGGTGACGGCGAGGCAGGAAACCCTTGTGTCGCGCATCAGCGCGGCAGCCGCCTGAATGCCAGTCGTTGGTTGGACGGTGACGGGGTGGCGCGCCATGAGATCGCCTATGCGCTGGGTCGACAGATCGCCCTTGCGTTCGAGCCCGGCGGCGCGCGAGCGGTCAAAAAAACGGGCAAACGCCGGAGAGACCTCGATCTGCCGGTGAAACTCGGCCCGCGGCAGCATCATCAGATGGGTATCCTCGGCGGCCCGCGCGGTCGTGACCGCAAGGCCGCCGCGCACGAGGCCCCGCTCGCCGAAGGAGTTGCGCATCGCGAGGACCGAGACCGATGCGCCGTTGGCATCGGCCACTTCAACGCGGCCGGAGACGATAAGGAAGAGCCCTTTGAGCGTTTCCCCGACCGCGTAGAGGGCTGTTCCGGCGGGCGCGTGCAGGTCGACGAACGCGTCCGCGACACGGGCCAATTCATCGGGGGCAAGACTGTCATAGGGATGGACGGTTGCGAGGAAAGCCTGGCGCGCGGAGGCGTCATGGAGGCTTTGATCGGCTTCGGTCATCTCAGAGTCCTTGGCTAAAAGCGGCGCGGGCGATAAGCAACGCTGTTGCACAGGCTCGCATCGGCGGGCGCGGTTTGCGCGTCAGGCTCCCAGGGGAAAACGGCGCGCCCCGGAGAGAGGCGCGCCGCAAGGAGGCCGGCCCCGTCTGGGACCAGAGCCGGCCTCAAAGCTCAGTGATCTGCAGCCGCAGCGCCTGCGCCACGCGGCACACGGACACTCTCGACCAGATCCTGGATCTCCTGCGGCGGCGCTGCGGTCACGCGGCTGACCGCAATGGCCGTCGCGAAGTTGAGCATCGCACCGATCGCGCCGAAAGAGGTCGACTTGATCGACAGGAGCAGCGGATCGGCATCGGTGAACGTGTTCGTGCCCGGGATGAAGAACCAGCCCTTGTGCAGGAAGATGTAGACCAGCGTCACCGTCAGACCGACGAGCATACCGGCAACCGCCCCGTGATTGTTCACCCGCTTCGAGAAGATCCCCATCATCAGGGCCGGGAAGATCGACGCTGCGGCGAGACCGAAGGCGAGCGCCACCGTTTGGGCGGCAAAGCCCGGCGGGTTGAGGCCGAGATAGGTGGCCACACCGATGGCGACCGCCATTGCGACCCTTGCCGTCAGAAGCTCGTTCTTCTCCGACATGTTTGGCGTCAGCTGACCCTTGAAGAGGTCATGCGACACCGCCGAAGAGATCGCGAGCAGGAGGCCAGCGGCGGTCGAGAGCGCGGCGGCAAGACCACCGGCAGCGACCAGACCGATCACCCAGCCCGGCAGGTTGGCAATCTCGGGGTTGGCGAGCACCAGGATATCCCGGTTGAAGTTCGTCAGCTCGTTCCCTGTCCAGCCCGAGGCAGCGGCGCGCTCGGCCAGGGCCGGGTTCGCGTCGTTGTAGTACTGGATCTTGCCGTCGCCGTTCTTGTCTTCCCAGCCCAGAAGACCCGTCTTCCGCCACGTGGCCATCCAGGCATAGCGCTCTTCGTTCTCGATCTGCTCGACCGAGACCGCTTCGCCTTGGGTGCCATTCGGCCACATCATCTCGGAGATGTTCAGACGCGCCATGGCACCAACAGCAGGGGCCGTGAGGTACAGCAGTGCAATGAACACCAGAGCCCAACCGGCGGACCAGCGGGCATCAGCCACGCGGGGCACCGTGAAGAAGCGCATGATGACGTGGGGCAGACCGGCCGTCCCGATCATGAGGCTCAGCGTGAAGAGCACCATGTTCAGCGTATCGGCGTGGTGGGCCGTGTACTCGTTGAAGCCCAGCTCCGTTACGATCTGATCGAGCTTCGACAGCAGCGGCGCGCCGGAGGCCGTGTGCTCGCCAAAGAGGCCGAGCGCCGGAACCGGATTGCCGGTGAGCTGAAGCGAGATGAAGATCGCAGGGATCGTGTAGGCCGTGATGAGCACGACGTATTGCGCGACTTGAGTGTAGGTCACACCCTTCATGCCGCCGAAGACCGCATAGGCAAAGACCACACAGGCACCGATCAGGAGACCCGTCGTGTTGTCCACCTCAAGGAAGCGGCCGAAGGCGACGCCGACACCCGTCATCTGACCGATCACGTAGGTCACCGAGGCGACGATCAGGCAGATCACGGCAACAAGGCGCGCGGTCGGGCTGTAGAAGCGGTCGCCGATAAACTCAGGCACGGTGAATTTGCCGAACTTGCGCAGATACGGCGCGAGGAGGAGTGCAAGAAGCACGTAACCGCCCGTCCACCCCATCAGGAAGGTCGAGTTGTCGTAGCCCGTGAAGGCGATAAGGCCCGCCATCGAGATGAATGAGGCCGCCGACATCCAGTCCGCCGCCGTTGCCATCCCGTTGGTGACCGGGTGCACGCCGCGGCCCGCGGCGTAAAACTCGCTCGTTGAGCCCGCCCGGGCCCAAATCGCGATCCCGATATAGAGGGCGAACGAGGCGCCCACGAATATCAGGTTGAGTGTAAATTGATCCATCTGTCCCTTGTGTCCTTTTTACTGCTCGTCCACGCCAAACTCTTTGTCGAGTTTGTTCATGCGCCAGGCGTAGAAGAAGATCAGCCCGAGGAAGACGAGGATGGAGCCCTGCTGGGCGAACCAAAAGCCGAGATCCGATCCCCCGACGGGGATGCTCGACAAAAGCGGCCTCAGCAGAATGCCAAAGCCGAAGGACACGATGGCCCAGATAACGAGGCACCAGGTGACGATGCGGATATTCGCCGCCCAGTAGCCGCTTTCTTCAGGTTTGTCCGACATGCGCGGTCCTCCCGATAGTTGTGATCCGGCGGGGCCTCATTGCCCCTCTGCCGGTCTCGCGACTTCGGGGGACCCGAAGCGCACCGGCGGCGCGGGGCTCCCCCCACACCGCCGGAATTTCGATCAACTCGAGTTTTTGTCTTGTGTCGCCCCGACGATGTCGCTGAGGGCATCCGAGATTGACGCGATCTCGCCCATCGCATCGACGCGGACGAGTTGCCCCCTGCCCTCGTAGAAGGCGATGAGGGGGGCGGTTTGATCGTGGTAGGCGGCGAGGCGCGCAGTTAGCGTCTCCGCATTGTCATCGGCGCGGACGGGCTGGCCTGCGGCGCGCGCCTGCTCCGCGCGGTTGAGGATGCGCTTGACGAGGATCGCATCGTCGACGTGCAGCTCGATTACGGCGTCGAGGGCCTTGCCCGTCTTCTTGAGCAATGCGTCGAGGGCCTCGGCCTGCGCTAGGGTCCGGGGAAAGCCATCGAAGATAAAGCCGTTGCCCGTCGCGGTGCGGAGCTTCTCCTCAATCAGGCCGACGACGATCTCGTCGGTGACAAGCGCGCCCCGTTCCATGACTTCGGCCACGCGCTGGCCCATCTCGGTTCCGCTCTCTTTCGCCTCGCGCAGCATGTCGCCGGTCGAGAGCTGCACAAGGCCATGGTTTTCCATGAGAAAAGCGGCCTGCGTGCCCTTGCCCGCGCCCGGCGGGCCAAGCAAGATCACGTTGATCGGGCGGGCGATCGTCTGGGTTTGTCCGTCCATCACGATCCCGCCCGGTTCATGCGATTGTCGATCAGCTCGTCGACGACGGCCGGTTCTGCCAGCGTGCTGGTATCTCCGAGTGCTGCGTAATCGTTTTCTGCGATTTTGCGGAGGATGCGGCGCATGATTTTGCCCGACCGGGTTTTGGGCAGGCCCGGGGCCCATTGGATGAGGTCGGGCGAGGCGATCGGGCCGATTTCGGTGCGCACC
>JBCDLH010000017.1:0-62082 GCA_038745585.1 Pseudomonadota bacterium
GGGGGGTGTGGTGGTTGTGGGCAAACTCGGGGTGGGGGTCCACCGGCGGCGGCGCGCGGGTGCCGCCGGGCGCGCCACGCTGATCTGGCTTAGTTGGCGATCAGGCGCTCAGGGATTTCAATCCCCTGCTCCTGGTAGAAGCGCGCCGCACCGGGGTGCAGCGGCACAGGCAGGCCATTGATCGCGACTTCGAGCGACATCGAGTTCGTCGCCGGGTGGATCGCCTGCAAGAAGGGCAAGTTCTCGTAGATCGTCTTGGTGATCTGGTAGACATGCTCTTCGGGGATGTCTGCATGGGTGGCCAGGAAGTTCGGCTGGGCGATGGTGTTGATGTCCTCGGTCTGACCGGGATATGTGCCCGCTTCGATCACGTAGGGAAACCACAGATCGCGCCCACCATCGGCCTGCTCCAGCTCTTCGGCGGTAAAGTCGAGGATCGTGACCTCGTCGCTTGCGGATGCCATGAGCTGCGAGACCGCGCCAATCGGGTCGCCAGCGGGCAGCGAGGCGCCCTCGATCTGCCCGTTCTGGAGCGCCTCAGCCGACGGGCCATAGCCCGCGTAGACGAGCTCAAAGCTGTCCTCGAGGCTTTCGATCCCAAAGTTTGCCATGATCGCGGCGTTTGAGCCGATCGTGCCCGAATTCTGGCGACCCAGCGCTGCGCCCATGCCCTGGATCTTGAGGAAATCGGAGAAGGTGCCAGTCTCGACATGCTCGTTCGACAGGATCACGTGCTCGACATTCGGCCAGAGGAGCGAGACCGAGCGCAGGTGATCTTGCGGGCCGTCGGCCTCAACGGGGCCTGTGCCCGTCGCGGCGAAGTAGCCAAAAAGACCCTGGAGAATGCCGAACTGCGCCTCGCCCTCGCGCAGCAGGCGGACGTTTTCGCCCGAGCCGGCCGACGAGATCGCGGACATGCCGATGCCCGTCCCGGGCTCGAGGCGGACCTTTGTCAGCGTCGCGATGGCAACGCCCACGGGATAGTAGGTGCCGCCGGTCGACGCGGTCGATAGGATATAGCTGGCGCCGTCCTGGGCTTTTGCGGCGAAGGGAAGGGCGAGGCTCGCGGCGGCAAGCCCCGCGATGGCGAGTGTCTTCATGGGTGACCTCCCTGTGGTCAGTGTTAGGGTCGCCGGGCTCATCCGGCCCGATCTCACCCCGACATAAAGCCGCGCGACCGCCCGAGAGGCAAGGCTTTGTTGCACAGGTTGTCGCACCCGACGCCGCTCGCGCTCCGGCTGTGCATCGGCGCGTTCTGGGGGGCTCCCGCCTCCGTTTGGCGCTGTCGCGCCGCGCTCCGTTGGGCCAAGCGCCCTGCGGGCGCGGTTGTCCCCAGTGACAGCGGGAGGCGTGCCCCACAGCGCGGCGCCGGTAGGCACGGGGCGTGAGTTGACCCATACGCTTGCGAGGATACGTCCCTCCCATCGACGGAGGAGACGCCTATGAACGACCCATCGCAAACCTTTGGCTACCGCTTCGGCAGGGCAGTCACCCGCCGTGCAATCCTAGGCACAGCGGCGCTCTTCGGTGTCACGGCGCTCGCCGGCGCAGCGGGCGCGGGGCCAGCCGAGCCCTTTTCTTTTCCGTCAATCGATGGGGGCACGCTCTCGCTTGGCGATTGGGCCGGACGGCCCGTCCTTGTTGTCAACACCGCCTCGCGCTGTGCGTTCACACCGCAATACGATGCGCTGCAGGCGCTCTATGACATCTACCGCGACCGGGGGCTCGTCGTTCTTGCCGTTCCGTCCAACGATTTCCGGCAGGAACTGGCGAGCGAGGCGGAGGTCCGCGCATTCTGCGAGGTCAATTTCGGCCTCGATCTCCCGATGACCGAGATCCTGTCGGTGCGCGGCCGCGATGCGCATCCGTTCTACCGGTGGATGGACGAGGTCCATGGCTTCCGGCCGCGATGGAACTTCAACAAGGTGTTGCTTGGCCCAGACGGCGCGCCTGTCGCGACCTTCGGCTCACAAACGAAGCCCACCGCGCGCGAGGTCACCGCCCGGATCGAGGCGATGCTTGGCGCCTGACGCCGGCGCACGTGCCCGGGCGACGCCCCTGACGCTCGATCCGGCGCCGCCGACCATGCTCGGACATGAGATCTACCGCCAGTCTAGCTATGGGGACTGGCACCCGCTTCGCATCCCGCGCGTCTCGACCGTGATGGACCTTGCGCGCGCGCTCGGATGGCTCCCGCCAGAGCGTTTCCGCGCTTCGCCGAGAATAAAGCCCACCGCGCTGACGATCTGGCACGAGCCGGATTACATCGCCGCGCTGCAACGGGCCGAGGCAGAAGGCGTGGCTCGGCCGGATGACCCAAAGCGCTTTGGGCTCGGTACCGTCTCGAACCCTGTTTTCGGTGAGGTCTGGCGACGGCCAGCAACGTCTGCGGGCGGCTCCTTTCTCGCGGGCGAACTTCTCGCCGCGGGGGGCGTCGTTCACCATCCGGCGGGGGGCACCCATCACGCCATGCCGGGCCGCGCGAACGGGTTTTGCTATCTCAATGATCCCGTCCTTGCGATGCTCTCGCTCCGGGCGGCCGGGGCGCAGCGGATCGCCTACGTTGATATCGACGCGCATCACCCCGATGGGGTTGAGGTTGGCTTTGCCGGCGATCGAGATGTGCTGATGATCTCGGTCCATGAGGAGAACCGCTGGCCGCATACCGGCGAGCTGGAGGACAGAGCGGGCGGTTCGGCCGTCAACCTGCCCGTGCTCAAGGGCCTCAATGATACGGAGATGGCCCATATCCGCGAGGCGCTGATCCTGCCGCTTGTGGCAGACTTTGCGGCGGATGCGGTCGTTCTCCAATGCGGGGCGGACGCGGTGGAGGAGGATCCGCTGTCGCGCCTTGCGCTCTCAAACAATGCCCATTGGGAGATCGCAGCCGCCCTGCGGCCCCACGCCCCGCGCTATCTCGTGCTCGGCGGGGGCGGGTACAATCCGTGGTCGGTGGGCCGCCTCTGGACAGGTGTCTGGGCGGTGCTTGCGGGGCAGGAGATACCAGAGCGGCTGCCGTCCGAGGCCGAAGCCGTGCTGCGCGGGCTTCGGTGGGACGGGCACCGGCGCGGCAAAGCGCCCCCCGAGCATTGGTTTACGACGCTGCGCGACGCGCCCCGCCCGGGCCCGCTCCGGCCCGAGATCCGCGCGCGCGTGGACAAAGCGCTTGCGCTTAGGGCCGAGGCCCAGGGGCGGCGCTGGGCCTGAGGCCGAGCACATCGAGCAGGGTGTCGGAGAGGGGGCCCAGATCGTCGGGCGCGAGGGCCGCCCTTGCGCGCGCGCCGCGTTCGCGCTGGGTCGTACCGGTCAGTGTCTCAATCGCCGCTACGAGCTCGTCCGCCGTTCGCACGGTCACGACCGCGTCCGCCGCTCGCAGCCGAGCGAATGCGTCGGCGGCATTCTCCACATGGGGACCGGTCAGCAACGCGCAGCCGAACTGAGCGGGCTCGAACGGGGTATGTCCGCCCTTGGCGACGAGCGAGCCCCCAACAAAACACGTCCCCGCTGCCGCGTACCAAAGCGGCATCTCGCCCATCGTGTCGGCCAGATAGACCGGTGCTTCCCCGGGCGTCTCTCCTGCCGAGCGCTGCGCGACGCCGAGCCCCGCCGCGGCGACCAAGTCTAGAATCTCGGCGGCCCGGCGCGGGTGCCGCGGCGCGAGGATCAGGCGCCGCTCCGGCCGTCTGGCGCGCGCGGCGGCGAAGGCGGCGAGCACGATCTCTTCCTCGCCGGCATGCGTCGAGGCGGCGAGTACGGTGTCGGTCCGCTCAAATCCGAGCGCGGCCTGCGTTGCGCGGTCGGGCGATGGGAGCGCGACGGCAGATTTGAGCGCCAGCACTTGGCCGAGGGCGGCCTGGGGCACCCCGAGCGCGGCGAGCATGGCGGCGGAAGCCGCGTCATGCGGGCTTGCAAAGACCACGCGACGGAGATGCGGCCGCAAGGCTCCCGCAAGCCGCTGCCAACGCGCCCCGCTCTGCGCCGAGAGTCGCGCGCCGACCAGTGCAACGGGGCACGCCAGTGCTGTGGCGTTCAGGAGCCTGTTGGGCCAGAGCTCGTTCTCGACGACAATCAGCGAGCCCGGGCGAAAGCGGCGGAAGAAGCGCGCTGTCGGGCGCCGATAGTCGAGCGGGGCGAGACGTGCCTCGACCTGGGCCAGCTCCCAAGCCCGCACCATGCCGCGTGCCGTCGTTGTGTTTGAGGTCACAACAACGCTGAGGTTGGGCGCGCGCGCCAGCATCGCGTCGAGCACCGGCCGGGCAGCGGTCAGTTCGCCGTGCGATGCGCCGTGGAGCCAGAGCGTCCTGGCGCCTCTCGTTCCGCGTTCCCTATCGAGAGAAAGCCGCTCGGCAAGGTCGAGCCAGTCCTCACGCCCTCGCAATATGCGCAACAGAAAGAAGACGGCGAGCCCGGGGGCCAAAAGGGTCAGCAAGAGCCTGTATAGGATCATGTCGCCGGGTTGGACCAATCCGGGCCCAAATCGCAAGAGCGCTTGCCCTAGGACATGCCTATTCCGGCTTACCCTCGCCCGAGCAGCACTGCAGGATCGAGCTCTTCAGCAACGGGCGGCGTCTCGCCCGAAACGGGATCCGCAGCGGTGCGCCCCTCTTCAAAACCCTTCGCCGGAAAGGCGACCCGCAAGACCCAGGGTGCGTCGGCGTCACCGTCCTCCCGCGTGACCGTCCCATCGAGCTGTTGGGCAAACGCCTCGATCAGGCGCGTGCCGAGCCCCGCGCGAAACGCAGCTTGCGCTTCGGTCAGCCGTTCGCCCCCCGAATTGGACACCTCGAGCACGACGTCAGCGTCTTTGCCTGCCCGGAGCGCCACGCGCATCCAGGGCCGCGTGGCCCCGTCCGGTCGCCCGATATGGTGAAACACGTTCGTCACAGCCTCCCCGACAAGAAGCGCAAGCGGGACCGCTTGGTCCGGGTAAAGGCGCACATCGTCGAATTCGGTATCGGTAGAGATCTCGCGGGCGACCTCCGACGCTTCGGCCAGCTTGCGATTAACAATCTCCCGCAAGAGGGCGTCGACCCGGAGCGCGGAGAGGGCGGGCGTGCGGTAAAGGTGCTGGTGCACCGTTGCAAGGCTCATAACCCGGTCCTGAACACGTTTCAGAACGGCACGGTTCTCCGGCGTGCGGTGCTGGCGGATCTGCATGTTGAGGATCGATGCGATGAGCTGAAGGTTGTTTTTTACCCGGTGGTGGACCTCTTTCAGCAGCACCTTTTGCTCATGTACTGCCGTTTCGAGGCGCGTCTCGTCGTTAACGATCCGGCTCGTCATTGCGTCGAACGTGTCGGCGAGGTCGGTTAGTTCGTCCGGCGCGCCTTCGAGGCGAAAGGGCGGCAGCATCCGGTCGCCCGACGTGAAGGATTGCATGCGCTGGCGGAGTGCGCCAAGCGGGCGCAGGATGAGCCTGTTCACTGCGACATAAGCCACGAGGAGCGACAGCGCCCACATGAGCAGTGGCAGCAGGACGCTCAGCGCGAACTGGCCCCCTTGTGGCTCGTCAAAGAGCGAGCCGGGCTGCCAGGACGCGAGGGTGACGATCTCTCCCTCGATCACCGGAACCGAGGCATAGCTTCGCCAGTCTCCCGCGCCCGAGCGCGCGACGAGGCCATGGGCCGGCAGATCGACGAGGCCTTCGCGTGCGGCGCGGTTGGGCAAGCGTTCCGCGGCAGCCTCCTCGGCGGAACCGACGATGGTGCCGGGCGCCGCAGGGGATGCCCAGAGGAGCTCGCCTGCCCGGTTGAACGTTGCAAGATCGAGCGCGCCGGGCTCGGCCCCTGGGATCGCGTCCGAGGTGAGCAAGGCGCGCTGTGGCAGGCCAAGGAATACGGTGCCGACCCGCACGCGCTGCGAGGCTACCCCCGCCTCGGTTGTCACCACGCCATAGACCGGCTGAACGACAAGGAGCGTGCCAGGCAGCGGGCCGAGTGCTGCGCCGGTTTCGACACGGGTCTCGCCATTTCCGGCAATGAGCGCTGGTATATGGGAGAGGTCGCGCTTTTGCCGATCTGACGTGCAGTGCAGCGCGCCATCTGCCGTCGCAAAGCCGGAAAACGCGATGCCTTCGGCGGCTTGCACGACCTGTTCCATCAGCGCCGAACACGCCTCAGTTGTTCCGGCGGAGACACGCAGCAGCGGGACCAGCGCGCGGGCCTGGCCTTGCACAGTGCGAATGACGGCGCGTTGTGCGGCGGCGACGCGGATCGCCTCGCCCAAAAGCACGCGTTGGGACATCTCGCGGGCGTGCCCGGCGGCATCGCGCGACTGCATCAGAACGATGATCCCGATGGGCAGGACTGCCAGGGTCAAAAGGAGGGCAAGCTGCAGCCGGGCGGAGCGCATCGCCCGGCGCAGGCGACGGCGCAAGCCCAGGGCGCCCGCCACTGGATCAGAGGCCGGAGCGGCCATGCCCACTCATCACCGCACGGGTGGCGCGGTCCGTCAGCTCCATCTCTTCGTCTTCTTCGAGGCCAAGGAGCTCGGCCAGCCGGCGCCGCCCGCGATTGGCGCGGCTCTTGACCGTCCCCGCCGGAACGCAGGTCATCCGCGCGGCATCCTCATAGGTAAAGCCCGACGCACCGACGAGGATCAGCGCCTCACGCTGTTCGACGGGGAGCTGAGCAAACGCCTGAGCGAAGTCGCGGAGCGCAAGCCGCCCGTCATGGGCCGGCTTCTCGGCAAGCCGCGCGGCAAAGGCCCCGTCGGCATCGCCCGTTTCGTGGCGGAGCTTGCGCCGCATGGTGTAGAAATGATTGCGCAGGATGGTAAAAAGCCAAGCGCGCAGGTTCGTGCCTGGGCGAAAGCTCGCGAAATTGGTCCAGGCCTTGACGATGGTATCCTGCACCAGATCGTCTGCGGCGACCGGATCACGCGTCAGAGAGACGGCAAAGGCCCGCATGGCGCTGAGATGGACGGCAATCTCGTCCCGCGGGTCCCCGCTTTTGGCAGCGGTCTTGTCAGTCGCGTCTGGCGGAGCGCCCTCCGCGCGGCGAGGGGTCATTCAGGCGTGCCCTGATCCTTTAACTTGCGCAACAGATCATGAAACCGCTCGGGAACCTCCTCCTCGAGCGTGCGCTGGTAGACCTTGCGCAGATTCTCATCGATCTGCTGGTCCATCCGCTTCTTCTGATCGTCCTGCACCATGGCCATGAACATGCGCTAAAGGGTCCGCCTTTACCAGTCTGACCCGCCTCAACGTTGACGCCGCCCATTGGTTCCCGAACAATGGGGAAAAGTTTAGAAATACAGGGGCGGGTCTTTGGCCAATCCAGCGCAACTTGCGGACCTCGTGGGAGAAAATCTCCCGTATCTGCGCCGCTACGCACGGGCTTTAACTGGAAGCCAGGAGACCGGGGATACCTATGCCTCGGCGACGCTCGAGGCGCTTATCGAGGATTCGTCGATCTTCGACGACAGCATCTCGCCCAAAGCCGGCCTGTTCCGCGCGTTTCACCTGATCTGGTCGAGCGCGGGCGCGCCCGTCTCGGAAGGCGATGACGCAATGTCGCGCCGCGCCCAAGGCCACATGGCGACACTGACGCCCAATAGCCGTGAGGCGCTCTTGCTGCACACGATCGAGGATTTTCGCCTCGGCGAGATCTCAGCGATCATGCAAATTTCCGAAGCGGAGGCGCGCGAGCTGGTCGACCGCGCCCGCACCGAGATGGAGGACAGCATCGCCGGCCGTGTCCTGATCATTGAGGACGAAGCAATCATTGCGATGGACATCGAAGGGATCGTCGCTGCGTTGGGCCATGCCGTGACCGGGATCGCGCGGACGGCGGCGCGCGCCGTTGAGCTTGGCCGGCGCGACCCGCCCGACCTCATCCTCGCCGATATTCAACTTGCCGATGACAGTTCGGGGATCGATGCCGTTAACGAGCTGCTGCGCTCTTTCCCCGACATGCCCGTCATTTTCATCACCGCCTTCCCCGAGCGGCTTTTGACCGGGGACCGGCCGGAACCTGCGTTCCTCATCTCCAAGCCCTATACCGAGGAGCAGATACGCTCGTCGGTGAGCCAAGCTATGTTCTTCTCCTCTACCGAGAATATGAGTGGCTAGCGCAGGCGCGGCGTCACGCGGCTTCGGGCGCGCCAGGGGATGGCTCTGCGGCCTCGCTCTCTTCCTCCGGTGACGTCTCATTCGCCGGGTTTTCGTCAGTGCGATTGAACTGCGCAAGCTCGACGTCAAAGACCGCGCCAAGCACAACCACGAAGGCGCTGATGTAAAACCACATCAGAAGCGCGATGACGGCACCGAGCGATCCATAGACTTTGTCGTAGTTTCCGAAATTCGCGAGATACGTTGAAAACGCCCAGGACGCCGACCCCCAAAGTAAGACCGCCAGAAGAGCGCCCGGTGTAATGAACCCCAGCCAGCGGCGGCGCGGCCCCGCCTCCTTGGCCGCCGGGCCGAGGCGGTAGAGCGCGCCGATCGCAAAGAGCACGATGACGATGCCGATCACCCAGCGCAAGATGCCAAGGGCAAGGCCCGCATAGGGCCCGAGCGGCACCAGCGCGAGCACCACAGGCGCGACGACGACCGAGGCCAGCGCGACGAGAGCGGCCAGGATCAGCCCCGTGGACAGCATCAGCGCAGTCACCACATGCCAAAACCCGCCCCGGGGCTTTGAGCGGTGCACCTTGTTTAATGCGCCAATGAGCGCCGCCACGCCCGACCGCGAGGCCCAGAACGCGCCCATGAGTGAGATGACCGAGGCCCAGCCGAGCGTCGAGGACGCGCCCGAGGCGAGCGCATTGACTTGCCGCTCGATGATCTCAAAGCCCTCTTGCGGCACCATTGGCTCGATGACCTGGACCTCTGCGGCCACCACCGCCGGGTCTGCCACCAGCCCCCAGAGCGCCACGACTGCGGTCAGTGTCGGGAAGATCGCAAAGAGCCCGTAAAACGCGACCCCCGCCGAAACGAGGCCGATATTGACCTCTGACATCCGGTCCGAGATCGCGCCAAAGAGGGCGAAGAGCGTTCGCAATGGAGGGGGAAGGTAACGTCTGAGCGGCATCCAGCGGTTCTTCTTTACGGCGGTTCATCAGTCGGGAAACGGCAACAATCCTGCCCGCCTCCCCTTTAAGCTGTGCGTCCACCGCCCTACACTAGCAGAAGCATGAGACATGTGAACGCTCCCCACCGCCCGCCTGCCTCTCGCCCCGTCCGCACCGAACGCAGCTGTCGCGCCGATCGCAACTTTCGCACCGCACGCAGCTTTCGCCCGGGCCGGCACGCATCGGAAACGCGGGCATGACCGACAATCGCGGACAAGGCCCCTATGATCGGATTGCTGTGATCGGGGCGGGGGCTTGGGGCACGGCGCTCGCCGCCGTCGCCGCACGGGCCGGACGCCAGGTTCGGCTCTGGGGCCGGGATGCCGACGCGCTCGCCCGCATCGCCGGGACGCGCCGCAACGCGCGGTATCTCGGAGAGATCGACTTGCCGGAAGGCATCGCCTGCGAGCCCGACCTCGCGCGCGCCCTCGACGGCGCGGATTGCGCTCTGATGGTGACACCGTCGCGGACCTTGCGCGAGATAGCGCGTCGTATGGCGACCAATCTGCCTGCAAGCATCCCAATCGTCCTATGCGCCAAGGGGATCGAGCAGGGCTCGGGCAAGCTCTTGGGCGAGGTCGTCGAGGAAGAGCTCCCGGGCCACCGGATCGGCGTGCTTTCCGGGCCGACCTTTGCCAAGGAGACCGCGCTCGACTTTCCAACGGCCGTGACGCTTGCGTTTCCTTTTGCCGCCGCAGACCGACGCGCCCCGGAAACGGCGCCCGCCTCGCGCCTCGCGCTGTCCCTCGGCGGGCCAATGTTCCGGCCATACGTGTCCGACGACATGGTCGGGGTTGAGGTCGCCGGCGCCGTGAAAAACGTCATCGCCATCGCCTGCGGGATGATGACCGGCGCGGGATATGCCGAGAACACGCGCGCGGCGCTCATCACGTGGGGCGTCGACGAGATGAAGACCATGGCCGAGGCACTTGGCGGGCGGCGCGAAACCGTCACGGGCCTGGCGGGCACGGGGGATCTGACGCTGACCGCCTCCTCGCCCACCTCACGCAACATGAAGCTCGGATTGCAGCTCGGGCAAGGCGTGCCGCGCGAGGCCTGTTTCGAGGGCAAGCCCGTCGTCGTCGAGGGCGAGGTCAACGCCGTGTCCGTGATCGACCTTGCAACCAAGATCGGGGTCGACATGCCGGTCTGCCGCGCAGTCCATGCGATCCTCCACCGCGGCGCCGATCTGCGCGAGACCTTTGCTGCGCTTTGGGGCAGGCCCATCGTCGGCGAGCCGCGTGCGCTCGACATCGAAATGGCGCATCCCGCACCGGCCCCAAACGCTGCGGTGAGACCGGCGGCTGCGGAATGACCGACCTGTCGCAAAAGCACTTCGTCCTCGCCACCGACCTCGACGGCACGTTTCTCGGCGGCTCCGAGGCGGCGCGCACGGCGCTCTATCGGTGGATCGAGGCGCAGCGCGAGAGCGTGGGCCTCGTCTTCGTCACCGGGCGCGACCCCGACTTCATAGTTTCGCTGACGCACGGCACTCCGATCCCGACGCCCGACTATGTCGTCGGCGATGTCGGTACGACGATCGCCAAGGTGCGCGCGGACGGTCATGTGGAGCCGATCCCCACGTTGGAAGCAGAAATCGCCGAGCTTTGGGCCGATTCCGGCCCCCGGATCCGGGAGGCGCTCGCCGGCGCGCCGGGCCTCACGCTGCAGCCGACCGCGTTCCGCTACCGCGTGAGCTTTGACCTCGATCCCCGCGCGATGGAGGAAGATCTCCCTGCGCGGGTCGAAGCGTTGGGCGTCGAAGTTCTGATCTCTGACAATCGCTTCTTCGATGTCCTGCCCCGAGGCGTGTCCAAAGGCCCGTCCCTGCGGCGGCTCGTGACGCATCTCGGCATCGACGCGCCGCGCGTGCTTGCGGCTGGCGACACGATGAACGACCACTCGATGCTTGTCTCTGGCCTGCCTGCCGTAGCTGTCGGCAATTCCGAACCGCCGCTCCTCTCGGCCCTGCCCAACCTGCCCCATATCCACCGCGCAAAAGGCCATGGCGCGGCCGGGATCATAGAGGCCATCGCTGCGTTCGCGCTTCACCCGGAGATTGAGGAAGCTCAACATGCCGTCTGATCTAGTCATCGTCTACCATCGCCAGCCCTACGAGGAGGTCGAAGGCGAGGACGGAGAGATCCTTTATCGCGAAAACAAATCTCCGAACGGGATCGTGCCGACGCTGAAGGCGCTCTTCGGCAAGGTCGATCACGGCGCCTGGGTCGCTTGGAAAGAGGCCGAAGATCCGGCCAAGCCAGATTTCGAGCGGGTGATCGAGATCGAAGACAGTTTCGGCCAATACACCGTCTCACGTCTGCCGCTGACCAAGGCGCAGGTGCAGAGCTTTTACCACGTGACCTCGAAGGAAGCGTTTTGGCCGATCCTCCATGCGTTCAAGGAGCGCTACAATTACGACCCGGTCGACTGGCCGACCTTTCGCGAGGTCAACTGGGCCTTTGCGGAGGCCGCGGCGCGCGAGGCTGGCGAGGGCGCGCTCGTCTGGATCCACGACTATAACCTCTGGCTCGTGCCAGGTTACCTGCGCCAGTTGCGCCCAGACGTCACGATCAGCTTCTTTCACCACACGCCGTTTCCCTCGGCCGACCTTTTCAACGTGCTGCCCTGGCGCGAGGAGATCGTAAAGTCGCTCCTCGAATGCGATGTTGTGGGCTTCCATATCGCGCGCTACGTGGCGAATTTTACACAGGTCGCCCGCTCCCTGTTTGACGTGCAGGTGACGGCGCGCCGTGCGGTCAAAACCTCGGATCAGCCGCTCGGCTCTGCGCTCGATGAACGCTCGCAGCCGACCGAGCTCGCGCTCGACGACGGTCGTAAGGTTGCGCTTTCGGCCTGTCCGGTGGGGATCGACGTGGACTTTATCGAGGCCAAAGCCCGTTCTGAGAGCACAATCCGGGCTCTGACTGGGATCGAGGCCGACAAGGGCGAGGGCACGCTCCTGCTGTCGGTCGGGCGAACAGACTATACCAAGGGCGGGCCCGAGCAGCTTTTGGCTTTCGAGCGCCTGCTGCAGCGCCGGAAGGACCTGCACGGCAAGATCCGGCTGATGCATGTCTCGGTCGTCGCGAACCGCAACATGACGGCCTATGCCGAGATCCAGGCCCATATCGAGCAGCTTGCCGGCCGGATCAACGGCACCTTCGGCACGCTTGAATGGCAGCCCCTCGCTTTTATCAGCCAGCCCATCCCATTTGACGATCTCGTCGCCTATTACCGCGCGGCCGATGTCGCTTGGATCACGCCGCTGGCCGACGGCATGAACCTTGTGTGCAAAGAATACGTGGCGAGCCGCGTCGACGGAGATGGCATCTTGGTGCTGTCGGAATTCGCCGGGGCCGCGGTCGAGCTGCCCTCGGCCGTAATGACCAACCCGTTCTCGGCGCGATCGATGGACACGGCGATCGAACAGGCTCTTTCCATGCCCGAAGAGGAGCGCCGGCATCGGATGCATGCGATGCGCGAGGTCGTCTCGCGCGCCGACATCAAGGCCTGGGGCGACACGCAGCTGTCCTTTGGCAAACGCGCGGCGAAGACAGCGGCCTGAGGCGCCACTCCTCGCTGGAGTTGGCCAGTGCGCCCATCCCGACACAGTGCGTCAGCGCGCCGCCGGGTCTTTTGAGTATTTGGCCCAAGATGATTGGGGAGAGCGCGCCGAGCGACAGGCGGCGCGCACACCGCTTGCGTTGATTGATACGGGATCTTGGTCTAGGCAGCGTGCTGGCGCAGAGTGGGAGGCCGGGTGATGGGTGGGACCCAAAAGAAGCTCTTTATCAAGACCTATGGCTGTCAGATGAACGTCTACGACAGCGAGCGCATGGCCGAAGCGCTGGGGAGCTCCTATGGCACCGCTGAAACGCCGGAGGATGCCGATCTGATCCTCCTCAACACCTGCCACATCCGCGAGAAAGCCGCCGAAAAGGTCTACTCCGAGATCGGGCGCCTGAAGGGGCTGAAAGCAACGCGGCCAGACCTCAAGATCGGCGTGGCCGGCTGCGTGGCGCAGGCCGAGGGCGAAGAGATCCTGGCCCGAGCGCCGAGCGTCGACCTGGTCGTTGGGCCGCAGAGCTATCACCGTCTGCCCGAGCTCGAAGCACGGGCGCGCCAGGGGGAGCGGCCGACCCACACCGAGTTCGACGAGGACAAGTTTGCCGTGTTGCCGGCGCGGCGGCGCAAACGCGCACCCGCGGCGTTCCTGACGGTGCAGGAGGGCTGCGACAAGTTTTGCGCTTTTTGCGTGGTGCCCTACACGCGCGGCGCCGAGACCTCGCGCCCCGTCGCTCTGGTGCTGGCCGAGGCCGAACGAATGGTTGCTGAGGGCGTGCGCGAGATCACGCTCCTTGGGCAAAACGTCAACGCCTATCACGGGGCGGATAAGGGCGAGACGCGAAGCCTGGCTTGGCTCATCGGCCGGCTCGCGCAGATCGAGGGTCTCGCGCGGATCCGCTACACTACTTCGCATCCCAACGACATGACCGACGACCTCATCGCCGCCCATGGCGAGGTGGCCGAGCTGATGCCTTACCTGCACCTGCCAGTGCAATCGGGCTCCGACCGGATCTTGAAGCGGATGAACCGGAAGCACAGCGCGGCCTCCTATATTGAGATCATCGACAGGTTGCGCGCTGTCCGGCCGGATCTGTTGCTGTCGGGTGACTTCATCGTCGGGTTCCCTGAGGAAACCGATGCGGATTTCGAGGCGACGCTGCGGCTCGTGGAACGGGTGGGTTACGGGCAGGCCTACTCTTTCAAGTATTCCGCCCGGCCCGGAACGCCGGCGGCCGAGCGCGCCGATGTCGCCGCCGATGTCGCCGATGCGCGGCTCCAGCGCTTGCAAGCCCTGCTGAAAGACCAGCAGCGCGCGGGCCAAATGGCGATGGTGGGGCGGGACGCGACAGTCCTGTTGGAGAAGGCAGGGCGGGAGCCGGGGCAGATGGTCGGCAAGTCCGAGCACTTGCATGCCGTGCACGTGGACACCGACGCGCCAATTGGCACATTGCTGCCTGTGCGCATCGTCGAGAGCGCGCCGAATTCGCTGCGCGGAGAGGCTCAGCTCGTGCCTGAGCGGAGGCGCGCGGGCGCGGCGCCCTGAGCCGTGTAGCGCCGCAACACTGGCACCAACCGCACCGTATTTGGGCATAAGTGGTCCTTGTGGCCCCGCATCTTGTGCCGCATGCGGCTGGAAAAGTGTGTCGAACCGGTGAAATCTTGCCGCCTACGCTTGCCATAACCGCGCGCCTCGGTGCACCATGCTCCCCAAGGCCATGCATCAGGACCGGAGCCGTGAATTGGGATTTGAGCCCCTGACCCCACCGACCGCCCCCTCTGCCGACACAGATATGCTCGAGACCGCGCTCGAGTTTCCCGACAACCGCCTGCTCGTCGACCTGTGCGGCGAATTTGACCGCAATTTAGCGCAAATCGAGCATGGGCTCGGGCTCCAGATCATGCGCCGCGGCAACCTGTTGGCGCTGGTCGGCGAGCCGGGCGCGCGGGCGCAGGGGGCGGCCCTTTTGGGCGCGCTCTATGAGCGGTTGGAGGCCGGGCGCGAGGTGTTGCCCGCCGATGTCGACGCCGCCCTGCGGCTCGGCGATGCCGCTGCCACGGATGCGCCGACCGGTCAGCTCGAGATGTTCCAGGGCGGGCATGTCGAGATTAAAACCCGCAAGAAGATCGTCGAGCCGCGCACCGAAGCGCAGCGGGCCTATGTGCGCGCGCTCTTTTCCCATGAGCTGGCCTTCGGCATCGGCCCGGCAGGAACCGGCAAGACCTATCTCGCCGTTGCCGTCGCGGTGAACCACTTCATTTCGGGCCGCGTCGACAAGATCATCCTCGCGCGTCCCGCGGTTGAGGCCGGCGAACGTCTCGGTTTTCTGCCGGGCGACATGAAAGACAAGATCGACCCCTATATGCAGCCGCTTTACGACGCGCTGAACGACTTTCTGCCGGCTAAGACCGTGCAGAAGCTCATCGAGGAAAAGACCATCGAGATTGCACCGCTCGCCTTCATGCGCGGGCGGACGCTCGCCAACGCCGCAGTGGTTCTCGACGAGGCGCAGAATGCCTCTGCGATGCAGATGAAGATGTTTCTGACACGCCTCGGCGAAGGGGCGCGGATGGCGATCACCGGAGACCGGACGCAGGTCGACCTGCCGCGCGGCATGCCCTCGGGCCTGATCGAAGCCGAACGGCTGTTGCGCGGCGTTGATGGGATCAGTTTCTCTTACTTCACTGGCAAGGACGTCGTCCGTCACCCGCTCGTGGCCAAGATTATCGCGGCCTATGACACGGACCCGAACGCGGCCTGACGCGGCTAGGCCGATGCCGGGGCCAGAGGTCGCGCTCGACGTCCTGGTGGAGGCCGGAAACTGGGCTGAAATCAAACTAGAGGAGATCGCAGTGAAAGCTGCGGAGGCGACGCTGGCGCATCTGGGCATCGCAGGCCCCGCCGAGATCGCACTTTTGGCTACGTCGGACGCCGCCATCGCAGGCCTCAACGCCGAGTTTCGCGGCAAGCCGGCGCCGACAAACGTGCTTTCATGGCCCGCGAAGGAGCTCTCGCCGGCCCAGCCCGGCGCCGCGCCGCCCTTGCCGGAGCCCGATGCCTTCGGTGTCTATGCGCTCGGCGATATTGCACTTGGCTTTGAGACCTGCGCGCGCGAGGCCGAGCTCAGCGGGAAACCGCTTGCTCAACACTGTGTTCACCTCATCGTACACGCGATCTTGCATCTTCTGGGCTACGATCACATGTCCGACAAGGATGCGCGCTTGATGGAAGGGCTGGAGGCTGAGATACTTCTGACGCTTGGTCAGCCCAACCCTTACCAAGAGCTCTGATGGGCAAGAGGGGGGGTCCTGTGCGCGACCGGCACTAAGTGGAGTCAATTGTTGGCTACCGCACACGGAAAAGGACAGATGGGCGACACCGTAGGCGATTCGTCTAGCGCCGCGCACGGCGCGCACGTAATTGGACATTCGAACGCAAAGGGCGGATTTTTGAGCCGCCTAGGTTTGCGCTTCGGCGCGCGCCACGCGCCTGTTACCACCCACGCCGAGCCGCATCCGGAAGCGGCCTCCCCCCATGGCATGGGCAATCTGCGGCTGAAACGCGTGGAAGACGTGATGATACCGCGGGTAGAGATCACGGCGGTGCCGGTGGATATCGACCTCGACAGCCTCGTCGCCGTTTTCCAAGGGAGCGGAAACACCCGCCTTCCTGTCTACAACGGCACGCTTGACGAGCCGCTCGGTTTGATCCACCTGAAGGACTTTGCGCTGCGCTACGGCTTTTCGGGCGACTGCCCAGAGGCCTGCGACGTGCGCTCGCTGGTCCGGCCGCTCCTCTTCGCGCCGCCGTCCATGCCCATAGGGGTGCTTTTGCAAAAGATGCAGACCGACCGAAGCCACATGGCCCTCGTGATCGATGAATATGGCGGGGTCGACGGGCTGGTGACCATCGAGGACCTGATCGAACAGGTCATCGGCGAGATCGAAGACGAGCACGATACCGACGATGAGACGCTCTGGACCGAGGAAAAGCCGGGCTGCTACACCGCCGCTTCGCGCACGCCGCTGACCGAGTTTCAGGACGCGATTGGGCTGCGCCTCGTGGAGGACGACGACGTGGAGGAGATCGACACGTTGGGCGGTCTCGTCTTTATGAAAGCGGGTCGCGTGCCGGCGCGCGGCGAGGTGATCCCGCACCCCTCCGGCGTGCAGTTTGAGGTGGTTGACGCCGATCCGCGGCGGATCAAGCGGTTGCGCGTACGCTTGCCAGGCGCGGCCGCACCGGTGGCGGCCCCTCTTGCGCCGAGCGCACCACAGAAAACAGCGGCCGAATAGCGCGCGTTTGACTTTGCCCGAAGGGCAAAAGGGGCTAGGGCGTCGGGCATGACGCCGCCGTTTTCTCCGCGCCCTACGGGCACGTCAGTCCCCACTCCGCCCGATCCGCCGCCAGAAGCCGCGCCGAAGCTCGAACTCGGGCCAGTGCGGCGCGCGGTTGAACGACGGCGCTCGGGGCCCGCCCTCGCCTTTGGGCTCGGGGCGCTCGCGGCCCTCGGCCAAGCGCCGGTTTCCTGGCCTTGGCTCGCGATGCTCGCCTTCGCGGTGGCCTTCGGCCTCTTCTCGATGCCGCTGGGCTGGCGCCGCGCGGCGTGGCGCGGCTGGGCGATGGGGACAGGCTATTTTGCCGTCGCGCTCTTTTGGATCGTCGAGCCGTTCTTGGTCGACCCTCTGCGCCATGGCTGGATGGCGCCCTTCGCGCTGGTTTTCATGGCCGGCGGCCTCGCGCTATTCTGGGCGGCGGCCTTTGGCCTTGCCCATGGGCTCGGCGCGAGTGGACCTGGCCGGGCGCTTTGGCTCGCGGTTGGGCTGACCACAGCCGAGATTGCGCGCTCCGTTGTCCTGACGGGCTTTCCCTGGGCGCTTGTGGGTCACATCTGGATCGGTTGGCCGCAGATGCACCTGGCCGCGCTGGGCGGGGCCGATGCGCTGACGCTCGTGACGCTGACTGCCGCGGCGCTCCCGGCGATCTTCGGCGCGCGCAAGCTCATGCTCGGCGCTATCGCGGGCGCGGCGCTCGCGGCGTTGCCCGGGGGCTACGCCGCACTGCGCGTACCAGACGTGCTGCCTTTGCCCGCCGACGACGCGCCAATGGTGCGGCTCGTTCAGCCGAACGCGCCGCAGCACCTCAAGTGGCGCCCTGACATGATCGGCGTCTTTTGGGAGCGCGCGCTTGCGCTGACTGCCGAGCCGGCGGCTGGCCGGCCGACCGACCTTGTAATCTGGCCCGAAACCTCAGTGCCCTACCTCCTGAAGAGTGCCGCGCCGGGTTTTGAACGGATGGCCGAGGCGGCGGGGCGCGCCAAAGTCGCGGCCGGGCTCCAGCGCAGAGACGACGCCGGGGCGTGGCGGAACTCTCTCGTCACGCTCGATGCGACAGGCGCCGTGACGGGGCTCTACGACAAGCATCATCTTGTCCCCTTCGGCGAATACATGCCGCTTGCGGCCCTCTTCGAACGCTGGGGGATCTTCGGCCTTGCCGCCAATATCGCAGGTTCCTATGCGCGCGGTCCCGGGCCGCAAATCCTCGATCTGGGACGGACAGGCCGGGCGATGCCGCTGATTTGCTATGAGGCGATCTTCGCGCGCGATATCCGCGCTGCGCCTGCGCGTCCCGATTGGTTGATGCACGTGACGAACGATGCATGGTTCGGGCAGCTATCGGGGCCCTATCAACACCTTGCACAGGCTCAACTACGCGCGGTGGAGTTTGGCCTGCCTGTCCTGCGCGCGGCCAATACCGGCGTCTCGGCGGTCATTGATGCGCATGGCCAAATCCGCGCAGAACTGCCTCTTGGCACCCATGGCGCGCTCGACGCGACCCTACCGCCGCCGCTGCCCGAGACAATCTATGCACGATACGGCGCGATGCCGGTCACTGTTGCGCTGCTTCTGCTTGCGGGGGTGGCGACCGGGCTCAGCCGCGCCGCTGGGCTTGCCACGCGCCGCGGAGCAGCGTAGGCGCTAAGCCACCGTCACAACGGCTTCCTGGCGTGGCGGGTCATTTCAATGGAGCACCTCCCAATGTCCCCAGAGAGTACCACTCGGTCCGAGTATGTCTTTACCTCCGAATCCGTGTCGGAGGGTCACCCCGATAAGGTCTGCGACCGGATATCGGATGCTGTCCTCGACGCCTTCCTCGCCGAGGAGGCCCAGGCGCGCGTCGCGTGCGAGACTTTCGCCACGTCCGGCATGGTCGTCATCGGCGGCGAGGTCGGCCTCAGCCGGCGCGACCGCCTTAACGATTTCATGGGCCGGATCGGCGAGATCGCGCGCGGCTGCATCAAGGATATCGGCTATGAGCAGGACAAGTTTCACTGGAATACCTGCCAGGTCCTGAACTTCCTGCACCCGCAATCGGCCCACATCGCCCAGGGCGTCGACAAGGACGGCGCGGGCGATCAAGGCATCATGTTTGGCCACGCGACCGACGAGACCCCCGAGCTTATGCCCGCGCCGATCCAATATGCGCACAAGATCCTCGAACGGCTCGCCCTCGCACGCAAGTCGGGCGAAGCGCCGTCGCTCCGCCCCGACGCAAAGTCGCAGCTCTCGATCCGGTATGAGGGCGGCAAGCCCGTCGAGGTGACGTCAATCGTGCTCTCGACGCAGCATTCGGACGAGCGACAAAGCTCGGACGACATCCGCGCAATCGTCGAACCCTATATTCGCGAAGTTCTGCCCGATGGCTGGATCACCGACCGCACCGAATGGTGGGTCAACCCGACGGGCACCTTTGTCATCGGTGGGCCGGACGGAGATGCGGGCCTGACGGGACGCAAGATCATCGTCGACACTTATGGCGGAGCGGCCCCCCATGGCGGCGGCGCGTTTTCAGGCAAGGATCCGACCAAGGTCGACCGGTCGGCAGCCTATGCGGCGCGGTATCTGGCCAAGAACGTGGTCGCCTCGGGGCTTGCGCGCAAATGCACGCTGCAGGTGTCCTATGCGATCGGGGTCGCCAAACCGCTTTCGATCTATGCCAACACCCATGGCACGGGCGAAGTGGACGAGGCCGCCATCGAGCGTGCCGTCATGGACGTGATGGACCTTACGCCCCGCGGCATCCGAGAGCATCTCGACCTCAACAAGCCGATCTACGAACGCACAGCAGCCTATGGCCATTTCGGGCGCGCGCCGCAGAACGATGGCGGATTCTCCTGGGAGCGGACGGACCTCACCGAAGCTCTGAACCGCGCGGTGCAATAGCCACTTTGCTTGGGAGCGCTTTGTCACAGGGCGCTCCCGCCTCCGAGCGACGCTGACGCGTCTCTCTCCGTTGGGCCCGGCAGCCTCCGGCTGCACGCGCAAGTCCTTACATGCAGGGCTCATCGCTCGTACGATTTGGGATGGCTGCGCGCCGGCGAGGCGGGCGGCGATGGTGCGGTGGGTACAGCGCGCTGGTCGCCGCGCCAATGGTCGGCACGCGGTGTCGCGCGCGGGGTGTTCCATGTCGCCGCAGGGCATGGACAAGTGGCGGCGCGCTTGGTTCTCTCGCGCGGATCCCGTCAGGAGCATTTATGCGCTACACCGCTCTGCAGATCTTGAAAGAAGGGCTGACCGGCAATCGCGGCTGGCGCCCCGCCTGGCGCAAAGCTGTGCCAAAGCCGGTCTATGACGTGATCGTTGTGGGCGGCGGGGGGCACGGGCTCGCCACGGCCTATTACCTCGCCAAGCGCCACGGCGCCCGCAACGTAGCGCTCCTCGAAAAGGGCTATGTCGGTTCGGGCAATGTCGGGCGCAACACGACGATCGTGCGCGCAAATTATGGTCTGCCGGGCAATTCGGAGTTCTACTCGCACTCGCTGAAGCTCTGGGAAGGGCTCGAGCAGGAGCTCAACTACAATGTGATGCATTCCCAGCGCGGTATCATCAACCTCTTTCACTCGGACGGCCAGCGCGATGCCTATGCCCGCCGCGGCAATGCGATCCGCAACCAGGGCGACGACGCTATCCTGCTCGACCGGGACGGGGTCCGAAAGATCCTGCCCTATCTCGACTTCGAGCAGACGCGCTTTCCGATCTATGGTGGGCTCTACCAGCCGCGGGGCGGCACGGCGCGGCACGATGCCGTCGCCTGGGGCTTTGCCCGCGGGGCGGACAGGCTTGGCGTCGACATCATCGAAAACTGTGAAGTGACCGATATCAAGGTCGAAGCGGGCCGTGTGACAGGCGTCGAGACGAGCCGTGGCGCGATCCAGGCCGAACGCGTCGGTCTTGCGGTGGCCGGCCGGTCGAGCCTGGTTGCCGGCATGGCGGGGCTGAGGCTGCCAATTGAGAGCCATGTCCTCCAAGCCTTTGTGACAGAAGGGCTAAAGCCCGTCATCGACCATGTTGTGACCTATGGTGGCGGACACTTTTACATCAGTCAGTCCGACAAGGGCGGTTTGGTCTTTGGCGGAGATATCGACTATTACCCGTCCTACGCCGCGCGCGGGAACCTGCCGATTGCCGAGCATGTGATCGAAGCCGGGATCACCCTCATGCCGATGATCGGCAAAGCGCGGATGCTGCGGAGTTGGGGCGGGATCATGGATATGTCCCCCGACGGCTCGCCAATCATCGACCGGACGTCGGTCTCCGGGCTCTATTTCAATGGCGGATGGTGTTACGGCGGGTTCAAGGCCGTGCCAGGGTCGGGCGATTGCTTTGCCCATCTGCTGGCCAAAGATGCGCCGCACCCCGCCGCCGCGCGCTTCCGGCTCGACCGCTTCGACACCGGCATCGGCCTCATGGACGAGGAGGCGACCGGTTCCCAGCACAACCTGCACTGACCCAAGAGACCTGGCACCGGTGCCCCGACAAACCGGCGCGATACCGACGGAATTCTGATGCGAGACCGATATTTGACATGCGCCTGATCTGCCCGATCTGCGGCCCCCGTGACCTTCGCGAGTTCACGCCGATGGGCGCGGCGCTCTATGCCCGTCGGCCTCACGGCGAGGTCTGGTCCGAGGCGTGGGACGCGCATCTCCACCTCCGGCTCAACGCGGCGGGGCGCTCCGAGGAGCTCTGGTGCCACACCGGCGGGTGCGGCGCGTGGCTCATCGTCGAACGCGATACACTTACGCATGAGATCCATTCGGTGCGCCTGGCGGATGGGAGCATGGCATGAGGGTCGCAGGGTACGGACGGATCGATCGGTCCCAGACGCTCTCCTTCCGCTTTGACGGCCGGTCTTTGCGGGGGCATCCGGGCGACACGCTGGCCTCTGCGCTTTTGGCAAACGACGTGCGGCTGGTCGCACGGAGCTTTAAGTACCACCGGCCCCGCGGCATCCTGACCGCCGGGTCGGAAGAGCCGAACGCCCTGGTGGAGGTTGGCCGCGGGCCAGTGAAGCTGCCCAATGTGCGGGCGACGATGCAAGAGCTCTACGACGGGCTCTTAGCAGAAAGCCAAAATCGCTGGCCCTCGCTGGACAGCGATCTCCTTGCGATCAATGACGTCCTCGCGCCGTTTCTCGGGGCTGGCTTCTACTACAAGACGTTCATGTGGCCGCAGAGCTTTTGGGAAAAGGTCTATGAGCCGGCGATCCGGCGCGCGGCGGGGCTGGGCAGCTTCACGCGGGAGCCGGACGCCCATCGACACGAAAAGGCCTTTGCCTCCTGTGATATCCTCGTGATCGGGGGCGGCCCAGCGGGCCTGATGGCCGCACTTGCCGCGACCGAAGCCGGTGCAGATGTGATCCTGGCTGACGAGAGCGCGGCGCTTGGCGGGCGGTTCCTTTCCGAGGACGAGGAAGTCGGCGGTGCGGCTTGCGCGGAATGGGCCGATGCCCTGTCCGCGCGGCTTCGCGCGATGCCCAACATCCGCGTCATGACCCGCACAGCCGTCACCGGCGCCTATGACGGAGGTGTCTTCGGTGCGCTCGAAAGGGTCTCCGAACATGTCTCGGCGCTGGGCGAGGCCCCGAGGGATTGCTTTTGGCGGATCGACGCGCGGGCGGCGGTCCTTGCGACCGGCGCGCTCGAACGCCCCATCGCCTTTGGCGGCAATGACCGGCCCGGAATTATGATGGCCTCGGCGCTGCGCAGCTACCTCTACCGCTGGGGCGTTGTTCCCGGTCGGCGCGTGGTGCTGTTGGCCGCAAATGACCATGCCCGCCGCACGGTGCGGGACCTTGCGGCAGCCGGTGTCGAGATCGCCGCAGTGATCGACCCGCGTGCGGATGCGCCGCCGCTCGATGGGATCGAAGCACCGTTCTTTGCGGGCGGGGGGGTCGTCACAACGCGCGGGCGCAAAAGCCTGCGCGCAATCCAGATCGCGGGACAAGCGGGCGCGCGCTGGGTCAGCGCCGACACCTTGGCGATGTCGGGCGGCTGGTCTCCCTCGATCCACCTGGCCTGCCACATGGGCGGACGGCCGCGCTGGGATGCCGCGCTCGGCGCATTTTTGGCGCCTGAGCCTGGCGCGCGCGGCGCGGTCCCAGGTCTGATCCCGGCAGGAGCGGCGGCGGGAATCTACGACACGGCCGGTTGCTTGCGGTCTGGGCGCACTGCAGCGACGCTGGCACTTGAGGCCATTGGAAAATCAGCAAAACCTGTCGACCTGCCCAAGGCCGATGAGGCGGCGGGCGGGCATCAGCCGGTTTTTCACATCGGCGGCCGCGGCCGCGCCTGGCTCGACTTCCAGAACGATGTAACGGCGAAGGACGTTAAGCTATCTGCCCAAGAGGGCTTCGTCTCTGTTGAGCATATGAAGCGCTACACGACCCAGGGCATGGCACCCGACCAGGGCAAAAGTTCGAATGTGGCAGCGCTGGCCGTTCTCGCCGAAGCGACGGGCCAGAGCATCCCTGAGACCGGGATCACGACCTTTCGCCCCCCTTTCGTGCCCGTCCCGCTGGGGGCCATAGGCGCAGGGGCGCAAGGCAAAGGCTATGCGCCCGAACGGTTCACCACCTCCGATGCGGCCTCTCGGGCGCGCGGCGCGCCGATGATTGAGGCCGGGCTCTGGTATCGCCCGTCCTATTTTCCCGCGCCGGGGGAGACGACCTGGCGCGAGGCCTGTGATCGCGAGGTAGAGATGGTGCGCAGCGCCGTCGGCGTCTGCGATGTCTCGACCCTCGGTAAGATCGAGTTTCACGGCCCCAATACCGGCGCCTTTCTCGATCTCGTCTATACATCGCGCATGTCGACGCTAAAGCCCGGGCGCACGCGATACGGCATAATGCTGCGCGAAGACGGGCATGTGATGGATGACGGGACGACCGCGCGCCTCGACAACGACCATTGGGTGATGACGACGACCACGGCCGCAGCGGGGCAGGTCATGTCCCATCTTGACATGGTCCAACAATGCCATGCGCCGCGCCTTGCGACGCGCTTTGCCTCGACGACCGATGGTTGGGCGCAGTTCGCTGTCGCCGGACCCAAGGCTGCGGCGCTGCTCGATGCGCTTCTCGACGGAGGGCACGATGCAGGCGTGTTTCCGTTTATGGCCTGCGGCACAGTTGCCGTCTCGGGCGTGGCGGCACGGCTCTTCCGGATCTCTTTTTCCGGCGAGCACGCCTATGAGGTGGCCGTGCCCGCGCGCTTTGGCGCGTCGCTCTGGCGGCTGCTCGTGGCCTATGCCGAGGGGCTCGGCGGTGGGCCTTACGGAATGGAGGCACTCAACGTCATGCGCATCGAAAAGGGCTTTCCAACCCATGCAGAGCTCCACGGGCGCACGACGGCCTACGATCTTGGCCTGCAGGGCATGATGTCGACAAAGAAGGACTTTATTGGCAAGGCGGCGTCGACCCGGCCGGGTCTATTGGACCCTGCGCGCGAGCGGCTTGTGGGACTGAAGCCCGTTGATCCCAACGGGCGGCTGCTGGCCGGGGCGCATCTGTTCAATCCTGGCGCAAAGGCCGTGCGCGTCGAGGATCAGGGGTATCTGACCTCCGCCTGCTACTCGCCCACCTTGGGCCACGACCTTGCGCTCGGCTTTGTCGTGTCGGGGCCGGACCGAATGGGCGAGCGGTTAAAGATGGTCGACCATCTGCGCCGCGTGACAACAGACGTGGAGATCTGCTCCCCCGTTTTCCTCGATCCCGAAGGAGGGCGCGCGCGTGCCTGATCTCATCGCCGACCCCCCGCTCGCGGCGGCGGAGGTGACCCACGGCGCGGCGCACCTCCGTGCCTTGCCGTGGACCGCTCTGACGCTTCTCGCGCCCTATCCAGAACAGGCGGCCGCGATGGGCGCGGCGCTGGGCCAGGCCCTGCCAGCGCCGGGGACATCTCTTTCGACGCCGGGCGGCGCGATCCGATGGATGGGGCGGGAGCAGGCGCTCTTTATTGGCCGGCCGCCGAACGGGCTCGCAGCCTTCGGCGCGGTGACCGATGTGTCGGACGTCTATGCGCGGCTGTCGCTTGGTGGGCGAGCGGCGGCGGCAGAGGTGCTGGCCCGGCTCGTTCCGATGGATCTGCGACCGCGGCAGTTCGCCGAGGGCCGGACCGCGCGGACGCTTCTCGGCCACATGGCGGTCCACCTGACGGCCATGGAGGACGCTGTCGAGATCCTCGTCATGCGTTCCTTCGCCCGGTCCGCCTTCCATGAGATCGAAGAGGCAATGCGGTCTGTCGCCGGGCGCGCCGCGCTCGACTGATCGGGGAGGGCGAGAGGGCCGCCTCGGACGCCACGCCGCACGGCCGGGGCGCAACTCTTGCCTTCGGGCGCCATGGGCCGCGTCGAACAGGCGCGACCCCGTGTGGCGGGCGCGAGAACCGAGACCGATGCACAGTGTGGACTTCGGGCTCGGCGGCGCACGGGTCACTCGCTCTTTGGCGCCCCGCCGCATGGCCGCTGCCCAGCTGCGCGGCACTACGCCCTCCGCGCCCCGGGGATCGCCAAATCCGGTCTGGACACGGCCCGCCTCGACCACGATATCCTAAGGCATGGCGCTTCCACCCGGCTTTCTTGACGAATTGCGCGACCGCGTGTCGATTGCCCAGATCGTCGGGCGCAAGGTCTCGTGGGACATGCGCAAGTCGAACCAATCGAAGGGCGATTGGTGGGCGCCATGCCCGTTCCACCAGGAAAAGACTGCCTCGTTCCACGTGGAGGACCAAAAGGGCTACTACTATTGCTTCGGCTGTCACGCGAAGGGCGACGCGATCACGTTCCTACGGGAACAAGACGGGCTGAGCTTTATGGAGGCGGTCGAGGAGCTGGCGCGCACTGCCGGGATGGAGATGCCCGCCCCCGATCCCAGGGCCGCGGCCCAGGCCACGGCGCGGGCGACGCTGACGGATGTGATGGAGTGCGCGGTGCGGTACTTCCGCAGGCAACTCGGCACGCAGGATGGCGCCGGGGCACGGGCCTATCTCAGCCAGCAGCGCGGGCTCTCTGCGCAAGCGCTCGACCGCTTCGAGATCGGCTTTGCCCCGCCTGGCTGGGACGGGCTGCGCGACGTGCTTACCAAGGGCGATGCAGATATCGATCAGCTTTTGGCGACCGGTCTCGTGCGCCCCTCGGACAAGGGCCGCGCGCCTTACGATACGTTCCGTAACCGCATCATCTTTCCGATCCGCGATGCGCGCGGGCGCGCGATTGCCTTTGGCGGGCGGGCGATGGACCCCGAGGACAACGCGAAATACCTGAACTCGCCGGATACCGAGCTTTTCGACAAGGGGCGCACGCTCTACCACCACCGGCCCGCCCGGGCGGCCTGTGGCAAGGGCGCGGCACTCATTGTCGCCGAGGGCTACATGGACGTCATTGCGCTCGCCGAGGCGGGCTTTGACGGTGCAGTCGCGCCGCTCGGGACCGCGGTGACAGAGGCACAGCTCAAAATGCTCTGGCAGATTAACCCCGAGCCCCTGGTGGCGCTCGACGGGGATGCGGCGGGCCTGCGCGCGGGTTACCGTCTGATGGATCTGGCGCTGCCGCTGATTGAGGCCGGCCAGTCTCTGCGCTTTGCGCTTCTGCCCGCTGGCAAGGACCCCGACGACGTCATCCGTGCGGGCGGCCCAGAGGCGATGCAGGCGCTTCTCGACAACGCTGTGCCGATGGTCGACCTCCTGTGGCGGCGGGCGACCGAAGGCCGCGTGCTCGACAGTCCCGAACGCCGCGCGGCGCTGGAGAAGGATCTCCGCCGTGCGATAGCCCAGATTGCCGACCCGGGCATCCGTTCGCATTACGGCCACGCGATCCGAGACAAGCGCGCGGCGCTCTTTCAGCTGGGGCGGCCCGCCAGCGCCGCGCGGCCAGGCCGCCCCGGGCCGGGGCGCGGCAAGCGTTGGGCTGCGCCAGCGGGGCCCGCGCCCGAGACCCGCGCCGCCGCGGCCGCCGCAGCAGACACCCCTGCCGAGCATCTGCGCGAAGCGGTGATCCTGGCCACGCTCATGGCCAATCCCGGCCTGATCGAACAATTTGCCGATCTCCTCGAGGAGACGGACTTTACCGCTCCAAACCATGCCGCGATCGCCGCGGCCCTTCTCGACTGTGATGTCCTCGCTGCGCCAGAGGCGCTTTGGGCACAGCTCGAGACACGTCTCGGCCGCGCGCCCCTTGAAACGCTGATGCGCCCTCGCCATGTGCGACTTTCGCCTGGCATCCGACGCGCCGGCGAGCCGGAGATCGCCGAGGCGTGCCTTGCCAGCGAGTTTGCCCGGCTTGACGCTGCACGCGGCGCCGCGCGTGAGATCGCAGAAGCGATCGAGGATGTCACCCGCGCCGATTCGGGCGGGGCAGAGCGGGAGGGCTATGGCCTCCCGGGGGAGCATGCAGCGCCCATGGCGCTCGCGGAGGACGGCATGCCTTTTTCGTCCGCGCATGATGGGGCAGTGTCCGACGGGGCGGCGAATGCGGGCGCTTGGGACGCTGACGACGGTCCCTGGAGCTATGATGGCGATAGTGATCCGCCGGACGCGATTACCTGGCGTTTAGCGGAAGCGACACGCGCTCAGCGGGCTGCCGAACGCGTCACCGATGCTGCGCGGGCAGAATTTGACGTCGCCGATAACGGGGCAAAGCTCGACCGGGCCGAACGCGACGCTTTTTCGCAGTTGCTTCAGTCCATTGGCCATGACGGCGCTGCGCGCGAGGACGGCACGCTGCCGGCGCCAGACGCGGGGAGCCCTAAAGCTCCGTTGTCGCGTAAGGATTAATTTTGCGCCTGCTCTCTCGGCAGGCGTGTGACAGATGAAAACGACGGTCTCCGCCGGCGCCCGGCCCGACTTGGCAAAGTCAGGTGCGCCGCGTAACCCCGGCTGGACCCGGACGACGTGCGCACTATTGATTCGGTGAGTGAATTGGGTCCGAATCACCCGCCCGGACAGGAGTTCTGAATGGCCGCGAAGGACAACGACGAGCGCAAGACGGACGAGAGCGAGGCGGAACACTCGCTCGACATGAGCCAGACCGCGGTTAAAAAGATGATCGCGGAGGCGCGCGAGCGCGGCTACATCACCTATGATCAGCTGAACGCTGTGCTTCCGCCGGATCAAACGTCCTCGGAACAGATCGAAGATGTGATGTCGATGCTCTCTGATATGGGCATCAATGTCATTGAGGACGAAGAGGTCGAGGACGAAGAGTCGGCGAAGAAGTCGACCGAAATCGTCGAGGCATCGACGTCGCGCGAAGTCGCGGTTGCTCAGACCGAAACCGAAAAGCTCGATCGGACGGATGACCCGGTGCGGATGTACCTGCGCGAGATGGGCTCGGTCGAGCTGTTGTCGCGCGAAGGTGAGATCGCGATTGCCAAGCGCATCGAGGCCGGCCGCAACACTATGATCCAAGGGCTCTGCGAGAGCCCGCTTACGTTCCAAGCCATCACGATATGGCGCGACGAGCTTTTGGGTGAGGAGATCCTCCTCCGCGATGTGATCGACCTCGAGGCGACCTTTGGCCGAGGTATGGGCGAGGAAGACGAGGAAGAGCCGGTTGTCGCTCCCGTCGACGGCGCCGCGCAGCCCAAGGACGAGAGTCCCGAGCTCGACGCCGATGGCAACCCGATTGCCAAAGACGACGATGACGACGATGACGATCAGGCGAACATGTCGCTCGCCGCGATGGAGGCCGCTCTCAAGCCCCGTGTCCTAGAGACCCTTGACCGGATCGCCCAGGACTACACGCAGCTGGAGGAGATGCAGGACCGGCGGATGTCGGCCACGTTGAACGAAGATGGCTCATTCGGTGTCAAAGATGAAGCCACCTACCAGAAGCTCCGTTCCGAAATCGTGGAACTCGTCAACGAGCTTCATTTGCACAACAACCGGATCGAGGCGCTGATCGACCAGCTCTACGGGATCAACCGCCGGATCATGTCTATCGACAGCGGCATGGTGAAGCTTGCGGACCAGGCGCGCATCAATCGCCGCGAGTTCGTCGATGCCTATCGCGGGGCAGAGCTCGATCCGACCTGGATGGACCGGATGGGTCAAAAGCCTGGCCGCGGCTGGCAGGCACTGTTTGAGCGGTCCGCCTCCAAAGTGCAGGATCTGCGCGCCGAGATGGCCCAGGTCGGCCAATATGTAGGCGTCGATATCGGCGAGTTCCGCCGTATTGTTCAGCAGGTCCAAAAGGGCGAAAAGGAGGCCCGCCAGGCCAAAAAGGAGATGGTCGAGGCCAACCTGCGGCTCGTTATCTCGATTGCCAAAAAGTATACGAACCGCGGCTTGCAGTTCCTCGACCTCATTCAGGAGGGAAATATCGGCCTGATGAAAGCGGTCGATAAGTTCGAATACCGCCGCGGCTACAAGTTTTCGACCTATGCGACCTGGTGGATCCGTCAGGCAATCACCCGCTCGATCGCGGATCAGGCGCGCACGATCCGCATCCCGGTGCACATGATTGAGACGATCAACAAGCTGGTGCGCACGGGCCGCCAGATGCTCCACGAGATCGGCCGAGAACCAACGCCCGAGGAGCTGGCCGAAAAGCTGCAGATGCCCCTCGAAAAAGTTCGCAAGGTGATGAAGATCGCCAAGGAGCCGATCTCGCTCGAGACGCCCATCGGCGACGAGGAAGACAGCCAGCTTGGCGACTTTATCGAGGACAAGAACGCCGTTCTGCCGCTCGACAGCGCTATTCAGGAGAACCTGAAAGAAACGACGACCCGGGTGCTCTCATCGCTTACGCCGCGCGAAGAGCGCGTGCTGCGCATGCGCTTCGGCATTGGGATGAACACCGACCACACGCTCGAAGAGGTCGGTCAGCAATTCTCGGTGACCCGCGAGCGGATCCGCCAGATCGAGGCGAAAGCGCTTCGCAAGCTCAAGCACCCGAGCCGGTCGCGCAAGCTGCGTTCGTTCCTCGACCAGTAAGGACGGTTTCGACCGTCGAATGGATGATTGTCGCCCGTCTTGCGGCGAAAAGGGGCCATGGCTGCATATCGTACGTGGGTAAACTGGTCGTCGCTCTTTCTTGATCCGCTTTGGCATGCCGCCTACGATATGGTCTCACGTTCCCAAAGAGGTCGGCTCATGTCATTGCTCTCGCGTTTGTTCGGCTCTCACGGCGGCGATGCTTCGTCCAAGGGCACCGCGCCGGGTGAAAACTATGAGGGCTATATGATTTACGCCGAGCCCCTCCGCGACGGTGGCAAGTGGCGGGTTGCAGCGCGTATCGAGAAGGAGGTCGACGGCGAGGTTCGGACCCACCGCCTCATTCGCGCTGACACGCTCGATGGCGAAGACGCGGCAGTGGCAGCATCGAGCGCGAAGGCCAAGGTCCTGATCGACCAGCAGGGCGATGCGATCTTCGATGAGGGCCCGCGCGGTGCGTGAGTGTCGCGCTGCAACGAAAGCGACGCGGCTCCGTATCGTCCTCGCCGTGTTCGCGGTCGCGTCGTTGGCCACGCCTATCTCGGCCTCAGGTCAACGCGCGCTCGCGCTGAACGGGCTGTCGGTCCAAAGCACAGGCGAGCGCATTGAAGTCTTCGCCCGGGCTGGCAACGGCGGCAGTGACTACTTCTGCGCGGCCGCCGATTTTGCCCGGAGCCATCTCAACGCGCGCGCGACGGACCGTGTCGTCATCACGAGCGGTCTTGGGCCGAGCCAAACACGACCGGGGCGCCGCTCCGTGATTTTTGGTTTGCGACCGCCAGGCGCGGGGCAGGAGCGCGGGCTCGACCTCGTATTCCTGCGCGCCGGGTCCGAGGGGACTAGCCGATCTGTTGCCCACGCGGCCAGCTTGTGCATCCGACCCCAAGCGGACGAGGACGACTGAGCCCGGCATGGCGGTACAGCACACCCTGGTCCACCACACGACCGGACCCGGGCTCTATGAGATCACCCGAGAGGTCGCCGACTGGACCGGCGCGGAAGCGCCTCCCGGGCCGGCCTTGCTGACCCTCTATTTGCGCCATACCTCGGCCTCGCTCGTGATCCAAGAGAATGCCGACCCGGACGTGCAGCGCGACCTTCATGGGTTCTTCCGTCGCCTCGCCCCCCATGCGGATGCACCCGAAATGGGCTGGATCACGCACCGGACCGAGGGACCGGACGATATGCCGGCGCATATGAAAGCGGCAGTCTTGCCCACGTCTTTGGCGATCCCGGTCGCCACCGGTGCGCTATGCCTCGGCCGATGGCAAGGCGTCTATCTTTTCGAGCATCGGGACCGGCCGCATAGGCGGGAAATCGTCCTTCATCTAGCGTGACCCTTAGAATCCGGCCCAAAATGGTATATGTCGTAGAAGCGGCTTGCGGGCCGCCGTCATGAGCTTTGAAACCCATGAGCATCGTAGCCGCCATGTCTTCTCTCCTTCGCCGTATCCCTTCGCTGGCCGTTTGCGCCCTGGTCTCCATGCTTGCGGGCACGGTCGCGCATGCGGCGCAACTGTCGTGCCAGGTGGGTGCATTGACACTTGATGTCGTGGTCGATCCCAGCGCCGGGACATGCGCCGTCGACGGACAGCGCGCGATGCTGCGCAAGCCGCATAACCCTGTTGTATGCCATGTCTCCGATCCGCGTCTGCGCATCCTCACGATTGGGCAAGATGGCAGCTTCACGTGGGAAGAAACCGACAGCGCACGCGTTTTTCAGGGGACCTGCGTCCGCAGCTAGGGCGCGCGTGCCACTGGCAGTTTCGGCCCGAACGCTGCGCGGCGCTGACGCGCGACCGCAATCCAACCAACGTCGCGTGGCGCTGCTGCATTTGGCGCGCTTAACGAGCCGAGCGGGCTTGGACAGTTGGGCTCGCGCTCGACCATTCGCTCGGGTGCCGAGGGGCGGGGCACGTGCCCATCGCAGAGTAAAGAAACGGCCTATTCGCCGCGGCAGTGCCGTTTCGTCCGTATCCTGCACACCTCGATGCTTGCGTGCGTTTACACCTACCCAACGGGTCGCGGCTCCCCTATACTCATCCCCAGCATATGGGGGTAGGACCTAGGCTGTTGGCGATGAGGCCGCCCGCCCGTCGACCCGGAGACGAAAGGCGAGGGGACCGGAATGCGTTGTCCATTTTGCGGAAACGTGGACACCCAAGTTAAAGATTCGCGGCCCGCGGAAGACCATGTCGCCATTCGTAGACGCCGCTTTTGCCCCGCATGCGGCGGCCGTTTTACGACATATGAGCGAGTTCAGCTTCGCGATCTCGTTGTGATCAAATCGAATGGTCGGCGCGAGGACTTTGACCGCGACAAGCTCGAACGGTCGATCCGCATAGCCCTGCAAAAGCGGCCCATCGACCCAGAGCGCATCGACCAGATGATCTCGGGTATCGTTCGGCGGTTGGAGAGCTTGGGCGAGACGGACATTCCGTCCAAAGCGATCGGAGAGATCGTCATGGAGACGCTCGCGCGGATCGACACGGTGGCCTATGTGCGCTTTGCCAGCGTTTACAAGAACTTTCAGGCGGCCGACGATTTCGACAAATTCGTGAGCGAGTTGCGTCCGCAGGACCAGCCGGGCGAGTGAACCCGCCGCGCCGCGTGCCGCAGCGCGCGATTCCGGAGAGCGCGATCTCGGGGAGCGCATCGACATGACAGCGTCGGAACGACCATGAGGCCGGGTGAGGAGGCGTTTCTCGCCCACGCCCTGCGCCTCGGGGCACGCGGAAACGGCCAAACCTGGCCCAACCCGTCGGTCGGATGTCTTCTGGTCAAAGACGGCCGGATCGTCGCCCGGGCGGTGACTGCGCCCGGCGGCCGCCCCCACGCGGAGACCCAGGCGCTCGCGAGGGCCGGGGGCGCTGCGCGGGGGAGCACAGCGTTTGTCTCGCTCGAGCCCTGCGCGCACGAAGGCACGACGCCGTCCTGCGCGGCAGAGTTGGCCAAGGCAGGGGTCGCATGCGTGGTCACCGCAGCGGAGGACCCAGACCCGCGCACGGCCGGGGCGGGCCACGCGCGGTTGCACGCCGCGGGGGTCGAAGTCGTTCCAGCGCGGGCGTCCGAAGCGGCGCAGCAGGCCCATCGCGGTTTCTTCTCGCGGATAGAGCGGGGCCGGCCATGGCTCACGCTGAAACTCGCAACCTCGGCCGATGGCCGCATCGCGACGGCGACGGGCGAGAGCCGCTGGATCACCGGACCCTCTGCGCGCCGCATGGTCCACGCGATGCGCGCGCGCGCCGATGCGGTGCTCGTGGGCGGCGGCACGGCGCGCGCCGACGACCCGGCACTAACGGTGCGGGGCTTTGGCGAGGTGTCGCAGCCCGTGCGCATCGTTGCCTCCCGTCGCCTCGATTTGCCTGAGGATGGGCGCCTGTCGGCGCGCGCGGGAGTGACCGAAGCCGGGCCGCTTTGGCTTTGCCATGGGCCGGATGCGACGGAGGCGCGGCGCGCCTTTTGGCGCGGCAGAGGGGCGACAATGCTCGATGTCCCGATCGGCTCCGGGCCACATCTCGATCCTAACGGGCTCCTCCGCGCGCTTGGGGAGCGTGGCCTGGGGGAAGTGCTCTGCGAAGGTGGCGGTGCGTTTGCTGCATCGCTGCTCGGCGCGGGGCTCGTGGACGAGCTGGTAACCTTCACCGCCGGATTGACGCTGGGCGCGGAAGGCAAGCCCGGGCTAGGCGCGCTCGGGATCGATCGCCTGGCCGAGGCGCCCCGCTTTGCCCTCGTCGAGGAGCGGCGCGTCGGGCCGGATGTGCGGGCGGTCTGGCGTCCGGTCTGAACGTCCTACCCGGCGCGGCGCCGTGCCAGCCAGGCAAAGAAGGCGTCTTGCGCTCGTGCGCGTGCCGTAGGTCGCCGAAGGGACCACCCCGTCAGCCGGTCGAGTACGACCTCAGGAGAACAGGGCAGTCCGGTCTCAGGGTCGCGATAGCGCGGTAGGGCGATAAGCGCGGCATGGGCGATCGCTGCGACGCTCGGGCGGGCAAGCATGCGGCGCCTGGGCACAGGGGCGCGGTCTGTCGTCAAGCCCCACCCGGCATAAAACGGCGCGCCGAGGCACGTCACGGGCAAGCCTTGGAGTAGCGCGCGAAAGCCAAGCTCAGAGGTGAGCGTCCAGACCTCATCGGCATAGCGGAGGGCGGCCGGCGCAATTGCGCCCGCGATGACGGCATCGGCGAAGCCATCAAGCTGGCTGAGCGGTATCGCGGGCGCGCCCGCAGCCTCGTCTTGGACGTAGATCAGGACGGCATCTTTATTCTGCGCTCGGGTGGCTTTGAGGAGCGCGAGACGGCTCTCGGTGCCGCCTGTGGCGCCAAGCTGGAGCCTGGCGCCGGCGGCGTCTTCACCCGGCACGAGGATGCGGCGGCCCTCGGGGAGGTCCGGCCCCTCGGAGGCCGCTTCCTCCAGCTTGCGCATCATGTCCTCTGCGCGGCGCAGACGAGACGAGGGAAAAGTGCTCGCCTCCATGATCAAACGCTCAAGCCGGCTCTCCTGGTTTGGGTCATGCGGGTTGCCCAGATCGTCGATGGCTAAAGCGCCGGGGAGATCGATAAGCGGGGCGGTCAAGCGATGGAGCGGCACATGCGCCTTCGCCGTGTCTGCATCGAGCATGTCGGTCACGTCTTCGGCGCGAACGAGCAGCGCCGCGCCAGTGGTCTGTACCTTCGAAATCGCCTCCGCCGGGGCGCCTGCGAAGGTCAGTGGACCAATGTGTGTGCGGAGCGCGCGCCGGTCTCGCTTTGGGATCGCCAGCGCGACATAGCCCTGTCGGCCGTCGCGCGCCGCCCGGGCTTGCGCCTCAAACTGGGCGAGCACGTCCTCGATCTCGCAGAGCCTGTCGCGGTAGGGATCGTACCAGGTAGGTGCGAGGAACAGCGCAGCCGCGGCGAGTTGCGCCCGCGTCAGGCGGCGTTCTCGGCGGGGAACGGGGCGCTCGTCCCGCGTCAGGCCCCAGCCGCCGTAAAACGGTTGCCCAAAGACGCGAGGGCGGTGCCCGGCCAGGATCGCCTCGAAGCCGAAATGGGACGAAACCGTGTAGACGGCAATCGCGCCTTCAAGCAGGTGCCAGGGTGAGACCGAATGATCGAAAAGTTCGGTTCCGTCCGCTTTGTGTTCGGGGCCAAAATACCCAATGCCAGCATAACCAACAGCTTGCGCGTCGGTCTTGATGTATATCGGCGCGCCCGGATGTTCGATCCGTGCAACCGCAAGCATCTCGCGAAACGCGTCGGGTCCGGCTTGGGACGCGGCAACGGCGGGGTGGCCTCGCGGCTGATCTACAACAAGGACATAGCCCGGTGGGGGCGGAGCGAGCGATGGGTCGTAACCGCTTGTTTGGGAGAGATGCCCGTCGCGGAGGCGCTCTACCGCACTGCGTGCGCGGTCGAGAAGGGCGGCATCGTCGAGCGGATCGGTGGCGAGGATGTGCTCAAGTGTAGAGGGCCGCACGGGATCGTAATGCACGCCTTGTGGGTCTATCAGCAGACCCGCTAGTGGGGCGAAGGGATCGTCGGACACCGCCCGAAGGAACGCGTCATCGAGAAAAAGCACGTCCGCGCCGCTGTCGGTCGCGCGCCGCTGTGCCGCTCCGGCGCTCGGCGCGTTGGCCCAGATACCAAAGAACTCGCTCTGTCGCGGATGCCCCCACGACGGGTGCCACCCAGAAAGAGCCAAAATCCGACGGATCGGGACCGTCATTAGCGCCGGGTCAGAGACAAAAAGGCGTCTGGCTATGCTCCCAGCGCCCATGTCACTCTCCGCCTTCTGGATCAGTTGCCGATGGTTTGCAGATTGTTAATCGGGTTCAACGTCCCGGTCACGGCCTGCAGGACCTTGGTGAACTGCGTGTAGGGCGCTTCTGTGACATAGATCAGGTCATCGTCGCGAATGGCGAAATCGCGCGCTTCGAAGAGGCCGTTGGGTTCGGTGAGGTTGAGCACATAAACGACGCGCTGCGGCCCCTGCAGGTCGGACCGCTCCATCAGCGGGTTGGCGATGTTTTCGGGCTCGGTGCGAAACACGAAGACGCCCGTGGGGTCGGCGAGATTGGTGTTGAGGCCGCCGACTTGGGCAATGGCCTCGATGGCCGACAGCGTCTGGCTGCGAAAGGTCACCCGGGTTTGCGCACCTGTCGCACCGAGGACCGAGAAGGCGCGGGTGTCCTCTTCCACGAGGATGCGGTCGCCGCCGCGCAGGGCGATGTCGAGGCGTGGATCGGCGAAGAGATCCTCAAACCAGATTTTTGCGCGATGGTGCCCGCGTAGAACGGTGATCTGCGCGATCTCCGGCGCGATGGCGACACCGCCGGCACGGGCCAGCATGGCCGACAGGGTGCGCGTTGGCCGCTCGATGGGGTAGACGCCTTGCGCGCCGACGCCGCCGACGACCGAGACTGTGGCTCCGTCGCCCGCGCCGCGGCGGACGATGACTTGTGGGTCGGGTGTCTGTTCGTCCAAGCGCTGGGTGATGATCTCGCGGACCCGGTTAGGCGTGTTGCCCGCGGCACGGATGCGCCCCGCATAGGGGACGAAGATGAAGCCACCTTCGTCAACTTGCAGCTCGCTCAGCGTCGTTTGCGAGAGGCCCGAACCCGCGAGAAGGCCGTCCTGCACGTTTTCCCAGACCGAGAGTGAGAGCGTGTCGCCCGGGCGGATTGTGTCGGAGCCGACCAGGCCCGCGTTCAGAAAGTCAGCGGTAAACCCAAGCACAGGCGTGACGGAGGTGATCGCGGTGACGCGGGGAGAGACTTCGACGACGAAAGCGTCGCCCTCACGCTGCAAGGAACCTGCGAAAATCTCGCTCTTGTTCGGGCCGGATCGCGGGAGGCCGCAGGCGGCGAGGCCCGTCAGCAGTACGCACAATAACAGGCCCCGTGTGAGGGGGGTCATCGGTCGGATCAATGCTCGGGCTCCTTGGCGGATTTCTGCCTCAGCTTTTTCCTTTAACCCTACAGGATTGCGCGAAATTTGGTAGCTGATGGGCGCTGCGTCGCAAGGCGCTGTTGCGCATCGGTCGCGCCGCGCCATGCCTTGGGGCGGGTCTGCGCTGCGCAACAATCTGTTGTGTTCTCCAGCCGTAAAGCGATGAGCCGCTGGTTGAAAGCGCGCGGGATCGGAGATAGCCCATTTGGGCAAGCGAAGGGGGCTGAGATGTTCACCGGAATTGTGACCGATATGGGCAAGGTGCGCGCCGTCGAAAAGCGAGGGGATCTCCGCGCGCGGATCGGCACCGCCTACGACATAGACGGGATCGCGCTCGGCGCCTCGATTGCCTGCGACGGGGTCTGTCTGACTGTGGTCGACCGCGGGCGCGATGCGGCAGGCGGTTGGTTCGATGTTGATGTGTCGGCCGAGACCGTTTCGAAGACCAATCTTGGATCCTGGAGCGAAGGACGGCGCGTGAATCTCGAACGCGCGCTCCGGGTGGGCGACGAACTCGGCGGTCACATCGTCTCAGGACATGTGGACGGGTTGGCAGAGGTCGTGTCCGTCGAAGATGAGGGCGACAGCACGCGCGTGACCCTCCGCGCGCCCGATGGTCTAGCGCGCTTTATCGCGCCAAAGGGTTCGGTGGCGCTGAACGGCACGTCCCTGACGGTAAACGACGTCGCTGGCACGGGGTTTGGGATCAACTTTATCCCGCACACCAAAACGGTGACAACGTGGGGCGACACACGCGTCGGCGACTCGGTCAATCTCGAGATTGATACGCTGGCCCGCTACGTCGCGCGGCTGGCAGAGGCCGATTGAGATCGGGTTGCGCCCATTGATGGCCTGCATGCGTTGAGAGGCGCGTGCCTCCGGCGGCGATATTTTCAGCAAGAAGAAGGGCGCGAGCGCGCTTTAACCTTAACAATGGATAAAGCACCGGTGGGTAAAGCACCGGGGGGTAAACCGCGCGGGATCAGAGGGCTTTGAGACCCGCGGCCGCGGTGCGGGCGCCCTGGAGCATCCAGCTGTGTTCGGAGGCGGCAAAGAACATGCGCACGCCGGCCTCGTGCCGCGGGGCAGCGGCCTCGGCATTTGGCACCCAGGTGGCGAAGGTCTTGCCCCTGGCGGCACAAGCGGCCCCGACGCTGCGATAGGCTTGGGCAAGCTCGGCGCTCGATTGATCGGTCTTGCCAAGCGCGACCGAGAGATCGGCGGGGCCGAGCATGAGCGCATCGATCCCTTCGGTGCCGGCAATCGCGTCGGCGGCAGCGACGCCCTCGGGCTCTTCAATCATGGCGATCACAACGGTCTCTTCGGCTGAGCGGGCCAGGAGCTCGGGCATGTGCGAAGCGCCAAACCCGGCCCAGCGCGTCGACCCGGCAAAGCCGCGGCCATGGGCGCCGAAGCGCGCGGCACGGGCGATTGCGGCGGCGGTTTCAGCATCGCTCACATGGGGCACGACGATCCCCGTGGCGCCCGCATCGAGTGCGGATTGGACCAGCTCCGGCCGCCCCCAAGGCACGCGGACAAGGGCAGGCAGCGCGAGCGCTCGGGCTATGGCGAGGCAGGCATCGGTGCGCGCGCGGTCGAAGGGGGCGTGTTCGGCGTCCAGACAGACGAAATCGAGCCCGGATAGAGCCAAGACTTCGATCAGCTCATGGGCTGGGGTCTTGAGGAACGTGCCGGCGAGGATCTCGGCATCCTTCATGCGGGCGCGGAGGGTCGCGGACATGGGCGCTCTTTCTGCAATCTCTTGCACTGGCATAGACGCTCCTGGGGACAGAGGCCAGGGCGGTCAGGTGACAGCGTGCGGTGGGGCGCTAAGCTAAGGTCATGGCGCGCGATCCGGTTCTAAGCTTCACCGAGCGGGGGATCTATTGCGCTGCGGGCGATTTTTATATCGACCCGTGGCGGCCGGTGGACCGTGCGCTCATCACCCATGGCCATGCCGACCATGCCCGCTGGGGGCACCGGCGCTATCTCGCAACCGAGGCCGCCGCTCCGGTGATGCGGCACCGTCTGGGGGGCATCGAGCTCGATACGGTGCGCTTCGGGGAAGACCTGCGGATCGGCGATGCTGAGGTGAGCTACCACCCCGCGGGGCATGTGCCTGGCTCGGCGCAGATCCGGGTCGAGGTCGGCGGCGAGGTCTGGGTCGCATCGGGCGACTACAAGGTTGCGCCCGATGGCCTGTCGGAGCCGTTTGAGCCCGTGCGCTGCCACGCCTTCATCACGGAATGCACGTTCGGTTTGCCGATCTTCACCTGGGCGCCGCAGGCGGAGGTCGTGGCCGAGATCGAAGCCTGGTGGCGGGCGAATGCGGCCGCGGGGCGCACGAGCGTCATTGGCGCTTATGCGCTCGGCAAGGCGCAGCGCGTGCTCTCGGCCGTCGATCCGGGGATCGGGCCGATCCTGACCCATGGTGCGGTGGAAGCGACCAACGCCGTCCTTCGCGCCCAAGGCGTGGCGCTGCCCGATACGGTGCAGGTCACGGCAGAGGTGCGCGGCAAGGACTTTCCGGGCGCGCTCGTCGTCGCCCCGCCTTCGGCTCTTGGCACGCCGTGGATGAAGCGGTTCGGCGCGGTATCGACGGCCTTCGCTTCGGGCTGGATGCGGCTTCGCGGCGTGCGGCGGCGGCGCGCGGCGGATCGCGGCTTTGTCCTTTCGGATCACGCGGATTGGGCGGAGCTCAACGCCGCAATTGCGGAGACGGGAGCGGAGCGGATCTTTGTCACGCACGGCTACACGGCGGCGTTCCGAGCTTGGCTCGAAAGCGAGGGCTATGACGCCGCAATTGTCGAGACGGATTACGAGGGGGAGAGCCTCGATGCCGGGCGGGAGGAGGAGGCGGTGCTCGCGGAGTAAGGCCGGCATGCCGATCACGCCTGCGACCCTGATCAAGCTATGGACCAAGTGACTGTCACCGCCGAGACGATGCCCGAGGGTGGCTTTGCCCGCTTTGTTGCGCTCTTTACCGCGCTAGATCAGACAACGAAAACGAATGCCAAGGTCGCAGCATTGGCCGCGTACTTTCGAGACGCACCGGAGGAAGATCGGGTCTGGTGTATCGCGCTCCTCTCGGGGCGGCGACCGAAGCGGATGCTGACGACGACGCTCTTGCGCGATTGGGCGGCCGAGCAGGCGGGCCTGCCGCTCTGGCTCTTTGAGGAGAGCTATGCCGTCGCGGGGGACCTCGCAGAGACGATTGCGCTCATCCTGCCCGAGGGTCAGGGCGAGGATACTGCGTCGCTCGGCGATTGGATCGGGCGGCTTCAGACCTTGCCGAAGCTTGAGGAAGCGGAGCGGAAAGCGCGCGTGCTGGAGGCCTGGGCGCGGCTAGGGCCGACGGAGCGCTTTGTCTTCAATAAGCTCCTGACCGGCGGCTTTCGCATGGGTGTTTCGGCAAAACTGATGACCCGTGCGCTCGCGCACGCCACAGGGCTCGCCGAGCCGGAGCTTGCACACCGCCTTATGGGCGGGTGGGAGCCGGGGCGCGTGACGTGGGAGGGCCTCGTACTATGCCCTGATCCGGGCGAGGCGCTCTCCAAGCCTTATCCGTTCTACCTGGCGTATCAATTGGATGACCCGCCGGAAAGCCTGGGCGATCCGGCCGAGTGGGCGGCCGAGTGGAAGTGGGACGGGATCCGCGGGCAACTCATCCTGCGGGAGGGCACACACTACCTCTGGTCGCGGGGCGAAGAGCTGATGACGGAGCGCTTTCCTGAATTCGCCGCTGCGCTCGACCTGCTCCCCGTTGGCACGGTGCTCGACGGCGAAGTCCTCGCCTGGGATCGGGCGGCGGAGGTACCACAGAGCTTTAACGCGCTGCAGGCGCGCATCGGGCGCAAGACGGTGCCGAAAAAGCTCCTGGCCGAGGCACCGTGTGTGTTGCGGGCCTACGATTTGCTCGAATGGGGCGGAGAGGATCTTCGTGCGCGCCCCTTCTCCGAGCGGCGCGACATCTTGGAGCGCGCGCTCGCTGACCTGCCACGGGCGGGGCCTCTGCGCCTCTCGCCGCGCGTGCCCTTCGAAAGCTGGTCGGCGCTGGCGCTGGCGCGAGAGACATCGCGCGACCTCCGGGCGGAGGGACTGATGCTCAAGCGGCTGACCTCGCCCTATCTTTCCGGTCGCAAGAAGGGCGATTGGTGGAAGTGGAAGGTCGACCCGCTCTCGATCGACGCGGTGATGATCTATGCCCAGGCAGGGCATGGTCGGCGTGCTAATCTCTATACCGACTTTACCTTTGCTGTTTGGAACGGTGCGCCGGGCGAGAGCACGCTTGTGCCCTTCACCAAAGCTTATTCGGGGCTGACCGACGCCGAGTTTCGCAAGATCACGGCCTGGGTGCGCAAGAATACGCTGGAGCGGTACGGACCGGTGCGCTCGGTCACACCCGCCCATGTCTTTGAGATCCATTTTGAGGGGATCCAGCGCTCGACCCGGCACAAGTCAGGCGTGGCGTTGCGCTTTCCCCGGATGGCGCGATGGCGCGAGGACAAGCCAGTGGCGGAGGCCAACACGCTCGACGACCTACACCGGATGCTAGAGGCCTATGGGTGAACGTGTTGGATCGGGGGAACTGGTGATCTGCGCCCAATGCTGTAGGGCGCTCCCGGGTGCAGCCATTGGGCGGCGCATGCACGACAGATCTGTTCGTGTCTGGTTCAACTTGGACGGAACCGCGAGGAGCAAAAATGGGAGATCCGGGCCGGCTTGCATTGATTGTAGGCGTTATCGTGTTTGGGCTTATGGTGTTGGTCCCCATCGCCTCGTTTCTTCTGAAAGCCGCCGTCGTCGCCGGGCTCGCGGCGCTCGCCGTCTACATCATCGTCCGTTTTGTCGGCCGCTAGGCGCGCTCAGCGGCAATGCCGCGCGATCTCGCGCGTGCGCAGGCCCGTTTCGATGAGCTGACACCGGTCGCGCGCCTCATAGTAATACCCGCGGGCATACCACATCACAGCCTCGTCCTTGTTCCCGTCCGAGACAAGCCACGCCCCGCGCAGATACCTCACCGCGTAGCGCAGGTTTGTTTCCGCATCGAGGAGGTCTGGCGGGGTGCCGCGAAAGCCCATGCCCCGTGCCGTCTCGGGCAGGATCTGCATTAGGCCCCAATAGGGCCCGTTTCGCGCATGCGGGCGATAATCGCTCTCCCGCTGGATCACTTGATGCACGAGCGGCCGCGGCACGTCGTAGAGATCGGCATAGGTGTTGATGAGAACGCGCAGCTCCGGCGTTTCGCCGGGATAAAGCGGGACGGCGCGGGTCGGCGGCGCGGGCGCGGTGGTGCAGGCAGCGAGGGCGGCGGCCGTCAGGAGCGGAAAGAGAAAGAAACGGGTCATGCTGGTCCTTGGCAATGCAGGTGCGCCGTACCGAAGCCGCGGAGCGCTTAGGCCGACAAGACATCGCCGTTCGCTTCGGCGGAATTCCGCCGTCTGATCGGCGATCACCAGGGCCACAGTCGGGTTGCGCCATGCCGTCTCGCGGCCTAGGTCCAGCGAAACCTGCCAAGGAGTATTCCATGCCGCCGTACGCCTCCCGGTCCCTCTCCTGTCCGACCTATGACGCCGCTACAGAAGCGGGCGCGCGCGATCTTGGCAGCCTCCCGGATTGGGACCTGACCGACCTCTATGTCGGTGAGGACGCGCCCGAGCTTGTGCGCGATCTCAACTGGCTCGGTACCGAGTGCACGGCCTTTGCGGCCGATTACGAGGGAAAGCTCGCCTCGCTTGATGCTGCCGCTCTCCTCACCTGTGTCGAGCGCTACGAACGTATCGACGTGGTTGCCGGGCGCGTCATGTCTTTCGCGGGCCTCCGGTACTATCAGAACACGACCGATGGCGGCCGCGCGAAGTTTATGGGTGATTGCCAGCAGCGCGTAACCGACGATATGGCGCCGCTCGTCTTCTTTACGCTGGAACTGAACCGCATCGAGGATGCTCAGCTTTCGGCTCTCCTTGGCGAGAATGCGGCGCTTGCCCGATATCGGCCGATCTTTGACCGTTTGCGCGCAATGAAGCCCTACCAGCTTTCGGATGAGCTCGAAAAGTTCTTGCACGATCAGTCGGTTGTGGGCGCTGCGGCGTGGAACCGTCTCTTTGACGAGACAATGGCCGCGCTCGAATTCACGATCCTGGACGAAACGCACAGCCTAGAAGCGGCGCTCAACTTCCTCACCGATCAGGATCGGTCAAAGCGCGAGGCGGCCGCGCGCGAGCTTGCGCGCGTCTTCAGCGAGAACGCCAAGCTCTTCGCCCGCGTTCACAACACGCTCGCCAAGGAGAAAGAGATCGAGGACCGGTGGCGCGGGATGCCCACGGCGCAGACCGGCCGGCACTTGTCAAACCATGTGGAGCCCGAGGTGGTCGAGGCGCTGCGCAATGCGGTCGTCGCCGCATATCCGCGCCTTTCGCACCGGTACTACGAGCTCAAGCGCAAATGGCTTGGTCTCGAAACGCTCGAAGTTTGGGACCGGAACGCCCCTCTGCCCATGGAAGATGACCGGATTGTCGGCTGGGATGAGGCACGCGATACGGTGATGACCGCCTATGCCGAGTTCGACCCCCGGATGTCAGAGCTCGCTGAGCCGTTCTTTACCAAGGGCTGGATCGACGCAGGCGTAAAGCCGGGCAAGGCGCCCGGTGCCTTTGCCCATCCCACGGTCGTCGATGTGCACCCCTACGTCATGCTCAACTACCTCGGCAAACCGCGCGACGTGATGACCCTGGCCCATGAGCTGGGCCACGGCGTTCACCAGCGCCTCGCGGCGGGACAGGGGGAGCTTTTGGCTTCAACGCCGCTCACCCTCGCCGAGACCGCCTCCGTTTTCGGTGAGATGCTAACCTTTAGGCGCATGCTGGGCCGGGCCACCGACGACGCACAGCGCAAGGTCATGCTCGCCGGCAAGGTCGAAGACATGATCAACACGGTCGTTCGACAGACAGCGTTCTACGACTTCGAGTGTAAGCTGCATGACGCGCGGCGTGCGGGGGAGCTCACGGTTGAAGACATCAATGGGCTCTGGATGTCTGTCCAGGGTGAGAGCCTCGGCCCCGCTTTCACCTTTATGCAGGGCTACGAGGTCTTCTGGTCCTATATTCCGCATTTCGTGCATTCGCCGTTCTACGTCTATGCCTACGCGTTCGGCGATGGTCTCGTGAACGCGCTCTACGCCGTCTATGAGGAAGGCGATCCAGGCTTTCAGGAGAAATACTTTGAAATGCTGAAGGCAGGGGGCTCGAAACACCATAAGGACCTCCTCGCCCCCTTCGGCCTCGACGCGTCCGACCCTGCCTTCTGGGACAAGGGGCTTGCGATGATCTCAGGCTTCATCGACGAGCTTGAGGCTATGGAAGCCTAACACTACGGCAAGTTCGGCCCCCTTCATCTTGGCTAAAATACTCCGGGGGTTTGGGGGCAGCGCCCCCCCCAGCGTTAGGCCCCCGCGCGGTCAGTCGAGTTCGCTCCAGGGCCAGGGTTTCACTTCGGACGCCCCGGTCTGATAACGCGCGGCCTTGGCGATCCAGACGCCGAGATCGGTGCCGAATTCGGCGAGGCGTTCGTTTGGCTGCTTGTTGTTGATCAGCATGATAACAAGCTGGATGACGGTCGCGACCGTGAGGATCGTGCTCGCGACCGACAACATGAACCAAATGATGAACAGATAGACGACGCGGACAAGGATGTTCTCGGTTGCGTCCGGTTCGTTTTGTGGGCCGTGCAGGCGCCCCGAGAGTTTGTCGTCTTCCATGGGGCCTCCTCATTCGCGCCGTGCGTTGCTGTGATCCTGATATTGCGCGGCGCGGCACCGGTCGCAAGGTCTGCGCGTCAGGCATCCGGGGCCGAGTGCCTTGCTCTTTGCTTACTGCATAAGCGTGTGGCCTGTCATTTGGGCAAGCGCCACGTTTCCGGCGCAAATTGCTGCACCGCAGCATTCCGCGTGTCGCCCTCCGCTGCCATGTGCGTAGCCTGGCCACACGCCGACGTGGGAGGACGTCCGCTGGCAACGCAACGCCAAAGGAGCCGCCCAATGTGCCTCAGCGCCCAAGCCCTCGCCGTGTTTCTGAACCTGCTTGCATTCGATGCGATCACCCGCGCGCCAGATCGCTTCATCGTCCACGCGAGTGCAGGGGACGCGCATTGGGTCGCTGTGGCCGATCGGTGGTGTACGATGGCACCGCAATTTGATCGGATGGCGCGCTTCGCTACCCTGAGCGACTAAGCGGCTTCATTGCGCGGCGCGGGCGAAGATCTCGTCGATCAGTGTCTGTGTGCCACGGCTAAACTCGAGCGGTACCGGGTAAGGCGCGCCGGTGCGCAAGCTGTGCCCAAACGCCTCAACCTGCAACTTGTAGTGCCGATCTGCAAAGAAGCTCTCGATCTCGGCCGCGCCCCCCGCCCGCAGGATCTCGATCCGTGCCGGCCCAAAGTCGGGCGGATTAAAGGGGCTCGGCAGGCGCAGCACGCCGGTTGCGCCGTGAAACACCATCTCTTGCCAGAGGCTTGCGCGCATCGAGACGCGGAAGTGAAACCGCGCCGGGCCGAGGCCGCAGGTGGCTTCGGCATGGATGTCGACCCCGTTTTCGAAGGCGAGCCAGGCATGGTGTAGTATCGGCTCTGCGCCGGTGACAAAGCGTGCCCCGCCAATGGGATAGACGCCAATATCGCGCAGACCGCCGCCGCCGGTCTCAGATTGGTTGCGGATATTGGCCGGGTCCGTGTTGTTGTAGGAAAACGCACCTTCGACACGGATCAGTTCGCCAATCGCGCCGTCAGCGATCAGTGCTCTGGCACGCTGCCATTGCGGGTGGTGCACGATCATAAAGGCCTCAGCGGCGAGCAGGCCCGTCTCGTCGCGCACTGCGATAAGACGGTCGATCTCGTCGGCAGACATGCCAACGGGTTTTTCTGTGAGGACAGGCTTGCCTGCCGCAAGGCACCTTTCGGTCCAGTCAGCGTGCAGGTGGTTGGGCAACGGGACATAGACCGCGTCGATATCCGGGCTTTCGATCAGGGCCTCATAGCTTTCAAAGACCGTGAGACCCGGCGCGAGTTCGGCGAAGGGCGCGGCTCTCGCCGAAGAGGAGGTCGCAAGGCCCGCAAGCGTTGCCCCGCGGGACGAATGGATTGCGGGCGCCATAACCCTTTGGGCGAATGACGCGGCGCCGAGGATACCCCAGCGGATGGTGTCGGACATCGAAGCTTCCCCCTTTCCTCTGGGAGAGTACACGATCCACACCAAAAAACAGGCGCGCCCTGGCGGACGCGCCTTGTCAGCGTCTCCTGCGCGTCATGCGCACGCAGCTCAGTTGGTGGGGCAGGGGATGACCTCTTCGATGGTCTCTGCACCTTTGCGAACCCGCGTTGTGCAAACCCGCTCTTCCACCACCACTTCGGGGACGATTTCCTCGATCCCAAGGAGGCCCACCTGATCGACGGCGACAGCCTCTGCCACGTCGTCGTCATTGGCGCCGACCAAGCTCAGCGACAAGCGGCCGGAGGATTGTGCCTGTGCGAGCGACGCGACCTGCTGCGGCGTGGCCTCGACGGTGATGGTACGCGCAACGACCGGTGCGGAGCGCTCGGTGTCGGCGATCTGGTCCACCGCGATGATGCGCACATTGGTATCGATGAGCTTCGTGATGGCACTACCAACGATTGTGTCGGACCCACCATCACCAGTCCAGTAGACATCAACGCGGTCGCCCGGGCGCAGGAAGCCCGACACGCCGGAAGTGACGTCAACACGGATGGCGAAGGCGCGCATGCCGCGGGACAAGCGCGAGGTAAGACCCGCGTCTTCGCCCGGCTCTGTGACCTTGACTGCGATGATCGGCTCGAAGGGCTCAAACCGGCGGACGACAAAGCGCGGATCTGCACCGGCAGGAAAAAGCACGTCGAGATCCGTAAACGCGCCTTCGGGCACCGAATCCGCCTGCCACGCGATCAACCTCACAGTGTCGGGATCAAGCGCCTCACCGTAGGCCTTCTCTTCGGTCACAACGGCAATGCGGGTCAATTGGGGAAACTTGGCTTGCTCCGCTTCCAGGCGCTGTACCTCAGCACGCATGTCGGCGAGGAAACCTTGGGCCATGTAGACAGCAAACCCGGCGAGGCCGATACCAGCAATCAGAACAAGGGCAAACACTGCACGCATTGGATGTCCTTCCTAGGAGCCTCGGGAGCCCGGCGGGCGGTTTGAAAAGCGATCGCAACCCGCAGTCTGGAGGCAAACACTGAATTGTTTCCTAACTGGCATCCAAATGCGGCCAAAGCTTGGCCAAGCCGCGAAAGTTGTAGGCCGGCCCGAGCGGGATCAAGGAGCCCCTTGTTCCGCCGGCCGGCCATACGACCCCCGCTGGGATATGCGTGATCAGTCAAATGTGGTGTCTAGCGTATATTGCTGCAGTTCCGTTCCCAGGTTTTCCGAGTTTGGGCCAAGCGCTTCGCGGAATACGCCGAACATCGCGAGCGTCAGGCCCATGACTGCAGCGGTTAAGACCACCCAGTCGACCGTAATGGCGCCGGACTCGTCGGAGAGGAAAGCGCGGAGCGCGGGCAACTGCAACATCTTAAACTCCTGGCAACACGAGGGCGGCCTAGGCCGCGGAGGTTAGTCTTTTGGTCGATCACAGCCTCGTGCGGAAATGTGGCAAGATGCTGTTTACACTTGGCGATCACGACGGCTTTTCAGGGGGTTAGAGCCGAAAAACAGCGTTGCGATCTGCGAAACTGAGCCGTCTTTAGGCCGCGTGCTCCCCCGGAGAAGGGCGGCGCGATCGGACGTCGGTTCAATCACAAACGGCGCGCCCCGTCGAAAAGGGTCACGCCGCCTGTCTTCTTAGGTGTCGGCGCGCTTGCGGCGCGCCGGCCCGGATCAATCGAACGTCGTGTCGATGATGTCGGACTGCAGCTCTTGCGAAATGTCGTTCGACAGATCGCTAAGACCGGTTTCGACAGCGGCGAGAACCGCAATGGCGAGACCGACGAGCGCAGCCGTCAGAACAACCCAGTCGACGGTGACAGCACCGTCTTCGTCGGCAAGGAAGCGCTTGAGCGCGGGGATAGCATTCATGGGCAACATAATCGTCTCCAAGGTTGCCCGGGTGTGAGGGTCCTACCTGCCGGCGTTCGTTACGTTCTCGTCAGACGAAGCGCGACTTGGCGGTGATCCCCGTTCCCAGGCGGGTAAGGGAGCCCGGCACAGAGCCGAGCAGCGGTGGATGCAGTTGGCAGCAACTGATCCTGGAGCAACAAAGGGACGGGACCAACGGTTCGGCCCAACGGCTTAGCTGCCCAACACAAAGCCGGAATGGCCGCACTCCGTCACCGAAGTCACGGCCACTCCAATCAGCGTGGCATGGCCTGCTGCCATGCGCGAGCAAGTCACGATCAGTCGAATGTCGTGTCGATGATGTCGGACTGCAGCTCCTGCGAGATGTCGTTCGACAGATCGCTGAGGCCCGTCTCAACAGCAGCCAGAACGGCGATGCCGAGGCCGACAAGCGCTGCGGTCAGCACGACCCAGTCAACCGTCACAGCACCGTCTTCGTCACGTGCGAAGCTCTTAAGCTTGTCCAAGAACGTCATATTTGGTCCCTCCAAAGGTACATAAGGTTACGTTTGCCGCACCGGCGCGCATTGGATCAGCCTCTCACAAAAGATCCGCGGTCCGTCGTGGCTGTTGCTGATAGAGCCGTTGGATTGGGGCAACACTTTGTTATGGATCGTACGTTTTTCGCTCGGGTGCGAGAGGCGCTGCGCGGCCCGCAACGCCCATGTTTTCAATAGCGTTTTTGTGGGCCGATTGTCGCCGTTTCGGGATCAAGCGGCGCGCCCGGCACGCGAGTATGCAGGCTGAGACACTCATCCCATGCGGGAGAATCGCGTGCCTACGCGCAAGAAGCTGGTCGCGGAGGATGGTTTCTGGCAGGTGTAATTCAAAGACGCAACACGACGTCGACTCAAGAGGCAGCGATATGAAACGAGCAAGACCCTCGACCCGCGCGGGGTTTGTCGCACGTACGTGCGGCTTAGCGTTGGCTATGTCTGTGTTGATGGCGCCGGGGCCGGTGGGCGCCGATGACACGCCCAGCTTCACCTTCAAGCGGATCGCCGTGGGCGACACAGTCGCTGGGGCAAAGCGCATAAACGTGCAGATCGACCCTGAAGCGCAGGCGCGGATCCTGGCCGCCAACCCCGCCGTACCGGAGCGGCCTGAAGTTCCGTTCGACGCCCAGCCATCGGACGATCGGCCGCTGGGCAACGCGGCGCCGGGAGGGCCGGCGGCCCCCGTCGGTGCGTATGCTTGGTTCTGGGATCTGGTGGATCCGCACCGCAGTGCCGCAAGCTCCGGCAGGCTGGACCCCTCTGTGGCCGCCTTGGCGCTGGGGCCGGGTGGCGGCCGTGTCCGGGCGCCGCGGCTCGCCACGCTTCAGCGGATCGCCGATACCTATGGGCGCGAGATCCTTGGCGCGACAGTGGGGCGCGAGGTTTCGCCGGCGCTGGTGCTCGCGGTTATCGCGGTGGAAAGCGCCGGACGCGCCGATGCGGTCAGCCATGCCGGTGCGGGCGGGCTCATGCAGCTCATGCCGGCTACGGCCGAGCGGTTTGACGTGGGCGACCGGATGGCGCCCGCCGAGAACATCCAAGGCGGCGTGGCCTATTTGGACTGGTTGCTCAGACATTTCGACCGCGATGTGCTGCTCGCGCTCGCCGGATACAATGCTGGCGAAGGTGCGGTGGCGCAGCACGATGGCGTGCCGCCCTTTGCCGAGACGCGCGATTACGTGCCCAAGGTGCTCGCGGCGTGGGATGTTGCAAAGCAGCTCTGCCTCACGCCGCCGCAACTCGTCTCGGATGGCTGCGTCTTCCGTCAAGCTGTGCAGGTCGCGACGGGCCACTAGGCGTGCTGGGCTACGCGGCAAGCGCGCGCAGCGCCGCGCCGAGCTCCAATGCGCCATCATAAAGCGCGCGGCCCGAGATCGCCCCCGCGATCGGGCCGGCATCGCGTAGTCGCAAAAGGTCGTCGAGCGATGAGACGCCGCCCGAGGCGATGACGGGCACCTCAACCGCCTTCGCCAACGCCGCCGTTGCGGCGATATTCGGGCCTTCCATCGCCCCGTCGCGGCCAATGTCGGTGTAGATTAGGGCGGCGATCCCTGCATCCTCGAACGCGCGCGCAAGATCGGTCACCGTGCTCTCCGTCTCCGTGGCCCACCCTCGCGTCGCGACCTTGCCGTCGCGCGCGTCGAGCCCCACCGCGATACGGCCCGGATGGGCGCGCGCGGCATCCCGCACGAGATCGGGCGCTTCGACAGCGACTGTCCCGAGGATCACGCGCGCGATGCCGGCCTCTAGCCACATCTCGATGGTCTCGCGTGTGCGGATGCCGCCGCCGAGCTGGACGGGCACGTCGACCGCGCCGAGAATTGCGCGCACCGCCTCGCCATTGACGGGCGCTCCGGCAAAGGCGCCGTTGAGATCCACGAGATGCAGCCACGCGCAGCCCGCGTCGACGAAGGCGCGCGCCTGGGCCGCCGGATCCTCGCCAAATACTGTGGCCTCCGACATCTCGCCGCGCAGCAGGCGCACGCATTGCCCATCCTTCAGATCGATCGCGGGGTAGAGGATCATCGCCGGGTCTCCAATCTCGGCCCGCGCTCTGCCACGACGCTGCGGCGGATGCAAAGGGCCGCAGCGTCACGCTTGAAGCGCGCCTTCGCTGCCGTCCAAACCGCGCGCGCAGATAGGGGAGGACATTCATGAAAACTTCGCTGACAACGCTGGCCGCGGGTCTTTGTCTCGGAACCGCCGCCTTGGCCGAGCCCGTGCTCGGAACGTGGAAAACGCAACCAGGCGACGACGGAAGCTTTGGCCACGTCCGGATCTACGCCTGTGGCGCTGCGATCTGCGGTGTGCTGGAACGCGCCTACAACGCGGCGGGCACCGAGATCGCCTCGGACGCGGTGGGGAAGCGCATGATCTGGGACATGGCAGCTGAGGGTGACGGCGACTACTCCGGTGGGCGGATCTGGGCCCCGGACCGCGACCGGGTCTACCGCTCCAAAATGGCGCTTTCGGGGGCGACGCTCAGCGTCTCGGGTTGTATCGGGCCGATCTGCCGCGCGCAGACGTGGCAGCGATTGAACTAGCCTCCCTGGTTGGCGCCTGTCGCTGCCTGTGCTTTTGTGAACCCATGGACGGAGAGGAGGACCGACCATGCGCGCAACAGCCCTATTCGCCCTGATCCTTGCCGCAGGTATCGGAACCGCAGCGGCAGCTGAGCCCATCGCGGGCACGTGGCGCACAGAAGCAGACCGTAAAGGCCAGAAAGGCCATGTCGAAGTCACGGCCTGCGGCAGCGGTTGGTGCGGCACGATCGTTTCTGTCGAAACGGCGGACGGCGCGCCGGTCACCACACCTAACATCGGACGTCAGGTCTTGATTGGGATGGCGGCTGAGGGTGGCGGGCGCTACCGCGGCGAGGTCTTCGTGCCGATCATGGGCGCGAACTTTGCGGCCGAGGCGACAGTGCGCGGCAGCCAGCTTGCGCTGCGGGCGTGCAACGCCGTCGGGATCTGCAGGAACCAGACGTGGCTACGAATGAACTAAGCCAGCTGCTCGTGCTCGGCAGCCAAGTCTGACGTTACGGTCCGCCTTCAGGGATGCTCGAAGGTTGGGCTGGATCTGCCGCTTTTCAGAGTGACACTGTCGCACGGCCGGAGACGGCCCCATCAAGCCGCAGACGGCATCCGCGCAAAGCGTCAGGGCCGCCAGCGCAAAAAGTTTGCGATGAGACGCAGGCCGGCGCCCTGACTCTTTTCGGGGTGGAACTGCGTTCCGATCCGGTTGTCGCGCCCGACAATGGCAGTGACGGGCAAGCTGTATTCTGCGGTCGCCAAGAGCTCGGCCCCGCGGGCCACCTCCATGTGATAGGAATGCACGAAATAGGCGTGGTCGCCGCTGGCCAGGCCGTCGAGCACAGGGTGTTCGGCGTGCAAGGTCAGGTCGTTCCAACCCATATGGGGAACTTTGAGCGCCGGGTCCTGTGGCGCGATCCGCACGACTTCGCCGTCGATCCAGCCGAGCCCTGGGACCGTTTCGTATTCGTGGCCCGCCCGCGCCATCAGCTGCATGCCGACGCAGATCCCAAGGAACGGCCGCCCCTTGCCCTCGACAGCCTCGATTAGCGCTTCGGCCACGCCGCCTGCGCCGTCGAGCGCGTGCTTGCATGCCGGAAAGGCGCCGTCCCCCGGTAGCACGATCCGCTCCGCACGGGCGACATCCTCCGCCCGCGACGAGACCAACACGTCACCCGCGCCGACCTCGCGCGCCATCCGCTGAAACGCCTTCTCGGCCGAGTGTAGGTTGCCGCTGTCATAGTCGATGAGAACGGTCGTCATCGCGCCTCAAAGGCTCCCCTTGGTCGAGGGAACGGCATCGGATTTGCGCGGATCGGTCTCGACCGCGTCGCGCAGGGCGCGTGCCACCGCCTTGAAGGCGGCCTCGGCCACATGGTGCGCGTTGAGCCCTGCAAGCCGCTCGACATGGAGCGTTATGCCACCATGGGTCGCGAAGGCTTGGAAGAATTCACGCACGAGCTCGGTGTCGAACGCCCCGATTTTGGGCACGTCAAACGGGACAGTCCACTCAAGATAGGGGCGGCCCGACAGGTCGAGCGCCGCGCGCAGGAGCGCATCGTCCATCGGCAGAAGGCACGCGCCGTAGCGGCGGATGCCGCGCTTGTCGCCGAGCGCCTTGGTCAGGGCCTGACCGAGCGCGATGCCCGTATCCTCGACCGTGTGATGGTCGTCGATGTGCAGATCGCCCTCGGCGCGGATGTTGAGGTCGATGAGGGAATGCCGGGCAAGCTGGTCGAGCATATGGTCGAAGAAGCCGACGCCGGTGCGATTGGTATAGCGCCCGGTGCCGTCCAGGTTGATCTCGGCGACGATGATGGTTTCGGCGGTCTTTCTCTCGATCCGGGCCTGGCGCATGGGGCGGTCCTTCGCTGGTCGCGCCGTCTCTACACGTCACAAGTAGGTCCCGAAAGGGGGAGCAAGGCGCGTCTTGGCCGGTTGTGACGGCGGCTGCCCGGGTGCGCACGCTTATGCGCGAGCCGGTTGCACACCGGTGCTGTTCCACGCAACGCGGCCCAGGGGCGGGCCGCTCCCTTCCCGCGGCGAGAGAGGTCCGACATGTCCCTCTGCGTCGCCCGTGCGATGCGCTGCAAGCCGGGAACGCCTGTGAAGGTCGCCGATGCAAGCGTGCTCATGGGGGCCCGGTCGGAACTCTACGAGACTTTGGGCCACTACGGCGTCCTCGTAGAGCTCTACAATCTAAAGAGTGAGGCCGTTGGCCGCTCCACCAACGTCCCTCTGCGCGATATCCCCTTAATCGAACGCCCGCGCCCAACGCTGACCTTTCGGGCGCATTGATCCGGAGGGCAAGCTAGCTTCTCTTCGCCTTGCCTATGTCCGCACATCGGGAGCGCTCCGACCCGTCCGCGCCGCGATCTCGGCGAGCGCCTCGGCCGCGGCGATGATCGGGGCAAGCGCCTTTTGCGGGTCCTCACCAAAACGCGCGGCATTTTCGGTGAATTCTTCGAGATAGACGCGGAGCGTGGCGCCCGAGGTGCCTGTGCCCGAAAGGCGGAAGACGACGCGCCCGCCGCCCTCTAAGGCGATGCGCAGGCCCTGGCCTTCGGCGCGCGTGCCGTCCACCGGATCGTCATAGGCAAACTCGTCCGCCGCCGTCACCCGCCGCCCGGCGACCTCGGTCCCCGGCAGGCCGGGCAATTTGGCGCGCAGATCGGCCATCAACGCGTCGGCCGCCTCCGTCTCGACGCCCTCGTAATCGTGCCGCGAGTAGAAGTTGCGCCCGAATTCGGCCCAATGCCCCGCCATCAGCTCGGGCACGGACTTACCCGTCGCCGCGATGATGTCGAGCCACATAAGCACGGCCCAGAGCCCGTCTTTCTCGCGCACGTGGTCCGACCCCGTGCCCGCGCTTTCCTCGCCGCACAGCGTTGCCCGTCCGGCATCAAGCAGGTTGCCGAAGAACTTCCAGCCAGTCGGGGTCTCATAGCAATCGAGCCCACGCGCCGCGGCCACACGGTCGACCGCCTGGCTCGTGGGCATAGACCGAGCGACGCCCCTCAGCCCGCCGGCATAGCCCGGACAGAGATGCGCGTTGGCGGCGAGAACGGCGAGGCTGTCGGATGGCGTAACATAGCACTTGGGCCCGACGATCATATTGCGGTCGCCATCCCCGTCGGAGGCGGCGCCGAAATCCGGCGCGTCTGCGCCCATCATGATCGACATCAGCTCATGCGCCCAGATCGGGTTCGGGTCGGGGTGCATCCCTCCGAAATCGGGCAGCGGCGTGCCGTGGACGACGCTCCCCTTTGCCGCGCCGAGCCGTCCTTCCAGGATCGCCGTCGCGTAGGGTCCTGTGATTGCGTGCATCGCGTCGAAGCGCAGGCGAAAGCCGTTGGCAAAAAGCTCCGCGATCCGGTCGAAATCGAAGAGGGTCGCCATAAGTTCGGTATAGGCTGCCACGGGGTCGACCACTTCGACGGCCATGTCGCCGAGCCAGCTTTCGCCGAGCGCAGTGAGATCTAGGTCGTGGCTCTCAAGGATCGCATACGCGGCGAGTGTTTCGGAGGCTGCGTGGATCTCGGCTGTCACGTCTTGCGGTGCCGGGCCGCCATTCGGCGTGTTGAACTTCACACCGAAATCCTCCTCCGGTCCGCCCGGATTGTGCGAGGCCGAGAGGATGATGCCGCCGTCGGTCTTTCGCATGCGGATGAGATTCGACGCGGCGGGCGTCGAAAGCAGCGCGCCTTGGCCAACGATTATGCGCGCGGCGCCCTGGGCCGCCGCCATCCGCAGGATGACCTGAGCCGCGCGGTCGTTGAAGTACCGCCCGTCACCGCCGAGGACGAGCGTCTTACCCTCTGCGCCGCCGATGCCATCGAAGATCGCCTGCACGAAGTTTTCGAGGTAGTGCGGCCCCATGAAGACCTTGGTCTTCTTGCGCAAGCCGGATGTGCCGGGCTTTTGCCCCGCAATCGGCGTTGTAACGACGGTAATCCGCTCCATGGCCTTCTCCCCTCGAGCCTCGTCTTCCATGGCGCGCGCGGCGCCGAACAGTCCTTTATGGCGGCCAAGATCCGCCGCCGCGCAGGGCAGGCGCCGGCGCCAGTTCGGGTATTCCCCGGTCGTGCCGGGCAGATTCGGTTGATCCTCCAAGCCCAGGATATCCTCGATCTGGAGGGCCACCAGCCGCGATGTCGTCCGCCCGAGAAAGCGATTGAGCGCATCCTGGCTGTCGCCGCCGAGATGCGTCTCAAAGCGGGCAACATCAGCCTTGCGGGCGTCGAGATCGGCGCCGCGCACGGCCTCTGTTGCACCTGAGATCTCGGCGCGGGCGGTGATGTCCTTGCCCTGCCGCCATCCCGCCCAGGTCGGAAGGTCATGCGTGCCAAAGGAGGCGAGCGCGGCGACGGGATAATCAGCCGCGGCGCGCCAGGCGGGCGGTTCGGTGCCGTAGTCGCGCTCGAATTGCGCGACGGCGCAGCCCAGGATCCGGCTCTCGGCCAGGGCGGCGCGCAGGCCCTCGGGGACATTGCCGAGATCCTCGCCGACGATCACGGCCCCGGCCCGCGCGGCCTCCATCCGCGCGACTGCAAGCATCGCGGCGCGCGGCATCGCGACATACGCCCCCGGCGCGCCATTGCTCGGCACCCAGAACGCCCGCTCGAAGCCCAGAATGTGGTCGATCCGAAGGAGCCCTGCATGGCGGAACTGCGCGCGCAGCGTCTCGGCTAGGGCGGCAAAGCCGGTCTCCATCAGCGCCCGCGGGATCATCGGCGCAAGCCCCCAGGATTGCCCATTGGGCGAAAACGCATCGGGCGGCGCGCCGAGCGAAACGCCCCGCGCAAAGAGCGCAGGCTCGCTCCAGGTCTCGGCGCCCGCGGGATGTGTGCCGACAGCCAGATCGAGATAGAGCCCGTGGCGCATCGGGCGCGCGCCCCGCACGGCTGCCCCGAGCTGGCTGTCGGCGCGCCACTGGAGCCAGACGTGATAGGCGATCTCACGCGGATGCTCAGCGGCGAAAGCCTTTACCGCCTCGCTGTCGGGCGATCGGTAGCCTTCGGGCCAATCCGGCCAGTAGGCGCCAAACCGCTCCGACAGAGCCTGGTGAAGCGCAAACCGCGTCAGCGCGTCGTCATCCGCCTGCCAGAAGGCTCTAAAGTTGCCATCCATGGTGTCTGAGGCGTCGAATTCCGCCCGAAGGGCCGCAAGACGCGCTGGCACTTCGGCCGGGTAATCGATAAGCGGCCCAGTCGGCCGATCCGCCTCCCCCTCCGGCGCGATATGCAGGACGTTGAGCCGCCGCCGGGAGGAGGGAGAATAGGGCGACGCCATCCAAGGATCGGCGGGAAAGCCCGCGTGGACAGGGTTCATCCCCACGAAGCTGGCGCCGCCTCGGACTAGGCCCGCCAATGCGTCGGCTAGATCGCGATAGCTCCCGATCCCGCCCTGCGCAGCGGTTCGCAGGCCATAAAGCGGCAGCGTCACCCCCCAGCCTCGCGGCGGCAGGGGCAGGGCGCGGGGCGCGCTGATGAGGGTGCAGGCCTCTCCATCGCGCTCTAGTCGATGAAGCCCGAGGGGCAGCGGAGGAAGCTGGGCGGCTAGGTCCACCATCTCTTCTGCGCCGTCCTCGCGTCGCAGAAGCGCGCGGCCCTCAGGCCAGTGGCGCGCGGGCGGCGCGGGACGACCCGTGGTAACCACGCACCACCGATCGAGAGCAGGGGGCCAGGTCACGCGTGCGGCAAGCCGTGCTTCGGCTGCGGCCTCGATCTCCGCGGGAGCGTCGCCAAGGTCGATCCCCATGGCGCGCAGTAGCGCCAGCGCCGTGTCATGGCCTGTCTCATGCAACGCGCCGGTCGTGTCGCGATAAACGAGCTGTATGCCTTCGGCAATTGAGAGCCTTAGGACCGCCGAGACGGGCGGCGCCCCGCCCTCCGCCTCGCTCACGGGTCGAGAGCCAGCACAAAAACGGCGACTGACTGCCCCGCGACCATCACGCGGCGTGGGCCAAGCGCGGCTTCGGCGCCCTCGCCGGTGCGCCGTGCGGGCGCTTCGGGCGTGTCTGTATCGAGCGCGCGGAGCCAGGAGCGGCCCGGCGTCGCCTCGGGCAAGACGACCTCGGCCGCGTCGGTGCCCGCGTTGAAGACCGAGAAAATCGCCCGCTCCGTCACAGCATAGCCCGGCGTGTTTTGCGCCGTGCGCATCTCGGCGCAGACGAGGCGAAGCTGCGGGTCGAGCCAATCACTAGTCGTCATCGGCTTTCCCTCAGCGCACCACCAAAAGAGATCGGGCTTGCCATCGATGGCGCGCTCGCCCGCATGCAAGAAGAGCTTTTGGCGCAGGATCGGATGCGCCCGGCGGAACGAGATCAAGCGGGAGGCAAAGCGCAGGAAGGCGTCGTCGATGCTCTCCCAGTCAACCCAGGTGGTCTCGTTGTCCTGCGCATAGGCATTGTTGTTGCCGCCCTGGCTATGGCCGAGCTCATCGCCCGCGAGCAACATAGGGGTCCCCTGGCTCAGCATCATCGTGGCCAGCATTGCACGTTTGCGTCGGGCGCGCGCGGCGAGCGTGCCGGTTTCCGCCGTCGGACCCTCTTGGCCCATATTGTCCGAGAAATTCTCGGAATGACCGTCGCGGTTCCCCTCGCCATTCGCCTCGTTGTGCTTGCCTGAGTAGGAGACGACGTCTTCGAGCGTGAAACCATCATGACAGGTGATGAGGTTTACAGACGCCGTTGCAGCCCGCCCCGAATGGTCGAACTGCAACGCCGAGCCCGTAAGCCGGTCCGCAAGGTCCGGCGAGCGGCCCGGATCGCCGCGCCAGAAGCGACGCACGCCGTCGCGAAACTTGTCGTTCCACTCGCAAAAGGGCGGGGGAAAGGCGCCGAGCTGATAGCCGCCCGGCCCGATATCCCAGGGCTCTGCGATCAGCTTCACCTTGCAAAGCGTCGGGTCTTGGCGCAGCGCGTCAAAGAACGCCGCACCGCGATCGAAGGCCCCGCCATGACGCTCCTCGCGCCGCCCGAGTGCGGTGGCCAGATCGAAGCGAAAGCCATCCACCCCCATGACCTCGACCCAATAGCGCAGGCTGTCCATCACCATCCGCAGCACTTGCGGGTGGTCGATGTTCAGCGTGTTGCCCGTTCCGGTGTCGTCGATGTAGTAGCGCCCGTCGCCGTGGAGCCGATAATAGCTCGCATTGTCGAGACCACGGAACGAGAGCGTCGGGCCGAGCTGATTGCCTTCGCCCGTATGGTTGTAGACCACATCCAGCAGCACCTCGATGCCAACGCCATGGAGACGGTCGACCATCTGGCGAAACTCGCCGATATCAGCTCCCGACATGTAGCGGGTGTCGGGCGCGAAAAAGCCGATGCTTTGATAGCCCCAGTAATTCGACAGGTTGAGGTCGTGCAGGAACCGGTCTGTCAGAAAGGCATGGACAGGCAGCAGCTCCACGGCTGTGATCCCAAGTTTGGTGAAATGCTCCAGCATCGGGTCGGAGGCGAGCGCGGTATAGCTGCCCGGCGCGGGCACGCCCGGGTGGCGCTTTGTCAGGCCTTTGACATGGGCCTCGTAGATCACGCTCGCCGAAAGCGGGGTGTTGGGATGGGCCGGTGCGAAATCGGGGACGGGCGGCGGCACGGCCACGCATTTGGGCATGAAAGGCGCGCTGTCACGTCGGTCAAAGCCAAGATCTGCGGATCCGGAGCCGACCGTATAGCCCATCAGCGCATCATCCCAGACCGGCTGTCCGGTCAGCTGGCGCGCATAAGGGTCTAGGAGGAGCTTGTTGGGGTTGAAGCGGTGTCCCTCATCGGGCCGGTAGGGCCCATGGACACGCAATCCGTAGAGCTGCCCCGCCGAAAGCCCTGGCACATAGCCGAACCAGACATCGCCCTCGCGCTCGGGCAGCGCCAGCCGTTGGGTTTCTCGGCCCTGGGCGTCGAAAAGGCACAGCTCGACCATAATGGCATGGGCCGAGAAGACGGCAATGTTGGCGCCGTTCGGATCGAGCGTCACCCCAATCGGCGCCGCGCGCCCGGCCGTAAACGCATAGCGCCTGTCGGCCCGAGGCGGTGCGGGCGGTGCGCCAGCCGAAACCCCGCTCATCGTTTTATCCATCGGGGCTGGGCGCCCCGAATGCTGCAGATCGACCCTTGCACACCAACCCCTATCGCCGCTGCTGCCCGGCTTGTGCGGCACTCCAAACCGCGTTGGGCTTAAGCGATAGCGTCAACTTCGCAACAGGGGAAGCGGCGGCGCGGGGTCGCGCGGGACGATGTGTTGCACCGTTCGAGGGGCCGCGACCGCCCGGCCCATAGCATGCGATCTGGCAAGGCGCGGGATGCGCGTGCGCGGAACAGCGCTCAGGCCGCCTCCGACGCCATTCCTGTGACCTCGCCGTAGAGCGCAGCATAGGCGCTCGCCGAGGGCCCCCAGCCGACGGGGTGGGTCATCGCGGCTTGCACGACGCCCTCCCAGGCGGGTTTGTTGGCCCAGAGTGTCGAGAGCCGGTCGATCCCGTCGATCAGCGCCGAGACGCTCCCCGGTTCGACGACAAAGCCGGTGCCCGCGCCGACGAGCCGCGCGGCGAGGTTCGCTTCGATCACAGTATCGGCAAGCCCGCCGGTACGCGCCACGAGCGGCAGCGTGCCGTAGCGCAGACCGTAGAGCTGCGTCAGTCCGCAGGGCTCAAAGCGCGAGGGCACCACGATCGTATCCCCGCCCGCGATCAGCCGGTGCGCGAGCCCCTCGTCATAGCCGATCCGCACGGCGACGCGCGGATGCGTTGCGGCAAGCGCGTTAAAATGCGCTTCCATCTCTGCGCTGCCCGAGCCCAGCATCGCAAACTGGCCGCCGCGTTCGAGAAGGGCGGGCAACGCGTCGGTGAGCAGATCAAAGCCCTTCTGCTCGGTCAGGCGGCTGACGGCGACCATGAGCGGGCCCGTGCCCTCGGGGTCGAGCCCCATCTCGGTCAGGATCGCGCGGCGGTTCTCCGCCTTGCCGCTCGGGCTGTCAAACGGCGCAGCGAGCGCCGTGTCGGTGGCAGGGTTCCAGAGCACCTCGTCGATGCCATTCAGGATCCCCCGCATGTCGGTGCCGCGGGCGCGGATCACGCCGTCGAGTCCCATGCCGAACCGTTCGGTCGCAAGCTCGCGCGCATAGGTCGGCGAGACGGTTGTGACTCGGTCGGCGGCCATGAGCCCGCCTTTGAGCGCGCTGATACGCCCGTAAAACTCAAAGCCCTCGGGCGAATACCCGGCCGGATCGAGCCGCAAGGCCGCTATCTCGGACACATCCGCCGAGCCTGTGAAAGCGATGTTGTGGATCGTGAGGACCGTTGCCGCCTTGCCGCCCATCTGCCGCAGATAGATCGGGGCGAGCCCGGCCTGCCAATCGTGGCAGTGCAAGATATGCGGCTTCCACCGTCCGGCGCCGGCGCGCGCGAGATACGCCGCCGTCCAGGAGAGGGCGGCGAAGCGGAACGGGTTGTCGGGCCAGTCCTCCCCGCTTTCGTCGAGATAGGGCGAACCCGGACGGCCATAGAGATGCGGCGCGTCGAGCACGAAGAGGTTGATCCCTTCGGCCTTGCCCGCCAGCAGCCGTGCGGGCCCGCCGAAGAGGTCGTCCTCCTCGGCGATGACCCGGTGTTTGCCGAGCGCCGCGATCACAGGCTCGTAGCCCGGCAGCATCACGCGCATATCGACGCCGTGGGCCGCGAGCGCCATCGGCAAGGCGCCGACCACATCGGCCAAGCCGCCCGTTTTCACGAACGGCACGCATTCCGACGCCACCGACAAGACCCGCATCGTATCACTCCCCAATCACTCGGCGCGCCCCCGCGCGCCGCCTTGCTGACATGGCACCTGGGCACGCAGACGCCAAGGCCGTTCGGAAGAAGAGCCCGACCTTGCGCGGGGTCCATTGCAAACATCGCGTGCCCTACGCGCCGGAGGGCCACAGCTTTGCAGTTTTAAAGAGTGAGGAAGCTTAATCTGACGTAAAGAAGGTCTCGCCCATCGGGGCTGTACCATGCAGAGACGTTCATGGAGTGTGCAGTGGCGCGAAAGACGCGGCGAAAAAGCCCGGATGTGGGGTATCGCGGGCCATTCTCCTGGATCGACCAGTTGGCAGACAGACGTAACCGACCGTCTGGCTCTGTATAGGGCTGCCGCGAATTAAATCCCTGACCTAGTTGAAGCCCCTGCGCTTCAAGCCACCGATCGGCCTCCGACAAAGGGCCCCACCGGTGAAGCAATCGAAAGGTGCAGACGGTCGCATCGCTGCGCGTGTCTACCCTGTCCCAATTCATGCGTCTGAGGTCTTCGCGCCGGCCCGCATCTGCACCGTTCTCAAGGCAGGATTGCGCATCGGGAAACTTCCGCAATGCTCTATCGATTCCCGGCGTCATTTCACGTTGGAACTGGGTCTGAAAGGGGGGCGTGCCGAGGCTTGAGGGCGCGCCATAGCGATATACCACAAAAGCAGCAGCCAATAGAAGCAGCGCGATCAAGACGCGTGCCGCGCATACCAAAGCGACGACGATATAGAGTTGCTCATCCCATTTCGTATTTTGGAAATCCCGTATCGACCAGCCCGAACGCCCGGCCACCCGTCCGGTCATGACCCAATAGAACAGAAAGAACAGAGAGCAGTATCCGATCAGGGACGGAAGTATGGCGAGGAACCGATTTTGTGCATCAATCAGGGGCGTCAGAAACCCAAAGAGAATGCCAGCTATCCATGCAATAAGGAGCCTTACACGCCGCCTGGTGTAGAGACTGCCACTATCAAACGTTCTTCGGTCCCTCCGGAAGAATTCGAACGAGACCGCAATGCAAATGGCGACCCAAACCCAGAAAAATAGGCCTAAGAGAAAGAAAGGTCCTGCTGCTCTGTACGTGTAATGGGCCTCAATATCAGAATAGAGGAACGTTGCCATCATCATGGCCGCGAGCGAGCTAAGGAGGACCGAAAACAAGATCCTGAAGAAGCGGCTGAGCTGTCCACTTAACCTTCTTGGCTAACGAATGACATGATGGTTTCGATGGGCCTCCGGCCCTGATTGCGGTAGCCTAGATGTGGGCGCTCGGTGTTGTAGTGGACGAGCCATTCGTCGAGATCGGCCTGCAGCGCTTCGACC
>JBCDLH010000018.1:0-61392 GCA_038745585.1 Pseudomonadota bacterium
CAGAAGAGCATCTATCGCGATGTCGCCCGCCGCGCCTACCGCTTTTAATGGCGAGCTGGCCCTACTGAAAACCCGAACGATCTCCTCAAGTACGAGGCGCGCCGCAGAATGATGCAATCATAAGCGAAGCGAAAAACCTGCACCTCCGCACCAAGATCGGCAACGAAACGCTTCCAAGAGGTCCGCCCCTTGGCTCACTAGTGCCCACGGGCTTCTTCTTCGGTCTCGCGCGCGTCGCGGTCAAACCGTTGCGCCCACGCTTGCACGAGGGGGGCTTGACCCGATCGGCGTCGCCATTGCCGGATGGCGTTGCGCAGGCCTGCCCGCCCGACCCGGCTCTCCGGTTCGCGATGGGCCTCGGGGGACTGGCTCGCTTCCAGCGCCGCCCACGTTGCGTGCTTTGCGGCGACATATTCAGGCACGCCCCAGGCGCCCAGAAGCGTCTGGAAGGCGTCGAAGGCGTCCGCGTCGAACGCGCGGTCCTCGCCCAACCGACCGAAAACCGGGTTGCCTGGGTGAAAGGAGGCACACGGCACCCACCCCTCGGGGATCGGCGCATTGGCCGAATGGGTTCGATCGGCGCGCAGGAGCTTCGGCAAGACGTGCGTATGCGGGCCTTCGGGAGACTTCCCGCCCGTATCGGGCCCGCCAATCTTTTGGTAAACCTCCACCCGCCCGAGACGCGTCAGCGCGATGCGGTGCGGATGCGCGCGCAGGATTGCACCCATCGCGGGGTTGTCGGGCTCAAAGAGCGACCGCCCCTCGGCTTGTCGCAAAACGGCCAAAAGCTCCGGATCGGCTGTACGGATGCAGAAATCGACCTGGGGTTGCTTGAGCCCCATATCGATGAGGATCGCAGCACGATCTTCGGGGCGGAGCGCCCTCTCATCCGGGCCAAGCCCAGTGAGCCGGTCGCGGCGGGCCATGGCGGCGTCAGCGGCAGGCAGACAGAGGGCCACAGCCTGCGACCAGCGATGTGGCTTGGGGCTCAGCGTTTCATAGGCGACCGGGTGCACCCCTTCGAGGGATGAGAGCTCCACCCCTCCGCGCGCCGTGACGCGCTTAAGGCCCTCAGGGGCGGCGGGCGCTGGATCGCCAGCGACATGGTGGAACTCCGCGATCGCGCCGAAGCTGCCCATGTTCCAACCGGTTTCCGGGTCGTTTAGCCCTGCGCGCGCAACTTCCATGAGATCAAGCATGGGCGTCTGCCTCCTGTTCTGCGGTCCAAGCCTCCGCTCCGGCCCGCACCGCGTCATAGACGGCGCGGCCAAGTGCTTGGCCAGTTTCGGTATGGAGCCCGGCATAGTCGAGCGGACCTTCGGGCGCAGCGACGACGAGGCAATCCGTCCCCGTACCCGTTGCGCACACGCCGTCTCGACGGATATCCGCGTCAAGGATGGCCACGGTCCGCGCCTCCACCGCGATGCTGAGAGCCTCGATCAAGCCGGTTTGCGTCAATCCGGTGTTGAGCCGAACTGCGACGTTGATTGTGCCAATGGGGCCCGCATGGTTTGCGCTTCGATGGCCCACGCGCTCGGCATTGGAGAGGCCCACGGTCGCGACGGCGAAGGCGGATGTTCCATCGACGCTGGCCTCACTCACCTGAAAGGCGTCGACGTTGCGGGACGTAAGAAACGCGACGCTATCCGTCTCTCCACGTTCAGCGAGGGCAGCGGCCAGCCAAGCCTTCGCGTCGAGCTCCGGCGGCAGATTCGCGTTGCGCACTTCGCGCCAGATGATCCTGCGCGCTCGCGTGAACCCGGGCCGGTTCGGCGCCCAACTCAGAACGCGCATCTCGGCGCCAAGATCTAAGGTGAGCCACGGGCGGTCCAGCTCGACACGCGGCGCTCTCACGCGATTACCTCCAGCGGCTGAAACACCGGGCCATCCTCCGTCGCGCGGAAATATGCGCGGATGCCAAAAACGCCCGCCAGCTTTTCCTGCGTCAGCACCTCGGCGGGAGGGCCGTCGGCGACGATTTCCCCTTCGGAGAGGAGCAGAAGGCGTGTGCAGTGGCGCGCGGCGAGACCCAGATCGTGGAGCGATACGACGACGCTGCGCCCTTCCCGCGACAGGGCAGAAAACGTCTCCATCGTGGAAATCTGATGCGCCGGGTCGAGACCGGCCACAGGCTCATCGGCGAAGATCAGAGCTGTGTCCTGCGCCAGGGCGCGGGCATTCAGCACGCGCGCCTGCTCGCCCCCCGAAAGCCGGGTCGCGTCGCGGTCGCGAAAGTTCATGAGGTCCATCGCGCCAAGGGCCGAGGCGACCTGCGCCGCGTCCTCGGGGGTGGGGCGTTGCCCGGCAGCCAGATGGGGGATGCGGCCGAGCATCACGAGGGTTTCCACCGTCACGGGCCACGCGATCTCCCGCGTCTGGGGCATCCAGGCGGCGTGGCGCGCCCGCTCCGCTGGGGTCATTCGGGCGAGCGAACTCACGCCAGAATGCGCGATCAGGCCGAGTATCGCGCGCATCAGGGTGGTCTTGCCCGCCCCGTTGGGGCCAAGAAGGCCGATGCATTCGCCCGCGCGCACGTCAAAGGAGACGTCCTTCAAAACGCGGCGGTCACGCAGGTTCGCGGAGAGACGGTCGACCGACAGGAGGCTCATGCCAAATGCCGCCGCGTCTTGTAGATCAGGTGCAGGAAGAGCGGCGCGCCCACGAGCGCGGTGACGACGCCGAGCTTGAGATCGCGAGCGGGTAGAATGAGCCGCACCGCGATGTCAGCCGCCAGGACCATGATCGCCCCGCCAAGGGCCGAGGCCCAAAGGAGCCGCGCGGGGCGGGCGCCGACGAGAGGCCGCAGGATGTGCGGCACCACAAGCCCGACAAAACCGATGGCGCCCGCCACAGCAGTGGCCGCGCCAACAACAGACGCCGTCCCAAGGATCAGCGTGAGCCTGAGGCGCGCAAGGCTGATCCCCATGGCGCTTGCCGCGTCCTCGCCCAAGGTCAGCGCGTCGAGCCCCCGCCCCATCGTCGCGAGCATGAGCCAGCCGACTGCCATGAACGGGAGCGCGATCCAGACATGGGACATTGACCGATCCGCCAAGGAGCCCATCATCCAAAAGACGATCTCGTTGGCGGCAAAGGGGTTCGGCGAGAGGTTCAGCACGAGGGATGTGAGAGCGGCGGCCAGCGCCGAGATTGCGATCCCTGCGAGGATGAGCGTGAGCGACGATCCGCGCGGGCCCGCAAGCGCGACGACCAGAAGAACGCCCAAGAGTGCGCCCGCCAGCGCCATCGCGGGAAGGCCAAAGGCGATGCTCTCCGCAAGGCCCGTCTGGATCGAAATCACCGCGCCCAAGGCGGCCGATCCCGACACGCCGATGAGGCCTGGTTCGGCGAGTGGGTTGCGCAGATAGCCCTGCATGGCTGCCCCGGCGAGGCCGAGGCTCGCCCCGACCATGATCGCGAGGATCGCGCGCGGCAGACGGATCTCGCGCATCACCAGCGTCAACGGTCCGCCATCGCCGACGATCAGCGCGCGCAGGCTCTCGCCCGGCCCGATCGGTGCGGGGCCGAGTGTGAGCGCCCCCAAAAACAGGGCCAACACGACGAGGCTCAGTCCGGTGGCAAGCTGCGTCATGGGTTACTCGCTGATCATGGACCGGCGCAGCGCGCCCATCTCTTCGACGGCGGCGAGCACATGGGGCGTGCCGCAGACCCAATCGCGGTCGGTGAAGGTACCGCTCGCGCGGCCCTCCCGCAGGGCGCGCACGACGGGGTGATCGAGGATTTCCTCCGCGCGGGAGGCGTTGGGGTAAGGCCGCGATGTCACCAAAGCGTCCGGCTCGGCGGTCGCGAGCACTTCGAGGGGCAGGGCCCCGCCCGATGGAAAGCCCGCCGCCACCGCGGCGTTCTCGAATCCCGCCGCGATCAGGATCCGCCCGGCGAGCGAGCGGTCACCCGCCGTGTAGCCCCGCGCGTAATAGAGCGCGGCGCTCGGTCGTTCGCCCGTCTCCGCACGCAAGGCTGCGAGCCGACGGTCGTAGAGGGCCGCCGCTGCCTCGGCCTCCCGCTCTCGCCCCAGGACCTCACCCATCTGCAGTATCCGCAGGCGCACATCCTCCAGGCTATTGGCCGGCTCGAAGATCGCCACGGGTATACCAAGCCGCCGGAGCATCGCGACGGTCGCGCGCGTCGTAAAGCTGCCCGCGATCACGAGATCGGGCTCGAGGAGGTAGATCTCCTCCGCCAGCCCATAATTGATGGCGAAAGCGTCCGCCTCCTCCGCCATCGCCGAACTGCGCGGGTCGATGGCGAGATAGGAGACGGAAATGAGCTGCCCCTCTGCCGCCAGCATCATCGAGAGTTGGTCGGTGCAGAGGTTCATCGACACGACCCGTTCGGGGGGTGCCTCGGCCCTTTCCTGCGCGCGTGCGGCCGTCGCCGATCCCAAAAGGCAGAGTGCGGTGCCGAGGGCGCGCAGAAACCGCATCGCCCGCCTCAGAACGTCGCTTGCAGACCGAGGAAGGCTTCACGCCCCGGCGTGTCGTAGCCGTGCACCTCCTCGTAAGCGGTGTCTGTGAGGTTCGTTATAGACCCCGTAAGCGTCAGCCGATCGTTGAACGCATGGCGGAACGAAAGGTCCACCAGCGTGTAATCGTCGAGCTTGACCCGCTCCGCGCCGAAGCTCGGGCTGCGGAAGTCCAGATCGTAGAGACCTGCGACGTATTGCATACCGAGGGTGATCGAGGTGCGGTCATTCGGCAGCCGGTAGGTCCCCTGCAGGTAAAGCTCGTGCTCAGGTCGGCGCACTTCAACACCGCCATCAGGATCGGTCGCATCAAGGAACGTGTAGGCCAGCGAGGCGTCGAACGCGTCGGAGAAGGCATAACTTGCCGCAACTTCCCATCCGCGCCGGTCGCTCGTGCCATCTTCGTTGAACGGGCGCGAAAGGTCCGTCACGGGGTCGCTGGTCGAGGAGATCTCATCTGTCAGTTCCTCAACGAAGTAGGTTATGTCGATCAGGCCCGCGCCGCCCGCAAAGCTTTGTTCAACACCGATGTCGACGCTCTTGCTTTGCTCTGGCTCAAGGTCCGGGTTGCCCTGGAAGTCCGCGAGGAAGCCGAATTGCTCGATCAGCGTTGGGTTCTGCACGCCGGTCCCGGCCGAGGCATGGAGCCGCGTTGTGCCATTGGGCAGCGTGTAGGAGAGGCCGAGCGCCCAGGTCGTGAAATCCTCGAACTCGTCATTGTCGTCGAAGCGCACCGAGCCTTGGACATCCAGCCCGAAATCGAAGCTGCCGCGATACTCGACCACATAGCCGATCTGCGTGCGCTCCCGCTCTTCGAGCTGGCCTGCCCCGAAGACGATATCGGCGTCGTTGTCCTTGTAGCGCTCGTCCTCGTACTGGATTGCGAAGGTGAGCGTCTGGTTCGCGGCATCGACGGTCGGCGCATCGAGCGCGACCGTTCCCGCATAGGACAGCGCGCGTCGGATGCCGCTATTGTCTCGGCTCTTCGCGTCATCCGTGAACGTAACGCGATCGGTGTCGGCGAAGGTGAAGCTTAGCCGGTTCTCTAGACGTCCGCCAAGGGCCTCTGCCTCCGCAAAGAGCGACGCGAAGAGCTCATCGACCTCGGCGTAGTCGCCCGGCGCGTCGAACACCAAGTCATCGGTCGTGGCAGCGCCAAAGTTGAAGCCGTCAAAGTCCGAGATCCGGGACACCGAGCGCAGCGTGCCGCCGACAACGAGACCCGGCGCAATCTCGTAATCCCCCGACAGGTTCAGCGTGGTGTTGCGATCCCCATCGTCTTCGCCGTCGGAGCCGGAAACGTCGAAGCCGTCCGTCACTTGGCGCGCCGCGGAGAAGCTCAAGCCTCCGTTCTCGAAACTCTGGCGCAGTGCAAGCAACCCTTCGACGGTATTGGATGTCCCATATCCCGCCGACGCGACCCCGCTGAAGCCCAGACGATCTGCACGTTCAGTCGTAATCGAGATCACGCCACCGATGGCGTTCGATCCGTAGATCGAGGATTGCGGCCCGCGCAGCACTTCGATCCGCTCGATATCTGCGGTGAGCAATCCGCCAAAGTCGTACTCGCCTTGGTTGACCGAATTCACTTCGACGCCATCGATCAGCACCAGGGTATGGTTGCCCTCGTGACCACGGATGCGCACTTGCGTTAAGCCGCCAAAGGAGCCGGTGCGCGACACAGCGAGGCCGGGGATCGTCCGCAGCACGTCGGCGGCGTAGCGTTCATCCTGCGCCTCAATCTCTTCAGCCGTCAGAACCGTGCTTGCCCGTCCATAAGCACTCTCCGCGATCGGGGTGAGGCCGCCGGACAGGACAATCGTGCCCAGGTCTATCGATGCGTCAGCGCCTTGCGCGGCGGCCTGTGCGGGAAGAAGCAGTGCGGCCATGCCAAAGAGTGCTAAGAAGTGTTGTGTGGTTCTAGGGGCCATTCTGCCCTCCTTCATATCTGGCCTTGGAGGGCCAAAAGCAAAAACGATGCCTATGAAGGAATGCCCTCCGTAGACGATGACGAATTCACCGCTACGGATTGACCGTTGGCCATGGCGCGCCCCGCACCCGGACAGGGTGATCGCCTCGGCAGGTCTCCTGGCTCGCGGGTCGTCGCTCCTCCGGCCCTTCCCACCCTGTTTCATGACAGAGCAGTGGTCTTTCCGGCATCGCTCGCCGCTTACAGTTGCGGGGGCAGCCGCAGACTTGGCTGTTACCAGCCGCACTGCGTTCCCTTTTCATCCGGCGCGATCGTCGTGCCAGAACCGAAGCCCTTCCCCGATATCGCGCAGGCCCATTTTGTCAACCACTGAGGGGCTTCAGACGCAGGAGATCCGCCCCGACCCTTGAACCAACCCCCACGCCGGAAGGCCTCCGCCGGCCTGACAGCCAGCCCATGGGAGGTAGAGGACATCGTTGCGCCGGTCGACAAGGCAGAGCTCGAATCGAAAAAGCACGGCCCCGTTAAGGAGCGTCATAAAGGAATTGGTTCAAACTGACCCACGACCGCAGTCACGGGGGAGTCGAAGTTGATCTCCGAGAATTGCTTGTTGCCCCGACACGAAAAGCCAGGCCTCCCAGCCCGTGAAGGAACGCTATGCCGGTGCTCACAAAACATGTCGAATCCCTGCCGCACACGTAAGAGGTCGTGGATTTGCTGTTCGCCCGTGAGAGAGGCGAAGACTATGACCAGGCTCAGTTTGACGCCACCATGACAAAGGCCGTGGATGAGAATGTGCGCCGCAAGGTTGAGGCCGGTGTGGACATCGTGAGCGATGGCGAGGCCTCCAAGCTCTCGTATTCCACCCACGTCAAGGATCGCTATACCGGCTTCTCGGGCGATAGCCCGCGCAATGCGCCCGCTGACCTCAAGCTCTTCCCCACCTTTATGGAGCGGCTGTCAAAGGGCGCTGGCACCCCGACCTATACGCGACCGCAATGCACGGGCGAGATCACGTCACTTGGCCATGACGAGTTGAACACGGACATCGCGAACCTCAAGGCAGCGATGGAAAAGCACGGCGTCAAGCGTGGCTTCATGAATGCCGCCTCTCCCGGCGTGGTGGCGCCGTTCTTGCCCAACCAACACTACCTATCGCGAGAGACCTATCTGGAGGCACTCGCTGATGCTTTGAAGGCGGAATACGAGGCCATCCTGGCCGCCGGACTAGGTGTGCAGCTTGACTGTCCTGACCGCGCGCTGTCCCGTCAGATGCTCTTTTCCAAATTCTCCGATGATGAGTTCATCAAGATCGCCGAGGTGAATGCTGAGGTGATGAACCATGCCTTGCGCGATGTCCCGCGCGAGAAAGTGCGCGTGCATGCGTGCTGGGGGAATTATGAAGGTCCGCGTGTCTTGGACCTGCCGATGGACAAGGTCTTCAGCACCTTGATGTGGATCGACGCGAAGTACCTGTCCTTTGAGAATGTGAACCCGCGCCATGGTCACGAATGGAAGGTGTTCCGCACTCGGAAGGACGAGATCCCCGACGACAAGGTGCTGTTGCCCGGCGTGATCGACCCCACGACGAACTTCGTCGAGCATCCTGAATTGGTGGCCGAGCGGATTGCGCGCTTTACCGACATCGTGGGCGAAGAGCGCGTGATTTCCTTTCGCGATTGCGGGTTCGGGACGTTCGCGGGGTGCGGCGCGGTTGATCCTCAGATCGCGTATGCGAAGCTTGGCGCGATGGCCGAAGGCGCTGCCATGAAGGTGTCTGAAGACGCATAGTTGGGCACCCGGCGCGATAGCGAGGTTCTAGGGTGGTCAAACGCGGATGATCGTTGGATGGACCCTTCGAAGACCGCGGCGACATCCCTCCAGGCAACGTCAGCAGCCTCCTGGTGGATCAACGCCCTGATGTCTTCAAAGCCCAGGGCCACAATCCTGTTCTCGGTTGCGGGCCCCTGTCAGCCGGAATCCATACACGTGGTCGCACGCACAAAGATGAGACACTAAACACCGCTGCAAATTTGGTCGCGCGTGAGGCGCTTGACCGGTTGTGCGTGCCAGAGGCTCTGCGCCCTTTGTTTGAGTCAGTTCTCCACCGCTAAAGGTCCGTATCTCGTGCCGATACGGACATTTCGAACCAGTCTTGCAATGCAACGACGCCTGGAGCCGGTTGCCTTTCCTGCCAGAACCGATCCTGCTTCGAGACCGCAACCGATGTCAGGCCAAGCTCTCCCATCCAACACAGAAGGTCGTCGTGAGGCTGAGGCGGGTGCTCAAAGCCGCCGGACCGCGTTTTGATGACCAAGCCATGACTGGTCGACACCAACACGCCATCCACGCCGTCAGGGATCACACCGGGTATGTCCGTTGTTACGCGCAACTCAGGCGTGCCGGTTCGCACGCGGTGAAAGAACCCCGACATCACGGCTTCAGCCTCTTCTCGGCAGACCCCAATCGTAACCTCGATCCCGGCGCGCTTCAGCTTCATGAATCCGCCACCGTTCACGCGGGGATCGGGATCCTGAACGGCGCAGACCACGCGCGCAACGCCCGCGTCGATGATCGCGTCTGCACAGGGAGGTGTCTTACCCCAATGGCAGCAGGGCTCCAGGGTCACGTAAAGCGTGGCGTTGAGGGCGGCGGAGCGACCGGCAACATCGAGGGCCTTGCGCTCCGCATGGGGCCGGCCGCCGGGATGGGTCGCCCCCTCAGCGACACACACACCGTCCTTAACGACCATGCAGCCCACCGGCGGGTTAGGCCAGACATGGCCGCGCATGTCGCGTGCCAGGGACAGAGCGCGGGCCATCCAGACCGTATCAGAGCTGTGTGGGATTGGGCGCATCGCCGTAAACGTCCGTCGGGTCGAAGGTCTTCTCCTCCTCGATAAAGCGAAGCGGATCGCCCGCCTCTCCCGCTGTGGGGACGGCACGGTAGAAGCAAGACCGATACCCCACATGACAGGAGGCGCCCGAACCCGCGACCTCCACCTTCAGCCACAGGGCATCCTGATCATCGTCGATCCTGGCCTCAATCACCTTCTGAACCAACCCGGACGTCGCTCCCTTGCGCCACAGGGCTTTGCGGGCTCGGCTGAAGTAATGCGCTTCACCGATTTCTATCGTGAGCTGCAAGGCCTCCTCGTTCATCCAGCCCAACATCAGCACATCGCCGCTCTGCGCATCCGTCGTGATGCACGGCAAAAGGCCGTCGCCGCCAAACTTCGGTGCAAGCTCGGTGCCTTCCTCGACCTGCTCGACAGACCGGCGGGCCTCGAACGTGATCTTGCTCATGGGATCGCCTCGTGAGACCATCTTATAAGATAAAGCTCTTCACGTGCAGCGACGACAAAGTGAAGAGGGCGGAAGCACACATGGAACCACATGACGCGCGTATCCCGGTGACCTTGCTGACCGGTTTTCTCAGGTCGGGAAAGACCACGCTGCTCAACCACTTGATCCGCGATCCCGCGGCGGGCCGAATTGCCGTTGTGATGAACGAGTTCGGCGATGTTGGCCTGGACCATGACTTGATCGAGGAAGCCACGGAGGAGGCGATCCTGCTCGACTCGGGGTGCCTGTGTTGCTCCATCCGGGGAGATCTTGCCACCACGCGCACCGCCCTCGTGTAGCGGCGCAAGACGGGTGCGTTGGGCTTTGACCGGGTGGTCATCGAAACCATCGGCATCGCAGACCCCGGGCCAGTGCTGCACACGCTGGTCATGAGCGATCTCGTGGCCCCGGACTATCGTATGGACGGGGTCGTCACGCTCGCGGATGCCGCGTCGGGGCCCGCGACGCCGGATCGTCAGTTTGAAGCCGTGCACCAGATTGCCGTGGCTGACGTGATCGTTTTGACCAAAGCCGATCTTGTGTCAGCGCCAGACCTGCACGCCTTTGAAACGCGGCTTGATGGGATCAACGGAACCGCGCCGCGTATCCGCGCTGACCATGGTCGCGCCCTGCTCGGGGAGTTGTTCGGACTTTCCGCGCCGCGCCGCGACGTCACGCAGGAGAACGTCACAACGTGGATGGGGGGCATAAACGTGGCTCAAGCGCATGCTCATCGCCGCAACCACCACGAGGGTCGTTCCCACGACGCGCATCATCCCTGTGGCCACGACCATTCCCGTCATGACCATCACCACCACGACACGCGCATTGCGTCAGCCTCGATCCAGGTAGCTCGGCCGATCCCGGCCAGCGTGTTCGACTTCTGGCTTGATATGCTGATCGCGCTGAAGAGCCCCGACCTTCTGCGGATGAAGGGCATCGTCCACGTCGAAGGGATTGACTGGCCCCTCGTGTTTCACGGCGTTCAGCACATCTTTGATCGGCCCCTGCCGTTAAAGTCTTGGCAGGGCGGCGACACGACCAGTCGTATGGTCGTCATCGCGCGCGACATGACCAAAGACGAGCTCGTAAGCAGCCTCAACGTTCTGCGCATGCAGCCCAAAGAGGTCGAAGCGAGCGTCGATGACCTTGCGGTAGAACCCTGCGAAATGCCCTTCTGACCGATGCTCCATCTTTACAATTCTATGGGCCGCAAGATTGAGCCCTTTGTGCCGTGTAACCCCGATCACGCGCGAATGTACGTATGTGGTCCCACTGTCTATTCGTTCGCGCATATCGGAAACGCGTGCCCCGCTGTAGTGTTCGACGTCTTGGCCCGTGTTTTGCGCGCCGAGGTGCCGCGGGTCACCTTCGCGCGAAACATCATGGATATCGATGAAAAGATCATCGCCGGGGCGAACGCTCGCGCTGTGAGCAGTGACGCGATCTCAGCGGAGTTTACTAAGGCCTTCCATGAGGATTTGGCAGCACTGGGGGTTCTGCCGCCTGATATCGAGCCGCACGCCACCGATCACATCGCGCCCATGATCGCGATGATCGAAGAGCTCATCGGCGCGGGCAAAGCCTACGCTGTCGAAGGGCATGTCCTCTATCACATCCCCGCCTTTCCGGACTACGGCAAGCTCTCGGGCGCCTATCCCGATGAGATGCTCGGTCTATTCTATCGAAGCCTTGGAAACGCACGGGCCGATCCGCGGGCTTTGGCTGACCCTTCATCGGCTCGCCCCGTGCAATCCTTGGAGTGGCTCCGGCTATGATCCGGTCCCCCCTGTCAACAAACCGAAGTCCAAGTAACGCGCCAAATCCAATGAAACGACGCGGCGAGAGAATGCAGGCGGAGACCTTGGGCCTTCTGTGCAAGGCCGGCAGCGCACTTTCCGCCTATCACGTCTTGGGTGCGCTCGGCACAACGCATCCCAAGATCGCCCCCCCGACAGTCTACAACGGCCTTGCAGCGTTGACGAAAGCGGGGCGCGCCCACCGGGTCGTATCCCTCAAGGCCTGCATTGCCTGCCAATGTGAGGGCGGGCATCAGGCCTCGGTGTTGTCGATCTGCGACGGATGCGGGCATGTGGAGCAACATGTCGCCCCACGGCTCGTGCACAAGCTGTTAGGGTTCGTGAAAGAAGCGAGGTTCCGGCCGGAGCGCCATGTGATCGAGATTCATGGCATGTGCTCTGAATGTGGGGCCGGGTCCAACGGGGCCTGAACCCAAGGTCAGGGAGCACGCGCCATGGCGAAATACGACATCCTCTTTCGGAACGGCATCGTCGTGAACCAAGACGGCAGGGCCGAGGTCAACGTCGCCGTGCAGAACGGCCGCATCGCTACGCTTGGGTCCTTGTCGGACGCGTCTGCGGAGGAGGTCGTGGAGTGCAAGGGTCTGCACATCCTCCCGGGCGTCATCGATACGCAAGTTCACTTTCGCGAGCCGGGCCTGACCCACAAAGAGGATCTCGAAACGGGCTCGCGCGGAGCGGTCTTGGGTGGGGTCACGGGCGTTTTCGAGATGCCCAATACCAACCCGCTGACCACCACGCGCGAGACCTTTGACGCCAAGATCGCCGCCGCGACCAACCGCATGCATTGCGACTTGCCTTCTATGTCGGCGGAACACACGAGAACCCGTCGGACCTCGCCGCACTTGAGACACTCCCAGGCTGTGCGGGCGTTAAGATATTCATGGGCTCGTCCACCGGATCGCTTTTGGTGCAGGACGACGACGGCGTCGAAGCGATCCTGGCCGCGATCAGCCGCAGGGCCGCCTTCTATAGCGAAGACGAATACATGCTGGAGGACCGCAAGGGCTTGCGCGTGCGCGCTGATCCGGCCAGCCACCCGGTCTGGCGCTCGCCCGAGGTGGCGCTCAATTGCACGAAGCGTCTCGTTGGGTTGGCGCGAAAGACCGGAAAGCGCATCCATGTCATTCACATCTCCACTGGCGAAGAGATGGCCTATCTCGCGCATCACAAGGACGTCGCCAGCGTCGAGGTCACACCCCACCATTTGACGCTGGACGAGACCGCCTACGCGCGTCTGGGCACCTACGCTCAGATGAACCCACCCATCCGCGACGCATCCCATCGGGAGCGGATCTGGGCCGGCGTGGCGAATGGCGTGGCCGACATCCTCGGGTCCGATCATGCGCCGCACACGCGCGACGAGAAAGAACACCCCTATCCGGAGAGCCATTCAGGGATGACGGGGGTCCAAACACTCGTCCCCATTATGCTCGATCATGTCGCGGCCGGCCGGCTCCGCCTGGAACGCTTTGTCGATATGACGAGCCACGGGCCCAATCGCCTGTTTGGAATTGTCCGGAAGGGGCGCATCGCCGTGGGGTATGACGCAGACCTCACCATCGTGGACCTAAAGCGCAAAGAGACGATCACCAACGACTGGATCGCCTCCCGTGCCGGTTGGACGCCGTATCACGACGTCACCGTGACAGGCTGGCCCGTGGGAACCGTGGTGCGTGGCCACGGGGTGGTGTGGGACGGCGAACTCACCACACCTGGCATGGGCCAGCCCATGCATTTCCAGGAGGCCCTAGCGCGCTAGTCTTGCCGCGCTGACACTGCTACCCTGAGCAGATGCGTGATCATGCGGGCTGCGCCGAGTGCCCGCCTAACTCCGCGCCATGTATCCAGCACCGAAGGCGCCGGGCAAGAGATCGCCAATCGTCGTGGCTTCTTCCTTGCCATCGGTCGTCCCCATCCAGACCGTGACGTCGTCCTGCCCGAACTCCTTCAGGCGTTGCCGGCACGCGCCGCAAGGGGGAACCGGCTCCGCCGCGTCCGCAATCACATAGGCCTCAACGACCTCGGTTTCACCTGCAACAACCATGGCCGCAAGCGCCGCCTCCTCTGCGCACGTCCCGACGGGATAGGCAACATTCTCGACATTGGCGCCCACATAGACCTTGCCGGACGCGCCACGCATGGCTGCGCCAACCTTGAAGTTCGAGTAAGGGGCGTAGGCGTTTTCTCGCGCGGCCAAGGCGGCTTCCCGGAGTTCGGCAGCCGAATTGCGGATCAGCATGTGTTGGTCTCCCTCACCTTACGGGTCCACGAAAGTCGTCGACCAGAAGCGTCCTGTACCGGCATTGTCGTAGTCTAGAACACGCATCTATTCACGGGGAAAGTGCCGCCGCGCAGTGCACACTTCCGCATTAGAGCATCGTCCAGAAAACCTGAACCAAGCCTGAGCTTCGCACCTCGAAACGGAGCAAAGGCCGCAAGGCTGCCGTGCCAGCGCCGTCCCGTCCCGGCAGGATGGCGCTTTCTTGCCGTAAGCGCTTAGCTCAAAGCGAGCAGGGGCTTGGCTGGCATAAAGCGTTCTAGTCCAACCATGCCGGCGGCAACTCACGGCACGGCGCTGGCACGGCTTGCGCGCCGGCCAACCGGTGGGGGCTTGTTTCAGGTTTTCTGGACGATACTCTATGCGGCCGAGTTGTACCGGTGCGCCTCTCCTGAAGCGCACATACGAAGTCCCGAATAGACCATCCCGCGTTCCGCCGGTGTCTCCGTACAAAAGCGCACCGCTTTAGATCGCGAGAAGCACGCTGAAGCGTGTATCAATAGGCGTGATGTTCTAGCTGTCAGATGGCTTGCAGGAGTTTCGAAATGATCACAGGAATCAAACACATCGCGATTGCCGTTGCGGATGCTGAGGCGGCCCTCAAACGCTACCAAACGATGCTCGGCGCTGCGCGCGACGCCGTGTTGCGCACTTCGGACGTGACGCGCCAGCGCTCTGCCGTCTTCATGGTTGGTGATGTCCAATACCAGTTGGTCCAATCGCTCGACAAAGATGGCAGATACGCAAAGCACGTCGCAGAACACGGCGAAAGCATCCACCACATCTGCTACACGGTGGACGATCTCAAGGCGACGATCGAGACCGCGGTGGCGCAGGGTGCGCGGATGCTCGAGCAAAGCTGCCGTATCTCCGACGATCCCCAGGATATCGAGGCATGGGATGTCACGGTGCATGGCGAAACCGTCTGCCAAAACTGTGGGATTAAAGGCCGATACGAACACCCCGAAGGATGGGTCGCGTTCCTTGAGGATGACGGCGTGCCAGGGGCCGGCGTTGAATTCATGCAAGTCTACAAACCCGAAGAGATCCCCGAAGAGTACCGCCAGGGCCCGCTCGATCTGTAATGCTTGACCGGCTCCCCTGCCCGTCCGCGTTGTTCAAGTCCCTCTGTTCAGGATTTGGTCCTTCTCCGACCGTTGGTGACATTCCCGCGGGGTCGCGTTGTATAGAGCTGGTAAGAGCGCCGAGGACCCCGCGCGGGACTTCGAACCCTGCGTCGCGACGATCCAGACCTGGATCAGGCAGGCGGAGCGCGACGACGGCAAGCCACCCTCCGCCAGAACTGCGCTTCTTGTCGAAGAACCTCAGGCTTAGAAGAAACCCACGGGCTGCACAAAAATCCGATGGGGTCACAAGATGCCGATCCCCGCGACAGCGATGCAGAGCGTCCCGCCTACCCGAACTGCGCGGATAAAGACGCCAAGACCGCATCCACAATCTCGTCTGCTTCCACTTGCGTAAGGCAGAGCGGAGGTGCGAGGCCGATGATGTCGGCCTCGGGCATTGCACGCGCAATGACGCCGTGGGTGAGCATCTTCGCGACAACGCCAGCCGCCACCTTGCGATCCGTCTCAAAGGGCATTCTGTTCCCAGGGTCTTCCATCAACTCAACGGCGACCAATAGGCCCTCGCCTCTGACCTCCGCCACATGCGCGTGTCCGGCAAGCGCCGCGCTCAAGCGGTCTCGCAGATAAGCCCCCGTACTCCGTGCATTGTCGAGAAGCCCCAATTCGTCGACCAAAGTCAGGTTCGCGACCCCAGCCGCAGCGCAGATCGGGTGTGCCGAATAGGTCCAGCCGTGGCCGAGGGGCCCAAGCCGGTCCGACCCATCCGACAGCACGCTGAACACCCGGTCGGACACAATCGACCCCGAAAGCGGCGCGTAGGCCGAGGTCAGGCCTTTGGCGATCGTGATCAAATCGGGCGTCATCCCGTAATGGTCGGACCCGAACATCGACCCCAAGCGCCCAAAGCCCGTCACCACTTCGTCCGCGATCAACAGGACATCGTGCTTTTGCAGGACGGGCGTGATCGCCTCCCAATAGCCCTCGGGCGGCGGCACGATGCCGCCCGTGCCGAGAACGGGCTCCGCCACAAACGCAGCCACGCTTTGCGGCCCTTCCCGTTCGATCAACACGTCAAGCTCCCCGGCCAGCCACAGCGAAAACTCGGCCGGATCCATCTCCGCGCAAGCCTGCGGGCGATGGAGGTAATAGGGCGCATGGGTGTGCAGGGTGCCGTCCATCGGAAGGCCGAACGTGGCGTGAAACGTCCTGAGCCCCGTGAGCGACCCCGTCATCAGCCCCGAGCCATGATAGCCCCGCCACCGCGAGATTACTTTGCGCTTTTCCGGCCGACCGAGGATTGCGTTGTAATGCCGGACGAGCTTCAGGTTCGTTTCATTGGCATCGGAGCCGGAGAGGCCGAAATAAACGTGGTTGAACCCGTCCGGAGCCCGGTCCGCGATCATTTTCGCCAGGGTGATCGACGCCTCCGACCCATGGCCGACATAGGCGTGGTAATAGGCGAGCTCTTGTGCCTGCTTGGCGATGGCGTCCGAGATTTCGCGCCGCCCATAGCCCACATTCACGCAGTAGAGACCCGCGAACGCATCGAGAAAACGGTTCCCGTCCCGGTCAACGATATGCGCGCCCTCGCCCCCGGTGATGATCCGCGTGGGGCTGTCGCCGCCGGCATGATTGGCGACATGGGTCGAGGGATGCAGGAAATGATCGCGGTCCCAGCGGGACAGGAGGTCATTCGCAGTCGGTTCGATACTCATGGGGTCCTCCTTGAGAGTACGGGCATGGTGCAACCAGTCGGTCGTAGAAAGCGGCTATGCGTAGGGTCCGGGCTGGCCGATGTAAGGTCGCGGCTACGCTCAGACCTCCAGAGCACGCCCAAGGCCGGGATGCGCGCGTCGGACGTGAGACGCGATGGCCGTGTCCTGTACGCCCGTGCCGGTCAGGTCGCAGATCGTCACTTGATCGTCATGGGTCCTGCTGGGCACCCGCCCTGCTGCAATCGCGCCAAGCTCGGGCGGGGGATCGCCCCGCCACAGCCCCGCACCCATCGCCGCGCGGAGCTCGCCCGCATTTTCGCATTGTGAAACCCGGTCACAGACGAAGAGATCAGCCGCGACTTGGGCTGCAGCGGCGATTTCATTCTTGCCCGCCTGATCCGATCCCATGGCGGTGATGTGCAGACCGGGATGCAGCATCTCGGCGGTCACGATGGGGTCCCGCGCGGGAGTGGTGGTCATTACCAATTGGCTCTCCGCCAAAAGGGCCGCTGGCGTATCGGCGACATCGACCGTGACGCCGAGCGCCTCGCCGATATCCGCCGCGCAAGCCCGCGCCCGTTCGGCATCGCGGCCCCAGACCAAGGCCTCGCGAAACGGTCGCACGAGGTGGGCCGCCCGCATCTGAAGCCGGGCCTGCACACCGGTCCCGATGACGCCGGCCGTCTCCACCTCGGGCGGTGCCAAATGCCGCGCGGCCACCGCCCCCGCCGCCGCGGTCCGGAGGTCGGTCAGATAACCGTTGTCGAGAAAGACCGCCTCGACCTGCCCCGTCGCCGATGACAACAGGACCATCAAGCCGTTCAGGCTGGGCAAACCGATCTTCGGGTTGTCGAAGAACCCCGGGCTGATCTTGACCGCAAAGCCCGAGGCGCCCGGCAGGAAAGCTGTCTTAACGTCGACCTCCCCGTTCACCGCCGGCAAATCCATTGACAGGATCGGCGGCAAGATGACCTCCTCCGTCACGAGGGACACAAAAGCCGCCTCGATCACGTCGATCAAGCCCATGTCGAGCGGCACGGCCCCGCGCAATTCCGCCTCGGTCACGATGCGGACCTCACGGGGCATAGGCGCGCCCCTCGACCCGGAGATCGCCCAAAGCCACGTCAACCCCGCCCATAAGCCGCGTGAAGACACCCATATCAACGTTGCGCCCCGTGATGATCGTCGCAATCGGCCCCGGTGGCAGCGTGATCCGACCCGCTATCAGCGCCGCAATCCCCACGACACAGGCCCCTTCCGCGATAAGCCGGTCCTCATAGTAGAGCACCTGCATCGCGTCCCGTATCTCGGTCTCGCTCACGAGGACGATGTCGTCGAGAAGGTCACGGCACATCGGGAAGGTCAGCTGATTATCGAGGCCGATGCCCCCGCCCAGACTGTCGGCCAGCGACGGAACCTCCTCGACCTCCACAGGATGCCCCGCCGCGACCGAAGCGGCCATCGCCGCCCCCCGCTCCATCGACAGACCGACAAGACGGATCTTCGGGGCGATAGACCGGGCGGCGAGCGCAATGCCCGCCGCGAGGCCACCCCCCGACAACGGGATCAGGATCGTCGCGATATCGGGCCGCGCCTCAAGCATCTCCAGGCCAATGGTCCCCTGCCCCGCAACCACCAGCGGATCATCAAATGGAGAGATATTGGCATAGCCATCCTCCTCCGCGAGCCTCTGGGCCTCGTACATCGCATCATCCTGACTGGCGCCCACGATCCGCAGCTCGGCGCCCAAGCGCCGGATGCCCTCCCGCTTCGTCTCCGGCACCAAATCAGACATGCAGATGAGCGACGGCAGGCCCCGCTGACGCGCGGCATAGGCAACGGCACGACCGTGGTTCCCGGTCGAGCAACAGGTTACGGCGCGCGTGGTCTCCGGCAGGTGGTGTACCGCGTTAATCGCGCCGCGCAGCTTGAACGCCCCGATAGGCTGCATCGACTCGAGCTTGAGGAGCACCTCTTGCCCAATCTGGGAAGAGAGATAGGTGGACGCGATCATCGGCGTCCGGTCGGCCACCCCAGCGATCACGTGGCGCGCAGCCATGATATCTCGGAGCGCCAGAGCCACGGGCTCGGATCAGCTCGCCCGTTCCACGCCCGTGAGCGCCGCAATCTCCGCAAGGATCTCCTCGGTCGTCCGGGTCCGGCAATAATGCCCGCGCATCTGCTCGATGGAGACGGAATGGCGGCGCTCGCAATTGGCCGCGCAACAATCCTCGATCTGCGTGACAAGAAACCCGCGATCAGCGGCATCGCGGATCGCCCCTTCGACGCATTGATCGGTGCACACCCCGTAGACGATAAGGTATTCGATCCCAAGATTGCGCAGAACATATTCGATATTCGTCGAATTGAAGATCCCGCTCGCCGTCTTGGGAATGACGATCTCATTGGGCTCCGGCCCGACCTCTTCGATGACCTTCGCCTCCCAAGACCCTTTAGGAAACAGCAGGTTGGAGATCTTGTGATCGAGGCTGCGGTCGCGGCCATCGAGCGTATAGGCCTCAATGGTGGTGTAGATCACCTCGATCCCCGCCGCACGTGCGGCGGCCTGCAGACGCTTTTGGTTCGGCAAAAGGAGCTCACCGATCCGATTGAGAAAATAGGCGTGCTCATGCTCGTCCGATGCCGGGTCCGATGAGAGCTTCTGGCGCTCCGCCGTCCATTCCGCGTTCTGCATATCGACCGAAAGAAGCGCCGTCTTTGCCGGTTCGATGGCGCGTTCACGATAGGCGCCGCCGGGCGCATCAATGGGGGGAAGGTCTTGGGTCACAGCATACCTCGAGGGCAGGGCCAAAGCCGAATTGGATCACTGTCGAGACTATGAAATTCCATTTCCTTATGCGAGAAAAAAGTTCCTTTTTGAAAACGAATTCTCGCTTTCCTACGCCCCACCCGCCGCGCCAGCGATCCGACCGCGCACCTGTTCGAGCCGCGCGATACGCTTCGATGCGCCATCGCCAGAGGCCTCGACCAGGAGCCCCAAAAGCCGATCAACAATCGCAATGGTCGGGGCGAGCGTATCGAGCGGTGAGGCCGTGGCCACCGGGGCCGGGATCGTCACCTCCGCAAGCTCGCAAATCGGGGACAGCTCGACATCCGTGAAGAGGATGATGCGGACCTTCTGCTCCCGCACGATCTCCGCCATCGCATAGAGGTCCGGCTGGTAACGGCGGACGTCGAACAGGATGACGACATCGCGCCGACTGAGGTCGAGCAGCCGATCCGCCGCGATGCCCGACGCCGTCGGTAACAGCGCATGCACCTCTTGGCGCATCGTCCCGAGCTGAAACGTCAGATACTGCGCGACGACCGACGTCCACCGCCCGCCAATGGCAAAGATCCGCCCCTTAGTCCCGTTGATCATCTCGGCGGCCACGTCCAGCGCGCTGGCAATCGCGTCGCTTTCGAGGGAGCCGATTGAGGCGGCGATATCCGCGAGAAGGCCGGTTTCCGGCGGAGCCTCCCGGTGCCGTTGCAGAAGCGCCAGCGGGGACGCCTCGGCGTCTTGCACCTCTTGGCGGACGTCGCGCTGAAAATCCGCAAAACGGGCATAGCCCAGTCTCCGGACAAACCGCGTGACGGTCGGCGCGCTGACCTTCGCGTGCCGGGCGAGATCCTCGATCCCCCCCAACGCGCTCACCGGATAGCGCTCGGCCACCACGAGCGCAATCCTGCGCTCGCTCGCGGAAAACTCATTCAGTCGGGCGTCGAGTTTGCTCTTGATCGTCAAAACCAGATCCCACTAGCTCCGCCGCGACGTTTGCTCCGGTAGCAGACCATCCGGTTTCAACACAAGGATGGCAACGATGATCGACAGAGAAATCGCATCGCGGTAAGGCAGCGCCGCTTCGGGCAGAAAGGCCTGCAAATAGACCTCGACGGCCCCCAAAACGAACCCGCCCAAGACGGCCCCGCCGAGCGAGCCGAGTCCCCCGACAACCGTGGCGATAAAGGCCTTGAGCACCGGGATGGCGCCCATCAACGGATCGACCGATCCGCGCGTCGCCACCCAAAGGACGGCGGCAATCCCCGCCAATGCACCCGAGACGGCAAAGGCCGTCGCGATCACTCGGTTCGCCGAAATCCCCATGAGCTGGACGACCGCGAAATCCTCCGACGCCGCCCGCATCGCGATCCCCGTGACAGTGCGGGTCAGGAGAGCCCGCAGCACGATGAGCGCGGCACAGACGACGAGGATCGACAGGATCGACGCCATGCCGAGGCGCACCGGCCCCAGCATCACGCTCGCGGTCAGCCAATCGGGCAGCACGACCGCGACGGGCCGCGCCGAGATGCCATTCTGGAACAGCACTTGGATAATCTGACTGACCGCGAAAGACGTGATCAAAAGCGTGGTCACATCGGCCCCGCGCATCTGCCGAAACGCCACCCGCTCCATCATCACCGCGATCACGATGGCCGAGACAATCCCGACGGCAATCGAAAGGAGCACCGGCAGGTTCAGCAACAGGACGAACCACATGCCGTATCCGGTGACAGTCATCACCTCGCCATGGGCGAAATTGATCAGACGGACGATGGAAAAGACGACCGCCAGCCCCAGCGCCAAAAGCGCATAGATCCCCCCGAGGCTCAGGGCATTGATCGTTTGCTGAATGAAGATGTCCATCGCCTAGTGCCCCAGATACGCGCCTTCGACAGCGGTCGATGCGGCGACGTCGGCGGCCGTCCCCTGAAACGACGCGCGCCCCTGCGCCAAGACGAGCGCTTGATCTGCGATGTCGAGCGACATCGGCACGTTTTGCTCGACGAGCAGGATGGTGAGGCCCTCCTCCTTCAGCTCGACGATCAGATCGAACACCGCTTCGACCATCTGCGGCGCAAGGCCCAGGGACGGCTCGTCCATCAACAGAAGCTTCGGGCGGGCCATCAACGCCCGCGCAATCGCCAGCATCTGCTGCTCACCGCCAGACAGAAGCCCCGCCTTCTGTGCGCTGCGCTCCCGCAGGATCGGAAAGCGCTCGCGCATCTCATCCGCACGCTTCTTGCGCTCGTTCGGAGAGCCGTGTTCCGCACCCCCGAGCAGCAGGTTCTCCGAGACCGTCAGGCTGGAAAAGATCCGTCGCCCCTCGGGGATCAGGCCGATGCCCAGGCGCGCGATCTCTTCGGGCGGGCGGCCGCTGATATCCGTGCCCTCGAACGTGATCCGCCCGTCTGACGGCACTAGCCCCGAAATCCCCGCCAGAGACGACGATTTGCCCGCCCCGTTCGCCCCGAGGATCGCGTGGATCTCGCCGCGCGCGACGCTGAGATCGAGGCCGCGCACGGCCTCGATCGCTCCGTAGCGCACCGACAGGGAGGCGACGTCGAGCACCTTAGGGGTCCGGCATGGTTTCGGCATCGGCCAGTTGCCGGCGGATGAAGACCTTCTCCCCGCCTTCAATCCGAGCGAGCACGACCTCGCGCATCGGCATCCGATCCGTGCCCGCGAACGTGAAGCTCGACATGATCCCTTGGGTTTCCGAGAGGTTGGCAAGCGCCGTGCCCACTTCGGCCGAATCCGTCGTGCCCGCCGCGGCCACAGCAGCGTCGATCATCGTGAGGATGTCACAGCCATTGACGACGTAATTGGTATCGGCGGCTTCCCCGGTTGCCGCCTCGAAGGCCGCGTTGAACTCCGCATGCGCGCTCCCCTCTTCGGCATAGCCGCCAGACGTGTGCACGATCCCCTCGACGACATCGCCGAGCCCGCGCACGGTCGGCGTATCAAGGACGTCGGCGCCCATGACAGGGATGTCGACACCGGCGCCCCGCAGCGCCCGGATGAAGGCGGGAAAGTCCGGCTCCCACGCCGAGGTCATGATCACGTCGGGCTGCGGGTCGAGGCTTTGGATCGTCGTCACAATCGCGTTGAAGTCGGGCTGACCCATACTGAAGGAACCCTCGCCCAAGAGCGTGCCGCCGTTGGCCTCAAACGCCGACGCAAAGTAACGCGGCCCAAACTGGGTATAGGCGGCGTCGGGCGAGGTCATGATCCACGTCGTCTCATAGCCGAGCTCGGCGGCATAGGCGCCGAGAACAGCCGCCTGCTGGTTATCCGCCGGGTAGCTGCCGAAGACATATTCGCCGCCATTCAGCGTCAGGATCGGCGCCGTCCCCGCAAAGGTCATCGTCGGAATTTGGGCCGGCGTCGTGATCTGACCCATCGCAATTGTCGGGTCGCCATCGGGCGGCGCCACGATGAAGTCGACGCCGAGATCGACGAATTCCTGGGCGAACCGGACCGCTTCGGCGATATCCGAGCGGGTGTCGCGTACCTCAAGCCGGATCGGGTATTGCCCGTTGATCCCGCCCGCTTCGTTCATCTGGTCGACGCAATAGCTGAACCCGTTGAACGACGGCTGGCTGAACGGGGCAAGACCGCCGGAATTGGCCACCGCAACCCCGATCACATATTCCTCCTGCGCCGATGCCGCGAGCGGCACCGTCAGAAGGCCCGCGGTCAGGGCCGCTGCGGCGGTGCGTACTGGTTTCATGGTCTTACCTCCTGTGGATGGGTGTGTTCGGTTTTTGGTTTCGCTGGATCTGCGTCTCTTGACCGGGTGCCGAGATAGGCCTCGATCACCGCCGGTGCGGCCTGGACCTCACCCGGCGTGCCTTCGGCGATCTTCAGGCCGCGATTGAGGACCACGACGCGGTCGCACAGGCCCATGACGAAGCCGAGATCATGGTCAATGAGCAGCACGCCGATCCCCCGGCGCGCCGCAATCTGGCGCAAGCGCTCGCCGAGATCGGCGGTCTCGCTGGGGTTCATCCCGGCGGCGGGCTCGTCCAGCATCAGAAACGCCGGGGCCTGCGCCATGGCGCGCGCGATTTCGAGCCGCCGCCGCGCGCCATAGGGCAGCTGACCGGCGGGTCGGCTTGCATCCTCCGAGATCCCGATCTCGGCCAGTTCGCGCGCCGCCACGCGCCGTGCCTCCGACATCGACAAACCCCGGGCAAGTCCGGCAACGATGGCATTCTCTTCCGCCGACAGCGCTTCAAAGAGGCGGATGTTCTGAAACGTTCGCCCCACGCCGAGCCGCGCGACACGGTGCGCCCCGAGGGCGTCAATGCGCGTCTCGCCGATCCAGACACCGCCGGAGGTCGCGGCAGACGCGCCAGCAATCGCGTTCACGAGCGTGGATTTGCCCGCCCCGTTGGGGCCGATCAGGCCGGTGACGAGACCGCCCGGAATGTCGAACGACACGTCGTCCAGCGCGACGAGACCCGCAAAGCGCTTGCCGACCCCCTTGAGCGCCAATGTCTCATGGCCCCGCGCAGCAGCTGTCTCCACCGGCGGCGCGGAGACGGCGACACGCCGGGGCCAGGCCAAGCCCTCGCACAGCTCGCGAGGTCCGCACAGGCCCTGAGGGCGATACTTCAACACCACGAGGATCGCGATGCTGACGCCCAGCACCTGGAGCCCAAACAGCTCGGGCAGCTCGATGCCCCCGATGGTCGCCCCGCCTTCGAACCGGCGCAGCACCTCCCGCAGCCCCATGACGAGCGCGACCCCACCGACGGCACCAGTTACCGTGCCCATCCCGCCCAGGATCAGCATCGCGACAAATCCAAACGTTGTCGCCAAGTAGAAGTCGCGCGGCGTGAACGCCCCGAGCGAATGGCCGTAAAGGGCACCCGCGACGCCCGCCATCGTCGCCGATACGACCCAGGCAACAAACCGGGCCCTGTAGGGCCAAATGCCGAGCGCCGCGGCGGCGTCCTCGTCATCGCGCACTGCGCGTAGCATCAGCCCCCAACGGCTCTCCCGAAAAAGCCGCGCCGCGATGATAAAGAGGGCCGCCGCCACCGTTGCGACATAGACGTTGGTGTATCGCGGCACGCCGTAAAACGCCTGATTGCCCCGCGTGAAATCCACGGCCGCCGCCAAGACCGAATACACCGCGATTAACAGGCCCAGCGTCGCGATCGCCCCCGACGCCCCGTTCAGCCGCGAAATGCCGAGGCCAGTGAGCAGCGCGAAACACGCGACGACGATCGCAACGATGACCAAGGCCGGAAGCAACGGAAGTTCATAACCGCCCAATCCTGCTGGCAAGTTGGGCAAGGCGGTCCCCAGGATCACGTTCGGCATGGTGACCCAGGCCGAGACATAGGCAGCCATGCCCATGAATGCGGCGTGGCCAAATGAGACGACGCCGGAATTGCTGCTAAAGACCTGAAACGACACTACCGCGCAGACATTCACGGCAAAGAATGTTGCAAGCCGCGCGCCCGACAGGCCCATGATCGCCGCCAGCAATGCCACGCCCAACGCGAGCGCACCGGCCAGGAGCAACGCCTCCACCAGCGATTTCCACGGCGATTGAGCGGTCAAAGCCATCGGCACCCTTCCCCAACGTCCTCAAGCCAAGTCAACACGCCCGCGCATGTCAACAGATTTTCTTATGGCGAAATTATTGACACCTCTGAAAATTCTCGAACAAGCTGAGCCTGCACGAAAATTGGTCAATGGGCGTCTGACAAGCATGATCTTCACACTTCAGGATGGCGACCCGAGACCCGTCGACGTGGTGCGCGAAGACGGCAAAAGCCCCTTCATGCTGTCTGGCGATCATGCCGGGTGCGCCGTGCCGCAAGCCCTGCATTCGCTGGGTCTGGACTCATCTGACCTTTGCCGGCACATCGGCCTCGACATCGGTATCGAGACGCTTGGTACGATGCTCTCCGAGGCGCTCGACGCGACCTTCATCTCGCAGCCCTATTCCCGGCTCGTCATTGACTGCAACCGGCACAAGGGCCAAAGCGATTCCATTCCGATGAAAAGCGACGGCACCATCATCCCGGCCAATAAAGGCCTGACCGCCGAGGCCAAAGCGACCCGGGAGCGCGCGATTTTCGACCCCTACCACGCCCGTTTCCGCACCCTGCTCGACGCGCGCGCCTCCGCGGGGAAAGAGACGGCGTTGATCGCACTCCACAGCTTTACCCCGCATCACGGCGATTTCCCGGACCCGCGCCCATGGCATATCGGTGTGCTCTACAATCGCGATGCACGGCTCGCGCGCCCATTGCTCGAACGGCTGCGCTCGGAACCCGAACTGATCGTCGGGGACAATGAGCCTTACGTCGTCTCCGATGAGCTGGACTACGGCATTCCCGTCCATGGCGAGGCGCGCGGGATCCTGTCGGTCGAGATCGAAATCCGCCAGGATACGCTGAGCGACCCCGCGTCGTGCCGGAGCTGGTCCGACCTTTTGGCGCGGCTTTTGCCCCAAGCGCTCCTGGATGTGAAACGGGCAGATCAGGCCATCTAAAGGAGGCATTGGATGCCGCAGCACTTTACCTATCTGGGCAATCAGGAACTCAACGGCATCCTCCGGGGCAGGTCCGTGCCATCGGCACGCGCGGCGGCGGCTCTGTCTGATGGGCTGCCCTGGGTTCCCGCAAACATCACCATCGGGGCCCTGAACACGCTTCCCGCCGATAACCCGTTCGGGCCCGTGGGGGAAATCAGGCTGATGCCCGACCCGGACGCCAAAATCACGCTGCGCAAGGCGGATGGCCCGGATTTCGACCTCGCACTTTGCAACTTTACCGAACGCGACGGAAGCGCCTGGCCCTGCTGCCCGCGCACTGCGCTCAAAGCGGCCGTCGAGGATCTCAAGGCCGAGACCGGCCTCACGATGAAAGTCGCCTTCGAGCATGAATTCACGGTCCACGGGCTCAACGAACCGACCCATGTCGCCTTTTCGTTCTCGGCGGGGCGTGCCGGCGCGGCGCTCGCCGATACCGTTCTGTCGACGCTCGAAACGGGTGGGTTCACGCTGGATCAGTTCGTCGCCGAATACGCGCCGAGCCAATACGAAGTCGCAGGCCAGCCGACCGACCCGATTGGCGCAGCCGACCGGACCGTTCTCACGCTCGAAGCGATCCGCGCCGCCGCGCGAGACCTCAACCTCCGCGCGAGTTTCCTGCCGAAGGCCGATCCGGCGGCGGCGGGCAACGGCGTCCACATCCACGTCTCATTTTGGCGCGGCGATACGAATGTGACCCTCGCGGGCAACTGGGTCGAGGGCGATGTCGGCGCCTTCCTGTCGGGCATCCTACAAGCCGCCGAACCTCTCACCCTCCTCTCCAATACGACATGCAATTCCTACGCGCGCCTGCGCCCGCATTCATGGGTCGGAACCTATGTCTGCGCGGGCTTGATGAACCGCGAAACGATGCTCCGCGTGATCCCGCGGAAGGCGGCCCCCGATGGCACGCACCCTGGCGCGACCCTCGAATTTCGGACAAGCGACGCAACCGCCAACGCCTACCTCGTCCTGACGGGCCTGATCAGAGCTGGTCTGAGCGGGATAGCCACCGGCCTCGTGCCGCCACGGAACATCCCAGGCGATCCCGCAGCACTCGGCGCCGCCGAGCGGGACGCCCTCCACCTGCGGCACCTGCCCACCGAAATGGAGACGGTGCTGACCACCGAAACGCTCGCAACGCTAGAAACCTGGCTTGGCCCCGAGCTAACCGCCGCCTACGCCTCGTGCAGGAGAAACGATGTGAAGCACACCAAGGGGATGGATGAGGCCGACCTTCTGGCGCAGATCGCTCTCGTTTACTGAGGGTCCGGTCGCCAAGCGAAGAGCGGCACGGCGTGAACGACCCATTGGCGAGCCGAGTACTGGTGACCGGTCTGGTTACCTCGCCCAAACTCCAAAGACTCACCCCTGGCGCATTGCTTTGCCGCCGCGGGCCCTTCCCAGTTCGCTCTTGAGCCAGCCGCACCGCGCATTTTGAAACAGCAGCGTCGGTCAGCACTAAAATAGCCGATCCTTTTTGTCGGGCTTAACACAGCACCCGCATCCGGCAGCCCCCACGGTTCCGAGGTCTTTTCCATTAGAAAAGGCGCTACATGAGCTTTCGTTAGGTTGATCACGCGACGCTACCAATCGTGCAACTCTCATTCTGTGGGGCGCATCTCCAGATTTGGCGGCGCGGCAACTGGCACGCTGAAGATCAAGGTCGCGAGCTACTTCATACTAAAGCCCAAACCTGGCACGGATGTCCGTGGCGATAACCCAAATGACACGTCCATAGCCGCGAACAGAAGACGGAGGAATCGGCGCCTGTTAACGGATCTCCATCCTTGGTCAAAGTATTCTGGCGGGGATGGTCCGAAAATTCACGGCCGCCAAAACACTGCTTTCATGGAGCCCCTCGTGGACCTTTTATCCCAGTGTTCTCAAATGTGCCTATCTGCACCAGCCCGTGCACCTGATCGAAGGGCGGAAACTCTGACAACCGCCGAGGGCGCGTTGGGTAGCACATCACACCAACGCCGCAGCAAGTCCAGTCAACGCTCCAATTTGGGGAGCACGCGGCGCGGCAGGGAAATGGATCCGTCGTTACATTTTTTGTTATCTCGAAAGAACCTAAAACCCTTGCCGACAGGCGTACAGGTTGGCACAGTTTTGACCGATACGACACTTGGATATCTGGGGGAAGAACAGCATGGAATTTAATTCACAGGAAGCGTTTTCTGAAGAATTTGATAGTCTTCTCGTTGAGGGCTTTGATGACCTGCAAAGAGGTTCAGAACTCGATGGATCTGAGTTCGATACTTTCACGATCTCCGCACGGCGCATTGCCGTAGTCGATCCCACCGACTTTGCCCCGGGTTTGATCGTTGGTGGAGCCAACCTGCAATCCTTTCCAAACGGCATTTCTGCGTCGATCTTCTACAATTCATCAGGCAGTATTGTTTTTGACAATCTAGATGACACGTTCACAATCGAATTCCACCATCCTATGAAAGCCGTAGGAGTATTTGTCGGCAATCTCGGCGCCAGCAGTAATGACCCAAATACGCAAACAGTGATCACTGCATTCAATGCCGATGATGAGATATTCGCTTCTTCGGCGCTTACGCAGGCGAGCGAAGGGTTGATTGGATCTGGGGCAAACAACCGCATTTTCTACGGCGTATCGTCAGATGATGGCATCCAAAAGTTGGTCGTCGACAATGGCCCAAGTGATGGCGATGGAATAATCCTTGATGATGTGCAGTACGTTCCGCTGAACGCCGAGACTGAGAAGATCGAAGGCACCCCTGCAAGCGAGGAAATCTCAGGAGGCGAATCAGCTGATCAAATTTGCGCCGGCTTGGGGGACGACACAATCACCGGCGCTGGCGGTAACGACGTCCTGGAAGGCGAGGGAGGAGAGGATACGGCCGTCTTTGACGGTGATTTCGGAAACTATATCCTGACCATCGATGGATCGAGTAGAGATGTGCTTCTATCGGACAAGCGGGCAGATGGCACCGGTGACGATACGCTTAGAGAGGTTGAGCTCTTGCAATTTGGGGATGACTTTTCGTTTGATGGCAGTGGTGCATTCGATCTCCGTGAGATTACTGGTGCGGTGGGCCTTTCCGAAGAAGAGTTGCTCACTTTCGTTGAGATGTACGTTGCCTATTTTGATAGGGCCCCAGATGCGCTCGGCCTCCTTTATTGGGGCACGCGACTTGCAGACGGACTAGGGCTTGGACAGATTGTGCAGAGCTTCTTCTTTCAAGAGGAGACGCTTGCGCTTTATCCGGAGTTGGATGGGCTTGGAGGGGTCAGCGATCCATCGAGCCTCTCAACAGAGTTCTATTCTCAATTGGTAACCGACATCTATAACCGGCTTCTAGAACGCAACCCAGATACTCAGGGTCAGAGTTTCTGGGTTGGGGAGCTGGAAAGTGGAAGTGTGCGCCTTGGCGAATTCGTGCTGGCAATCATTAATGGAGCCAAGGACTTCGACCCTGATGGAGCGACCTCGGATGAAATAGCCCAAGCGGCAGCCGACACGCTTACGATAGAACAGAAGGGACAACTCGGCTACGCCTTCGCCGTCGAGGAAGGAATGAGCAATGTCGATAACGCGCGAGATGTGATGGAAGCCTACGACATTGGCGATCGTGAGGGATCTATTTCGATCGCAGAGGCCCTCATCGCGGACTATCGGCTGGCCGCAGAGGCCGACGGGAATACCGAAATCATCATTGAGGTCGCGCAGCTCGGAGTAGATCCATTTGGCTTCTCCTAATCGTCATATTCAACGGGATCATAGGCCTATGTGTCGACCGACAATTGCACCTCGCTGCTGCAACTGATCGTTCCCCGCCCCTCTGAGTTGGTTGGGGACTGATGCTGTGACCGCCCCCCACGGCATTGATGTACCAAGGTGGGTTTGTATGAATCCACAAAGGAGAGCGGTCATGTCGGAGACTATCATAGTCGGGCTCGATTTGGCGAAGAACGTGTTTCAAGTTCGCGGTGCAGATGGCGATGGCCGGGCGATACTTCGCAAAAAATTGCGGCGCGAGCAGGTTCTGGAGTTTTTTGACAAATTGCCCTCTTGCATCGTGGCGATGGAAGCCTGCGGTGGCGCCCATCACTGGGGTCGGGAGATCGGCAAGCTGGACCGTGAGGTGCGGCTGATCCCGCCGGCTTATGTGAAGCCCTTCATCAAGCGGCAGAAGAACGATGCTGCTGATACAGAAGCGATCTGTGAAGCAGCGTCGCGTCCGACGATGCGATTTGTGCCTTTGAAGAGCGAGGAAACGCAGGGCGGGGCGATGGTGTTCCGGGTCCGCGAGCTTCTGATCCGGCAGCGCACCCAGGCGCTTAACGCGCTGCGTGGCCACCTCACGGAATTCGGGCAGGTGGTTCCGCAGGGGGCGTCCAACGCGTCGAAGCTGGTTGCCATTGTTGACGATCCAGAAAGCGGCCTGCCTGTTGAGGCGACAGCCACTTTGAAGGTCCTGATCGGGACATTAACTCAACTCGAAGCACAGATCGCAAACCTCGACGCTCGGATTGCCCAGAACGCCAAAGAGAATGATGTTGCAAGGCGGCTGATGACGGTGCCGGGCATCGGGCCGTTGATCGCAACGGCTATAGCGACGCTTGCGCCGCCGCCGGAGCACTTCCGCAGGGCTCGCGACTTTGCCGCCTGGCTTGGGCCGCCTGGCTTGGGCTTGTGCCACGTCAGCATTCGACCGGTGGCAAACAGCGCCTTGGAACGACAACGAAGATGGGAGAGCGATCCCTTCGCCGTCTGCTGATCATTGGCGCCAACAGCGTCATCATCAAGCGGCATATCCATCGTGACGCTGAGCCTGGTACATGGCTGGACAATCTGCTGTCGCGCAAGCCACCGATGCTGGTGCGGGTCGCGCTGGCAAACAAGATGGCGCGTATTGTCTGGGCTTTGCTGGCCCACGGCGGTGTCGATCAATCTCCGGCCGCGGCGGCATAAGCCGACCAACAGTCGCGGGACCGTCGGAGCGCGAGAGGACAAAGAGTAGTTTGGCGCAACAGTCGTGAGACAGGATCAGACATCCAGTTCGCAACACGTGCCACCGAGCACGCGGGACTGATTTGGACCTGATCTTCGAACACCATACGGGCTCGCGGCATTTATGACGCCGCAATTGAGGCCGGATGCATTTCAGCACCCGAAGACGCGCCTGCAACAGCTCCAAAACTACCTCTTGCGCAAGGGGCGGCTACACATGTTGCGATGACTGAGGTTTCTAGCTGAGAGTTCGCCTTGGAGGTCCAGCATGCCGCACGAAGCGCCGTTTAAGCACCACCGATTTCCGAGAGACGTCATCCTATGCGCAGTTCGCTGGTACCTACGGTATCCGCTGTCCCATCAGGATGTCGTAGATCTTCTGGCAAAGCGCAGCGTCAATGTGGACCGATCGACAGTGTATCGCCGGGTCCAGAAGTTTGGCCCGGAATTGACCAAGCGAACCGAGAACGACTTACATCGGTGTCGGTGTCGGTGTCGGTGTCGGTGTCGGTGTCGGTGTCGGTGTCGGTGTCGGTGTCGGCGTCGGCGGCAAGTGGCGGTACCTGTGGCGCGCGATCGATGCAAAAGGTCAGATGGTCGGTTTTCCTCTGACCGCACGGCGGGATGCGAAGGCGGCCAAAGCCTTTCTGCGCAAGGCGATCGAGAGGGTTCGGCTGCATCGGCCGGTTACGATCTGTACAGACAAGGCGCATGCCTATCGTAAGGTCATCCGCGAGATCAATCATCGCTATGATCCGCACTTCGACAGCATTCGGCACATCGACCGGAAGGGACGAAACAACCTGATCGAGAGCGATCACGCCGCACTCAAACGACTGCTCGGCTATCGGCAGAGCTTTCGCTCTTGGAACCGCCAAAGCCACCCTCGGCGGTATCGAGACGACCCGAACCATCAAACGCGGCCATATCCATCACAAACAACCAGGCGTCCAAAGCAAACACGCCCGTGCAACCCGTGCCGTTAGCTCGCAAAAGCGCGCGCCCGCGGCTATCTCGCGCAGTTGAAAATTCTTGCCGTTTCCTGACAGAAAGCCTAAGGAACTCGCACTCGGTCTGGCGACGCGGGTGAGTAGCGTGCGCCAGCTAAGGCATCGATCTTAGTCGTTTCGCGTCGCGCATCCGCCCCTTGTCACTCGTCCGATCCGTGCTTGCCCGGACCGTCGAGCGCGCAAGGTGCAGGTGTTTCAAGGAGACTGCCGTGACATTTCCGACTACAGCGCGCCACGTTGAGATCGGCCACGTTGAGATCAACCATGTCGCAACGCGCCCCCGCAACGCGTGCGTCAGGGCCATCCGGACAGCGCAGCCGCGCCTTTTCGCTGGTAAGTGATGTCAGCGACGCGCAATCTGTCCATGAAACCGGGCTCAATTTGGGTGGCCTTGCCCACAGAACGCCGGTCGCGTGCGGCCACGCCTTTGCCTTACCAAACAGCACGCTCGCGGCCGATATGACCGATGCACTTTCCCTCTATGATCCGCAGCACGAGCACAGCGCCTGCGGGGTCGGCTTCCTCACCCGCAAGGATGGGCGACAGACCCATGCGCTTTTGCTCAAAGGCCACGAGGCGTTGTGCGCGGTGCCGCATCGTGGCGGCATGTCGTCGGAGGGGGTCGGCGACGGGGCCGGTGTCTCGGTCGACCTCTCGGCTGCGTTCTTTTCTAAGCTCACGGGCCGCACGCTCTCGGTCGGTGCGTTTGGCGTCGGCAACTTCTTTTTGCCAGCCGATCCCGCACAGCACGAACGCGCAGCCGCGCTGATCGAAAAAACCCTGCACGCCGCTGGCCTCACGACGATCCTGGTGCGCGGTATGCCCGTCGACGCCAAGGTCATAGGCAAGCGGGCGGTCAAGTATCAGCTTCCGATCCGGCAATGGGTGTTCGAGGCGCCCGGCGGCCTGCGTGGCGATGCGCTCGACGCGCGCATCCACCGCGCACTTCTTGAGATCGAGGCCACCGCCTACACCGATCAGACCCTTGCCGGCCTCTACCCGCTCTCGATGTCCGCCCGCATGCAGGTGCTCAAAGGGCGTCTCAATTCCTGGGAAATCGTCCCCTATTTCAAGGATCTGTCGGACCCGGACCACGCCGTCCACACGATGTACTTTCACACGCGGTTTTCGACCAATACCGATCCGCACCCGTCGATGGCGCAGCCCTTCCGCCTCATGGCCCATAATGGCGAGCTCAACACCGACAAGAAGAACAGGCTTTCCGAAGCCGCCATCGCCCTTGCGCGCAACACCGCCATCGTCCGGCCCAAGGGGCAATCGGACAGTTGCCGCCTCGATCAGACGCTGAACGCCCGCGTGTTCGAGGAAGGCCTCGATCTCGTGACCGCCGTCGTCGCCATGATGCCGCCCGCCTGGGAGAACGACACGACGCTCAGCCCGCGCGTCCGCGCCATGCTCGAATACTTTTCCCTCTCCGAGGAGAAGAATGATGGGCCCGCCGCGCTCATCTTCGGCAACGGCACGATCATCGGCGCCCGGCTAGACAGGCTCGGCCTCCGCCCGATGCGCTCGGTCGAGACCGACGCGTATTTCGCCGTGATGTCTGAGGCCGGACAGATCAGCTTTCCCCCCGAAACCGTTCTCCGCCGCGGACGCGTCGAAGCGGGCGGCATGGTCTATTACGACCACGCACAGCGGAAGATCGTCGAAACGAACGAAGCCCTGGAGCTCCTCGCCACCGCCAAGGATTACCCCGCGCTCCTGACCGAGAGCCAGGTCAATATCGACGACCTGCCGGAGCCCGAGATCAACCCCAAAGTCGCCGCCGCGCGCTACGAGGGCGATCTGACGACGCCTGCACGCTATGTCGGCTACACCCTCAACCAAGAGACCTTCAAATTCCTAATGGACCCGATGCTGCAGACCGGCGTCGAGAAGGTCTCGGCCATGGGCTACGGCAACGCCATCAACGCGCTCTCGGACAATGAGGGCGGCGTGGCGAAGTATTTCAGCCAGCGATTTGCCCAGGTGACGAACCCGCCGCTCGATTCGATCCGCGAGGCCGATGGCATGACCCTGCGCGTCGCGCTCGGCGAAAAGCCTTATCTCGGCCAAAGCCGGTCGCGCCAGATCGTGGTGAATTCCCCGATCCTCCGCATGGCCGACGTCCTGAAGATCAAGGAGCAGAGAGCGACCCCCTGGGACCGGTTCGATATCCTTTACGAGCCAGTCTTCGACGATGGCCCCGCCAATGAACGCGCCCTCGTCGCGGCCATCGACGCGATGGCCAACGACGTCGTCGCCTTCGCACGCGAGCAGGGCGGCATCGCGATCCTCACGGACCGGCATATCTGCCGCGCGCGCGCCGCGATGCCGATGACGCTCGCGGTCTCCGCCGTCAATCAGCGCCTCATCGAGGAGGGGCTGCGCTTCAAGATCAGCCTCGTCGTTGAAAGCGGGCAGATCTGCTCGTCGCACCACATCGCCTGCGCGCTCGGCTTCGGCGCCTCGGCGGTCTACCCGCTCGCGGTGCGCCTCCGGGCCGAGCAGAACTTCGCGGAGGATACGACAGCCGCCTTCATGCGCTTCAAGAAGGCCGCCGAAAAGGCGCTGATGAAGACGATGGGCAAGGTCGGGCTCTGCACGGTCGAGAGCTATTCGGGCGGCGAGTTCTTCGAGCCGAATTTCCTCGATACGAACGATCCGGTCTTCGCCCGCTATCTGCCCAATATGAAAACGCCCGTGGGCGGGGTGCGGTTTGACGTGGTTGCGCGCTCGGTCGCCGATTGGCATGCCCGCGCGCTGACGGTCGAAAGCGAGAAGGACATTCCGATCCTCGGCCTGTTCAAGGAGCGCTCCGAAGGGGCCGGGCACAGCTACGGGACGACCGCGGTGCGCGGCTTTGTCGACCTGACCGAAGAGCCGATCAGCTTTGCCGCCGGAGAGGGCGAAACAGATCCCTTACGTCTCCTGACCCTGCGCCAGATGGACGACGCTTTCGGCATCACCGACGCAGGCTACGTCAACACCTCCTTCGAAAAGCTCACGACCGAGCAGATTGACGCGTTCCGCATCACGCCCGGCTACCGTGCCTTCAGCCGGATGATGGCCGAGGAGCGCGGCCGCCGTCCCGCCGCCTTGCGCGACGTCCTTGCCTTTCCGGCCGACATCACCTTTCTCGACACGGTTGACGCGGTGACGCGCGAGATGATGCTCTTCAACCGCGCCGGAAACCGGGATTTCGTGATCAGGGGGCTGACCTGCGAGGCGCTCGGTGCGGGCGAGTTCCTTCTGCGTCTGACCGGCCCCAAAGCGCAGGATATCGGGCGGTTGCACGTCCTCGCCGAAAGCCTCGTGCGCCGGTTCGCGCGCGACATCGAGGGCCATTACATCACCAAGGGCGCGCTCCGCGTCGCGGCCACGGGCGCTGCGCTCGATTACCTTGCGCGGCTGCGCCCCGGCCCTGAGCGGATCGTGCTCGACGACGTGCAGCCCGCCTCCGAGATCACGCCGCGCCTCGCCTCCGGCGCCATGTCGCACGGCGCGCTTGTCGCCTCGGCGCACGAGGCCGTGGCCCACGGCACCAACATGGTAGGCGGCATGTCCAATTCGGGCGAGGGCGGCGAGCATCTCACGCGCTACGGCACGATCCGCGCTAGCCGGATCAAGCAATTCGCTTCTGGCCGGTTCGGCGTCTGGGCCGGGTATCTCGCCGATCCCAACCTCGAAGAGATCGAGATCAAGATCGGGCAGGGCGCCAAGCCCGGCGAAGGCGGCCAGCTTCCCGCGCCGAAGGTGACGGTCGAGATTGCAGCGGCCCGCGGCGGTACCCCCGGTGTTGAGCTCATTAGCCCGCCGCCGCATCACGACACCTATTCGATCGAAGATCTCGGCCAGCTCATCCACGATGCCAAAGCCGCGCGCGTCCGCGTCGTCGTCAAGCTCGTCTCCTCTGAGGGGATCGGCACGATCGCGGTCGGCGTCGCCAAGGCGGGCGCCGACGTGATCAACGTCGCCGGCAATACGGGTGGCACCGGCGCCGCCGCGGTCACCTCACTCAAATATACCGGCCGCGCCGCGGAGATCGGGATCGCCGAGGTGCACCAGGCCCTCTGCGCCAACGGCATCCGGCAAAAGGTCCTGCTGCGCTGCTCCGGCGCGATGCAGACCGGCTCGGATGTGGTCAAGGCCGCGCTCCTCGGCGGCGACAGCTTCGAGTTTGGCACCACCGCGCTGATGATGCTGAAATGCGTCATGGCGAAAAACTGCAACGTCAAATGCCCCGCGGGCCTGACCACCAATCCCGAAGTGTTCAACGGCGATCCCCGCGCCCTCGCGCAATACCTCCTCAACATCGCCCACGAAGTGCGCGAGATCCTGGCCAATCTCGGGTTTCGGAGCCTCGATGAGGCGCGCGGCCGGGCCGATCTCCTCCACCTGCTCGACCATCCCGCCTCCGTGGGGCAGCTCGATCTGCGCGCCATGCTCCAGGCCGTTCCCGAAAACCGCGTCGATGACCCGGTCTATCTCGAACGGGATTTCGCCGTCGATGACGCGCTTTGGGATCAGGTGCGCTCGCGCCTCTTCGAGAGCGGCGAGACGGCGATCGAGCTGCGCCCGAATGTCCCCCTGAACAACCGCAATAAGACGGTCGGCGGCCAACTCGGCATCGACATCGAGCGCATGCTGAACCACGAGGGGATCGCGCGCCCGCCGGCGGCCTTCGAAGACAGCCGCCGGCGCCGCTACCTCGATCACCGGAGCGTCCGCGTCGTAACCCAAGGCTCCGCCGGGCAGAGCTTTGCCGCCTTCTGCAACGATGGCATGGTGATGGAGCATACCGGCACCTGCAATGACGGCGTCGGCAAAGGCGCGTCGGGCGGCGAGATTATCGTGCGCAGCCCCGGCGGCGGCCGCCCCGGCGAGAACGTTCTCATCGGGAACTTCGCGCTCTTCGGGGCGACGGGGGGCCGGATGTTCGTCGAAGGGCAGGCGGGCGACCGCTTCGCCGTCCGCAATTCCGGCGCGACCGCCGTCGTCGAGGGCGTCGGCGATTTCTGCGGGGAATACATGACGAATGGCGCGATCCTCAATATCGGCGCCTTCTCGAAGGGTTACGGCAACGGGATGTCGGGCGGCTTCGCCTATCAATACGACCCCGAGGGCCGCCTGCCCGGCATGATCAGCCGCGATTCCGTCCTAACCGGGACCCTCGTCGATGGCTCCGATCACGCCGCGATCCACGAAGACGCCGTGCGCCAACTCCTCGATTGGCATGTCGAGGCGACGGGCTCCCCGCTCGGGCGCGCGCTGATCGCCGATTGGGACGAGACCCGCACGCATATCGCCTGGATCATGCCCCGCGCGCTCCTGCAGTACCAGGACGCGGATGAGATCCTGGCCGCGCGCAGCCGTAAGGACCTGATGGACGAGATGGCGACCGCGCTCTCGGCCCATCAGATCGCAGCGCTCAAAGCCGCCTGGAAGCGGGGCACGCCCGTCCATCATGGCGCGGCACCGGGCTATGGCGAGATGGACACCACCGAGATGGTCCGCCTCCTCAACAGCTACACCGTGCTGGAGCAGGCGCAATCGCTCGCCGCCAAGCGCGCCGGGCCCGACCGGGCGTCCCGCGACAAGGCCACGCGCAACCTCATCCTGACCGAGGATTTCGCGCTGATGGCCGCCCTCGCCAAACACGCCCGCAAGGCGCTGGACAGCTACAGCGACCCCGAGCTGGCCGTGCTCGTCTCTTGGAAGCGGCTGGCGGATTTCAAGCGGGCGCTCGCGCTGCGCAACGTCCTCAGCATGGACAGCCCCGGCACCTATGCCTGGATCCTCCACCAGGACCGTAAGAACACGGCGCGCCTCGGCGACGTGCCCGATTTCGACGAACTCTTTGCACGGAACACGCTGCCCGACGTGGTGGCGCGCATGGCGGCGGAATGAACATGACCGAAACCACGACGAAAGTGCCCTACATCCCCGAAGACGCGCCGTTTTCCGGCGAGCAGCGCGTCTGGCTCGGCGGCTTTCTCGCCGGGCTGCATTCGCGCATGTTCATGGGCGGAGGCGCCACCGCGGCCCCGGCGGAGGCCGCGGCCGAGGTCAAACCGCTCGATATCCTCTACGGCACGCAAACCGGCACCGCCGAGATCCTAGCGACCGAAGCCGCCGAGAAGGCGCGCGCCGAGGGCTTCACCCCCCGCGTAGCGGAGCTCGACGCCGTCGAAATGGGCCAGCTTGCCGCCATGCAAAACCTCATCGTCGTCGTCTCGACCTATGGCGAAGGCGAAATGCCCGACAACGCGCACCAGTTCTGGGAAGCGCTCTCGGCCGACACGGCACCACGGCTTGAGGCGCTGACCTTCGGCATTCTCGCTTTGGGCGACACGAGTTACGAGCATTTCTGTCAGGCCGGGAAACTGATCGACATGCGGCTGGAGCAGCTCGGCGCCCGCCGCATGATCGACCGCGTCGATTGCGACGTCGATTACGAGGATGCCGCCGAGGCCTGGCTCACCCAAGCCATCCCGGAGGCGAGCACCGTCGCCCCAAGCTCCTCCACCGCCCTTGACGGTCGCCCAGGCGCTGGCACAAACGACGCTGTCCCCGGTGCCGCCAAGAAAGCCCCGGGCTATGGGCGCAAGAACCCCTACCTCGCCACGATGCGCGAGAATCGTAACCTTTCGGGCCCCAAATCCGCCAAGGAGATCCGGCACATCGCCTTCGATCTCGGCGAGAGCGGCATGACCTATGAGGCGGGCGACGCGCTCGGCGTGATGCCCGTGAATTCGCCCGATCTCGTGCAGATGTGGCTGACGCGCCTCGGCGCCACGGCGGAGACGGCCATGCCCGGCCACGACGCGCCGCTCGGCACCCTCCTCACCATGCAGTTCGAGATAACGACGCCCTCGCGCGATCTGATCCGCGCCATCGAGCGGATCGCCAAGGATGATGAGCTTTCCCAGGTCGTCAGCAACGGGGACAAGGAAGCGCTGGAGGCGTATCTCTGGGGCAAGGACACGCTCGACCTCCTCACGCTCGACCCGCTCGTCAAGCTTGACCCCGCCGAGGTGCTGAGCTGGCTGAAGCCGCTCCAACACCGCGCCTACTCGATCTCGTCGAGCCCCAAAGCGCATCCGGGCGAGGTGCACCTCACGGTCGCAGCCGTGCGCTGGATGAACGCGGGCCGCCCGCATCGCGGCGTCTGCTCGACCTTCCTGGCCGACCATGTGCCCACCGGGCAGCGGGCAGGTGTTTTCATGTCCCCCAACAAGAGCTTCCGTGTACCTCAGGACGATGGCGCGCCGATGATCATGGTCGGCCCCGGCACCGGCCTCGCCCCCGTCCGCGCCTTCCTCGAAGAACGCCGCGAACGGGGCGCGACGGGCGTCAACTGGCTCTTCTTCGGCGATCAGCACCGCGAGAGCGACTTCATCTATGCCGACGAGATCGGCGGCTTCAGCGCGTCCGGCTTGCTGACGGCACTCCATCTCGCTTTTTCGCGGGATCAGGCGGAGAAAATCTACGTTCAGCACCGCATGCTCGAAAACGCAAAGGACCTTTACGGACTTCTGCAAGAAGGCGGGCATTTCTACGTCTGCGGCGACGCCACGCGGATGGCCAAGGACGTCGACCAGGCCTTGCACAGCATCATCGAAACCCAGGGCGGCATGACCCCCGAGGCGGCAACCGACTACGTCAACCGCCTCAAGCGCGACAAGCGCTATGTGCGGGACGTGTATTGAAGCGAGGGCCGATGGCCAATCCTTCACACACCTATAGCCCCTGCTGCCGGCTTCGCGAGACCCTTCCGCAGACGCGGGACGAGATCCTCGCGCTTGGAGACCTCGTCGAGCTTGGGCACGATTTCGAAGCTCTCGCCCTCGCCGGCACGCAATTCGAAGACGCGCTGATTACGACACAGAACGCGGGCGCCCTGATTGCAGGTCGCGGCGGCTATGGCGCGTTGCAGACAACGGGCACGTCGCTCCGCCTCAGCCAGGCCGAGCGGCGGATGGATATCCGCTTTCTGCCAACCTGGGCGATCAACCTTGCCCGAGCGACGACGCCCGCCAGTGCCGCGCCGACCTCTGTGATGGCGATGGACGATGCCGGGCGGGTTCGACACCGCATCCAGGTCACAAGCCCGATGGACTTGTTGGTGGCGCAGAGCCTGCCGCGCCGGGCCAATTGCACGGCAGCGCCGCCGCTACGTGAGGGCGTCGATCACAACGTCGTCCCGCTCACCGCGATCCGCAACGCGCGCGAGAGTTGGGACCAAGTCGACGTTGCCCACCACCTGAACGATTTCCTCTTCGATGGTGGCGTCAGCCGGTCTCGCTGCCTTGCGCATATCGGCCCCAACCGGGCGTGGCGGATCCTGCCCGAGATCGTGCCGAGCTTTCTTGATTTCCTGGGCAGACGGCGGATCGGCATCGCGCGCTTCGTCCTCGGGCACGGCCTCATGCAATCCGATGTCGGCATTCTGTCGGATGTCCGGGAGAGTGACCGCGTCGTTGTCGCGCGGGAAAAGCAGAAGTCGTTCGCCCTCGATCTCAAAGAGGTCGCATCAGTTTGGGTGACCGTCTGCCGGCAGCAATGGCACCTCGAATTCTACGACCCGCAGCGCGCGGGCGTGGCTGTGATCTGCGCTGACCCGACCGGGAACCTTGCCACGTGGCGCGATCTGCTGTGTTCCCTGCCCCGGCAAACACCGAGCCCTGCACAGCACCCTTGACGAACGGCGTCGCGCCGGTCGCCCCTCCGCACCGGAACGATGGCTCTGGCTCGTTGCGCGCCCGTGTCAGGCCAGGCTCTGTGGCTCCGCCGCATCTGCCTCCCGCAGGAAGGCTACCTGAAACACGGTGTCGTCGTCCGGTGCGAGGAGATGGGGTTCTTGCGGCAGTTGAACGAAGCGGTGCGCGCCCGCCGGGATCGCCTCTTCTGCGATGACACGGCCCGTCTCGTCGAAGCCGGCCAGGTGGAGTGTGCCCTCCAAAGGTGCGATCCGCCCCCAGACGCCGGGTTTCGTGCGGTCAGAGCGCCGCGGCCGGCCCGGAAGCGTCACGGCGGCAAACCGCAGTGTCGCCTTGGAGGCCCGTAGACTGGGTGGCTGTCCGCTCATCCTTCGACCTGCAGTGTGAGCGTCATATGGTCGGGCGCTCGCGTGGTTTCGCACCGGGCCCGGGTGTGGCGCTCGCGGTAGCCGTGCATGTGGGTTCTCACCAGCCCCTTCGCCCCTGCGGGTCGCGCCAGCCGGGTGCTGTGCGATGCCCGCACGTCGGCGTCTCTGGGCATCTAGCGCGCCTCGCGGCCCAACCTCTCCATAGCCGCCAGCAGCCTGTCGACGGCCCCCGGTTTGGGATCGGAGGCCGGTGCGAAGAAGGTGATCTTTACCGGTTTGAACCCAACAAAGCCGAGCACCTGGCCCCGGATCTGGCGCAGGATCGCGTCGCCATAGGCGATCCGCAGAAAGAAGCGCGGCGTGTCGGAGGTGATCACCACCCGGGCCGAGCGTCCGGTCAGCAGCGGCGCGGGCAGGCCGAGGGGTGTGGTTTCTTCGGTGGTGAACGTTCGGCCCGGCACGAGCACGCGGTCGATCCACCCCTTGAGTTTGGCCGGAAACCCACCCCACCAGAGCGGGAAAGCGAGCACGAAATGCGAGCACCATTCGAGGTTGTCGAGATGTTCCTCCAGGACCGGCTCCAGCGGTTTGACCTCCTCGTAGCCCGCAACGCCGCGGTCGGGATCGAAGGTGATGTCATGCAGATGGGCAAGTCGCACGTCATGCCCGGCGGCGGTGGCCGCTGCGGCGTAGCGCTCCACCGCCTGCCGCGTGATCGAGCTTGGTCCGGGGTGGCCGTCAATGATGAAGATGCGCGCTGTCATGAAACCTCCTCCGATACAAGTCGCCACCCGGCGGCCTTCTGACGTTCGGTCCAGAACGCCGTGTACCGGCCGCTTGCCGAGAGCAGCGAGTCGTGGTCGCCAACCTCTGCGACGCTGACCCGATCAAGCACCACGATCCGGTCCGCCGCGCGGACGGTTTGCAGGCGGTGGGCGACGACGATCAGGGTCTTGTTCCGCGTCAGCGCCCGCAGGCCGGCCTGAACCGCAAGCTCATTCACCGGGTCGAGCGCCGATGTCGCCTCGTCCAGCACCAGGATCGGCGTATCGGCCAGGATCGCGCGGGCGATGGCAACGCGCTGTGCCTCGCCGCCCGAAAGATGCGTGTCCTCACCCGGGACGGAGGCATAGCCGCGGGGCAGCGTCATCAGCCGGTCGTGGATCTGCGCGGCGCGCATGGCCGCCTCTATCTCCGCCCGGCTGGCCTCGGGGCGGGCGAGCGCGATGTTCTCGGTAAGGCTCATGCGCAGGAGTTGGACCTCCTGAAACACGAAGGACACCGCGCAATAGAGGTCCGCCGCCGCCATTTCGCGCAGATCGACGCCGCCGATTGTGATCCGTCCTTGTCCCACATCCCAGAAGCGCGGGAGGAGACTGGCAAGCGTCGACTTGCCCGAGCCCGATGGTCCGACAAGGGCGGTCAACGTGCCGGGCTCCAGTACAAGGTCGATGCCGCTCAGAACTTCCGCTCTGCCGTCATAGGTCATAGGCAAACGACACATCCTTGAAGAAAACGCGCGCATCCTGTGGTGCACCCGTCGAAGAGGGACGCGGCAAGGGCGGCGTCGCGAGCAGGGCGTCGATGCGCTTGGCGGCATCTTGGGCCAGCATCATCTCTTGCTGAGAAATGGACAGCGTCAGAAAGGGTGCAGTCAGCGCCGGAGCCAGCACGGCGAAGGCCAGCACATCGGCCGGTGCCGCAAGACCCATCGACACCAAAACTAATCCACCCGCCAGCACGGTGATCAGCGCCGCCAGGGGCGACAGGACGACTTCCGCTGCCGCCGAGGCGCCCAACAGGCCACGGACCCAGTCCCAGAAGAACCGGACGAAGGCCCCGGTCCGCTGCTTGAAGCGGCCATAGGCCTGCCGCGCCTGCCCGAAGGTTTTGATGACGGCAATCCCCTGAACGAATTCGACGGAGGCAGCGTTAACCGCCGCAAGCTCGCTGGTGTAGCGCGCCATCTTCTCTCCATAGCCGCGATACTGGAGCGCATAGAGACCCACGCCGATCAGCACGGGCAAGAGGGCGAGCAGCGTCAGCCGCCAATCGACCCAGAGCAGATACCCCAACGCGACCAGCGGCGTGACGATGGCCGAGACCATATTGGTGTAGGCATGCCCGACGAGGTGATGGAGTGCGGCGACATCGTCCTGCCACGCCGACTTCACGAGTCCCGCGTTGCGCGTATCGAACCAGCCGAGCGGCACGGTGGTCAGATGCGCGGCCATGCGCCGCCGCAGATCGAGTTGCAGGTCGACATCGGCCAGATGGTTGAGCGCGCCCGAAGCCATCAAACAGATGAGCCGGGTCGCCAGGGCGAGGATTGCCGCGCCGACGATCCACAACACGAGGGTCTGGTCGGGCACATCGCTGAGCAGGATGCGACCAATTTCGGCCACGGCGATGCACGGCATAACACCGGCGCCTGCGCTGACGCCTTGCAAGACACAGGCCACGACCAGGCGGCGACGGACAGGCGCCAAAAGGGTCCGCGTCGGGTGTTCGGAGCCGGGTGGCGGCGCCGCTTCAGCAGTCGTGAATGTGTCCGTCCTTGTCTGCGACACGTTCGAGGTCCTGTGATTTTGGAAACTCTGCTGGTCTACACGTGTTTGGCGGTGTTGAAGATTCCAGCTTACATCCATCCGTCAGGCGCAGCCGCGCCGCCTTTCGCCCACGGCCGGGCCGCGGCAACCTCTTTGTTGATGAAAGTACTCAGGCAATCAAGCAACACAAGGATTGCGAATGAAAGGCGGCCCGATGCGCGCCTTCTCCATGGTGCTGCTTGCAAGCGTGTTAGCTGCCCCCGTCCATGCCGATGGCTTCCCGCGTGAGGTCACGGACGACCGGCAGCGCCCTTTGGAGATCACCGCGCAGCCCGAACGCATCGTCGCGCTCGCTGCAGTCGGTTTGGACATGGTCGTACCGCTTGGCCGCGAGCCCGTTGGGATCACCACCTATGAAGGCGCCCTGCCGGCCTATCGCGGCGACGCGGTTGCGGGCTCCGTCGATCTGGGCCAAGCGCCGTCGCCGAAGCTCGAACTCCTCAATACGCTTCACAGGACCTCACCATCAGTTCCCTGCGCTACCACGAACCCTTAGGGAAGGAGATCAGCCGTTCGGGCGACTTCCTGATATTGGAGCCCGCCGGCGTCGAAAAATCGCAAGCGATCGTGACGGCCATGGGCCCGGCGGTTGGAACCGAGGCGGAAGCCGCCCGGATGAACGCGGAGTTCGCTTACCTGCGCGCTGACTATGTGTCCCGGACAGGCGGTGAGGTTCCTTTTTTCCTCTTAGTCTGGGGCTTCTTCGACACCTTTTATGCCTATCAGGACAATCTGATGACCGCTCAGCTTCTGTCCGATCTGGGCGCCTCGAGCCTCATGGGCTTCAACACCGAGGTACAATCGGCGGAGGAAGCCGTGCATCCCCTCGATCCCGAGGAGCTCTGGCCCTCAATCCCGACGTGCTGTTCGTTCTTTCCAAAATCGACGGCCCGATACAGGTCAATCGCGTCTTCAGCCGCCTAACAGTCGTCCAGAGCGGCCGCGCCTATGCCGTCGGCGCGCAATGGTCCCAGCCCGATGGGCCTATCGCGCGCGACTTCGTCCTGCGGGAGGGCGCGGCGCCGCTTTACCCGAATCTGTCCGACGTGCCGGATATGCCGCAACGCGCAGCCGCAGCACCGCTCTAGGGCCTGTGGGGATTCAGGATCCCCAACTGCCGCGTGTTCTGCTTCAACCTTCCAAAAGAGGAGGGTCGAATGGCCACGAGCAGGCGGATCATCAAGGATCATCACTGGGCAAAGATGGAGCCCCATTGCCTGGGACTAAAGGCGCATCCCGGGCGCACGGGAAGCGATCCAAGGCTCTTTTTGGAGGCGGTATTCTGGATCGTCCGCACCCGGGCGCCCTGGCGTGATCTTCCGCCCGAGTTTGGCAATTGAAGCACCGTCTACCGTTGCTTTCTGGATTGGGCGAAGGCCGGAGTATTCGAGCTCATGTTCAACGGGTTCTCCGATGCGCACGACCTTGAGGTCGCGATGGTCGACGCCACACTCGTCAAGGTCCACAGGCACGGACACGGCGCGAAAGGGGGACTCGTCGTCAGGCGATAGGCAAGTCGAAGGGTGGATGGACGACCAAGATCCTGGCCTTGGTCGATGCGCTGGGGAACTTGGTTCGGTTCGTGCTCTTGCCGGGCAATCGCTACGACACGTTGGGGGTTGCACCGCTGATCGACTGCATCCCATTCGGGGCGCTCCTGGCCGACAAGGCGTTCGACAGCAATTGGATCATCGAGGAGCTGAATGCGCGCGGTACCACGATCTGCATCTCGCAGCGGCCCCAACGAAAGGATCCGCTGGAGATCGATCAAGAGATGTACACCTGGCGGCACCTTGTTGAGAACTTCTTCTGCGATCTGAAAGACTTCAAGCGGATCGCTAAAAGAGCCAACAAGACAGACACCGTCTTCGCACCTATGATCTACGTCGCGAGCGCACTCATCAACGCACGATGAACCCCAACAGACCCTAGAGCGCAGCGCAAAATCTGCTAGATTTGCGCTCGTTGCAGACTCTCGTGCCGCGCCACTACGCTCCGTTGGGACTGGCCCGGCCTTTCGGTCGAACCAGTCCCGGAACGCTTTGACTATTCGACAGAACGACGGACGCCCGTGGCCCGCGCCACAGGGATCCAGATGTCTCGTTGTTCCGCGTAATAAGCATCAACCTCTGGCGGCGTCATTGCAGCAGGGATAAGTGACCCGAGATCGGTCAGTTGGGTCGTCACTTCGTCGGACTGCACAATTGCGTTCACAGCCTCGTTGAGCGCATCGACGATCTCATCTGGGGTGCCCGCCGGTGCGGCGATGCTGTTCCAAGTCTGGGAGACAAACCCGTCCAAGCCAGCTTCGGAGATCGTCGGTAGATCCGGAAGTGCCGCCAGTCGAGCAGGTGCAGCAACGCCAAGGCTACGCACCGCGCCGTCGCGGATCTGCGGAACGGCACTCAGCGCCGGAATAAATTGGAATGTAAGACGACCGGCGATGGTATCGCGCAAGGCCTCACCGCTCCTTGGATAAGGAACGTGGGTAATTTCGAGCCCAAGTTGGGACAAGAAGAGCGCCCCAGTGATGTGGGTCGTCGTGCCCGCAGGACCTGAGCCATACTGATATGCCCCTGGATCGGCGCGCAGTTTTTCGATGAAGGCCTCCAGATCAGTAGATTCTTCGTCATTATTGACGAGCATCACCATTGGAACCTCGTTCATCATAGCCACGCCGCGTAGCGTGTTCGTAATGTCAACAGGAAGTGGCTCAAAGAGCGCGATGTTATGCACAAGCTGAGAGGAGGTTCCGACAAGAAGAGTAAACCCGTCAGGATCCGCGTTGCTGACCTCTTCCGTGCCCTGCATGCCCGAGGCGGCCGAAAGGTTTTCGACGACGAAAGACGTGCCAAGTGAGGTTTCCAGCTCGGCCGCAACAAGGCGCGCGACGACATCGGCATTGCCGCCTGCGCCGGAGGCCACAACAAGGCGGATCGGTCCACCGGTGGGCCAAGTTTGAGCGCGGGAGGCTTTGGGCGTAAGACCTAGGAATGGTGCCGCGAGTGCGGTGCCAAGAAGGGTTCTGCGATTCATCATCGAAGTGTCTCCTGCCTCGTAAAGCGTTGCATGTCGTCGCTCATGTGCACGGCGCCACGTTGATTATCTGACAGTTTTTATCAAGCTATTTCGGTGGCGGATCTCGCGTCCAGCGATAAAATGAAGTCCGAATACAAACAGAGGCAGAAATTGTGAAGATCGCTCGCGTTATTGGAGTAATTCGCTCGCAGAGCACGGCGGCACCGCTCTCGATCATGCTGCTGGGCATCGCCATGTTTGGACTCGCCAGAACCCAACCGGCCTGGTTCGATGATCGGATCGGTCCCGGCCTGTTCGCCCAGTGGCTCTCCGCTTCCGTTGTGGCGCTTTCGCTGATCTGGTTCGTGAGCGCCTGGCTCGAAGGGGCGGAAACATCGGGATCAGACAATAAAACTCACCCCTCCGCAATTCCCGGCCTGAGCCTTTTGGCCGGCGTTGCCCTTTTTGCCCTGTCGTTTCCTATTCTGGGTCTGGTGGCATCCTGCGCGCTGACCGCCATGGTGGTCAGTTGGGGCGCAGGGGACCGTGGTTGGATTGCGGCCACTTTTGCCGCTTTATCCGGTGCTGGGGTGGCTCTCGCCCTTGGGCTTACGTTGCTGCCACCTGGAACCGACCTCTGGCCGACCGGCTTATGACGCGCCACGGGAGGCACCCATGACCGCCTGGATGAGCGAGCTTGGCGCGATTTTGACGCTCCAAAACCTAATGCTTTGTTTTTCCGGGGCGCTCCTGGGGACCATAACGGGCGTTCTTCCCGGGATCGGACCGGCGGCAACCCTCGCGCTGCTTCTTCCGCTAACCTTCACTTTGGACCCGGCCGGCGCTCTGATTATGATGGCCGCAATCTACTATGGTGCGCAGTATGGAAGCTCGACCACGGCAATCCTGCTCAACCTGCCCGGTGAGACATCCGGCATCGTCACAGCACTCGACGGGCACAAGCTCGCTCTGGCCGGTCGGGCTGGACCAGCGATTGCCGTAGCAGCCTTGGCCTCACTTTTTGCGGGACTTACCTGTGCGGTCTTCATCGCATTCGCGGCCGGACCGATTGCCTCCCTATCGCTCCTGATCTCGCCAGCCGGGCTTGCGGGTCTCATTGCGCTCGGCCTGTTTGCGGCCGCCGTTATCGCACCTGGTAAGCCGCTCCCCGCCGTCATCCTAATACTATTTGGTGCATGCCTTGGGCTGGTGGGCACGGATTCCGGCGGTGGCATGCCGCGCTTTACTTTAGGGATCACTGAGCTGCGCGACGGCTTGGGGTTTATGCCAATCGTGATGGGGCTTTTCGGGATCGCCGAACTGATCCGCTCTCTGGAAACCGGGGATCGGCCCGATCGCATCGCTCCCGTCCGCTGGCCTTGGCCAACACGCGCAGATCTGCGTGCCAGTTGGGCGCCCACAATCCGCGGCACGACCATCGGCGGTCTGCTTGGAGTGATACCGGGTGTCAGCACCGTCATGTCTTCGCTGGCCGCGCGCGGGGCCGAGCGCGCGTTTGCCACCAAAGACGTGCCGTTGGGCGAAGGTGCGATGGCCGGGGTCGCCGCACCCGAGGCGGCAAACAATGCCTCAGCTCAAAGCGCTCTTGTGCCGCTTCTCACTCTGGGCATCCCCGGCAATCCAGTGATCGCCGTGCTGGCGGGGGCGCTGATGATCCAAGGCATCGCACCGGGCCCAAGCTTCATCTCGCAAAACCCGGGTCTTTTCGGAGCGCTGATCGCTAGCCTCGTTGTCGGCAACATCATCCTCGTGGTCCTGAACCTGCCGCTCGCAGGCATCTGGGCGGCGCTTTTGCGCGTTCCGTTCAAAAAGCTCGTGCCGCTGATCATCGTTTTCGCGGTCATCGGAGTGCACTCGGTGCAAAATTCATTGTTTGATGTGTGGTTGATGCTTGGCTTTGGTGTCTTCGGGTGGCTGCTGGTGCGTCTGAACCTCGAACCAACCCCGATCGTACTCGGCTTCATTTTAGGGCCAGCGTTCGAAGAGTATCTGCGACGCACACTCCTCTTCTCACGCGGCGATATGAGCGTCTTTCTGACCGATCCAGTGAGCTTGGTATGCCTTCTCGTGATTGCTATCGGGAGCGCGGCTCTTCTATGGCGAGGCTTCAAAAGGTTGAGGACCGCTCGCCCCTAATCGCGGGTCTCAATCGGGCGGGTCCAGCCTGCCATCCCAACGTGAGCAGTCGGAAGAGGACCGGCAGGACTTCCTGCGTAGGCGCGGGTACTGCAAGCCGGAGACGGGGCGCTTAGGCGAACAGCGGCTCTGTCCCGCGCGGCCGCCGCATGACCCATGAACATGCAGCAAGATGCGCGAACGGCGGGAAACTGTCGTTCGCTGCAAATTTCCCGAGCGTCGGCTGCGCGGCGATAGTGTTGAAAAAGTCCGTTGAGTGGTTGGGTTGTCGCTGATTCACTCGTTCTAAGAGTGGAGGAGTGGCAATGATGGGACCAAGGCAGGTGGCGCAAGGCGCGCCGTTTTAAGAGTTCTCGATTGAGGAATTTGTGCCCGAGGATCACCTGGTCCGCGGCATTGATGGTTTCCTTGACTGGTCTGACGTACGAACGTTTCTGGCACCATCCTATAGCTCTCACGGTCGCCCTTCGATTGATCCCGAGCTGATGATTAGGATGTTGTTGTTGGCCTATTGCCAGGGCATTCGTTCTGAGCGGCGGCTTTACAAGGAGGTGCATGTCAATTTGCCGGACATATCGCATCCTCAAGTCTTACGATCTGATCACCAGCCCGGCCTATGTGGTTCTATCGGCGGCTGACGAGTTCAAAGACAAGACCACGCGGCCGAACCAGCTCCACCTCTCGGCGAAGCATGCTTCGCCTTTCGGGCAGCGGGTCAGACCGACTTCACTCACCTAAAGGTCATCGGCTGGGGATGGTTCGATCTCTCGACCATCCTCGATGATTACAGCCGCTACATCATCGCCTGGAAGCTCTGAACGTCGATGAAGTCGGGCGACGTGACCGACACGCTGGACTTGGCGTTGCAAGCCTTGGGCTGCGACTGTGCTACGATCCTGCACAAACCGCGCCTGCTCAGTGATAACGGGGCGAGTTACATCTCTGGCGAACTAGGCGAATGGCTGGAGGATCGGCAGATGGATCATGTCCGCGGCGCACCATATCACCCGCAAACCCAGGGCAAGATCGAGCGCTGGCATCAGACGCTGAAGAACCGCATTCTTCTGGAAAACTATTATCTGCCGGGTGATCTCAGGCAGCAGATCGATGCCTTTGTCGAACATTACAACCATCGGCGCTACCACGAGAGCTTGCAGAACCTCACACCCGCTGACGTCTACTTCGGGCGCGGGCAGGCCATCCTAAAACAACGAAAAAGGATCAAACGGAAGACCATCGAAACGCGACGCTAGCGTCATCGCAAAACCGCCGCATAATCAAACCAACCAGGTGAGCCACACCTTCTCTTAGCTCAGGACGCCATCTGTTCCAAAATCTCTGACGACGGACAGGCGCGCCCCTCGACAAAACCGTAGCGCACCAGTCAAAGCGCACCAGTCAAAGCGCGCCATCCGCCAAAAGCTCCAATTTCGCCAGAGCGGTTTCGTCCTCGCACCGCGCTTCCGCCGTCGGGCAAAACACCGCTCCCTCTCAGCCCGTACCCGAGCTGCTGGCAATGTGGTCGAGCCGCGTCCTTAGAGAAGTGTAGAAACCTCAACTCGGGATGTCTGTGGAACGGTTCCTTCGTCCGCCTCGCACATTCGCCATTCGGCGCTTCACGCGACCACCATCGCGCCATTCTGTCTGAGCGTGTCGATCTCTTCTTGTGAGTAGCCGTGCTCGGACAGGATCTCAGGGCCGTGCTGTCCGAGCGTGGGCGCGGGCCGGGCTACGGTTCCGGGGGTGTCGCTGAACTTGATGGGCAAGCCAATCGCCTTGACCTTCCCGGCTATGGGGTGGTCGGTTTCGACGATCATATCCCGGGCGAGGGCCTGGGGATCGCGGTGCATTTCCGCGATGTTCATCACGGGTCCAGCCGGCAGTCCGACGGCCTCCATGCGGTCGAGCCAGTCTTCTGTATCGCGACGTATGAGGCGCTCTTCGAGGATCTTCACCAGCGCCTCAAGGTTCACCATCCGGTCCCGGTTGGTAGCGAAGCGCGGATCGTCCTGAAGTTCGGGCGCGTCGATCACGTCGAGGAGACGTTCCCAGTTTCGTTGGTTGGCAGCGCCGACATTGATCCACCCGTTGCTGGTTCGGAAGGATTGATAGGGCGCATTCAGCGGATGCGCCGACCCCATTGCGACCGGCGCCTCTCCCGTTGCGAAAGCGATGGCTGACTGCCAGTACGTCAAAGAAATGCCGGCCTCGAAGAGAGAGGTGTCCACCATCTGTCCGAGGCCGATGATCTGTGCCCGTGAATAGGCCGCAACGCACCCCATCGCGGCAAGAAACCCCGCCGTGATGTCGGAGATCGGCGCACCCGGCTTGACGGGCGGGCGGCCCGGACCCTCGCCCGTGATCGACATGAGGCCGGACATGCCTTGGGCGATCAGGTCAAAGCCGCCGCGTTCGGCATAGGGGCCGGTGCGGCCGAAGCCGGATATAGCGCAGTACACGAGCCGAGGGTTGCTTTCGCGCAGCGTCTCGTAGCCGAGGCCGAGGCGATCCATCGTGTCGTAGCGATAATTCTCGATGACGACATCGGCGCCGTCGAGAAGCCTGCGGAGCACGGCGATGGCATCGGGATCCTTCAGGTTCAGCGAGATGCCGCGCTTGTTGCGGTTCATCATCATGAAGGCGGCGCTTTCGCCGTGGATGTCCGGCGGAAGAAACCGGCGGCTGTCATCGCCGTCGGGCTTTTCGACCTTGATGACGTCGGCGCCCATATCCGCCAGCATCATGCCGCAGGCAGGACCGGCCATGATGTGCGCCATCTCGATGACCTTCATTCCCTCCAAGGGGCCACGATTGCTCATCTGCCGCGCCATTCGGGTTTGGACTTGGAGAGGAATGCTTCGAGACCGTGTTTGAAATCCTCACTCACATAGCACAGCGCGATGAGGTCGGTGTCGTCGACGGCGAGCGCCTCGCGGTTGCGGCGCATGGCCTCCTTCGTGGCGCGCAGCGTGAGCGGCGCCATCGTCGCCAAGTGTTGAGCCAGATCTTCGGCGCGGGACAGGAGGGCCTGCTCGTCCGGCAGGACTTCGGAGACGAGGCCGATGGCCAGAGCCTCGTCCGCCCCCATCAGACGGGCCGTGAAGATCATCTCCCGCACACGCCCTGCACCCATGAGTTCGGCCAAACGTGCGAGGTTTCCAGCGTTCAGGCAGTTTCCCAACGTGCGGGCGATGGGGAACCCGAATTTCAACTGCGCGCTCGCGATGCGGATATCGCAGGCCGATGCGATCGACGCGCCGCCCCCCGTGCAGGCGCCGTGCACGGCGGCGATTGTGGGTACCGGGCATTGATCGACGGCTGTCAAAACGCGGGTAATCTCGTCTTCGTAGGTCTGGGCATCGTCAGCGGTCTCGAAGGCGCGGAACTGTGTCATGTCGGTCCCGGCGGCGAAGGCTTTGCCGCCGGACCCGGACACGATCACAGCCCGGACCGATCCGTTGGTTGGCACGCTGGAGCAAAGCCTCGCCAATTCCTCGTACATCGCGAAGGTCAGCGCGTTGCGGGCCTCGGGCCGGTTGAACGTGATCCAAAGGGTGTTGTCCCGAAGCTCGGACCGGAGGTCATTGGTCATCTCGTATCTTGCTCCTTGAGGAGGGGCGGACTTGGCTGTCGCCGTCTGTCTGACGAATCGCGGCCGGTACGACGGCGGGCCAGCTTACATGCGCGGCACGCGATCTTGCGCCTCTCGCCGGATCTGCCGTTGTAGGTGCGAAGGCGGCCGAGGGTCATGATGAGCCTATCCGGCGATCACTCGGTCAGGGCTCTTCGGATTCGCGATCTTCGGCCTCCAGAACCTTCATGTACGCCGCGAGCTTGTTCTCCATATGCGTTTTCATAACCTGGCCCAGACCCGTGGCATCCCGATTGCGGAGCTTGACCATCATGTCCTCGTGCTCGCTGATGGCCTGTGCCCAACGTTCTTCGGATAGATTGACCATGAAGCGGGCCCTACGGACGCGCGACTCGAGCATCCGGTGATGGGTGTCTAGGATGTCGTTGCCTGCCCCCTCAAGGAGGGCGTTATGGATGTCCTGATTGGCTTGGAAATAGGTCGTCCGGCCACGGGCCTTGAATGCGGCAACCATGTCCGCATGCCGCTCCTCGATACGGGCGCGACCAACTTCGCTAAGGTTCACGGATGCAAGTTCGCCGACGAGTTGCTCGAGCCTCGCAAGGATCACGAAGGTCTTTTTGATCTCCTCCCGCGTGACGTCCGTGACGCGGGCGCCGCGGTTCGCTTGCAACGTGACAAGCCCCTCGGATGCAAGAACCTTTAGTGCCTCGCGCAAGGGCGTTCGGGAGACACTGAAGGTTTCGCAGAGCTCCTTTTCGGGGACTTTCTCGCCCGGCTTCAGCATGTCCTCGACGATGAGGCTGCGGAGACGCTCGACCAATTCTTCGTGCAGTGTCGGACGGTTGATGCTCTGCCGGAAGTTCATCTCTAAATCCTATCAATCAATGGCCATCTCCAACAGACGTGCGACGTGCATGGCTTGCCTTGGCGTCCCGTCGGCGATCTGATGGCGGCACGAGGTCCCGTCGGCGACGACCAGCGCATCCGCGGGCGCAGCGGCGAGTGCCGGAAACAGGTCGAGATTAGCCATCTTGAGCGAGACGTCGATGGTATCAGGCGCGTACCCGAACGCACCAGCCATGCCGCAGCAGCTTGTTTCGATCATGTTGACTTCTGCGCCAGGAATGCGCTTCAGCAAATCGAGCATTGGCGTGACGGCATCGTGCGCCTTCTGGTGGCAATGACCGTGGACGTAGATCGGCCGATCGAGCGCTTTGAGTGGAAGCTCTTTTTGGTCCACGAGGAACTCTTCGAACGTGCGGGTCGCTTCGGCGAGGGCTTCGGCTTCCGGCCCCGGGCAGAGACCGAGGAACTCATCACGGAACGTCAGGATCGAGGACGGTTCGAGACCTACGACCATAGTCCCTTTGGACACGGCGTCTTTCGTCGCCGCGATCACACGCTGGGCTTCGGCGCGAGCCTCGTCGACGCACCCGACGGCAAGATGCGTGCGTCCGCAATCCAGCGCCGTGCCGCTGCCATCCTGTGCCACGGCAACACGCAAGTTCGCAGCGCTGAGAACACGCACCGCCGCGCGCAGGTTCTCGGGCTCGAAGTATCGGTTGAAGACATCCGCGAATAGCAAGACATCGGGGTTTGCATCCTGCGCCTCGTCGTCTCGGAACGGGTTGGACGACCAGAGCGGCAAGTCACGGCGGTGCGAAATGCCTGTCATGCGCTCAGCCATCCTCCGCACCGGTCCTATCTTGTTCCGGAGGTTCATGAGCCATGCGACCTTGGACGCTTTCGGTGCGTAGCGTGGTAGGTATCCGACCAATTTGTCGGCCAGTGTCAGCCCGGACGCTCGGCGTTGCGCGGCAAGGACTTCGATCTTCATCCGCGCCATATCGACCCCCGTCGGGCATTCACGTCGGCACGCTTTGCAGGAGACGCAGAACTTCATCGTGTCTGCCATCGCCTCCGATGCAAGTCCGCCCGGCATCTGACCGCTGATCGCGAATCTAAGCGTGTTTGCGCGGCCGCGCGTTGCATCACGCTCGTTGCGCGTCGCCCGGAAGGACGGGCACATCACGCCCCCCTTGATCTTGCGGCAGGCTCCGTTGTTGTTGCACATCTCCACCGCGCCTTGAAACCCGCCCGCGGCCCCGGGCCATGCAGACCAGTCAAGAGCGGTTTCGAAGTCCGGCACTTCGTAACTTGGTCCGTAACGGAAGTATCGATGATCATCCATCGCAGGGGCGTGCACGATCTTTCCCGGGTTCATTATGCCGTTTGGATCGAACCGCGCCTTGACCTCCTCAAAGGCGGACACGATGCGCCGGCCGAACATTTTCTCGTGGAACTCAGAGCGGACGATGCCGTCGCCATGTTCGCCGGAATGCGATCCCTTGTATGTCTTGACCAGATCGAAGGCCTCGTCAGCGATGGATCGCATGGTCTTTACGTCCTTGTCCTGACGCATATTGAGCACGGGCCGGACATGGAGGCAGCCGACGGACGCGTGGGCGTACCAAGTACCCTTGGTTCCGTGGCGCGTGAAGATGTTGGTCAGGCCTTGCGTGAATTCCGCCAGATCCGGCAGAGCGACGGCGCAATCTTCGACAAATGAGATCGGCTTGCCCGCCTCCTTCATGGACATCATGACGTTCAGGCCCGACTTTCGGTATTCGCCGATTGCGCCTTGCAGTTTGGTGTCGGTGACCGGAACAACGCCGCCCCAAGCCTTGCCCTTGCCCGAGAAGGCGAAGCCGAGCTCCCCCATCACCTGAGCAAGGTCCGCAAGTTTGGCCGCATTCGCCGCGCCACTGCCTTCGGCAAACTCGACGAGGAGAAGCGCCGCCGGATCGCCCTCCACAAACGCTTCTATGGTCTTTCGAAACATGGGAATGTCGCGGCCAAGCGCGATCATCGTGTCGTCGATCAATTCGACCGCCTGCGGGTTGAGCGTCACCAAGTGCTGGGAGGCGTCCATCGCAGCATAGAATGTCGGGAAATGGCAAACGCCGACGACCTTTTCACCGGGAAGGCGCGCAAGGTTGAGTTCGAGTTCGGTGAAATAGGCAAGCGTGCCCTCCGACCCGACCAAGAGATGCGCCATGTTCACGTTGTTGGTGGACAGTGCGTCGATGTTGTAGCCGCCGACACGGCGGAGAACCTTGGGAAAGCGCGCGTCGATCTCCTCGGCTTCGCGCCGCCCGAGCGCCCGCATGTCGGCGACGAGATCGGCGTAGGGGCCTGGCTCGGGATCGACGCCGTTGAACCGCGCATTCGTGCCGTCGGGCAGGATCGCGGAGATTGCGCTGACGTTGTCGCGCATGACTCCGTAGCGGAGCGACTTGCCGCCGGAGGAGTTGTTCGCCGCCATACCACCAAGTGTACAGCGCGACGCCGTCGAAGGATCGACAGGAAACCATAGGCCGTGCGGTTTGAGGGCGCGATTGAGGTCATCGAGGACGAGACCCGGTTCGACCCGCGCGGTGAGGTTTTCGGGGTCGATCTCAAGGATGCGGTTCAGGTGGCGCGAGTTGTCCAAAACGATCGCGCGGTTGACGGTCTGGCCGCATTGCGACGTGCCGCCACCGCGCGGCAGAACCGGCGTTTCACACTCTCGTGCGACGCCCATGGCCGCTTCGACATCGGCGACCGAGCGCGGCACCACCACCGCTTCCGGGATCATCTGATAGATCGACGCATCGGTGGCATACCGGCCGCGCGATGCGGGATCGCTGAGAACCTCACCTGCGACGGCGGCCCCTAGTTTACTGGAAAGGCGGGCGTTTTTTTGCATGACGTCCTGATTTCCTACCTCGCGGCAGGCTTGTTTCAGCGCAGAAGACTTTTCCGTTGACTGAATTATGAATTCATAATTACGTTTGCACAACGACTAATCGCGCCACCGAAAGAGCGCACAAGGGAGACTAGGTTCGATGCGCCAAGCTGGCAGGCACTTCCTGCAAATTCCGGGCCCGAGCGCTGTGCCGGACCGAATCCTGAAAGCCATCGGGCAACAGACAATCGACCATCGCGGCCCCGACTTCGCAGCCATCGGCAAGAAGGCCCTCGACGGCATGAAGACGATCTTCAAGACCGATCAGCACGTCTTCATTTTCCCGTCGTCCGGCACCGGCGCGTGGGAGGCTGCGCTCGTCAACACATTGTCTCCAGGCGACAAGGTTCTGATGTTCGAGACCGGGCATTTTGCGACGCTTTGGAACAAGATGGCGCGCCGGATCGGGCTGGAGCCGGAGTTCCTCGAAGGGGATTGGCGCGGCGGTGCCGAACCCGACCGCATCGAAGCGCGCCTTCGCGAGGATACGGGCCATGAGATCAAGGCCGTCTGCGTCGTTCACAATGAGACGTCGACCGGCTCCGTCTCGCCCATTGCCGAGGTGCGCGACGCCATCGACGCTGCGGGACACCCGGCGCTCCTTATGGTGGATTCGATCTCCGGTCTGGCCTCGATCGACTTTCGTTTCGACGAATGGGGAGTCGATGTCGGCGTTTCGGGATCCCAAAAAGGACTGATGCTGCCACCTGGTCTGAGCTTCAACGCGGTGAGCGAGCGGGCGCTGGAGCACTCGCAATCGGTGACCATGCCGCGCAGCTACTGGGATTGGCGCGACATGGTCGGGCCGAATTCCGCGGGATACTTCCCCTACACCCCCGGGACTAACCTGCTCTACGGGCTCAATGAAGCGATCGACATGCTGCACGAAGAGGGCCTCGACAACGTGTTCGATCGGCATGCGCGTCACGGCGCTGCAACGCGTGCGGCTGTCCGCGCCTGGGGGTTGGACGTTCTCTGCGCGCGGCAAGGGCAAGAATCCGGCGTCCTGACCGCGGTCGTCATGCCGCAAGGACATTCCGCGGACGAATTCCGGGCGACGACACTACGGCACTACGACATCTCGCTGGGGAACGGTCTGTCCAAGGTCGCAGACAAGGTGTTCCGGATTGGGCATCTTGGCGATTTCAATGACCTTATGCTGATGGCGACCGTTTCGGGCGTTGAAATGGGCCTCGCAAAAGCGGGTGTGCCGCATCAATCCGGTGGCGCACAAGCAGCAATGGACTGCTTGAAGGAAATGTCTGACACGCGGGTTGCCGCGGCATAATGCTCTGGGAGGAGCAATAAATGGGAGGAAAATCCATGAATTTCAAGGCTATGATCCTTGGCAGCGTGGCCGCTGTGGCCATGCCGCTTGCGGCGTCGGCCCAGGACCTGACATTGCGGTTTGGGCATGTCGGAAACCCCGGCTCGCTGTTCGAAGCCTCCGCCAACGCCTTCGCCGAATGCGCGAATGGCAGACTTGGTGACCGGGCGGAGGTTCAGACCTTTGGCGCAAGCCAGCTCGGCAATGACCGCGAACTTCTACAGAAGCTCAAGCTCGGGCAGGTGGATTTCTCGCTGCCCTCTTCGGTCATGTCGTCGGTCGCCCCTGAATTCGGCGTCTTCGAGATGCCGTATATCGTGCAGGACCGCGATCATATGCGGGCGATCCAGGCCGAATTGGGCGATGTGTTCCAGGAGGCCGCGCTTGGCGAGGGGTACCGCATCATCGGGTACTTCGAAAACGGCTTCCGCCACATCACCAACAACACGCGTCCGATCAACACGCCCGAGGACCTGCAAGGCGTCAAGTTGCGGACACCGAACGGCGAGTGGCGTGTGAAGATGTTCCAGCTCTACGGTGCAAACCCCACTCCCATGGCCTTTTCGGAGGTGTTCACAGCGCTCCAGACGAACGTGATTGACGGGCAGGAAAACCCCTATGCCCAGATCGCATCGGCCAAGTTCCAGGAAGTGCAGGAGTATCTGTCGATCACCGGGCACGTATATACCCCGGGATACGTCCTTGTCGCCGAGAACCAGTGGCAGCGTCTGCCTGAGGATGTGCGCGCCGACCTCGAAGTATGCGGGACAGAGACGCAAGACTTCGTCTACGAGCATGCGGCACAGCTCGAAGAAGAGCTGCTTCAGGTCATCCGGGATGCCGGCGTTCAGGTGAACGAGGCGGACAATGCAGCGTTTATCGCGGCGTCCGGTCCGATCTACGAGGAATTCTCGACCACCGTTGACGGCGGCGCCGAACTGATCGAAACGATCCAAAGCCTCGCCTCCGGCTCGTGATCTGACAAACCCGGGAGCCTGCTGGGCTCCCGGGTCCGCTCAATCAAAAGCCTACGGTCGACGTTTCCGGGTCCTGGACCCGGATGGGGATAGTCATGCTCAACGCGCTCCAGAGATTGTTCGAGGTCGTTCTCGAAAACCTCGTTATATTTCTGATGATTATCCTGACGGCCATTGTGGTTGTCGCCGTCATCTACCGCCTCGCCGGATCGAGCCTTGCCTGGTATGACGAGGTGGCCGCGATCCTTCTTGCATGGATCACCTACTACGGCTCTGCCCTTGCCGTTTTGAGGCGGCGCCACATCGGGTTCGACTCGGTCCTTCTTTCAATTCCGATGCCGACGCGCATGTGGGCCGTCGCTCTCGCCGAGGCAATCACCGCCGGGTTCTTCATCCTTCTGGCATGGGCCGGGTACACGGTGATGACCATTCTGGGCGGCATGTCTCTCACGTCGCTGACCTGGGTACCCATCAGCTTCACCCAATCCGTCATCCCCATCGGGGCGGTTCTATTCCTGATCTGTCAGGCGCTGAGCCTGCCGGATTACTGGCGCAAGACCGCGGCCGGCATCTCGCTCGAACATGCAGAGATCGAGGAAGAGGTCGAAACCGAAATGAAGAAGGCGGGGAACGGCTGATGCTCATGCTTGCGATTTTCATCGCCATGGTGGCGATGATCTGCCTGAACGTCCCGATCGGCGTGGCTCTGGCCGTCTCCGCAATCCTCGGACTGCTCGTCCTTGAAGGGGCCGGATCGCTCGTCAACGTGGCGCTCGACATGTATGGCGGCGCGACGAAGTTCTCGTTGATCGCCATTCCGATGTTCGTTCTAGCCGGCGCGATCATGAATGCGGGCGGCATCACCGACCGGCTGATCAACTTCGTGGCAGCGCTTATCGGCTTCGTCCGCGGCGGGCTTGCGCATGTGAATATCGGCGTGTCGCTTTTCTTCGCCGAGATCTCTGGCTCGGCGGTGGCCGACGTAGCGGCGATGGGCTCGGTGATGATCCCCCAGATGAAGAAGCGCGGCTATTCCGCCGCCTTCTCCGCGGCGGTGACCTCTTCATCGGCCTCGCTCGCCATCATCATTCCCCCCTCCATCCCGATGATCCTCTACGCAACGTCGGCAAACGTGTCGGTCGAACAGCTATTCGTTGCCGGTGTCATTCCGGGATTGCTCGGTGCTGCGGGTCTCATGGGCGTCGCCTACTTTTTCGCCGTGCGGTACGACCTGCCCCGTGAGGAAGCGTTTTCGGGTCGCCGGCTTTGGGAGGCGTTCATCGATGCACTTCCAACATTCGCGCTTCCCGTCATCATCCTTGGCGGCATCTTCGGCGGCTACGTGACCGCGACTGAAGCTGCGGGATTGGCCGTACTGGCCGCGATCGTGATCAGCTTCTACTACCGTCAGGTCGACCTGAAGCACCTCAAGCGCTCAATGCTCGACGGTGGCATGCAGACCGCGGTTGTCATGCTGCTCGTCGCCGCCTCGGTCGTCATGGGCGGTTTCCTGACCAGGGCTCAGTATCCGCAGGAATTGGCCGCGGGCATCCTTAGCATTACCGAAAACAAGTGGTTGATCCTGCTGATCCTGAACTTCTTCTTCCTGGTGATCGGTTTCTTCCTGCACTCCGCCGCGGCGATTATCCTCGTAGTTCCGATCGTGATTCCACTGATCGAAGCTGTCGGGATCAACCCGATCCACTTTGGTCTCGTGGTGACGCTGAATCTTGCCATCGGCCAGCAGACACCGCCTGTGGCAAGCGTTCTGATAACGGCTTGCGCTGTAGCACGAGCGAACATTTGGGACGTGACCAAAGTGAATATCTACTTCATCGCGGTGCTCCTCACCGTACTCTTGATGTGCACCTACATCCCGGCGATCCCGCTCTTTCTCGTAGATTACTTCTACGGATGATCTCACCAATCCGCCCCAATTCAGGGGCGGGTCCTTCGCAGCCGGAGACCGCCCGCAATGAACCTCGATCTGGCCAACGCCATCATCGCATCCGCGCTGGAATACCGCCGCACCAACGGCATGAAGCCACTCACGGTGGCCGCAATTGACTCCGGCGGCCACCTCGTCGCGCTCCAACGCGAGGACGGCACGAGCAATCTGCGCGCCGAGATTGCACAGGGCAAAGCCAAGGGTGCCGTGGCCATGGGACTGGGCTCTCGCGCGCTATTCAACCGCGCGCAGGAGCAGCCATTCTTTATCAGCGCAATGAACGCTCTGAACGGCGGGAGCCTGGTTCCGGTTCCCGGTGGCGTGCTGATCCGAAAGAACGGAGATCTGATCGGTGCGATCGGGATCACGGGAGACAGCTCAGACAACGACGAAGCATGCGCCGTCGCTGCGATCGAAGGTATGGGGCTGACTGCCGAACCCGGCTGAAGGCACTTCGGGACGGCCGTGCCCTTAAGTCGAGCGAGACTGCTGTGACCCCCGGTGATCGTCCACGGGCAACTGGAGCCTGACGTTTGGTTTGGCGCACTGACCTGAGACCCGACTTCCCTCCACGTTTGCGTAGAAGCCGTCGGTTGATTTTTGGCCTCAAGCGGCCTTGGTTTCCAGTCTCGATTTCATTGCAAATTCCTGCGGCGTGTGATTGCCGAGGGATGAGTGGGGTCTGTGTTGGTGGTAGTCGTCCTTCCATGCGGTGACCTTCTCGCGGGCCTCGGCCAGGGACGAGAACAGGGTTTCGTTCAAGGGTTCGGTCTTAGGTAGCAAATGCACCAAGTTGCCGGGTCGACGGGCGCATATTTCTCGGCTGCAATAGGGCTATGAGCGATCCTCTTGTCATTCAGACCCTTACGGCCAAGCGTGCCGAGATC
>JBCDLH010000019.1:0-53759 GCA_038745585.1 Pseudomonadota bacterium
ATCGGATTCTGATCACCCAGACGCCGCGCTTCTGCGTCGTCTACCGGTATCAGGGCGCCATCGCCTTCGAAGGGGCCGAAGGGTGCGGCGGCACCCAGAGCCTCAGCTATGTGTTGCAGGGCGGGGGTGCGGGGGGCAACATCGGGCGGCCGCTTAGGGGCCTGCGACGATGCCCTTGTGCATGAGCTTGCCGATTTCGGTGGAAGAGAGGCCCGCGACGTCGGCCAAAACTTCCTCGGTGTGTTGTCCGAGGAGAGGGGCGGGACGCACGGGGGTGTGTGGCGTCCCGGAGAAGCGGACAGGGGAGGCGGGGACCGGGTAGTGCCCGATGCCCGGCTGGTCGATCTCAGCCATCATCGGATTGTCGTCGCTGAGATCCGGGTCTTCGCGGACGGCGCGGGCAAAGCTCCGGAACTCCGACCACGTCACTCCGGCGTCGTCAAGCCGCGGGGCGACCTCGGGCAGGCTGCGCGCGTGAAACCAAGGCGCGAGGATCGCGGTGATCTCGGCCCGCATCCTCCAGCGGTTGCCCTCGTCGGAGAGATCGAGCCCGGTGGCGGCGGCGAGCGCGGCGACCGCCGCCTCGGACTCCGTGACCTTTATCAATCCGCGCCATTGCCGGTGCGTCAAGCCGATCACCATGATCCGCGCGTCGTCGCCCAGGACGAAGTCTTGCCCATAGGCGCCATAGAGCGCGTTGCCGGCCTTGGCCCGGTCGACGCCGTTGATGGCGACTTCTCCGATGATCCCGAGATGCCCGAGCATGGCCGCGGCGACGTCCTTTAGGGCAAGGACGACGTCTTGGCCGGCGCCGGTGCGCAGCCGGTGCCGCTCGGCGGCGAGCAGCGAGGACACCGCAAGGTTGCCGGCGATGCAATCCCAGGCGGGCAGGACATGGGCCACAGGCTCGGTTGTGCCTTCGGGCCCGGTGGCCATGGGAAAGCCGAGGGCGGGGTTGACCGAGTAATCCACCGCCGGATTGCCGTGGCGGTCTCCCAGCAGCGTCACAGTGATGAGATCGGCGCGGTGTTTGGAGAGCGTGTCGTGATCCATCCAGCCGCGTACGCGCAAATTGGTCAGAAAGAGGCCTGCATCCTCGCCCGGTGCCGTTACGATCCGGGTGATGAGCTCGCGCCCCTCTTCGGATTTCATGTCAACGGCGACCGAGCGCTTGCCCTTGTTGAGTCCGGCCCAGAAGAGGGACTTGCCTTTACGTGTGACCGGCCACCGCCCCGCATCGAGCCCCCCTTCGAGCCGGTCAAAGCGGATCACGTCGGCGCCCATCTGCGCCAGGGTCATGCCGGCGAGGGGGATGGCGACAAAAGCCGAGCCCTCGACGACGCGCATACCCGAAAGGATGCCGCTCATGCCCACTCTGCCTTGATCTGCATGCCCTGGTGCCCGCCGTCGGCATCCCGCGTGGCGGTACAGAGCGTCATGCCCACACCGTCGTCGATGCCGATCAGGCGCATTGGCTGGTGCTCAAACATCGGGTGTACGCCGCGATGGCTCAGCCGACGGGGCGGCGCGCCGCGATGCCGGATCGCACGCTCGATAAGCAGCGTGGCCTGAAGGGGACCGTGGACGATCAGGCCCGGATAGTGCTCGACGCCCATGGCATAGGTACGATCATAGTGGATCTTGTGGCCGTTGAACGTCGCCGCCGAGTAGCGAAAGAGGCGCACGCCGTCGATCGGGACCTCCTCGTCGAAGGCGGCGGCATACGGGGCCGAGATCGGCTTTGGCGGACGGTAGCCTTTGGGGATGGCGAGGTAGACGATCTGCTGGCTCTCTTCGATGGCAGGCCCGTCCTCTCCGGCGATGACATGCCTGAGCGAGACGATGGCCAAAGGACCGGAGCCGGCATCCTTCCAATCGACCCCGGTAATCTCGGACCGTTTGATCAGCCGCTCCCCCACATGCACCGGGCGGAGAAAGCTCAGCGCGCCGCCGGCCCACATCCGCCGCCCCAGCCCCAAATCGGGGAGGAACGCGCCAAGCGCCGGGTGGCCGTCCGGCCCAAGCCCCTCCATCGGCGTATCTTGGGGGAAGGCGGCCCAATGCCATAGCGTCGGCAGCACGTCGCCCGGGCCAAGGGCCTCGGCGGACCAGCCGGGGCGCAACGTGGCGCCGAGCATGTTGGCAAGGACGGGCGTCACGCTGCCCACGGCCTCCGCCACCCGCCCGATCGCCTCTTGGCCCCGGTCTCGCCGGGCCTCTGCGTCGGCCATACGCCCTCCCAAGCAAGAATTCGTCGTTTTATTGTTGGCTTGGGTAATGATCTTACAGCCGCGCGCTGTCAACATGTCGCAGCATACTGCTACACGGCGTTCGGCAACGGGGCACCGGTTCTTGCGGAAGTGTTTCCAGCAAGGACACAGTCTCGGCGCCTGGCCGGTGTCGTTGCGACTGTGGTTAAGGATTAAGGAGGGATTTTGACTTAAATCGGGCAGCACGTCACATGTGGCACGGTCAATGGTGTGCGATGTGTGAGTGTTGTATGGGTCCGTTTGAGAGGGTGCGTGCGCGTGCGCTGGCGTTCGATGTTTTGGGGGTCACGCATGGCTCGGCGCCCGAGGCGATCCGCGCGGCGTGGCGTAGAGTGGCCTTCGAACGGCACCCGGACCAGCATGGCGGGGACCAAACGCGCTTCATTCAAGCAAAGGCGGCCTATGATTTTCTGCTCGGTGACGACGCCTATGCCTATTCTCAAGGGGCCGTTGCCGCGGATGCGACGCGCGCGCAAGCGGCCGTGACGCCACGGTCGGCCTCCGCCACGGCCGGCGCGGTCGCTGCGCCCACGACATCGGCCGCTCGCGCGGTGCGGCGGCACGTGCGTCCGGCTCTCGCAGCCCGGGTCTCGCCGTTGGACGAGGCCGTGTGCGCCGCCTGCGCTGCGCTCTTTGAGATCGGCGACGATGCTCCGGCGCGCGCGCCCTGTGCAGCGCATCTGCGGTTGCACCGGGATGCGCCGAGCGACATGCGCAGGATCGCACAGGACCATGTGGCCCACGCCATCGAACGTCAGGGTCGGCAAATCACCTATCTCGTGGCGGCATCGCTCGCTCCTGGGGTCAACCGCGTGGCGCTCCCCACCGCCATCCTCGAAGATCGGCGCAAGCCGCGTCCAGAGATCCTCGCACTGAGCGTGTCACGTGCCGTTGCAGGCGAGGTCACGATCCCTGACGACGTGCGGTCCCGGCTCTTCCCGGGCGCACGCGGCGTGCGGATCCGGTTCGGAGTTGGCCCTGCTGCCGCGGCGCCGGCGGAGTAGGCGCAGGCTGGGCCGCGCCCGCCGGATCGCGCGCCTGCCTCAGCCGTAGGTGGCCACGGGCGTGCCGGCGACAGCGGCCATGTTGAGAAGCCCCCGCGCCGTGATGGACGGCGTTACGACATGCGCGGTGTTGCCCATCCCCATGAGGATCGGGCCGACCTCGAGCCCGCCGGCCTTCATTTTCAGGACGTTGCGCACGCCCGATGCGGCATCCGCCGAGCCGAAGATCAGCACGTTGGCGGCCCCGTCGAGCCGGCTGCTGGGCATCAGACGCGCGCGCAGCACAGGGTCGAGCGCGGCGTCGACATGCATCTCGCCCTCGAACTGAAAACCAACCTCGTTTTGCTCGAGGATTGCGAGGGCCGAGCGCATCCGACGACCGGAATCGCTGTCGAGATTGCCGAATTGCGAGTGCGAGCAGAGCGCGACTTTCGGCGCGATCCCAAACCGGCGGACATGGCGGGCTGCCGCCATCGCCGACCGGGCGATCTCCTCGGGCGTCGGGTGCTGGTTGACTTGCGTGTCCGCGATAAAGAGCGGACCATCTTCGAGGATCATCAGAGAGAGCGCGCCGCACGGGCTTCTATCCCTATTCGCAAGGACTTGCCGGACATAGTTCAAGTGCCAAAGATACTGCCCGAAGGTGCCGCAGAGCAGGCTGTCGGCCTCGCCGCGATACACCATGACCGCCGCAATCGCCGTCGTGTTGGTCCGCAGGATCGCGCGCGCAAGATCGGGCGTCACGCCGCGGCGCGCCATGATCCCGTGATAGGTCTCCCAGTATTCGCGATAGCGCGGATCGTCCTCGGGGTTCACCAGGTCGAAGTCCCGCCCCGGCCGGATCGTGAGCCCCGCGGCCTCGCAGCGCGCTTCGACAACGCGGGGGCGGCCGATCAGAATTGGCTTGTCGGTCGTGTCTTCGATCATCGCCTGCGCCGCCCGCAACACACGCTCGTCCTCGCCCTCGGCAAAGGCGATGGTTCGCTCCGCTTGAGCAGCGGCGGCAAAGACGGGGCGCATCAGCAAGGCTGACTTGAACACAGAGCCTTCGAGGCGCTGGCGATAGGCGTCGAGATCGGCAATCGGCTTGGTCGCGACGCCCGAGTCCATCGCGGCCTTGGCAACCGTAGAGGCCACGACTCCGATGAGACGCGGATCGAAGGGTTTCGGGATCAGATAGTCCGCGCCGAAGGTCATCTTCTCGCCCTGATAGGCCGCCGCGGCCTCGGCGCTCGTCGTTGCGCGGGCCAGCGCGGCGATGCCCTCGATACAGCCGATCTGCATCGCGTCGTTGATCTCGGTCGCGCCCACGTCGAGCGCGCCGCGGAAAATGAACGGAAAGCACAGGACGTTATTGACCTGGTTCGGATAATCTGATCGCCCGGTTGCGATGATCGCGTTGGGCGCAACCGCGCGGACCTCGTCGGGCTCGATCTCGGGTTTCGGGTTGGCCAAGGCAAAGACGATGGGCGGGTCCGACATCTTGGCGACCATCTCTCGGCTCAGAACGCGCGGCCCGGAGAGGCCGAGGAACAGGTCTGCCCCCTCGATGACCTCGTCCAGCGTGCGCAGGTCTGAGGCTTGGGCAAAGCACGCCTTCTGCTCTGTCATGTCCTCCGACCGGCCTTCATAGACGAGCCCGCCAATGTCGCAGAGCCAGACGTTTTCGCGCTTCACGCCAAGCTTTAGAAGCATGTTGAGGCAGGCGATGCCAGCCGCCCCGCCCCCCGTCGAGACCACCTTGATGTCCTCAAAACGTTTGCCCGCGACGCGCAGCGCATTGGTGGCCGCAGCGCCAACGACGATCGCGGTGCCATGTTGGTCGTCGTGGAAAACGGGGATGTTCATCCGCTCGCGACAAATCCGTTCGACGATGAAGCAATCGGGCGCTTTGATGTCCTCGAGGTTGACCGCGCCAAAGGTCGGCTCCAACGCGCAGACGATCTCGGCAAGTTTTTCGGGGTCGCTTTCGTCGATCTCCAGATCGAAGCAGTCAATCGAGGCGAATTTCTTGAAGAGCACGGCCTTGCCCTCCATCACCGGCTTTGAGGCGAGCGCGCCGATATTGCCGAGCCCGAGCACAGCCGAGCCGTTGGAGACGACGGCGACCAGGTTGCCTCGGGCGGTGTAGCGCGCCGCGTCTGCCGGGTCCTTGGCGATCTGGGTCGAGGCTTCGGCAACGCCGGGAGAGTAGGCCAGCGCAAGATCGCGCCCGTTGGCAAGCGGCTTGGTTGCGCGAATTTCGAGTTTCCCGGGGCGCGGATGGGCATGGTATTGGAGCGGTGCTGACGACGGCGCCTCGCTCTCAATCGCTTCGCTGCCGAGAGCCGGTGCCGAGGGCTCTGCCGCCCCCAACCCGGCGCCGGGCTCGTGCTGATCGTCGTGCATGTGCTGTCCTCCCGCCCCCAGCGTTAGACGAGCCGCCCTTCGAGGGGAAGGGCGGGCGGCCGCGCAGGGGCGGGCTCAGGCGTGACGGGCGCGATGCAGCGCGACCAGTCCCGTGCCCATCATAGTCCTGCGACCGCCGCGCTTCGGCCAAAACACCTCTGCGGCGCGCAAGTCTTTGTCTCTTGGGCCTTCGTGCCTTATCTTGCATCCCAAAGGAGACATCATGCACCGCGCCCCCGCAACCGCCGAAGAACTCAAAGACTACATCGTCTGCCCGGCATGCGATGCGGTCTGGCGTATCTGCGAGCCCGAGGAGGGCGGGCGGACGACCTGCGCGCGCTGTCACCATGTTCTGATCCGGCCCCGCCGCGGTGCGGTGCTTCAGGTCGTGGCGCTCGGGCTCGCCGTCATGGTGTTGCTCATCGGCGCGCTCTTCCTGCCATTCCTGGAAATACGCATCCGCGGGCTGCACAACGCGTCGTCGATCTTCGATGCGGCGCTGATCTTTTCGGGGCCGGAGCTCGTCTGGCTCTCGATCTCGGTAATCGTCTTCATCATCGGAATCCCGATGGCGCGGGTCGGCCTGATGACCTATGCGCTCTTACCGATCCTTCTGGAACGGCCCGTCCTGCCCGGCGGGCGCACGGCGTTTCGCTGGGCCGATACGCTGCGGCCCTGGTCGATGGCGGAGATCTTTATTCTTGGGGTCGGTGTGGCGCTGGTCAAGATTGTGGATCTTGCGCGTGTCGAGATCGGACCCGCTTTCTGGATGTTCGCGCTGCTCGTGTTGATAACGCTCCTGCAGGATACCTTCACCTGCCGCTATACGATCTGGAAAGCGCTTGACGCCGCACCCCCCGCCCGGCGCAGGCGCAAGGCCCGAAAGGCGCCCGCATGAGCCGGCCTGACTTGCACACACGGGCCGTCACCGCGCGCGAGCTGGGGCTCGTCGGCTGTACCCATTGCGCCAAGGTCTGGCCCGCCCATGTCGAGGTGTGCGGCCGCTGCGGCCAATCCCTGTCACGCCGGGATGCGCGCGCGCTTAGCCGTGTCTGGGCCTGGTGGACGATTGGGCTGATCGCCTACATCCCCGCCAATCTTTACCCAATGTTGGTGACGCGCACGCTTTTTGGCACGCAGGAGAGCACAATCGTGGGCGGCGCCGTCGAGCTCGCCCATCACGGTGCCTACGCCGTGGCCTTCATCGTCCTCTTTGCCTCCGTCGCCATCCCGCTCGCCAAATTTGCCGCTATCGCCTATCTCGCGCTTGCGGTCCAACGGGGCTGGCGCGGCCCGGCCTTGCGCCGTATGCAACTCTACGAACTGGTGGAATTCATTGGGCGATGGTCGATGATCGACGTCTTCGTTGTGGCGATCACGGCATCGCTGGTGCAGCTGTCGGTCGTGGCAACGGTCAACCCCGGTCCGGCTGCGTTGGCCTTCGCGCTCTCGGTCATCTTCACGATGCTCGCCGCGCGCTCCTTCGACAGCCGCCAGATCTGGGACAGCGTGGCCGATCTCGAAGCGGGGCGTCATCGGACGCAGCAATCGTCGGCCGCAGGGCCCGGCGGAGCGCCCACGTCGCCCGTCCTGCCCCCCGTCCCGCCCCCCGTCTCGCCCCCCGTCTCACCTCGGGCGGCCGAATGAGCCAGCGGAGTGATCCCGCTCCCATGAGCTGCCCCGCATGAGCGACCGCCCACCGTTGATCCCGGAGGCTGAGGTGCAGCCTGCCGAACGTTCGCTTTGGGAGCGCGTCTCTATCGTGTGGCTCGTGCCCATCGGCGCGCTGCTCCTCGCCCTCGCCCTCGCCTGGCAAGCCTATACCGACCGGGGGCCCGTCATCGAGATCACCTTTGCGAATGGTTCGGGCATCGCGGCGGGGGAGACAGAGCTGCGCTACCGCGATATCGGCGTCGGCCAGGTCGAGCGCGTGGGCTTCACGCCCGGTCTTGAGCGCGTGCTCGTAACAGTCCGTCTCGACGAAGAGGTCGCCCCCTATATCGACGAAGATGCGCAATTCTGGGTCGTGCGCCCCGAGGTCACGGCGCAGGGCGTGCAGGGCCTCAGCACCGTGCTCTCTGGTGTCTATATCGAGGGCAGTTGGGACAGCGGGCAGGGGCCCTTTGTCGAACGTTTCGCCGGGCTCGACGAGACGCCCGTCGCCCGGCCCGACCAGGACGGCCTTCGGATCGTTTTGCGGACCGAGACGGGTAGGGGCCTCACGGCGGGCGCCCCGATCCTTTATCGCGGGCTTGAGGTCGGCCGCGTCGGCACACCCCGGATCGCCACAGACGGGATCAGCGTTCTCGCCGAGGCCTTCATCTTTGCCCCGCACTCCCAGCGCCTGACCGACCGGACACGCTTTTGGTCGTCCTCGGGGTTCTCGCTCGATATCGGGCCTCAGGGCGCCTCGCTGAACTTCGCCTCGCTCTCCTCGCTCATCCGGGGCGGGCTCAGCTTCGAGACGGTCGTCTCTGGCGGCACGCCTTCGGTCGCTGGCGCGGTCTTTGACATCTACGCAAGCCAAGATGCTGCGACCGCAAGCCTGTTTACCGAGAACGATGCCAATGCCCCCAGGCTCAATGTGACAGCCGTCTTCGAAGACAATGTCGCGGGTCTGACGACGGGCGCGGATGTCGAGCTGAGCGGCCTTCGCATCGGTGAAGTCGTTGATCTCACCGGACAGGTCGACCCTGAGCGTTTCGGTGACGAACGGGTGCGCCTCCTGGCGACGCTCTCGATCCGGCTCGACCAGATCACGATGAGCGGCGGCGGCAATGTCCGCGAAGAAGCGCTTGCCTTTCTCGAAGCACGCGTGCCCGAGGGGCTGCGCGCCCGGCTGACCAATGCCTCGCTCCTGACTGGGGGGCTCAAGGTCGAGCTTGTAGAGGTTGAAGACGCCGTGCCGGCCGTCTTTGAGCGCGACGCTGTGCCGTTTCCGATCCTGCCCACGGCGCCAGCCGAGGTCCAGGATGTCGCGGGTGCCGCGCAGGGCCTGATCGCGCGGGTCAACAACCTTCCGGTCGAGGCTGTCCTCGACAACGCCGTCGCCTTTCTCCAGAGCGCGCGTGGTCTGGTCGAGGACGGGTCGATCCAACGCGCTTCGGGCGAGGTCGTCGGCCTCGTCGAGGAAGTCCGCGCCGTCGTCGGTAGCGAGCAGATCCAGGGCCTGCCCGCGCGCCTGACCGAGACGCTCACGTCGTTTGAGGCGGCGGTGAACGAGGCGGTCCAAGTCCTACAGGACGTACAGACCGAGGGCGTTATCACCGCGCTCACGACAGCGATCGCGCAGACGGGTGAGGCTGCCGCTGAGGTCGGCACCGCGGTTGAAGGGATCCCCGACCTCGTCACCCAGATCGAAGCGGTCGCGGCGCAGGCCGAAAACCTTGCCCTGGCCGAGCTTGTGGATCAGGCGAGCGGCGTTCTTGCCGACGCACGCAGCGTGATCGGGACCGACGAGGCCCGCGCATTGCCCGGGCAGCTCGGCCAGACGCTCGACACCCTGACGACCACAATCGCCGATGCGCGCACCGTCATCGCGCAACTCGACAGCCAGGAGAGCGTTGTGCGCCTCTCCCGGGCGCTCGACGCCACCAGCGCGGCGGCCGACGGCGTGTCGCAATCCATCGAGGGCCTACCGGCTCTGATCGAACGGATCGACGCGGTCGCCGCCCAGGCCGAGGGCCTCGCTCTGCGCGAGCTCGTCGACGCGGCGGGCGGTGTGCTCTCCGATGCGCGCGGCGTGATCGGGACAGAGGAGGCACGCGCCCTACCGGGCCAATTGGGGCAAGCGCTCGATGGGCTCACCGAGACCATCGCCGACGCCCGCGGCGTGATCGCCGAGCTCGAAACCCAAGACAGCGTCGCCCGGCTCTCCCGTGCGCTCGATGCCACGAGCGATGCGGCCGAAGACGTGTCGGCCTCGGTCGCTGACGTTCCGGACCTTGTGGCCCGGATCGACGCGGTCGCCGCTCGGGCAGAAACGCTCGAAGTCGAAGCACTGATCGACGAAATCGCCGCCCTGGCCGAGGCCGCCCGGGGCGTCTTGGCCACCGAAGCCGCACGCGCCTTGCCCGAGCGGCTCGGCACGGCGCTGGCCGAGGTCGAAGCGGCGGTTTCAGAGTTGCGCGCGGGCGGGACGGTCGAAAACGTCAACGAAACGCTTGCCTCGGCGCGGCGGGCGGCCGATAGCGTCGCGGCCACGGCCGAGGATCTGCCGGGCCTCGTCAACCGCACGGAACGGGTCTTGGCCGAGGCGGAGGCCGCGCTCTCGACCCTCGGCGAAGCCGGCGCGCTCAACCGCGAAGCCCGCTCCGCTCTGCGCGAAGTCTCCCGCGCCGCCGATGCCGTCCGCTCGCTGTCGCGTGCGATCGAGCGGCGGCCGAATTCCGTGCTGATTGGGAGGTAGGCCGAGCTAATCCCTACGCGTGTTGGGCCCGTGGCGACCCATCACGCGCCGTGGACCTGGGCGCTTCGGACCGCCTGCCCTCCGCGTCACAGAGGCGATCATCGCGTCCGGAGCGCCCGCCTGCGCCCGCTTACCCGACATACATCTCCAAAGCTTCAATGTCGCCCGTTTCGATCGCAGGCACCGCCTTTGCGATCCGGCTTGCCGGCCAATCCCACCACGCGAGGTCGAGCAAGCGCTTCGTCGTCTCTGTGTCGTAACGCATGCGCAGGATCCGCGCGGGGTTGCCGAGAACGACGGCGTAATGGGGCACCTTTCCGCGCACCACGGCCCGGCCCGCGACGATCACGCCATTGCCGAGCTCCGCACCCGGCAACAGCATCGCCTCCCGCCCGAGCCAGCAATCGTTCCCGACGACGTTGTCCCGTCCTGCGGGCAGCGACGCACGGTAGGAGCCGAAGCGCGGCGGATCGAAGACGCTAAACGGATAAGTCGACACGCCGCCCATCGCGTGATTGGCCGTCGCGGTGATGAATTGCACGCCTTCGGCAATCTGACAAAACCGACCGATACGCAGGCGTTCTGGCGCTCCTCGGAAGAGATAGGGGGCGAGCGTCGTTGCGTAATCCTCTGGCATGCGCCGGTCGTTATAATAGGTCCAGTCGCCGATCTCGATATTCGGATGGTCGATGACCTGGTTGAGAAAGACCGTGGCCGGGTCCGCGCGTCCATCGGGCAGGATGAGCGGGTTGCGCAAGCGCGGATTGGGAAGCGCAGCGTTCATCGTCTCGGGTCTCATGTGACCGTCTCCTCGTCCCCCGCGGATCGCGATGCGCTGCGCGTTGGCGAGCACGCTCGGGGCTCTGTGTGTTGGGGCCGTTTGACTTGATGTGGTGCGTTTTGGGCCGTGTGCTTTTAGGCCGTGTACTCTTGAGCCGTGAGTCTGATGACATGGCGATACAGGCTCCGGCGTCAGGCGGCGTCTTATTGCGTAGGTTTGGACGGCGCGCGGGCCGATCGGGACGACGGGACACGCGCGACGAGGCAAAAGACCCCCATCGGGTCGGCGCCGCACGCGCTGGCCCGGAAGACACAGGGAAGGGACACGCAAGTGCCAGTTGCAAGTGCCACCAGTAATCGACCTGTCCCGACCCGACGCCCGAAAGGCTCTTATCCCCGGAGCCGGGCTGTCTTCTTCGACGGTGCGGGGGCCGATGGCCCCGCTGTCCCCCCGGCTAAAGCGCCCGACATGCCGCAACGCGGCGATCCGGCGCCGGCCACGCCCCCGCACGTCGACCCTTTCTTTGCGGTGCCCGTCGGGTGCCTGCGACGGCGGCCACGAATGCCTGCGGTGCCTTCCCCGCTCCAGCCGTTGCCCCCGCTGCTCAGGGCCGGGCTTCCTCACGCAATGCGGGCGTACCTTTCGGCTCTATGGCGGTGCTGCGGGCGGCGCGGTACTGCGAGGGGGTCTCGCCAATGTGCTTTTTGAACGCGGTGTAGAATGCCGAGCGCGAGTTAAAGCCGACCTCGTAGGCCACCGCCAGAATCGTCTCGTCGCTGCGGATCAAAAGCCCCTCCGCTTCCTGGATCCGCCAGTAATTGACAAAGTCGAAGAACGACTGGTCCATATGCTCGTTGAGCGTTTGCGAGACGTAGTTCGGGGACGACCCGATATGCTGGGCGAGCTTGGCGAGCGACAGATTTGCATCGCGGTAGAGCCGGTCGTCCTGCATGGCGGAGCGGAGCTTCTTTGCGATCCGCTGGGCCTGCACATCGGCCAGGGCACTTTTGGAGTACTTTGGCGTGGCGTCGCAAGTGAGCTCCGACGCCGCGTAGAGGCCGGGCGCCTGCCGCAGATCGCGGATCGCGACGAGCGAAACAAAGAGCAGCACAATGATGCTCTGTTGGATCGGCCCCAGCGGGTGGCCCAGGCCGCCGTCGCGCAGGAAATAGGACGTCAAAGCCTGGACGACGAAGAGCGCCATGATTGCGGCCAAGCCAAAGGTCCAGAACGCTTCGTAGCGCGAAGGGCTGGCATAGAGCGTGTTGAGGCGCGTCCGATTATGGCTCTGCCATCGAAAGAGAAGCCAAATGTAGACCAGCACGAAAGTGTATCCGCCGAACTCCAGCGCGAGGAGGACCTGAACGGTCAACTCCATCCAAGGTGCGGCCCCGGGCGCCGGCTGCCCGCTTTTCAGCGCAACAAGGACCTCGCTCGGGATTAACATCGACACCATCGCCAAGAATAGCACGAGCGCGGGCAGGCTAAGATGCACCGCGAGCTGGCGGCGCGTGATCGCCACGGATGCGTTCGAGAGCATCAACAGGTGAAAAAAGAAGGTCGGCAGCAAGAGGAACGCTGCGACGTAGGAAAGCATGTGGACCGCATGGTGGGCCATCGCGTCGAGCCCGGGCGCAAGCGTTTCGGCGACGTAGATCAGTTGGCTGACGACGAAGGCCAGAAACATCAGCGATGAGACGCCGTAGACCGCGCTCAGGTGCCGCTGCAGCAGATAGACCGTCCCAGCCAACACACCCACCGTGATGATGGCGAGGCGAATTCCGAAAACCACCGTCTCTTCGGGTGACATGGGGTAGGGCCTCGGTCTGGCTGCGTAGCGCGCGAAACGGCGCGGTGATCGAACGAGCCTGCGCGTGACGCCAGCGCGAGCCTACGCGATCCGTTACACTCTCTCAACAGCCGGCCGGTCCGGGGCCCTGCGGCCGCCTGTCCTCTCCGATCCGTCAGGACGCTGTCCGTACCCTCCAAGACGACGCGCCCGACTGCCCGTGCTCAGATGCTCGGCAACGATGGCGCCGCGCTCGCAGCGTGCTGGGCGGCCCTGGCTGGCCGGCTCAGCGGCCCGATCCTTTGGCGCGGATCGCTACCGCGCCGAACGAAGGCGGCCAAGCGCCCGGCAATCGGCACGACCGGATTGCCCTGACCCATCGCCAAGCCGTGCCCGATAGCACGGCTGCGCGCATCCGCCCTTCACCTCCAACCTCAGGCGAGGAGACGCCCATGCTCACCGAACACGCCAATATCTGCCTCCTCAAGAAGCTTGACATCACAAGCCACGATTGCCGCGCCGCGCTCTTTCACCCCGACGTGGTTTGGCATTTCTTCAACCCGAAAGCCCCCGATCTCAGCGGTGACTATCACGGCATCGAGGGCATCGCGGACTTTCTTGAACGGCTGCAATCCTTGAGTAACGGGACGTTTCGGATCGAACCCCAAGACGCCCGCGCGATCGGGTCTGAGCTTGTCGTCGCCCAGACCCGCAACCGCTTTTCGGATGGTGAGACGATGACCGAGTTCGATGTCGCGACTGTCTGGCGCGTGTTTGAGGGAAAGATCGCAGAGGTTTGGGATATCCCGGCCGTCTACACCGCCGATATCCGGCATCTAACCTGAGCCTGCGCAGCGGCTGAGGCGCGCGCGTCCTCAGTTCGGGAAGCTGCGCAATAGAGAGCGCATTGTAGCTGGGGCAGGCGGCCTTTCTTTAACACTTTGGAGCATGCTGCACCTGGCCTTTTCTACCCCATGCCGCGCCTTGTCCGCGGCAGCTTCCCGCTCGAACGGCCCGCCGGGACGCGCGCGCCTAAGAGGCGATGCCCAGAAATGCAGCGGGTCAAATTGTCCGCGCCGCGGGTGTCGGCGCCTTCGCGCCGTCGGGCGCAGGGCGCTTGGACGCAGATTTGCCCACGCCGCAAGTCCGACACAAACCAGACAAACTTCCTGCCCGATCCCGCCTAACCAATGGCAATGGCCGCCACACTTTCCCCCCACCCGCGGCCGTTTCCATGGAGCGAAACCATGTCGATCTCAGGCGAACTCAAGCAGTTTCACAAGACGACCCTCACCTTCGAAGGGCCGACCCTATCTGAAGAAGCCGCGACCTTTACCGATTACCGTCTCGACGTCACCTTCACCCACGAAAGCGGGGAGACGTTGACGATCCCAGGCTATTTTGCCGCCGACGGCGATGCCGCCAATAGCGGCGCGACCTCGGGCAATTTGTGGAATGTGCACTTTACGGCTCCGCTCACCGGGGCATGGACCTATGAGGTCAGCTTCGTTTCGGGCACGAATGTGGCGGCCCTGCGCAGCGAGCCGGGCACGCCGCTCGCCTTTGACGGCGAAACCGGCAGCTTTGACATCGCCGCGAGCGACAAGACCGGAGACGATGCCCGCGCCAACGGCATCCTCAGCGATGCCAATGGCGACGGTTATTTGGAGACTAGCGGCAACGGCGAGGTCTGGTTTAAGACCGGCGTCGACAGCCCCGAAAACTTCTTCGGCTATGAGGAGTTTGACGGCACGTCCTATACCCGTAACGGCAACCAGATCCGCTATAACGAGCACCGGAGCGACTTTGACGCTGCGGTCGATCCCACTTGGAACGACGGCGACGGTGACGAGATCATCGGCGCAGTGAACTATCTCGCCGAGCAGGGCGTTAACTCGATTTACATCATCACGATGAATGCCAATGGCGACGGCAAGGATACCTGGCCTTGGGTCAATCCCGACTTCGCCCAGCTCGGCTCCAGCGACAACAATCGCACGATGACTGAAGCCGTCAACGCCGTCGACGGGCTCGAGTTCGAGGACTTCGTCACCTTCGATGTCTCCAAGCTCGACCAATGGCAGATCGTCGCCGATCACATGACGAGCAAAGGCGTCGGCTTTCACCTTCTGACCCAGGAGACAGAGAACGATCAGCTTCTCGACGATACCGGCCTTGGCACCGTGCCCGGCACGCCCGAGATGTCCATCGAGCGGGCGATCTACCTGCGCGAGATGATGGCGCGGTTCGGCTACAGTCCCTATCTGCAATGGAACCTCGGCGAAGAGAACACCGGCTCGGACGCGCAGCGTGCGGCCCTGTTTGCCGAGATCGACGCCCTCGATCCCTACAATCACCACGTCGCCATTCACTCCTTTCCCAACCAGCAGAACGACGTTTATGAAGATTTGCTCGGCAACCCGGACGTCACCGGTGCGTCGCTTCAGTCGAACGCTTGGAGCAAGACCCATGCCGACGTCTCCCGCTGGGTCGAGGAGAGCGAGAATGCCGGCCAGCGCTGGGTCGTCATGGCCGATGAGACGACCGATGCCGGTCGCGGCACCGAGCCCGACACTGTCTCGCCCGGCAAAAACGAGGAACGCTCCGAAGGGCTCTGGGGTACGATCATGGCCGGCGGCGGCGGCATCGAGTGGTATATGGGCGGCAACGACCAGAACCTCTCGGACTTTGCCACCCGTGCCGAGGCCTATCGCCAGGCGACAATCGCGCGCGAACTGATCGAAGACTTTGTGCCGATTGAAGAGATGGCAGGTGCCGACGACCTGCTCGTCTCTTCTGGCCAGGTCACCGAGGTGCGGGTCAACGGCACGACGACCGGAAGCTACGAGGGCCATGTCCTGGCCAAGCCCGGCGAGGTCTATCTCGTCTATACCGAGGACGGCGCCGAGGATCTGATCCTCGACCTCACAGGCGCCAGCGGCACCTTCGCTGCCTATTGGTGGGACCCATATGAAGGCGGGCTCTTCGAGCTTGGGTCAGTCGAAGCCGCCTCCGGCGGTCAGATCGTCAATTTCGGCCCCGCGCCCGAGGGCGTCCGCGACAACCGCGTGACGGACAACACCACCCAAGGCAATCGCGAGCTGATCGTCAACGATGCGGTGCTCTTGGTCAAAAACGTCGATCTCGATCTTGGCCTGACCGCGGACGATGTGCTGCAGGGCCGTCTGGTGGCGGGCGATTTCGGGTCGAACCCCGACAATCTGCCGCCCGATGTCTCGCCCCAGACGCTCACCGTCGAAGAGGATGCGGGGATGTTTGCCGGCACCCTCGCCGCCACAGACTTTGGCAGCGATCCGGACGGGCCAAACGGCGGTCTGATTTATTTCTTCGAGGAGCCGCCGTCCTCGCTCGGCGAGTTTCAGCTTGCGGGCGAAGGCTCGATCCTCTTTTTCACCCCCGACGACGATGCCAATGGCACCGAGACCGTCCAAGTGTCGTTTTGGGATCAGGTCGACGCGTCGGTGCTTGGGACAACAACGCTGACGATCAATGTCACGCCCGTCAACGACGCGCCCACCGCGTCCGATGGGGACCTGAACGTCAGCGCCACGGGCTCGGTCTCGCTCGATCCGGTCGATGCCGGTCTCGCCGACGACATCGACGGGGACGACCTCATCGTCACGATCTCGGCCGACCCCGAAGAGGGCACAGCCAGTGCCGCCAACGGCGTCGTCACCTATACGCCGAACGCCGCCGCCGCGGGCACGACGCAGAGCTTTGACTATACTGTGACCGATCCCTCGGGCGCCTTTGCGACAGCGACGATCACCGTCGATGTCGGGGACGCTGCGCCGCCTTCGGATCTGGAGCTCGTCGTGGCCTATAATATCGGGTCGAACAGCGCCTATACCGCCCAAGACGGCACCGTCTTTGAGGCCGATACTGTAAGCGACGCGCGCCAGTTCAGCTCCAACGGCGAGATCGAAAACACCGAGGACGACACGCTTTACCAGACCGAGGCGTGGAAGCCTGCCGATCTCACCTATGCCTTCGATGTCGAGAATGGCGACTATCTCGTGCGCACCCACTTTGCCGAGATCTGGACGGGCGCCTATGCGCCGGGGGTGCGTGTCTTCGATGTGGTCGTCGAAGACATTCTGGTCGAGGACGATCTCGACCTTGCCGCTCAGTTTGGTCCGCGCACGGCCTATATCTCGGAGGCAACCGTCACGGTCAGCGATGGCGAACTCAACATCCTCCTCGACCAGATCAAGCAAAACCCAAAGCTGAGCGCGCTCGAGATCTACCGCGTTACCGACGACACTCCCGATCCGGTCCCTCCGGTGGGCGAGGCGTTTCTGGTCGATGCCGGGTCCGACGTTCTGCTCGCCCCGCTCGGCGGCACGACGGTCATCGACGCGGATGCCGTCGCCGGCTTGCAGCTCTCTGTCGGCGCGTTCGACGACGGTTCGGCCGAAAGTGCGGTGCTCACGCTCTTCGACGGGGTAGGCGACGACAAGAGCCAGACCAATGTGCAGACCGAGAGCTTTGTCCCCTACGCGCTCTTTGGAGACAATAACGGGAACTATAAGACGAAGAACCTCGTGTTGGAGGAGGGTGACGCGCGCTCGGTCGAGGTTGAGTACTTTTCCGAGGATGCGGCCGCGGGGGAGGCGCTCGGCAGTCTCGGTCTCGACCTCCTCGTTCAGGATGATGGCCTGAGCGGAGGAGATGCAAGCGCCGTGCTCTTCCTCCTCGACGAGACGACGATGGGCACCGAAAGCATCGAGGATTTCGACGCAGACGATACCCTGGCCTTCATCGGCGGCGCAGACGAAGCGGAGGTCCTCGCCAGTACAAGCGTCGTCGACGGCGACACGGTCATCGACTTTGGCGGCGGCAACGAGCTGACCCTCGTTTCCTTCGTCGGGCTCGGCGCCGACGACCTCACCTTTGCCTAGTCGCGAAGCGGCACTCAAAGAACTGCGGGTGGGCGGATGGCGCCCGCCCGCCTTACTCCTCCAAAAGACGCTTACATGGGGCCCCGCGCGCTGGGCCGCGCCGATCTATCGGCGCCCGGCGCCATCCACCGCGTCGACTAGAGCATCGCCTTCGGCCGCTTGGGCTTGGGTCAAGTCACGGACAGAATGATCGAAGTGAAGGCCGTCAATCGAGCGCAAGCACCGCGGCGCGCGCAGGAGGCACGATGGCCGTCCGAGCCCACGCCGCAGGTCAAGACATGACGTAATTGAGGCCGAGCCGCCCGCCATCCGCATAGATCGTCTCGCCAGTTATGTAGCTCGCCCGCTTCGAGCAGAGAAACGCGACCACGTCGCCGATCTCGCGCGGTGTGCCCGGTCGGCCGAGCGGCGTGCGCGAGAGCGCGACCTTGAGCGCGTCCGGGTTGGCGTTGACGCCCGCCATCATCGCGGTGTCGATAGAGCCGGGGCCCACTGCGTTCACCCGGATGTTGTTGGGCGCAAGGGCGAGGGCCGCGACCTTTGTCAGCTGCATCACCCCGCCCTTTGACGCGCAATAGGCTGGAATCGCGGGGATCGCCACCTGCGCGTTGATCGAGGACATGTTGACAATGGCCCCTTCGATCCCGTCGGCAACCATTCGTTGCGCTGCTCGTTGCGTCGCCACAAAGACCCCGCGCAGATTGACGTCGATCACCCGCTGAAAGGTCTCGATGTCGTAGCTCAGAAAGTCGCCGGGGCTCGCGATCCCCGCATTGTTGACGAGCGCCGTCACCGGGCCGTGCTCGGCTTCGATCCGGTCGAAAAGCGCGCCAATCGCGGCCACATCGCCCATATCGCAGTGCACCGCAACCGCTCCAAGCTTGGCCGCTGCTGCTTTGAGCCCCTCAGCGTCAACATCCGAGAGAATGACGGTGTAGCCGTCCTCCTTCAGCGCCTCGCCGCAGGCATATCCGATGCCTTGGGCGCCGCCGGTTACCAGGGCCAGGGGCTGGGTCATGAATGGCTCCTATTCGTCATATCCGTACTCCGTCTTCGCCGTCTGGGCTGAAATGAACCCCGCCGCGATGTCCCGTGCAACCGCGTCTCGCGCGCGGGCTTTTGGATCGCCATGGCCGCCCCCGCCGGGCAGGCTGAGCCGCAGGCGCTGCCCGTTGGCGACCTTTTGCCGGCCCTTGGACTTGAGCGGTGTCCCGTCGCTCAGCTCGACGCGGCCCGCCGCGCCCGGCCCACCGCCCGCCCGGCCCCGCGCAGGATGTGCCACGCGTTCGAACATCGCGTTGACGTACAGGTCATAGCCGGCCCGCGCCTCGATCTCGATCACTTGGCCGAGCCCGCCGCGCTGCGCGCCTGCGCCGCCCGATCCCGCGCGCAGGTCCTTGCGCCAGACGACGATCGGGCCGACATGCTCGGTCGCCTCGACGCTCATGGTCGAAACGCCGGAGGGAAACGCCGTCGCTGAGAGCCCATCGTGCGCCGGCCGCGCCCCCGTCCCGCCCGAGTTAAACATCAGGATCTCGCGCCCCGGGAGCCCGCTATCGGGATCGGAGGCACGCGCCGAAATCTGGACATTCCAAAGCGACGAGGCGCCCTCGGCGGGGACGACGCCGGGCAGAGCCTGGTGCAGTGCGCCGAGGATCACGTCGGGCACGAGATGCCCCAACACGTGTCGCGTCGAGACCGGGGCCGGGCGCTTGGCCGCCAGGATCGAGCCCGCGGGCGCGGTGATGTCAAAGGGTTCCAGCGATCCTGTGTTGTTGGGCACAAGCGGCGCGATGGCGCATTTCAGCCCGTAGCACGCATAGGCGCGGGTGTAGACCTCGGGCACGTTGACGCCAAAGCGCGAGGGGCCCGACGTTCCGGCGAAGTCGGCGGTGAGGTGCGCGCCCGCGATCGTCAGGGTCACGGCCATCCGCACAGGTGCATCGTATCCATCGACCTCCATCGTGTTGCGGTAAACGCCGTCGGGCACCTGCGCGATGGCCGCCCGCGTCGCGTCGCGCGACGTCTCAAGGATGAACTCCGAGAGCCCCGCAAGATCGTCGATCCCAAATTCGTCCATCATCGCGTGGAGCCGCCGCTCCCCGGCTGCGTTGCATGCCGCGAGCGAGTAGAGATCGCCCACACTCTGGTCCGGCGTGCGGACATTGGCGCGGATGAGCTCGATGAGGAGCGGATGCACCTCGCCGCGATCGGCAAACTTGGTGATCGGGATCAGCAGACCTTCTTCGAAGACCTCCTGCCCGTCGGGTCCAAAGCCGCGCCCGCCGATATCGACGACATGCGCCGTTGAGGCGAAATAGCCGATATGCCGCCCGTTCCGGAAAACGGGCGTGACCATCGTGAAATCGTGCAGATGTCCAGTCCCGTGCCAGGGGTCGTTCGTGACAAAGACGTCTCCGTCGAAGGTCTCCTGCGGGCCAAAGCGCGCGGCGAAGTGGGTCACGCTCTCGGCCATAGCGTTGACATGCCCAGGCGTGCCCGTCACGGCCTGCGCCATCATCCGCCCGTCCTCGTCAAAGAGCCCGGCCGAGAGGTCGCCTGCCTCGCGGACGCTGGTCGAGAACGCGGTCCGGATAAGCGTGGTTGCCTGTTCCTCGACCACGGCAATGAGGCGGTTCCACATGATCTGATAATCGATCCCGGTCGGCGGTTTCATCGGGCGGGCTCCTTTCGGATCAGGCGCAGGCAGCCGTCGCCCTGGCCGATCGCGGAAAAGGCCGAGGTGACGATGGTGCTTGTATCGGTCTCAACGATGATCGCTGGCCCGTCGACCCGCAGGCCCGGTTTGAGTGCCTCTCGTGGGACCTCGCGTGCGTCGACAGTTTGGCGCAAGGCGGTGTCGAAGAAGCGCCGCGTGCCTATCGCAGCCACCTCCGCGCCGCTGTCGAAGCGCTCGGCAGGCGCGACCGGTGGCAGTTTTGTCGAGACGGTGACGCGCCAATTCGTGATCTCCACGGCGAGCCCATCGATCACCCGGCCAAAGAGCGTGCGGTAGGCCGTCTCGAACGCGGCCTGAATCATCGCGATATCCTCCGCCGTAAAGGCCCGGTGCGGCAGGATCACAGGGATCTCCCAGCCTTGACCGGCATAGCGCATCATCGCCGTGAGCTTCGTTGTCCGCTCCACGCCCCGGGCGCCTGCATCGACAAAGGCATTGGCTTCGGCCGCCATCTCCGAAACCGCCGCGTTCACGGTCGCTGGCTCGAACGCGTCGAGCCGCTGGAAAAGGCCCCGCGCCGCTTCAAAGCTGAACGGCGCTTTGAGAAAGCCCAGTGCCGAGCCGACGCCCGCCCCCGGCGGGATGATCAGCGCGCTGATCCCGAGTTTCTCGCAGAGCCGGCAGGCATGGAGCGGGGCGCCGCCGCCGAAGGCCACCATGGTGTAGTGCTCGATGTCCCGCCCGTTTTCGACGGCGTGGACCCGCGCCGCATTCGCCATGTTCTCATCGACGAGTTCGGTGATCCCAAAGGCCGCGTCCTGCGCCGAGAGCTGTAACCGGTCGGCTGCCTGGGTGGCCTTCTCAGGATAGAGCGCGATGTGCCCCCCGGCAAAGCTATCGGGGTCGAGCCGACCGAGCAGCAGGTTGGCGTCGGTCACGGTCGGCTCTTTCCCGCCGCGGCCATAGCAGGCGGGGCCGGGCGCGGAGCCTGCCGAGCGGGGGCCGACCTGTAGCCGCCCCATCTGATCGATCGACGCGATCGAGCCGCCGCCCGCGCCGATCTCGACCATCTCCACGACGGGGGTCGAGACCGTCATCCCTGAGCCCTTCTTGAAGCGATAGGTGCGGGCGACTTCGAACGCGCTCGCCGTCTTTGGCCGACCGTCCTCGATCAGACAGATCTTCGCGGTCGTCCCGCCCATATCGAAGCTCAGCACCTGAGTCAGCCCATGGGCGCGGGCATAGTCGGCGGCAAAGATCGCCCCGCCCGCCGGGCCCGACTCCAAAAGGCGCACGGGCTGGGCCGCCGCCGTCTCGACCGAGATCAGCCCCCCGCCTGAATGCAGCATGAAGACGGGCGCGCCAACGCCTATTTCCCCGAGCCGGGTGACAAGCCGGCCGAGATACGCCGCGACCAGCGGCTGCACATAGGCGTTGGCGATCACGGTGTTAAAGCGCGGCAGCTCCCGCATCTGGGGCGAGATCACAGACGAGATCGAAAGCGCCAGATCGGGCGCCGCCGCCTGCAAGGCCTGCGCCATCTGCTGCTCATGGGCGTCGTTGGCATAGGCGTGGATGAGACCGATAGCGACCGCATCGAAACCGCCGTCGCGGATCGCGTCCACCATGGCCGTAACATCGCGCGCGTCGAGCGGGCGCAAGACAGTGCCATCCGCCGCGATCCGCTCGGGCAGGGTAAAGCGGTGTTGGCGCGGCACCAGCGGCTTTGGCAGCTCCAGGTTCAGGTCGTATTGCTCAAAACGGTTTTCGGAGCGCATCTCAATGACGTCGCGAAAGCCCTCGGTCGTGATGAAGGCCGTCTTCGCGCCCTGCCGCTCGATCAGCGCATTCGTGACGAGGGTCGTCCCGTGGATCACCTGTACGATGGCGCCGAGCGCGACGCCGGCCTCCCGGGCCGCCAGCGTCATCCCGTCAAGGATCGCCTGCTCCGGCGCCGTGTAATCGGTCAGGATCTTGGCCGTCGCGATCCCGCCCGGATGGGCGAGGGCGACATCCGTAAACGTCCCTCCGATATCGACGCCAACGCGGATATCGTCATCCGGCATCGTTCAGAAGCTCTTGAGGATCTGATTTGCGGTGAAGGCCGCCTGGTAGATGCGCGACATCAGCGGCGCGCTGGGCACTGCCGCCATGTCGGAGATCGGAAGCGGCAGGTCGGCCGCGTCCATTCCGGTCAGAAGGCCTGCCATCGCTTGGCCAAAGAGCGTCCCGGTCGTGATCCCGCGGCCATTGTAGCCGATGGGGGTGAAGAGCCCGTCGGCAAGGCGGTAGATCCGCGGCAGGTGATCGGGCGTCATCGCGATCTGCCCGTGCCACGCCTCCTCAAAGCGGACCGGCCCAAGCCCGGGAAAGAGACGGCGCAGTTGCCTTTGCGCCCAGCGCTGCGAGAGCCCACCCTCGGCCTGGCCGAATATCGTGCCCATTGAACCGATGATGAGCCGGTTTTCGCTGTCGCGGCGCAGGCTCGACATGATCGGCGCGGTATCCCAGAGCCCTTGCCGCTCGGGCAGTATCCCCTGGACGCGGTCGCCCAAGGGCTCGGTCGCGAGTTGAAAGTAGTGGATCCGGGTGAAGACCTGGCTCAGCCCTGGCCACAGCGCGTCAGTATAGGCGTTGGTGCCGAGGACAACCGACCGCGCCCGGGCCGTACCCTGATCCGTTTCCACGATCCATCCGCCGGCGTCCTGGCGGAGCCCCGTGACGCGCACGCCGGTGCTGATCTCGGCCCCGGCCCCGCGCGCCGCTCGCGCCAACCCGCGGACATAGCCCATCGGGTTGATCGTGCCCGCGCGATGGTCGCGAAGACCGCCAAAGAACGCATTGCTGCCCGTTACCTCCGCGACCGCGCGCCGGCTCAGAAGTTCGACCGGCGCCCCGAGCCGCTGCCACTCTTTGTGGCGCGCCTTCAGATCGGCCATGCCCGACGGCGCATGGGCGGCGTGGATCGTGCCGGTCCGCGTCGCCTCGCAGCGGATCTGGTGCTTTTCGATCAGGCCAAAGACCGTCTCCGGCCCCGCGCCAAACCGCGCGACAAAGCGTGGGCCATAGGTCGGCCCCAGCGCGGCGCCGACCTTGGCGGGCGGGTGCCACACCCCGGCATTGACGAGGCCGACATTGCGCCCCGAGCCGCCAAAGCCGAGCCTCTTGGCCTCCAGAACATGGGCCGAAAGCCCCGCCTCCGCGCAGTGAAGCGCCGTCGACAGCCCGGTATAGCCGCCGCCGACAATTGCGACATCGACAGCGATCTCGCGGCCCAAGCCCGCCGTGTAGTCGGCCTCGGCGGCAGAGCTGTCCCAGAGCGAGATCGGATGGTCCAAGGTCGCGGCCTCTCCCTGGGGGCGCTTGTCCTGCGCGCGACAGGCGCGGCGCCGGTATCAGTGTTACGTTCGCTCCCAGATGGATGTTCCATATCCGAGCGCAAAACAAGCAGGACGCGGTCCCAGGCGCCGGACCCTATGACGGTGCACGCGATCGAGGTCGCGCGGGCACGTCTGGGTGCTGCGCGCCGATACCCACCCGGCCCTTCGCGGACAGCCGACGCGCACGCCGAGAGGACCCGTGCTCAACCGGCCAAGCGTTGGCCCGGCCCGCGATGCGCTCATCTCGACTTTGCCGCCGCAGCGGCGTGACAGGGCAGGGAGGCTGTCCGCCTGTCGAAGGCGCCGCGCCGCGCTCCAAAGCTGCATCCGCCCACTTCGTCACGCGCTGGACCGCCGCGCCAGCGCTCTCACTGGATCCCGCGTCAGCCGGACAGAAAGCCGTAATCGGGATGCGCCACAAAGCGCCAGTTGCGGCGCGGGCCGGCCATGACGTTGAGATAATACATCTCGATCCCGTGGGGCGCGGCGCAGGGATGGTGTCCCCGCGGGACAAGGACGACGTCGTGATCCGCGACAGCCATGGTCTCGTCGAGGCTGCCATCCTCGGTGAAGACGCGCTGGACGCCAAATCCCTGGGCGGGGTTCAGGCGGTGGTAATAGGTCTCTTCGAGATAGGTGATGCGCGGAAAATCATCCTCGTCATGGCGGTGCGGCGGGTAGGAGGACCAGTGCCCGGCTGGCGTGTAGACCTCCGTCACAAGGAGGCTATCGGCCACGTCGCGCCCCTCCATCGCAATGTTGTGGATATGGCGCAGGTTGGTCCCTGCGCCGCGATCCTCCAGGGCGATGCCCTCCGGACCAAGGCGTTGCGCGGGGCGCCCGCCCGGCGCCGGCGCCGTACACACCGCCAGCGTTGTCTCGGTCGCGGCCTGGACATGCCATTCGCTCCCGGGCGGGACATAGAGGCAATGTGGCGGTGTTTTCTCAAACACGCTGCGCCGATCGCCCATCAGGCCAAACGCGTCGCCGCCCGCGCGCAGCCGCGCCTGCCCCTCCAACAGCACCAGAATTGCCTCAACGCCAGGGGTAGAGGCCGTCGCCACGTCGCCCGGAGCGAGGCGCCACAGGTGAAATCCGACATAGTGCCAGCCGGCCATCTCCGGCGTGATAGCGTGGGTCAGTCCTCTCGCCCCTTGCGGCTTGCGCAGCAGCGCCGTCATCTCGTTCCCTTCCTCACGGCGCGCGGCGGGCCTCGCTTGCATCCAAGGCGGCGGCGAATGCGTCTGGCGTCATGCTCTCTGCGAGGCCCCGCCGGAGCAATGCGGCCTGCGTTTCGGGCGCCAGACCGCTCTCCGGTGGGTCGGTGTCGAGATTGGTCGGGAAGGAATACCCCTCCGCTGCCGCCGCGATCGCGGCGTCCACAGCCTCCGGGGGAAGGCTGGCCGAGGCGCGCAGATCGCGCAGCACTGGATAGAGCGCCTTGCACATGGCCGAACGGTCGACGCTCTCCATTGCCCGCCCGAATGCAGACGAGATCTGCAAGAGGTTGGCCATCCGGTGAATGTCGGTTGTCCGGTTCTCGCCGGCCGCGTGAAAGAGCGCGGGGTTGAAGAAGAGCGCGTCGCCTTTTCCGAGTGGGAGTTGGACGGACCGCTCGGCGAAGAGATTTGCAAATTCATCGCGCCGATAGGCCATATAACCCGGTGCAAAGAGCTGCGAGAACGGCAAGAGCTGTGTCGGTCCGCTGTCGAGCGGCATATCGGTGTGCGCAACCGCGCCCTGCAGCGTCATCACAGCCGACAGATCGTGCACATGTGCCGGAAAGCGCGCGGCGATTGCGGCAGTCTGAAAGCCCAGGTGATAGTCGCGGTGGACCCGCTGCGCGGCGCCGCCGGGCCGCACGAGGTTCACCTGCGCGGTCAGCTGATAAAAGGGACCAAGCCACGCCTCGCATACCGCATCGATGGCCAGGTTGCCGAAATAGCGCGCGAAGGCTTCCGGATCTGCAAGGCAGAGCTTCTGCACTGCGTTCCAGACCCTGTCATTGGCACCCGAAGCGGCGAAGTGATCCGCGCCACCGCCATGCGCTTTCTCCTGTGCGATGATCGTCTCAAAGATCGCCGTCACCCGGTCGATCACCGCCATATCTGGAAGCGCGCCCTGCAGGACCAGAACCCCGCTCCCCTCCTTCAGCACCCACGCCCATTCGGCCATCAGCGCCCTGCGGCGGGCCGGATCGCGCAACTGCCCGTCGAGCGAGGCGATGTTGTAGAGCGGCACATTGCGCTCGACGGCATGGGCAAAGTCGAGCCCGTCGACGTCCAGTACCCGCTCGGTGAGCACGGCGAGCGCAAGGGCGTCGCCGCTCTCGATATCGAAGTATCCTGAGTCGGGCATGGCGCTAGATCGTCCCGCCGAGGGAGCCTTCGAGCGCCACCATCTCCTGGCCGCCGGCCATCATGTCCTGAAGCTCTTCGGGCGTGATCTGCCCGCGCTGGGCGGTGCCGAGGGTCTTGCCGCGATTGAGCACGGTGAACCGGTCTCCCACCGCAAGCGCATGGCGGACATTGTGCGTGATAAACACCACGCCGATCCCCTTTTTGCGGACCTTGTCGATGGTCGAAAGCACATTCGCCGTCTGCCGGACGCCCAGGGCCGAGGTCGGCTCGTCAAGGATCAGCACCTTCGCGCCAAAGTAGACAGCGCGCGCAATGGCGACGGTCTGGCGCTCTCCGCCCGAAAGCGTGCCGACGGCCTGGTCGGGCGAGCGCAGGTTGATCCCCATCTTGCGCATCTCTTCCATCGTGACGGCGTTCGCCTTGTCGAAGTCGATCATCTTGAGCGGCCCAAGCCTTTTGATCGGCTCGCGCCCCATCCAAAAGTTCCGCGTGACCGACATCAGCGGGATCATCGCAAGGTCTTGGTAAACCGTGGCGATCCCCGCCTCCATCGCGTCGCGCGGGCTGGCAAAGCTCATCTCGCGCCCCTCAAAGAGGATCTTGCCCGAGGTCGGTTTGTGCACGCCCGACATCGTCTTGATAAAGGTCGATTTGCCCGCGCCGTTATCCCCCAAAAGACAGTGGCACTCGCCCGGACGGACATCAAAGCTGACCCCGTTCAGCGCAATCACCGGGCCGAAATGCTTGGCGATATCGGTCATCTCGACGATCGGATTGTGATCAAACGTGCTCATGTCACCGCTCCCCCGTGATGATGCGCCGGATGTAAGTGTTCAGGATCACCGCAAAGAGCAGGATTACACCGAGGAACACCCGGAAGAGGCTCGACTCGACACCGGCGAAGAAGAGCCCCTGCTGCACCACGCCAAAGATCAGCGCGCCGAGGGCCGCCCCGACGACAGAGCCGTAGCCGCCTGTCAGGAGCGCGCCGCCGATCACCACCGCGATGATCGCTTCGAACTCCTTCAAGAGACCCCGGTCGGCGCCGGCCGAGCCGAACTCCATCACCTGACAAGTGGCAAAGACACACGCGCAGAACGCCGTCAGCATGAACATCGAGATCTTCACGCGCTCGACGGGCACCCCGACATAGCGCGCTGCTTGCGCGTCGCCCCCGGCCGCGAAGATCCAATTGCCAAAGCGCGTTCGGGTCAGCACGAAATGCCCCGCAATCACGAGGATCAGCGCCCAGACGATCAGCATCGGCAGCCCGTCGATCACCGGCTCGCCCGCGCGCGTGCCGCGCTCGAAGGTCGCCACCAGGCCGATATCGGCAAGCCATTGGAAGACAAAGCCAAAGATCTCGCCGCCAAAGACTGGCGCGAGCCAATCGCCCTCCGCCGCATCGTCGATCCCGCCGATGATCGTGCGCCGCTCGATCACTTGGGGAAAGAAGATCGTAAAGCCGCGCAGTATAAAGAGAAACGCGAGCGTGACGATAAAGCTCGGCAACCCCGTTTTGACGACGATGAGGCCGTTGACCGCGCCGAGTGCGATGCAGAGCGCAAAGGTCAAGAGGATCGCGACCCAGATCGGTAGGCTCAGCGTCACGCCGAGGATCGCAATCGACATACCGGCAAAGCCGATCATCGAACCGACCGAAAGGTCGAATTCGCCCGCGACCATCAGCATGCAAGCGCCGACCGCGATGATCATGAATTGCGCGCTGACCTGGCTCCAATTCATGATGCCTTGCGCGTTGAACATGCCGCTATCGGCGGCGAAGACGACGAAAAACAAAAAGACTGCAATCGTGCCGACGATCCCGCCCAGCTCGGGCCGGATCAGCCATTGCCGGACCCCCCCGATCGCCTTTATCCGTTCGTCCTTTGGCCCTCCGGCCGGTTGTGCCTGGTCTGCCATTGCTCCGATTGCCTCCCGTCAAGCGTCGCATGATGAACAGGGGCGGACAGCTTGTCCGCTATCCGCCCCCGGTTGTCTTGGCTCCTCCTCTAACGCTCAGCGGAACTCGCCGGCGAAGGCCTCAACCTTCTCAAGCCCGTCCGCGGTCACAAAGCCGGGTCCGGAATTGATGTTGTTGCCGGGAAGCACGCCGTAGCGGTGGTAGTTCGAGAGCACGATCACCGGCAGATAGGCCTGCAGGAAGGGCTGCTGGTCGATGCCCCAGGCGATGACGCCGTCGCGCAAGCCCTGCACGATGTTGTCGCCGAGATCGAACGTGCCGAAATAGATGTCGCCCGCAAGGCCCAGCTCTTCGAGCGCGAGGATCGTCGGGTCGGCCGAGGTCGGCCCAAGCGTCAGGATCGCATCGGTATCGGGGTTGGCGTTGAGATAGGCCATGACGCGATTTTGGATCTCGGATGGGTCCTGCCCACTATCGATCATCTGATTGCCAAGATCGACGCCGAGCCCGTCGGCAAAGCCCTGGCAGCGCTCCGTCGATGATGGGCTGGAGATGTAGTGGTTCACGCAGAGAAAGCTGGTGATCCCGTCGCCTGCTGCGCGCTGGCCCGCGGCAAAGCCCGCGTCGTATTCGGGCTGACCGACATACATCAGCGCGCCGATCTCGCGCGCTTGCGCGGGCGTGCCGGAATTGATGATCACAACGTCGATGCCGGCGTCCACAGCGGTCTGGATCGGGCCGGAGAGCACATCAGGGTCGGCCAGCGTCGTGATGATGCCGTCGGGGCCCGAGGCGGCGGCCTGTTCAATGATGCGCGCCATATCCGCAAGGTCGCCCGTCGGCGGATTGCGATACTCGACCTCGACGCCCATCTGATCGCCTGCTAGCGCCAAGCCGTTTTTGATCGTGTTCCACCAGCTGTCGCTGTCCGGAGCGTGGCTGACAAGCACATAGCGCTCGCCCTCGGCCTCTACGGCGGTCGCACCGACAAAGGCCGTCGCGGCCATGGCGGAAATGGCCACAGTCCTAAAGAGTGCGTTCATTGATACCTCCCAAAATTCATTTATGGCGCTTCCGGAGCCCTCCCGCGCGCCGTGTCTCGTGAAGTTACCCGGGAATCCCTCGCCTTGCAACCGGTTGCAAAACTGGATTGTGTCGCGGCATCCTGGGATACTCCACGCGGGGTGGAGTTGGCGGCGCAGGGGATAGCGAGCGAAATGGCCGTAACGTTAAAGGATGTTGCCGAGCGCGCGGGCGTGTCGCGCTCTGCTGTGTCGCGTACGTTCACATCTGGCGCCTCGGTCTCCAACAAGACCCGCGCCAAGGTCGAAAAGGCCGCCACCGAGCTTGGCTACAGCCCCAACGCGCTGGCCTCGTCGCTCACAACCAAGCGGACCAAGCTGATCGGGCTCATCTCGAACAACTTTCACAATCCGCTGTTTTTGGAGGTATTCGACCTCTTCACGCGCGGGCTGCAGGATCGCGGGCTCCGGCCATTGCTCGTCAATCTCAGCGACGAGACCGACCCGGCGAATTCGGTGCGCATGCTCCGGCAATACTCCGTCGATGGCGTTATCGTCGCCTCCTCGACGCTGCCGCCGAGCTTTGCAGAGGCGTTTCGCGATGCGGGCGTGCCGGTCGTCCACTCCTTCGGGCGCTACACCACCGCGCCTTACGTCCATGTCGTCGGGATCGACAACATCGCCTGCGGGCGCATGGCGGCCGAGGCGCTTGTCAGGCGCGGCTACACGAGAGTTGCGTTTCTCGGTGGGCCCGAGCAAGCGACCTCGACGCAGGATCGCGCGCTAGGGTTCTTCGGCGCGCTTGCCGAGCATCCCGAGGTCATGGCGAGTGTCAGCTTCGCGCCGGCCTATTCCTTCGATGCGGGGCGGGTAGAGATGGCAAAGCTCCTAATGTGTGGCCCCGCAGAAGCCTATTTTTGCGGTGATGACGTGCTCTCGGTCGGCGCGTTGAGCGCAATCCAGGAGGCGGGACTGCGCGTGCCCGCCGATATCGGGCTCATCGGGCTCAACGATATGGATATGGCGGGCTGGCAAAACATCGACCTGACGACCATCCGACAGCCCATTGCCGAGATCATCAACGCCTCGATCGACCTCGTCGTGGACACGATTGCCGAGCCCAAACGCCATCCCGAGACACGCCTCTTTCCCTGCCGCGTGATCGAACGGGGGACGCTGCGGCCAACCGGCGACCTATCGACCTCGAAAGGGTAAACCCGGCACGCCGCGCATCCCGGCATGCATGCGCAACCGCATGCGCTATAAACGTCCCGGCGCGACGCAGCCCATGCCGATGGGTCAGCGATAGATCGGTGGTCGCGCGTCCATCCACGCGCCCTCCGCGCGCGCTGAGGCCACCGCAGCATAGACCGCCGCCATCGAGCGTAGCCCATCCTCGGCCAGCGGCAGCCCGTCCCGGTCTTCACCCCCGAGCACCGCGGCCAGATCGGCGTAGACGTTTGAGACCGCGAGCGGGAAGCCCTCGGGATGCGCGATCGGAACGCGGCTGAGGCGCGCGGCGTCCTCCGAGAGCCCGGCCTCGCCTTTCTCGATGATCTCGGTCCGCCCTACCACAGGCGTATAGTAGACTTGGTCTGGCTGCTCCGACGCCCAGCGGACGCCGCCCGTCTCGCCAAAAACCTGGATGTCAAAACCATGCTGCCGCCCAATGGCAACCGACGATGTCCAGAGCCGCCCCACGGTCCCCCCAGACATGCGGAAATTTACCATCGCATCGTCCTCCAACGCGCGGCTGGGGATGGTCGAGGCAAAGTCCGCCGACAGTGTCACGACCGCGTCGTCCGCGATGAAGCTCGCCATGTGGAGCGCGTGGATCCCGCAATCGGCGAATTGGCCGGAGACACCCGCGATCGCTGGGTCGTATCGCCAGCGCACGCGCGGATTGTCGGCATCCGTCGCGTCGCCGTGGTGGCCGTGGCTGAAATTCGCGACGATGAGGCGGATCTTTCCGAGCGTGCCCGCCCGTACCATCGCCCGCATCTCGCGGACCATGGGATAAGCCGAATAGCAGTAGTTCACCGCGCAGACCTTGCCGCTCGCGGCCGCGATGCGGACGATCTCTTCGCCCTCCTCGACATTCATCGTCATCGGCTTCTCGCACAGGACGTTAAAGCCCGCTTCGAGGAACGCCTTGGTGATCTCAAAATGGGTCGCGTTTGGCGTGGCGATGGTTACGAGATCGACCCGATCGTCCCGGCCCTTTTCGGCTGCCAGCATCTCGCGCCAATCGCCATAGGCCCGGTCAGGGGCGACGCCCAAGCGCTCGGCATAGGCCCGTCCCTTGGCCGCATTCGCGTCGAGCGCCCCCGCGGCAAGAATGAAGTTCCCGTCCGCCTGCGCGCCCAAGCGATGCGCCGGGCCGATCTGGCTACCCTCGCCGCCGCCGACCATGCCCCAGTTCAATCGTGCCATGGCGCGTCCCTCAAAATCCGATGGAGTGAAGATATGCGCGGTTGGCGCGCGCGTCGTCGATCGGGGAGACATCGAGCGTCGGGTCGCAATCCTGCTCCACGGTGCACCACCCGGCAAAGCCCGCATCGAGCAGGATCTGCCGCACCGCAGAGAAATCGACGTCCCCCTTGCCGAGATTGCAAAAGATCCCCTGACCGCACGCATCGTAAAAGCCGGTGCCGTTGGCGATGACATCGGCTTTAATCGAGGGGTCTATGTCCTTGAAGTGCATATAGGAAATGCGCCCGATATGGCGCTCCATAAAGGCCACAGGGTCGAACCCCGCATAGGAGTGGTGACCGGTGTCAAAGCAGATCTTGAGGATGTCTTCAGGAACCTCTGCGAGGAGCCGCTCAAGCTCCGGCTCGAAATCCATAAAGCCCGCGGCATGGGCATGAATGCCGACGGTCAGGCCATATTCCTCCGCCCCCATGCGGGCCACATGGGCGATCCGATCGCGAAACGCAGCCCATTCCTCTTGCCCCATCTGTTCGGCGGCCCCGGCACGGCCCGCCGTGGGTGCGCGCCGGGGCGAGATCGCATCGATGAGAACGAGGTGCTGCGCGCCATGGGCGCTCAGCGCTCTACACGTCCGCACCGCGCCGTCGAGCACATCGTCCCACTGGCCGGCGTCGTGAAAGGCGCGGAAGACGACCCCGCCGATCAGCACCAGCCCGTGCTCGTCCAATGCGTCCGACAGCACCGCCGGGTCCTCGGGCATAAAGCCGACGGGCCCCAGCTCGATGCCAGCATAGCCCGCCGCGGCGCATTCCTGCAGCACCGACCGCCAGTCGGGATTGCGCGGATCGCCTGCAAACTCGACACCCCAGGAGCAAGGTGCATTGCCAATGCGGATGATCATGGGCCGGGCCTTTCAGCTCTGCGGAACGGGCTGCCACCGCCCCGTTTCGTGGGAGCGGAACGCGGCCTCGATCACTTCGGCCACAGCCAGGCCCTCCCGGAACGTGGGCCAGGCGGGGCGGCCCGCCGCGATGGCGTCGAGGAAGTCGCGCGCTTCGATGATGATCTGGTCCTGATACCCGGTGCCGTGCCCCGGCCCCTGGCAAAAGGCGTAGTAGTCGGGATGCGCTGGCCCGGTCAGGATGCGGGTAAAGCCGCGCGTCGCCTCCGGGCCCTCGGCGCGGTAAAGTTGGACAGCATTCTGATCCTCCTGGTCAAAGCGGATCGCGCCTTGCGTGCCGTGGATCTCATAGGCATAGCCCATTTTTCGCCCCGTCGCCGCGCGGCTGAAATAAAGATGCCCCATCGCGCCAGAGGCAAAGCGCACCATCATTTGCGCGTGGTCATCGTTATCGACTGGGACCGGGCCGTCCGGGCCGGGCCGCGTGGGATGGAGCGTCTCTATCCGGGCGGAGACCTCGGCAATCGGGCCCATCAGAGCCCGGGCGCAGTTGATCATGTGCGGCGCGAGATCGCCCATCGTCCCATTGGCGCGTCCGGTCGTCCGCCACGTGGCGGGGAGGTCCGGATCGGCCAGAAAGTCCTCGGTGTGCTCGCCGCGAAACCAGGTGATCTCGCCCAGAGCGTCGTCACGCAGAAGCTGTCGGACAAATTGCGTCGCCGGTGTGCGGACATAGTTGAACCCGATCATATGGACGACACCCGCCGCCTCTGCGGCGTCGGTGAGCGCGCGTGCATCTTCGAGCGAGGCGCCGAGGGGCTTTTCGCAGAAAACGGGCTTTTCGGCTGCAAAGGCGGCCTCGCCGATGGCGCGGTGGATCTTTTGCGGGGCTGCGATGACCACGGCCTCGACACGGGGATCGGCGACCAGCGCCTGCCACTCGGCCGTCGCGCGGGCAAAGCCATAGGCGGCACGGTAGCGCTCCGCGGATGCCGTATTCGACGCGCAGATGACCTCGAGCCGCGGCCGCAGCGCGGTGTCGAAGACGGCGCCGACGGCCGAGAGCGCCACGGCATGGGCTTTGCCCATATAACCGCCGCCAACGAGGCCGATCCCGATCTCAGTCACGCCCGCCCTCCCTGCCGCGCGATCCCGGTTGCAACCGGTTGCAAAAGCCGTATCTTGAGTCTCAAACGGGCGCAACGGGCAAACACGCGCCGCATGAGGGGAGGGGCCCATGGCAGAGCCGGAGGCGCAAGCAGACGGCGCAGCGGCGACCGTCCGGCTGACGGTGGCGCAGGCCATCGTGCGCTACCTGATGAGCCAGTATATCGAGATCGACGGCGTCGAGACGCGGATCTGCGGCGGCGGTTTCGGGATTTTCGGCCACGGCAACGTGCCCTGCCTCGGCGAGGCACTCTATTCGGTCCAGGGCGAGATGCCGCTCTATCGCGGGCAGAACGAGCAGAGCATGGGCTTTGCCGCAGCCGCCTATGCCAAGTACCACCTGCGCCGCCGCTTTATGCTTTGCACCGCGAGCGCGGGGCCGGGAACGGCCAACCTGCTCACGGCCTCGGCACTTGCCCATGCCAACCGCCTGCCGATGCTGATGCTCTGTGGCGACACCTACCTCACGCGCCTGCCGGACCCGGTGCTCCAGCAACTCGAGCATTTCGGCAACCCCGCGCTCGGGCTCAACGATGCGTTCAAGGCCGTCACGCGGTATTGGGACCGGATCACCCATCCCGCGCAACTTATGCAGTCGCTGCCCGCCGCACTCGCCACGATGCTCGACCCGGCCGATTGCGGGCCGGCTTTCCTTGGCCTGCCGCAAGACCTGCAAGGCTGGGCCTATGATTATCCCGAGCGCTTCTTTGCCAAGCGCGTGCACCGGATCCGCCGCCAGGCCCCCGATGCGGGCGAGGTCGTGGCCGCGGCCGAGATGTTGCGCGGCGCCGCGCGCCCGATGATGATCGCGGGCGGCGGGGCGCAGTATGCCGGTGCCGTGGCAGAGCTGACGGAGTTTGCCGAGCGCCACGCCATTCCCGTCGTGGAGACGATTGCGGGCCGGGCAAACATGTTGGCGACACACCCGCTCAATACCGGCCCCATCGGCGTGACCGGCTCAACGAGCGCCAACGCAATCGCCGCGGAGGCGGACGTGATCCTCGCCGTCGGCACCCGCCTGCAAGATTTTACCACCGGCTCCTGGACAGCGTTTGCACCGGATGCGCGCTTTATCGGCCTCAACGCGGCGCGCCACGACGCAGCCAAACATCTCTCGCAGCCCGTGGTCGGCGACGCAAAGCTCGGGCTTGACGCGCTCGGCTCCGCCCTGGGCAGCTATACCGCGCCAAAGGCTTGGACGGAAAAGGCCCGCGCCGAGCGCCAGGCATGGGACGCCTACGTCGCCGAGAACGTGGCGCCGGGCAACCGGCCCAACTCCTATGCCCAGGCCATCGGCGTCGTAAACGAGCTATGCGACACGCGCGACCGGATCGTCGCGGCCGCCGGGGGTCTCCCCGCCGAGGTCACCGCCAATTGGCGGACGCGCGAGATCGGCACCGTCGATGTCGAGTTCGGCTTTTCCTGCATGGGCTACGAGATCGCGGGCGGCTGGGGCGCGCGCATCGCCCAATCCGAGCAAGAGCCCGACCAGGATACGATTGTCTTCACGGGCGACGGCTCTTACCTTTTGATGAACTCCGACATCTATTCCTCTGTGCTCACACAGAAAAAGCTGATCGTCCTCGTGCTCGACAATGGCGGCTTTGCCGTCATCAACAAGCTGCAGAACAACACCGGCAATGCAAGTTTCAACAACCTGATCGCAGATTGTCCGACCGTGCCCGAGGCGTTCGCCGTCGATTTCGAGGCTCATGCCCGCGCGATGGGGGCCGAGGCCGTCACGGTCGCCAATGCCGCCGAGCTTGCCTAGGCGTTCAAGCGCGCCAAAGCCGCTGACAAGACCTCGGTCATCGTGATGCAGGTCGACGCCTATGAGGGTTGGACGGAGGAGGGCCACACCTGGTGGGAGGTCGGCACGCCGCAAGTCTCCGAGCGTGCGTCGGTCCGCGCCAAGCACGCTGAGATCGAGGCCGAGCGCGCCAAGCAGCGGCAGGGCGTCTGACATGCGGCTTGCCGGCAATCGCTTCGTCGTGATCGGGCGGGCGGGCATGGATCTCTACCCCGACCCGCCGGGCACCAAGACAGAGCACGCGACACAGTTTGTCTCCTGCCTCGGGGGCTCGTCGGCCAATATCGGCGTGGCGCTCTGCAAACTCGGTGGCAGCGCGGATCTCGTAACGTGCGTCTCCGACGACGCGATCGGCCGCTTCGCGCTCAACGAGCTCGACCGCTACGGGATCGGCCGCGCCCATGTCCGCGTCGTCGGCGGCGAGGCGCGGACTTCGCTCGCTCTCGTCGAGACGACAATCGAGGATCATCAATCGGTGATCTACCGCAACGGGGCTGCGGATTTCGAGATGAGTGAGGCCGATGTCGCTGCCGTCGACTACGCCGCCTACGACGCGCTGATCACGACGGGCACTGTCCTCGCCGCCGAGCCCTCGCGCAGCGCAGCTTTCGCCGCATTCGAGCGCGCGCGCGGGGCAGGCCTGCCGCTCATCTTCGATATTGATTACAGGCCCTATTCCTGGCCCTCGCCCAGCATCGCGGCCGAGGTCTATTCCCGCGCCGGCGCGCTTTGCGACGTGATCGTTGGTAACGACGTCGAATTTGGTTTCATGGCGGGCGATTACGACAAGGGGCTCGACAAGGCCCGCGCGCTCGTCGCCGACGGCGCCAAGATCGCCGTCTACAAGATGGGCGAGGCGGGCGCGATCACCGTTACGCCCGACGGCGAGGTGCGCACCGGGATCTACCGCACCCATGCGCTGAAGCCGACGGGCGCGGGTGACAGCTTTATGGGCGGGTTGGTCAGCGGGCTCGCCATGGGCCTGTCCGTCGGCGACGCGGTCCTTCAAGGTTCTGCTGCGGCGGCCATCGTCGTCTCTCGCGTCGGCTGTGCGCCCGCGATGCCGACACGGGCCGAGCTCGCCGATTTCCTTAAAGCCCATGAGGGGCCGAGCGCGGCCTGAAAGGACAAACCCGATGCACATCGCCCCGTTCGATAATCAGAACCGTGCTATCGTCGATGTGGGCGACGCCCATGTGCCGCTGACCTACTTCAACATAGTAAAGCTCAAGGCGGGGGAGGTCTTCGACTATCGGGTTCTCGGCTACGAGACTTGCGTCGTTCCCGCAACGGGGACCGTCACGGTCGTGGCGGCGGGCGAGACCTTTGCCGAGATCGGCCAACGCGGCGCCGATGTCTGGGACGGAGAGCCTGAGGGCGTCTACATCCCGACCGACACAGCCTGCCGCATCGCCGCTCTGACAGACACCGAGACCTTCGTCGCCGGGGCAAAGTTTGACGAGACACTTGCGCCCTTCGCCGTCCGTGCGGACGCGCTCGATCTCGTGCAATACGGCTCGGACGACACCAAGACCCACCGCAAGATCAAGCACATCCTCGGCGCCAACCACCATGACCGGGTCGGCCGGCTCCTGGTCTCGGAGCTCTTTACTGTCGGGGCGGGGGGCTGGTCCGGATTTCCCAGCCACAAGCACGACACCGACCGTCTGCCCGAGGAGAGCCGACACGACGAGTGCTACAATTTCCGCTTCCGGCCAAGCTATGGTTCGGGCGTCCAGATGCTCCAGCGCGAGGACAACGCGCCGGGCGACGCCTATCACATCGTCGATGGGTCCACGGTGCTGATCGACAAGGGCTATCACCCCTGCTGCGTGCTGCCAGGCTATGAGATGTACTACTTCACGATCCTCGGCGGCCTCTCCCAGCGTTCGCTCAAGCAGTTCTTCCAGCCGACCCATGCCGCGCAACTCCAGACGATCCCCGGGATCATGGACATGGTGGCAAAGTTCAAATGAGCGCGCTGCCGCTTGGGCCGGCCCAATGACGCTCGCGACCCTGTCGGAGGTCCTCCAGCCCGCGCTCCGCGACGGCTATGCCGTGCCGGGCCTCGTCTGCCTCGGTTGGGAGGATATGCGCGCCTACGCACTTGCTGCGGAGGCCGAGCGCGCGCCGGTAATCCTCCAGGCCGGGCCGTCTTGCCGCGCGCACACGCCGCTGCCGATCCTCGGCAAGATGATGCGCCACCTCGCGGCCAGCGTGGACGTGCCGATCGTCGCCCATCTCGACCACGGCTATACCCGCGACGAATGCCGCGAAGCGCTCGACAGCGGCTTTACCTCGGTGATGTTCGACGGCTCGCGAAAGCCGCTTGCAGAGAACATCGCCGAGACCTGGGAGATTGCGGAAATGGCACACGCGGCGGGGATCTCGTGCGAGGGCGAAATCGGCTTTGTCGGCTATTCGGGCGGCGCGGCCTCCGCCGGCACCGATCCGGACCAAGCTGCTCAGTTCGCCCGCGAGAGCGGCGTCGATGCAGTGGCGATCTCGGTGGGCAACGTGCACCTCCAGCAGGACCGCGAGGGCGGTCTCGACGAGCCGCGGCTGCGCGCTATCGAGGCGCGGACTGACACGCCCCTTGTGATCCACGGGGGCTCCGGCGTCCCGGTTGCGCAACGTGCCGCGCTCGCCGCAGGCTCGCGCATCTGCAAATTCAACATCGGAACGGAGCTGCGCATGGCCTTCGGCGCGGCCCTCCGCGCGGCCATGGCCCGCGATCCAGAGCGCTTCGATCGGGTGCAGATCCTCCGGGAAACCGAGGACCCGGTGATGGCGGCGGCGCGGGCCGTGATCCGCGGGCTCGGCGCGGCGGGGCGGGCGTAATGCTGCGGATCGGGCTTTTGGGATGCGGCCGGATCGGACAGGTTCACGCCGCTTCTCTGGCCCGGATCAGCGGGGCGGTTGTCCATGCGGTGGCCGACGCGGTGCCGGCGACAGCTCGGGCCCTTGCGGCAGAGTACGCGGTCGAGCCCCGCAGTGCCGACGCGATCCTCAGCGCCGGGGACATCGACGCCGTCATCATCGGCACGCCGACCGACACACACTTTGAGCTGATCCACGGCGCGGCGCGGGCGGGCAAGGCGATCTTCTGCGAAAAGCCCATCGATATGTCGGTCGACAACATCCGGGCGTGCATCGACGTGGTCGAGGCGACGGGCGTGCCGTTCTTCACCGGGTTTAACCGCCGGTTCGATCCGAATTTCGCCGCCCTACAGGCGCGCATCGCGGCGGGCGAGATCGGCGCCGTCGAACTCCTCACGATCACCTCGCGTGACCCTGCGCCGCCGCCGATTGCCTATATCTCACGTTCGGGCGGGCTCTTTCGTGATATGATGATCCACGATTTCGACATGGCACGGTTTCTCATCGGCGAGGCTTTCGTACGGCTCCATGCCGTCGGCGCCGCACTTATCGATCCAGAGATCGGGGCCGCGGGCGATGTCGACACCGCGGCGGTTCTGCTGACAACCGAGACGGGCCGGATCTGCCAAATCTCGAACTCACGCCGCGCGCGCTATGGCTACGATCAACGTATCGAGGCGCATGGCGCGAATGGCATGCTGCGGGCAGAAAACCAGCTTGAGACGACCGTCGAGATCGCCACGGGCGCGGGCTTTGCCCGGGCACCCGCGCAGCACTTTTTTCTGGAGCGGTACGAGGCGGCGTATCTGGCCGAGATCCAGGCCTTCGTCGCGGCCGTCACGCAGGGCGTGCCGCCCAACCCGGGCATTCGCGATGGCCTCGCCGCCCAGATCCTTGCCGATGCGGCCGCCGCCTCGCTTGCGAGCGGGTTGCCGGTCGATCTACCCGAAGCCTAGCGGAACGGCGAGACGCGCGCTCGGGCTGTGCGGGCGCGGTCCTGCTGGCACGGCGCCGACCGCTTGGCTTTGGTTCCATGCTCCGGTGCATTGCCCATTTGCAGGTGTTGGAACAACACCCTGCGCGAGGCCGGCACTCCTGCCCTCGTTGCCTTGTCCTATGTGTCGTCGCTGTCCTTCCAGCTCCAGATCAGGTGCCAGGCGAGGTATCCGCCGATCCCGGCGCAGAGATAGGCCCAGACCGCGCTGCCATAGGCCAGTTCGACCCCGGCCCAGGCAAAGGGCGCGGCCACGATCAGATAGCGCCGCCAGGCCGGGCGGAAGAACGGGTGCGTGGGGTCAATCAAGCGCATAGCTGGCTCTGCTCCGGGGTGGCGTCTCTAGTCTCGCAAGCGGCACGCATCGGGACAAGCGCGGCGGCATCGGACCTCGATCGGCTCGGTCGCCTGTCCCCGCCGTTCGTTGTGCCCAAGCGCGCTTTGCCGGAGCACCGCCCCGCCGGGCGATGCGGGCCCGGCCCGTGCTCGGCCCCAACGAGGGAGTGACCGCCGGTGCCCGCGCGTGGCGTTACTCCGGGCGGAGCGTCCAATCCATTCCAACGGCGAAATCCGCGGGGAGCTTTCCGCCAATCACCCTCTGGGCATTGGGCACATCGTTGGTGTCGGCGCGGGCGCGCGCCGCGTCGGTGCTGTGGCCATGGGCAAGCCACCGCGCGCGGCAGCGGGCACGCACCGTTTCAAGCGGGGTCTCGACCCAGATCGAGACGTCCCAAAGCGGAGCGAGCGTTGCCCAAGGCGCCTCGCGGAACAAAAGGTAGTTGCCTTCCAACACCACCGTCTCGCAGTCCGGCCCGACCACGCACGCCCCCGCGATGGCCTGGTCCTGTGCCCGGTCAAAGATCGGGTAGACGACCTCATCCTCCTCGCGCAACCGCGCCACCAGCGCGCAAAATCCGGCGGCGTCGAAGGTCTCCGGCGCGCCCTTGCGCGGGCGGAGCGCGCGGTCGTCGAGCACCCGGTTGTCCAGATGAAAGCCATCCATCGGCACGGCGGCCGCCGCGCCCAAAGCCTGCGCTAGTGCGGCGGCAAGGGTTGTCTTTCCGCTCGCGGGCGGCCCCGCCACGGCGACAAGGCGGCGGCGGTGCCGAAACGGCGTGCTCCGGACCCGCGCCACGAGATCGGGTGAGAGGGCGGGGAGAGGGGCGGCGCGCTGCTCCATGGAAGGCCCTCTGCCGCTGCTCGGCGCGGTCTTCACGGGGCGCTTCCGTCCTTGGCATAGTCGCGCAAAGCTGCGCGGGTCCCCTCACGCCAGATCAGAGCCAGCCAGCGCGTGAAGCCTTCCGCAAACGGCGTCGCCTGGGCCAGCGGGCCATAGATGTGGCTCTGGGCCAGCCAGGCGGCTGGGTCTTTGCGCGCGCGCTCCGCCGCGGCGCTGAGATCCGTCCAAAACGGGTCATTCGGGGCAATCGGCGTGCCGTCCTCCCGCGTGCCGGCGCACATCCGGGCCCACAGCGCCTCGACAAGGCTCAGCCCCGCGACCGACCCGCCGGCGTCAAGCGCGTCGCGCAGGATCGGGAGCACGAAGCCCGTATGTCGGGCCGAGCCGTCAAAGGCGACGCGGCGCGGCGTGTCGCGGATCGCGGGGTTGGCAAAGCGGCGCGCGATCAGATCGGCATAGTCCGCGGGCCGCATCTCGGGTACCGGCGCGACATAGGGCACGATCTCGGTCCGCTGCACTTGGCCGAAAAAGGCCGCGATCTCGGGATCGCGCATGCAGGCCGCGATGGTCTCGAGCCCCAAAAGCTCCCCGGCATTGGCGAGGACTTGGTGCCCGGCATTCAGGATGCGGATCTTCATCGCCTCATAGGCGTAGACGTGATCGGTAAAGGTCGCGCCGACGCGGTTCCAATCGGGGCGACCCGCACAGAACGCGTCCTCGATGACCCACTGGCGGAAATTCTCATGCGTCACGGGCGCAGCATCGTCGATGCCGAGGGCGCGGGCGGCGGCGATCTCGGCGGGGCCCGTTGCCGGCACGATGCAATCGACCATGGAATTGGGAAAGCTGCACCCGCCATCGATCCACGCCGCAAGCTCTGGATCGCTGAGCCGGGCCAGGGAGACGATGGTCGCGCGGGTCACATCGCCGTTGCCTTGGAGGTTGTCGCAGCTTTGGATTGTAAAGGGGCCCGTTCCGTCGGCGCGCCGCGCCTTTAGGGCGGCAACGATGGCGCCGAACGCGGTGCGCGGTGTGGCGGGGTGCGCCGCGTCATGGGCGATGTCGGGGTGCGCGGCGTCGAACGTGCCCGTCGCCGGGTCGACGTAATAGCCGCCCTCCGTCACCGTGAGAGATACGATGCGGGTCGCCGGATCGCGCATCTGGCCGATGAGGGCCGCGTTCTCGGGCTCCACGGGCAGAAAGTCGATCATCGCGCCGGTGATTTCGGCTGAAACCCCGTCGGGGCGGAGCTCGATGAGGGTCGTCAAGCCGTCCTGCGCCAAGAGCTTTTCGCGCATGGCCGCGTCGCTCGGGCGCACGCCCGCCCCGATGATCGCCCAATCTCGCGCCGCGCCTTCCTGCATCAGGCGGTGCAGATACCAGGCCTGATGCGCGCGGTGAAAGTTGCCGACCCCGATATGAACGATGCCGGGTGTCAGCGCGGCGCGATCATAGCGCGGCGCGAGGATGCCCTCGGGGAGGACCGCAAACATGTCCGCGCGCAGCGGGCGCGCGGCGGGTTGGGTGGCGCCGTCGCCCGTCAACTCATCCATTGACCGCCATCCACGTTGTAGGTCTGCGCCACGACATAACGGGCCTCGTCGCTGGCCAGAAAGACGGCCATGCCGGTGAGGTCTTCGGCGACGCCCATCCGGCCAAACGGCACGCCCTCACCGACCTCGCGCTTCTTTTGCCCGGGCGCTTTGCCCTCATACTTGGCGAAAAACGCGTCGACCCCGTCCCAGTGTTCGCCATCGACGACGCCGGGAGAGATCGCGTTGACGTTGATGCCGTGGGCAATGAGGTTGAGCCCTGCTGACTGCGTCAGGCTGATGATCGCGGCTTTCGTTGCGCAGTAGACGGCGACCAAGGGCTCGCCCCGCCGCCCCGCCTGGCTCGCCATGTTGATGATCTTACCGCCCTCTCCGCGCGCGATCATGTGCCGGGCGACCGCCTGAAGCATAAAGAGCGTGCCGGCCACGTTGATATCAAAAAGGCGCTGATACTCTGCGCGCGCGATCTCGGCGATGGGGGCGGCGTGAAACACGGCCGCATTGTTGATCAGGATGTCGATCCCACCAAAGGCGTCGATTGTGGTGGTCACAGCCGCATCGATGCTGTCTTGCCGCGTGACGTCGAGCGGAACGGCAATCGCGCCGGCGCCGATCCCTTGGGCGGTCTCCGTTGCCCGGGCAATGTCGATATCGCCAATCGCAACGCGCGCGCCCTCCCGGGTATAGGCCTCGGCAAAGGCCTTGCCGATCCCGCGCGCGGCCCCGGTGATCAGCGCCCTTTTGCCGGCCAGCCGGGTCATGGGATCCGCAGGCCCTCGGCGTCGAACTTGTGGATGAGATCCGCCCGCGGGGTGAGGCCGATCTTGTCGCCGTGGCGCAGGTTCACCTCGCCCGTGGCACGCACCGTGATCGTCTCGGCGAGCCCGGTTTCATGGATATGAAAGAACGTGTCTGAGCCCAGATGCTCGGCGACGCCGACCGTGCCGGACCAGAGCCCGCCATCGCTTGTCGCAACGTCGATATGTTCGGGCCGGATGCCGATTGTGTGGGCGTCGTGCTTGGCCGCCTCGGCCCCGTTGATGAGGTTCATCTTGGGCGAACCGATGAAGCCCGCAACAAAGACGTTGCGCGGCGCGCGGTAGAGCTCCAGCGGCGAGCCCACTTGCTCGATAACCCCGGCCTGCAGAACGACGATCTTGTCGGCCATGGTCATCGCTTCGACCTGGTCGTGCGTGACGTAGATCATCGTCGTCTCAAGCCGGCTGTGCAGCTCCGAGATTTCGAGCCGCATGCCGACGCGCAGGGCCGCGTCGAGGTTCGACAGCGGCTCGTCGAAGAGAAACGCGGCCGGCTCGCGCACAATGGCGCGACCGATGGCCACGCGCTGGCGCTGCCCGCCCGAGAGCTGACCCGGCCGCCGGTCGAGATAGTCGGTAAGGTTCAGCGCCTTGGCCGCGGCTTCGATCCGCCGGGCCTGCTCGGCTTGGGGGATGCCCGCCATGCGCATCGGAAAGGCGATATTCTTGCGCACCGTCATATGCGGGTAGAGCGCGTAAGACTGAAAGACCATCGCAAGCCCGCGTTTGGCGGGTGGGATCTCAGTCGCGTTATTGCCATCGATCTTGATCGCGCCCGAGGTGGTGTCTTCGAGCCCCGCAATCAAGCGCAGCAGCGTCGACTTTCCACAGCCCGACGGGCCGACGAAGACGCAAAACTCCCCATCCTCGATGGTCAGGTCGAGGGGCGGGATGACCTCGACCTCGCCAAAGCGTTTCGACACCTGTTCCAGAGCGATATGTCCCATGTCTCAGGCTCCCTATTTGACCGCGCCGAAGGTGAGGCCGCGCACGAGTTGTTTTTGGCTGAACCAGCCAAGGATCAGGATCGGCGCGATGGCCATCGTGGACGCCGCGCTCAGCTTGGCAAAAAACAGACCTTCGGGGCTCGAATAGCTCGCGATGAAGGCCGTGAGCGGGGCGGCGTCGACGGCGGTGAGGTTGAGCGTCCAGAATGCCTCATTCCAGGCCAAGATGAAGTTGAGGAGGATCGTCGAGGCGATGCCGGGGATTGCCATCGGCGTCAGCACATAGAGGATCTCTTCTTTGAGCGACGCCCCGTCCATCCGCGCGGCCTCCAAGATCTCGCCCGGGATCTCGCGGAAATACGTGTAGAGCATCCAGACTATGATCGGCAGGTTGATTAGCATTAGGATGAAGACGAGCGCCGCACGATTGTCGAGCACGCCAAGTTGGATGCAAATGAGATAGATCGGATAAAGGACGCCGACGGCCGGCAACATCTTGGTCGACAGCATCCAGAGCAGGATGTCCTTGGTGCGCTTTGAGGGCACAAAGGCCATGGACCAGGCCGCCGGCACAGCGACGATGATACCGAGAAGTGTCGAGCCCCCGGCGATGATCACCGAGTTCCACAGAAAGCGCATGTAGTCCGAGCGCTCTTGCACGACGGCGTAGTTTTCAAGGGTCCAGTCGAAGCCGAGGAAGATCGGCGGGCTGGCGATGGCCTGCGCCTCGGTCTTAAAGCTCGTCAGGATCGTCCAGAGGATCGGAAAGAAGATCAGCAGGCCGATGGCCCAGGCCACCGCCGTGTTGAGGGCTTTGCGTTGGGGGGTTACCGTGCGCGCCATCGCTCGCTCCTCACCTGTCCAGGTTCTTGCCGACGATGCGCATCAAAAAGAGCGCCACGATGTTGGCCAAGATGATCGCATAGACGCCGCCCGCCGAGCCCAGGCCCACATTCTGGCTCTCCAACACCCGCTGAAAGATCAGATAGGTCAGCGTCCGCGTCCCAAAGGCGCCGCCGGTGGTGACGAAAATCTCGGCAAAGATCGACAACAGAAAGATCGTTTGGATCAGGATCACAATTGTGATCGCCCGTGCCAGATGCGGCAGAATGATGTAGCCGAACCGCGCGATGGGCGAGGCGCCGTCCATCTCGGCGGCCTCCAATTGCTCGCTGTCGAGCGACTGGATCGCGGTCAGCAGGATGAGCGTCGCGAATGGGAGCCATTGCCACGAGACGATCAGGACGATCGACGCGATGGGCACGTCGCTCAGCCACACGATGGGTTCGGCCCCGAAAAAGCGCCACAGATGCGCGAAAAGACCGTTCACCGGATCCATGAACATGTTCTTCCAGACAAGCGCCGAGACGGTGGGCATGACAAAGAACGGGGCGATCACGAGGATGCGGACGACGCCTTGCCCCCACATCGGCTGGTCGAGCAGCATCGCCAGCAAGATGCCCAGCACCACCGTGATCAGGAGCACTCCGCCGACGATGATCAGGGTCGTCTGCACGCTCGGCCAGAACGCGCTCGACGAGACGAAACGGGCGTAATTATCAAAGCCCGCCCAGCTCGGCTCCCGGTCCGGCCGGAGGGGGAAATAGTTCCGAAACGAGAAGTAAAGCGTCATCGTCAGCGGCACCAGCATCCAGCCCAAGAGCAGGAAAACGGCAGGCGCCATCATCAGGCGGGCGGCAGATCGGGAATGCTGGGTCGCCATGGCGCAAGCCTCTTTCGTTCAGTCGCAGAAGCGCCTGTCAGGGATGCGGTGCGGATCGAGAGGGTCGGGGGGCACCGGGCCGCCCCCCGAGGCCGGGGCTCAGTAGCCCGCAGCTTCCATTTCTTCTTCGGCGATGGCCTGCGCCTTTTCGAGCGCCTCTTCAACGCTCTGCTGGCCCGCATAGGCGGCCGAAAACTCCTGGCTCACCTGGGTGGCAATCCCGGCGAATTCGGGGATCGCAGCGAACTGGATGCCGACATACGGAACTGGGTCAACGGTCGGGTTGTTCGGATCGGCCGAGAGGATCGAGTCGAGCGTTTTCTGCGCGAAGGGCACCGACTGGTACGCGGGGTTCTCGTAGAGCGAGGTGCGCGCCCCTGGCGGGACGTTGGCCCAGCCTTCGTTTGCCGCCACGAGTTCGATGTAGTCTTTCGACGTGGCCCACTCGATAAACTGTTTGGCCGCGCCCTCTTGCTGCGTGCCCGCTGGGATCGCCAGCGCCCAGGCCCAGAGCCAGTTTGACCGTTTGCCGAGCCCGGTGTCGGGCGCGAGAGCAAAGCCGACGCTATCGGCCACGGTGGAGTCGTCCGGGTTCGTCACAAAGGACGCGGCGACGGTCGCATCGATCCACATCCCGCACTTGCCTTGTTGGAAGAGCGAGAGGTTCTCGTTAAAGCCGTTCGTGGCGTAGCCGGCGGGCCCGCTCTCGGTCATCATCCCGACGAAGAAGTTGAGCGTGTCCGCCCAGGGCTGCGTGTCGAATTGCGGGCGCCAGTCTTCGTCAAACCAGCGTGCGCCGAAGGAATTCGACATGGCGGTGATGAACGCGCCGCCCTCGCCCCAGCCGGCCTTTCCGCGCAGGCAGATGCCGTTGATATCCGCGTCGCGGTCGGTCATCGCCGCGGCGGCCTCGCGGATGAACTCCCAGGTCGGCGCGTCGGGCATGTCGAGCCCCGCAGCCTCCATGAGGTCGGTCCGGTACATGATCATCGAGCTTTCGCCGTAAAAAGGCGCGGCGTAGAGCGTGCCGTCATGGCTCAGCCCGCCGGCCATTGCGGGCAGGATATCGTCGACATCGTACTCGGCCGAGAGATCGTCGAGCGGAACGAGCCACCCATTTGCCCCCCAAATCGGCGTCTCGTACATGCCGATCGTCATGATGTCGAATTGGCCGCCATTCGTCGTGATGTCGGTCGTGACGCGCTGGCGCAGCACGTTCTCCTCGAGCGTCACCCATTCGACGCCAATGCCCGTTTCGGCCGTGAATTGGTCGGTATAGCCCTGCATGCGGATCATATCGCCGTTGTTGACGGTGGCGATGGTGATCGTGCTGTCTTGGGCGAGGGTGGCGGTGGCACACAGCGTCAGCGCCGTGGTCGCGCCCATAATGCGCTTAAGAGACATCCGTTTCCTCCCTGAACTTGGATGTTGTGCGCAAAGACTAGGCAGCGTGCGAAGACTGGTCAATCAAATTTTTTACGCGCGTAAACAAGATGAAGCCGTCAAATCGGGCTAGGCGGAGGCACGGCGGACAAGTGTGCCATCGAAAAGCTGCGCTTCTCGGACAACCGGGCGCACACCCGATTCGATGATCGCCAGCAAGCGGTCGAGGCTGCTCCCGGCGATCGCGTCATAGTCTTGCGAAACCGTTGTCAGCGCTGGACAGGTATAGCGCGCATAGGGATGGTTGTCGTGCCCGGCGATGCGCAGGGCGTGGCCCGGCCCGATGCCAACGCGCTGTCCCCGTTCGTACGCCGCGGCCAACACGCCGATTGCCAGCCGGTCATTGCTGCAAAGCACCGTATCGGTCGGCAGCGCGCGCGCGTCGATCAGCCGTCCGCCTTCCCTCAGCCCGATCTCTTCAAAATTCCAGCCCTCGCCCTCGGCTGCGAGGATCATCGGCGTCTGCCCCCGTGCGCGCATCGCGGCTTCATACGCGGCATGGCGTTTGTTGGCGTTCGGATTGGGGGCGTTGGCCATGGCGAAAAACGCGGGCGGCTCCCCGGTTTGACAAAGATAATCAACAATGATGCGAATGCTTTGCGCGTTGTTGGAGCCAAAGAAAGCGTCGCCGATACCGGTGATATCGCAATCGAAAAGGACGGTCGGCACCTGGCTGCAAAAGGCGTCGATCTCGTCCCGACGCGAGCGGCGCCCGAGCGGCGCAAGGAGGACGCCCGCGGGCTTGATGGATCGCAGACTCGCCAGGTTTTCGATCTCGCGACCGGGGTCGCCGTGAGAGCTCAGCAGGATCGGGTTAAAGCCCGCCTCCGCGCAGAGCGGCTCGAGGTTGCGCGCGACCTCGGCAAAGAACGGGTCGGCCAGATACGGCACAACAATACCGATATTGCGCGTCAGGAGCCGGTTTTGGTTAACGGCATAGATGTTGGGCGTGTACTCGTAGCGCGCAAGTGCAGCCTCGATCCGCGCTCGGGTCGAGGCGCGGACAGATTTGGGATCATTGAAGAACTTCGACAGGGTCGGCCGCGAAATCCCGCTTAGCGCGGCAAACTCCTCCATCGTTTTGACCCGTTGCGGGCGCATTGGCACTCGTCCTCGTTCCGACTGGCCGTGCTGAACCCGGGCCAGACCTTATCGCGCGATAAATATGTAGGCGTCGGTGCCCCGCCCCTGTCAAGACACCTGCGCACGCGCAAACGGCGCACTCTGCACGGCACAAGCTGGCTGTACGACACAGCATGGCCGCAGCGCTCGGAACAGTCTATGTGTCGGCCCGGGTGGCGCACTGACCCGCGCCGCCCAAGGAGACGCCCAAGATGCATGTGCCCGACCCCACCACCGCAGCCCGCTTGTCGGTCGCCCCGATGATGGATTGGACGGACGATTGGAAAAGCCTGTGATTTTTCAATTCCCTAACGTCATGTTGTAGTTCGTGTTGTAAATCATGTTGTAAGTCCGTCCCGGTCGAGCGCACAAAAAGTTGGCAGAAAATCTGATACGCCATCGTCGGGTGACCCCGTTTTTGATTTTGTATTCAAGTGGTTGAGATCGGGCTGTAAGGTTTTTGCCTAATTTTTTGCCGACGAGGCTTTAGCCAGCCGGATTGGATGGATCGAGGTGGTGACGAAACCCTTCTGCGGATCTTGCGCATCCACGGTTTTGTGCCGATGCGCGAGTCTCTTTTGGAGACCCGAAGGTCACTACTTGAAGGCGTCTCTCTCATACAGCGCGACCTCGCGGCGCTTGTCGAGATAGGTGGCGAGATCCGAGAGATGGACGCCCTTCGCGCTCTTCTGGCTGCGTTCCGATCGCACCAGCGGCAGATCGATTTCACCGGAACTGACCTTCCTGAGAAACTTCGGCAGTGTCAGATGGGAAAAGTAGTCCTTGCAGACTGCATCGACCGGCACGACCGCGCGGCCATCATATTGAGCCATCAGAAGGAAAAGCGTGTTCATCGTGCAGTCTCGGTGTTTTTTCTACTCCGCATCCTGACCTCAGCCACGTTGTCCTTCAATGCGAGCGGCCGGCGGCGTATGGCCGGCCAAGAGACCTTGATCGTGAAAAGGGTGGTTCGCGGCGGCGTAAGGTGGCGAAAAAATAGGACGGAATACGATTGAATCGGCGGATCCTCCTGCGGACCTTCATCGGATTCCAGAGAGCCAGAGGCGGGCAGGGAGGGCCGTGATGGGTTGAATGCTGGAGGAGAGGCCTCCGGCGCCCGTCGCGGAGGTTTCCCTATGAATACTGAAATCATCGATGCCGGGCGTGATATCAGCGGCGGCTACAAGGTGGATGTGTCGCGCGGCGAGAACGTGGACCGCGTGTCGTCCGAGTGGTTCGCGCGGCCGGATGACGAGCGGTATTTGTCGCTCGACGGCCTTTTCGCCTCGGTCAAGGGCCGGGCGGAGCGGAGCCGCACGCGCACGGCGGAGAGCGCGGCGATCCGGGTCGAGGCGCATCGCGACGACCCGAAAAAGCTCGGCCTTGTTCTGCCGGGCACGGATGAACCCGTCGCGCCGACGCATTGGTCCTTCGGCCAGCTCTCCAGCCTCGTCGGTGCGCCCGCAGCATACTTGCGGCAGCTGCCCGCGCCGCTGGCGGGGATCAACTTGCAATACGGCCTGACCAACCACCGGGCCGAGCAGATCAAGACGATGGAAGTCGCGGATGGCCGGACGGAACTGCGCGCGGTGACCGGCCCCGACTATGGCCGCATCTACGACCATAAACTGGTGTCCGCCGTTCAGCGCATCGCGGGCAATGGCATTGGCGATACGCGCTGGAAGGTTCCCGGCGTGCTCGACTGCTCGACGGGCATCTACAACCCGCGCGTGGATGTGACGAAGGAGACAACGACGCTCTACGCCTCCGATCGCGACGTGTTCCTGTTCCTCGTCGACGACCTGAACCCGATCGAAGCGGGACTGCTGCCCGACGGCTCACCCGACCTCTACTTCCGGGGGTTCTATTGCTGGAACTCGGAGGTGGGCGCCAAAACGCTGGGCATCGCCAGTTTTTACCTGCGCGCCGTCTGCCAGAACCGGAACCTCTGGGGCGTCGAGGATTTCCAGGAGATCACCATCCGGCACTCGAAGTACGCCGCCTCCCGCTTCGCCCACGAGGCGGCCCCGGCGCTCAGTCGCTTCGCCGAGTCCTCGCCCGCGCCCTTCATCGACGGCATCCGCGCAGCGCGGGAGAAGATCGTCGCGCGGTCGGACGAGGACCGTCAGGACTTCCTCCGCAAGCGCGGGTTCTCAAAGGCGGAGACGGGGCGGATCGTCGAGACGGTCCTGGCCGAGGAAGGCCGCCCGCCCGAGAGCGTCTTCGACTTCGTGCAGGGGATCACGGCTGCGGCTCGCTCGAAACCGCAGCAGGATGCGCGGCTGGTTATGGAGGGGAGGGCGAAGGCGTTGTTGGAGAAGGTGGGTTAACGGCCAGACGCTAGCCGTGCATGCCATTCCCTTCAACTTAGAGGAAGGTGCTCGCGCCTTATGAAATCTTCTTCGGTGCTAGCGCCCGATATGCGTCTGCCAATGCCCCAAAAATCAGACATACAAGCAATCCTTGTATCAGCCAGCCCCAACTGTCCAATCGTTTAGGAAGAATGTGCTCGTCATTCAATCTGAAAGAAAACGGTAGCCCAGTTACCTTTACTCGTCTATTGGCTCTGTCAAGTTCAAGCACGCCGGCATTGTCTCCTTGAAAGGTAAGACTGAGCCGGTCCTCGTTGCTCAATACAGTGTTCTCCCCGCCCACAGTGATGTTACCTGCAAGGACATCGCGGACTTCCAGCTCCGTAACCCGAGTTCTGAAGTTGAAACCAGTTGGGTCTACCAACAAGAGACGCAGACCAAACGCATCTTCAACATGGCCCTGATGCGCAATTGATGGAGGAACGAATTCTCCAATCGCCTCACTGTGAATGATTGCTCGTATTGCTCCTCTTTCATTATCAAAACGATACATGGTTGGTATCCCTCGAATGAGGGCTCCGTCAAAACTAGTAAGCGGGTATTCTGCTATATTGTCGTCATTCCACTTCAGAATTATATTCTGAACTTCTGTAGTGCTGAGTGACATCTCCGAATTAGCGACATCCCTGAACGGTGATGGGGACAACTCTCGATAAGAGAGCTCTAGAAACCCAGTAGAAGAAGTCATCGTGATCCTATTGCGCCCAAATGCCGGAAGTGAAAGGTCAGCCGTCTGGTCAACTTGCAAAGTTAGATGTCGATCAACCTCAAGTGTGGTGGGAGAAACAAATTCGTTTCGGTAAGAACTGGTGATAATTGGAAAATCCAAAAAAGCCCTCCACCCTTGTACTGATCGCACCTCGAGGGAAGAAGCAGCTCCTGTTACTGCGAAAGGGAAATCCTGATCATAAATGACCAAAGAACCATGCAGGCTCAAATATCGGGTTCGATAGTCGTGTTCCCAGCGCCATTCTTCCCAGCTTAGGTTGTGAGTTGACTGCATTTCGGCATCGATCAAGATCCTAGTTCCAACCAATGGCATGCTCGCCTCAGAAATCCAGATAAGGGCAAGCGCTAAAGCAAATGAAGTGTCTAGGAAAACACGCCTTTGGCGATTTTCCGATGCGTAATCCTTAGCCAGTTTTGAGACCAGGGCGACGATGAGTGGAAACGCGCCACTTAGGAATATCCAAGCTATATTCATGATGCTTGGCAATTGAAACTCGTGATAGTACTCCCAAGTCTGCAGTTGGTCGGTAAATCTCAAGGTTAGCCACGACGTTATGACACCTAAAAATACCAAGAAAAACGCTACCTTCGTGGTCGAACCATCGAAGCGTCGAATAAGAAGAACTGAGAATAAGAAGAGAACGAGCGCGAGTGACACATGCCAAACAAGCCGGACATGATAGCCCGAAACACTTTGCAACTCGGGCAGAAAGTCAACCAAAACGCGCGACCATGATAGAACTGCAACGGCGATGCCGTACGCCACGCACAGTGTTGCTGATCCATGGAGAACCTCCCGACTTAACATACGTCTGCCACCCGTTTTATTTGGAGCCTAGGCTTTGAATACAGCATGTTTAGCGCGCCCATAACAGTCTCGGACAGCCTGTTTCCGTTGTGTGCGATGCAAAGCCAGAAAGAGTGAGAGGTGGGCCGGGCTTTCCGTGACGGGTTTGGAGGTCGGGAGAGAGGCTCCCGGCCGGCCTGTCGCGGAGATATCCCGATGACCAAGCAAGTGAAAATCACCCTCAGCGCCTCGCGCGACATTCCCTTCAACAAGCTGATGCTCAGCCAGTCGAACGTGCGCCACGTCAAGGCCGGCGTGTCGATCGAGGAACTGGCCGAGGACATCGCGCGGCGGACGTTGCTCAGCTCCATCACCGTGCGGCCCGTGCTGGGCGACGACGGTGCCGAGACCGGCATGTACACGATCCCCGCCGGCGGGCGGCGGTTCCGGGCGCTGGAATTGCTCGTCAAGCAGAAGCGGATGAACAAGACCGCGCTGGTGCCCTGCATCGTGCGCACAGACGGGCTCGCCGAGGAGGACAGCCTGGCCGAGAACGTCCAGCGCGCGCCGCTGCATCCGCTCGACCAGTTCCGCGCCTTCCAGGCGATGCGCGAGAAGGGTCGCACCGAGGAGGAGATCGCGGCCGCCTTCTTCGTCTCGGCCAGCGTGATCAAGCAGCGGCTGAAGCTCGCCGCCGTCGCACCGTCGTTGCTCGACGCCTATGCCGAGGAGGAGATGACGCTCGACCAACTCATGGCCTTCACGGTCAATCCCGATCACGCGCGGCAGGAGCAGGTCTGGGAGGCGCTGCAGCGGCACTATTCCCGGCAGCCCTACGAGATCCGCCGCATGCTGACCGAGGGTGCGGTGCGGGCCTCGGACAAGCGGGCTCAGTTCGTCGGGCTCGACGAATACCTCGAGGCCGGAGGCGAAATCCTGCGCGACCTGTTTCAGCAAGACGATGTCGGCTGGCTGCAGGATGCCGCCCTGCTCGACGTGATGGTGTGCGAGAAACTGGCCGAAGAGGCTGAAGCGGTGCGCAGCGAGGGCTGGAAATGGGTCGAGGTCGACACCGAATTCCCCTACGGTCACACTTTCGGGATGCGCCGGGTCCATGGCGAGGCGGCGCCGATGAACGACGAGGAAGCCGCCAGCTACCAAGCACTGAAGGCCGAATACGACGCGCTCGAGGCCGAGCATGCGGAGGCCGACGAGTTGCCCGACGACGTCGATACCCGGTTCGGCGAGATCGAGGAGGCGATGGAAGCGCTCGAGGCACGTCCGATGCGGTTCGAGGCGGAAGACCTTGCGCTGGCAGGAGCTTTCGTCAGCATCGACAGTTCCGGGCGGCTGCGGGTTGAGCGCGGCTACGTGCGGCCCGAGGATGAGCCGGTCGAGGAGGCGGAGGACACTGGCGAGGCCGCACCGGAAGCGGCGCCGGACGAGGAGACCGAGGAGACCGTCACATCTGCTGCGGACGACGAAGAAGAGGACGAAGGTCTGAAACCGCTCTCCGACCGCCTCGTTATGGAGCTGACTGCCCATCGCACGCTGGCATTGCGCAATGCGCTGGCGCAGGATCCGCAGGTCGCCTTCCTCGCGGCGCTGCACGCGATGGTCCTGCGGCTCTTCTATCGCTACGCCATCGACAGCTGCGTCGAGATCGAACCGCGCAACGCGGGGTTCGGATCGCAGGTGCCGGGCCTCGGCGACACGGCCTACGCGCAGGCCATCGACCAGCGCCACGAGACCTGGGCGCGCAACCTGCCGAAGGCATCCGAGGACCTCTGGGAGGCGCTGACCGAATTCGACAGCTGCAGCCGCGAGGCGCTCTTCGCCCATTGCGTGGCGATGAGCGTGAATGCCGTCCACGACCCCTACCATTGCCGTCCGCGCGCCATCGCGCATGCTGATGTGCTGGCCGGAACCGTCGGGCACTGCTTCAAGTAACTGTCGGCTTTGAGTGTCGCGC
>JBCDLH010000020.1:0-52104 GCA_038745585.1 Pseudomonadota bacterium
AGACTTCCGCATGGGGATCACTGGTTGAATGTCCCGTTCCCGCATCTCGTCGCGAATGTTGTCAGCATCATAGCCTTTGTCGGCCAGCAGGACAGACGGTTCGGGGAGGTTATCGTCCATGACGAGATCAAACCCGAGATAATCCGATGTCTGGCCGGGTGTGATGTCAGTCCGCATCGGTAGACCGGCGGCATTCACCCGGAGGTGGATCTTGGTCGTGAAGCCACCCTTTGAGCGGCCAAAACCCTGTCGCGGAGTCCTTCGGACGTTCGGGGCTGAAAATGATCCCCCGGATCATTTCCGTGCGCCCCTCATCCCTTTAGCACCCGCTGCCTGATGATGGGCGCGAACTACAGTGCTATCGACCATTTGCAGGGCGTCAGGGACGATCCGGCTCGCGGTCAGCGCCTCCAGGATCTGTTCCCAGAGACCCGCCAGCGTCCATCGCCGGAACTGCCGATAGACACTTGACCACTTTCCGAACTCTTCGGGCAAGTCACGCCATGGTGCCCCGGTCCGAGCAATCCAGAAAACACCATCAAGAACAAGGCGGTGGTTGGTCGGTTTGCGCCCATTCGGGGCGCGGATAGACAGGATGAACGGCTCAAATAACGCCCACTCCTCGTCCGACATTAGGTCTCGTGCCACGCTGGTCTCCATCGCAGATACCAGCTTGAATCACGCCTATCGCCGGGCGTGAATCCCTTTTGTCAACACTGCCTAGGCCTCGATTTGGGTTTCGATCTTCCGGTGAATGACAGCTTTTGAGGGATCCCCCTCTATAATTGGCGCGCCTGCGGCGAACGACCGCTTCCCGCCGTTCTTGCTGCAGACGCCCCTCCCTTAGGTCGACTTGACTTCGGCTCGTGCGGAAGCGTGGGTCTGGGGCATGCCGTTGTCGTCTGAGAACCCCGATCTGGCCGAGCGTTTTGCGCGGCTGACAGCGATACTCGAAGATGCCAGTGGGATTGCCGCGCAAGGTCAGGCGACGGCTTTGTCCCCGGCCGCGAACCTGAGGCTTTGTAGGCGCCTTCGAAGCTTGGTTGTCGAGGCGGAGGGTGAACTTACGCGGATCGAGGCGTTAGCGCGCGACGGCGCTCAACCCAACGGCGGGTCGACGGAATGACTGGACTTGCGCGGCGGAAGGAGCGTGACTGAGATCCGAGCGGTCTCTCCAAGATCTCTGCGCCTCGGCCCGGCCGGGGTTGGGCTGGTAGCGGCGGATGCGGTGTTCGCCGAAGTGACGAGGAGATCGACCAATGACGGCATCCAGAAAGAAGACCATCGCCGCGAGCGCCGCAAAGCCTGGCAAGGAACGTTTGAAAGGCACCTCTGCCCCTTCTCCAAGGCAAACCAAGAAAAACCAGCTCATCGATCTGCTGTCCGAAGGGTCGGGAACTGACGCGGCAACGCTGGGCAAGAAGCTTGGCTGGCAGCCGCACACAACGCGGGCGGCGATAACTGGGCTGCGCAAGTTGGGAATGGCTGTTCTGACGGAAAAGGAGAAGGGGCAACCCACGCGGTACCGCCTGGCGCCGGACGCAAACTTGGAGAAGGCGCGGTGAGCGTTCCGTCTTTTAATCAAAGGGAGGAGACGGAGGCTTACCCCGATCGGACCGAGCTCCGCGCGGCGTGGGAGAGGGCGTTTGATGCTGCGCCGGATCGCTATCTCTCGCCGCGCTTGATGGCGAAAGCGCTCGCCTGGCATCGACAGTGTGAGGCCGAGGGCGGCCTCCCGAGATCTCTCACGAAGCGCCTGGCGCTGATCGGGGCAAGCCCAGCGACCCGCGCCGCACCCGCGGCCGGGCTAGCCCCAGGCGCGCTCTTGGTCCGCGAGTGGAACGGGCGGGCGTACCACGTCGAGGTGCTCGAAGACGGCTTCCGCTTCGACGGGACGGTCTGGCCCTCGCTCAGCGCCATCGGCCGGCGCATCACCGGGACGAGCTGGTCGGGCCCGCGCTTCTTCGGGCTGCGGTCGCGCGGCACGGGCGCGCGCTGATGCAGCGGATCCGCTGCGCGATCTATACCCGAAAGAGCTCCGAGGACGGGCTGGAGCAGGAGTTCAACTCGCTCCACGCCCAGCGCGAGGCCTGCGCCGCCTACGTTCAGAGCCAAATGGCAGAGGGCTGGGTTCTCATAGATGAGCCCTTCGACGATGGCGGGCTCTCGGGCGGCACGCTGGAGCGCCCGGGTCTGCAACGGCTCCTCACAAGCGTCGATCAAGGCCTGATCGATCAGATCGTTGTCTACAAGATCGATCGGCTCACGCGCTCATTGGCCGACTTCGCCAAGATCGTGGACCGGCTGGATGCCGCATGAGCCTCCTTCGTCTCGGTCACGCAATCCTTCAACACGGCCACGAGCATGGGTCGGCTGACGCTGAACATGCTCTTGAGCTTCGCCCAGTTCGAGCGCGAAGTCACCGCAGAGCGCGTCCGGGACAAGATCGCGGCTTCCAAGCGCAAAGGGCTTTGGATGGGAGGCAACGTGCCCATGGGATACGAGCCCGACGGGCGCACGTTAAAGATCCTGGAGCCACAGGCGGAGACGATCCGGACGCTCTACGCGCTTTATCGAGAGCATGGAACCATCCGCGCCGCCCGCGATGCGGCGGAGCGAATGGGGCTGCGCACGCGCCGCCGTATTGCACCAGACGAACGCGTGAGCGGCGGCACGCCGTTCGGACGCGGCCACATCCATCACATTCTGACGAACCCGGTCTATGCCGGGCGCATTCGCCACGGCGCAAAGGTGCACGCCGGCCAGCACGCGCCCATCATCGATCCTGCAGACTGGGACAGCCTGCAGGAGACATTGCAAGACGGCGCTGCGCGTCGGCGCACGGGGCGGGGCGGGATCGACCGCCGTCACGCCGTAACCTCACCGCTTGCGGGCAAGCTCTTCGACGAGACCGGGGATCGGCTCACGCCCTCGCACTCCAAGACGGCGAATGGCACGCGTCTGCGCTACTACGTCTCGAACCGGTTGGTCCGTGGCAGAAAGGAGCCAGAGATGCCCGGCTGGCGTCTGCCGGCTCCCGAGTTGGAGCGTCAGGTTGCGGCACTGATCCGCAAGCGGGTCGCGGATCGCGCGCTCTGGCTCGACGCCCGCAGGCCCGGTGCGCAATCCGGAACGGATACCCTTGAGCAGCTGGACCGACCGCGCCTCGCGCGCCGAATTGGGGCAGAGATGGACGATGGAGCGATGATCGCTCTCATAGACCGTGCAGACGTCGCGCCAGGTCGGATCTCAGTCAGGCTGGATCGACAACGCCTCGCCCAAGCCGTCGGGATCGATCCCGAGACACTGGACGACGAGCAGTTGCGTCTCGACGCGCCGTTCCGCCAGCGGCGCCGCGGCGTCGAGCAGAAACTGATCATCGGCGCTGCAGCGGCCTCGCCAGATGAGACGCTCATTCGCAATCTCGGTCGGGCCCACGCTTGGTTCGCAGAACTGCGCGCGGGCCGAAGCTACGCCCAGATCGCCGAGCGCGCTGGAACCTCGAAGCGACGGGTTATACAGCTTGTGGAGCTGGCCTTCCTCGCGCCCGATCTCACAGGGCAGATCCTCGACGGCCGCCAGCCTGCAGGACTGACCTCGGACCTGCTGATCCGCCAGGGCGTCCCCGACGACTGGGCAGCACAGCGCCGGCTCTTCGACTCGTTGCGCTGAAAAAGGCGCCCAGGCGTTTCGCATCGGCTACCGCAACAACTGCGATCTGAGACTGGCGCACCCTTGCGGGCCCGAACCGGCCCCTGCAGACAGACTTTCCCGCTGCAGAACCCGGTAACGTCCTGAAATGTCGAGAAGTCTCATAGCCCACCCTGAGGCACCGGAAAGAGGTGGACTGGCTGGCTGGGGTGGTAGGATTCGAACCTACGATACACGGTACCAAAAACCGCTGCCTTACCACTTGGCTACACCCCAGCAGTGACGCGCGGCTTAGCGGGCGTGGGCGTCGGCTGCAAGGGTCGCGCTGTGAAAACTGGTGCTGCGCCGTATCCGACGACGGCTAGGCGCTGACGGGGTGCGCCTTGGTTAGGCGGTCAAAGGCGGCCAGTGTGTGGACGAGCGGCGGCATCTGATCAAGCGGGATCATGTTTGGGCCATCCGAGGGTGCGGTGTCGGGCGTTGGGTGCGTTTCGATAAAGACGGCCGCGACCCCCACTGCCGTTGCCGCCCGGGCCAAGACGGGGGCGAACTCGCGCTGACCCCCAGATGCGCCGCCAAGGCCTCCGGGCTGCTGGACGGCATGGGTGGCATCCATCACGACGGGCCAGCCCGTACGTGCCATGGTCGGCAGCGCCCGCATATCGGTGACGAGGGTGTTGTAGCCAAAGGAGGCGCCGCGCTCCGTCAACAGGATCCGGTCATTGCCGGTACTCGCGACTTTCTCGGCCACATGCGCCATGTCCCACGGCGCGAGAAACTGACCCTTCTTTACGTTGACCGCCGCGCCCGTCTCTCCGGCGGCGAGCAAGAGATCAGTCTGACGGCAGAGAAAGGCCGGGATCTGGAGGATGTCGACCGCTTGGGCAGCTTCGGCGCATTGCTCGGGGGCGTGGACATCGGTCACGACCGGGCAACCGACGACGCTGCGGATCTCGGCCAACATCGCGAGCCCGTCCATCAACCCAGGACCGCGCTGCCCACGGACAGACGTACGGTTGGCTTTGTCGAAGCTTGCCTTAAAGACGTAGCCGAGCCCGGCTGTGGCGCACGCCTCGGCCATGACATGGGCAATCCCAAGGGCGTGATCGCGCCCTTCAAGCTGGCATGGTCCGGCGATGACAACAAGTGGACGGTCGTTCCCGAATGTAACGGCGCGCTCGCCAAAGCCTACTGTTACTGCGCGCATGAATGCTCCCCTTGAATGGGACGGGCGTGGCGGTCGGCCGGCGCCTGCGATTGCGTCGGCGTCTGAACTGCAGTGCCCAACACGGTCGCTTTTGCGCGCAATAGGAGGGCGAGGCAACCATACGCGCATCTTGGCTTGGCAGGCGCGGCTGCTGCGATAGCTTCGACGTATGAACGGAATGTCGTCCCCCGCGCCGCTCGAAACCGAGATTGCTCGCTGTCGGCTCTGCGCCGACAGCTTTCGCAATACGGCAACCGCGCACGCGCCGCGCCCTGTGCCCTGGTTTGGCCCGGGTGCGCGGATCCTGATTGCGGGGCAAGCGCCCGGGGCGCGCGTCCATGCCAGTGGAAAGCCCTTCGACGACCCGTCCGGAGACCGACTTCGCGCTTGGATGGGAATCGGGCGCGACCTCTTCTACGATCGCGCCCAGATTGCCGTGTTGCCGATGGCGTTTTGCTTCCCGGGCTATGATGCCAAGGGCTCTGACCTCCCGCCGCCAAAGGTCTGCTCTGAGACCTGGCACACCCGGGCCCGGGCGCGGATCGGGCAGGTGCCGCTGACACTTCTCGTCGGCTCTTATGCCCAGCGCTACCACCTGCCCCGGGCTGTGACGCGCGATGGCGTCACGGCCACGGTTCGGGGCTGGCGCGCCCATGCCCCCATGGTGCTTCCGTTGCCGCACCCATCTTGGCGAAACACGGCGTGGCTAAAGAAGAACGCGTGGTTCGAGGCAGAGCTTTTGCCAGTGCTGCGCGCGCAAGTCTCGCGCGTCCTCCGTCCAACCCGCTTGGACGCGTAAGCGGATGGAGGAGCGTTCCGAGGGCCCGATTACCCCGCTCGATGCCGCCCATGCCGCAATGCGCGACGCGCCGGACGAGGACGCCGCCCGCCTGCGGTTCTATGAGCGGTTGGCGGATGGGCAGCTCTACTTGATGCTCGCCAATGAGCCGGTTGGAGACCAGATTGAGCCGCGGCTCTTCCCGCTCGAAGACGGGCAGTACGTGCTCGTCTACGATCTTGAGGAGCGCTTGGCCCGGTTTGCCGGCGGGGTCACGCCCTATGCCGCGCTGCCAGGGCGGCGGATTGCCGAATACCTGCAGGGCCGAGGTATCGGCCTCGGGCTCAATCTCGGAGGTGCGCCGTCCGAGATGCTGCTGCCGCCTGATGCCGTCGATTGGTTGGCCGAAACCCTTGCGCGGCGCCCGGTTGCGGCCGAAGCGGTGCCGCGCGAGGTCGCGCCGCCCTCGACCTTGCCAGAGCTGCTGCTGACCGCGCTCGACGGCAAGCTTGCGCAAATGCAGGGCCTCGCGGCTTACGCCTTGCTTGCCGCTGTCAGCTATGACACCGGCGCACGCACGCATTTGCTTGCCTTCATCGACCCAGAGGACGGCGCGGAGGACATGCTGGCCCGTGCGGTAGGCGAGGCGCTGACGTTTTCGGGGCTTGAGGCCGGCACGGTCGATGTGACGTTCCTTCCGGCCGACCATGTGCTCACGGCCCGTTTGGCGCGTACGGCGTTGCGGTTCGACTTGCCCGGCCCCGTCACGGCTGGTCCCGCCTTGGCTGGCACCGGCGCGAAAGAAACGAGCGCGCCCCCCGGGAGCGATCCATACAAACCACCGAAGCTGCGCTGACCGCACGCGGATGTCGTTGCATATCGTCCCGGTCAACTGTTGGAGCAAAGCGCCGAAAGTGTGCGGAGCCAAAGCCGCGCCAAAGAGGTGACCTGCTGATCCCGCCCGTGCGCCGGATTAGATCGTGGCACGCGCGGGGAGAAATGGCACGGAGCAAAGTCCGTAAGGTCGCTGCGCGCGCGGCGTCCCGCCCCATTGGGCGGCCCAGCGCTGTCTCCAGTGCTTAGCCCGGGGCGAGAAGGCACGCGGTGAGGAAAGGGCGCGGAGCTGACGTCGCGAGGCGATCTCTAGCGGAACTACGTCAGAGAGGCCCTTCCGTTCACCGGACGTGCTGATGCCGCAAACGTCGCTCTAGCGTGCTTGCGCCATCCGAGCATTGTAAATCGCCGCCACAGCGCAGGACGCGAGGCGGGACTTGGCGCTGTCTGAACGCGAGTTCAGGATCACGGGCACTCGCGCGCCGAGGACGAGGCCCGCGCCCTCCGCGTGACTGATAAAGGAGAGCTGCTTGGCCAGCATGTTGCCCGCGTCGATCCCCGGTACAACAAGAATATTGGCCCGCCCCGCCACGTGACCGCGCAAGCCCTTCGTCTTCGCCGCGGCCAAGTCAACTGCGTTGTCCATCGCCAAAGGCCCGTCGACGAGCCCACCCTTGATCTGACCGCGATCCGCCATCTTGGACAGCGCAGCGGCATCGAGCGATGACATGATCGCCGGGTTGACCGTCTCGACCGCCGACAGGATCCCGGCGCGTGGCTCAAGCCCCAGCGACAGGGCAAGGTCGATCGCGTTCTGCACGATGTCGACCTTGGTATGAAGATCGGGTTCGATGTTGATCGCGGCATCCGTCACAATGATCGGGTGCGGCTGTCCGGGCACGTCCATGACAAAAACATGGGTGAAGCGCCGCCCGATCCGCAGGCCCTTGAGCTTGTCGAGCATGGGGTGCAGCAGGTCGTCAGTATGCAAATGGCCCTTCATGACGGCTGCTGCCCGGTCGGCGTGAACGAGCTCGCAGGCCTTTGCCGCTGCAAGCTTGTCCCCGCCCGGCACGTCGATGACCTCGAACGCGTCAAGGTCGGCGTCGGCACGGGCAGCGGCGGCTTGGATGTCCGGCGCACGACCGACGAGGATCGGAACGATCAGCCCCTCCTTCGCCGCGAGCAACGCGCCACCGATGGAGTTCGTGTCATCCGGCGCGACAACAGCGGTCGGGACCGGCGGCAAGGTCCGCGCCTCTTCGAGCAACGCGTCGAAATGCCTGTGCCGCTGCACGATAAAGCCAGGCAGCTCCATATCCTCGCGGCGGAACGGGCGCGTGGGCGCAAGCACAAGCGCCTCCCCCGACAGTATCAACGCCTCATCCTCAACGCGCCGCACTTCTGTTTTCAGGCGCACACGGCCCTCCGGGAGCTTTTCGACGACTTCGACACGGGCACGAAGCTCATCTCCCGCATGGGCGCGGTCGTGAAATTCGAAGGATTGCTTGCGATAGAGCGTTCCCGCGCCGGGCAATTGCGTCCCGAGCACGGCGGAAATGAGCGACGCCACGAAGAGCCCGGGCGCAACACTTTCGGCCTTGCCGTCTTGGTCCCCATCTTCGGCCGGGAGATGCATCGGATTGTAGTTTCCCGATGCCGCAGCAAAGACATAGAGGTCATCGAGCGTGACAAGCCGCCGAAGCTCTGCCGTCTCGCCCGGCCGGAGCGTTTCGTAGGTACGGTTTACGATCTTCATACCAATCCCCTTGCGCTTCGGGGGTGCCATTTGCCCGTGGCGCCTGCGTGACGTGCCAGCGCGCCCCGCGCCCCTTCGTCATCAAATTCTGATGCCACGATGACACGCCGCGTTGGCAGAGGAAGGGCCAGGGCTGCGGCAAAACAGACGCGCGTTCACTTAAGCGCCGCGCCGGTCGCGCATTGACCCCCAAAGTGGCCGAACCGCTCGGATTGCATGCACCGGTGACACGCGCACTTTCGCAAACCCAATCGAGCCTCTATCGTGGCAATCGGGGGTGCGTGCGGAGAACCGACATGGACCGACGCAGCTTCAACCTTGGCCTCGGAGCGGCGCTAACATCGGCGGCATGCGCGAACGCTTCGCAACCTTACGCGGGGCCGAACCTCATTCTGGTAAGGTTCGGCGGCGGGGTTCGGCGCGCCGAGACGATCAATCCCGACCGGACCTATGCCCCCTACCTAAGCCATGTGCTCGTACCGCGTGGGACCTTCATCCCCGACATGCGCATCGCACAGCTTGACGGCGTCGACACGAGCCACGCCGAAGGCACGCTCAACCTGCTCACCGGGCGCTACCTCGCCTATCGCGATGCCGGCTCGGCCTTTCTTCGGGACAGGCTAGAGCCCACAGAGCCAACGCTTTTTGAGTATCTGCGCGAGGCGTTCGATCTCCCCTCCCACCAAGCGCTGCTGATAAATGGCGAAGACCGGTCGCAAGAGGAATTCTTTACCTATGGCGTCTCCGAGCATTACGGCATCGCCTATCGATCCGAGATGCTCAGCCTGCACCGCTTCAAGCTTTACAAAACCGCGCAGATCCTTGCTGAGGGCAAGGCCGACGAGGCCACACTGGCCGACGCCTCCAAGGCCTACGAAGCGCTTCTGGCCGCCGACCCGCGCGCAATCACGCCCGACCAATCGCCAGATGTCACCGCGTTTTGGCAACGCTGGCGCGCGCTTTATGGGGATGACGGTTTGCGAAACCCACGCGGGGATCGGCTGCTTACAGCGCTGGCTCTCCGCGCGCTCCAAGAGCTGCGCCCACGGCTGATGATGGTCAACTACCAGGATCCCGACTACGTCCATTGGGGCAATGCGAGCCACTATACGCGCGCAATCCAAGTCATCGACGAGGGCTTGCAGCGCCTTGTTGCGGCGGTCGAGGCCGATCCGTTCTACCGAGACCAGACCGTCTTTGTCGTCACGCCGGATTGCGGCAGAGACAACAACCCGCTGATGGGCGTCCCCTTTCAGCATCATTTCAACTCCCGGGCCGCGCACGAGACTTGGGCTCTCGTCTTCGGCGCAGGCATCGGGCGCGGGCGCGTTCTTGATCGGACGGCGGACCAATCCGCCATTGCCCCTACGATCGCAGGGATCATGGGCTTTCGCGCTCACCGCGCGGAAGGGGACGTCTTGGCGGATGTCTTCGTATGACTATGATGCTCGCCCCTCCGTTACGGCGCTCGTGGCCCCTGCGGCTTCTGAACTGCGTACGTGACACGGCCATCGGCACGCTTCTATGCCTCTCCCCGCTTGGTGCCGTCTTTGCCCTCGGCTGGATGACCCGCCAGATGCGCGCACGCGCCGAGGCGCAGTGGGGCGGATCGCACGCGCATTCCGGCTGGGTTTTGGGGGACAGTGGCGCCAGCGGTTGGCGGCGGCTTTGCGGCGGCCTCGCCGACAATCTCAAAGTCGGGCTAACAACCGCCTGCGCATTGGCTCTGCTCACAATGCCCTTCACGCTACTCTGGCTCGGTGCGTGGTGGGCAGGCTGGGAGAACTCTTTCAACAAAGGCTATGAGCAAGCGTGGGTTGGCCCTGTCGTCTTTCTCTGCGGGACGCTTTTGGCGCTTCCTCTACTCGCCCACCTACCGCTCGCGATGGCCCATGGCGCGGCGGAAGGGCGCTTTGCCAGCTTCTTCGAGTTCCGCCGCGTCCGGAGCGTTGCCGTTGCGGCAGGCTGGCGTCTGCCGTGGCTTGCCGTTCTTGCGCTCGCCTTCAGCGTGCCGGTGTTCCTGTTGCGCGCCGTGCCCGTCTTCATCGAAAGCATTGTGCCGGGTTTCGCCCTTCTCTCCGATGAAGAGCAGAGCGGTGTTGGCTCGGTTGTGTCGACGTTCGCGGCGGCGATTGCCTTCGTCGGAGCGTACTGGTTCAAGCTTCGCGCCGTGCGGATCTATGCCGATGCCGCCCCCATCGCCGCCCAAGGGCGCGCGGCGGCACATTGGGCCGGAACGCGCGCTGCGCGCCAAACTCCGTCGCGCCGGGTCGCGGGTCAGGTCGGCGGAGCGCTGTGGCTTATGATTGCCTGCGCGGTCTGGCTCGGCGTCGCACTTCTGATCCTCGTGGGGCAGTTTCTCAACTATCAGCCCGCCCTTTGGCTCACGCATCCGGTGTTCTTTCTCCCCTGGGCGGGCTAGCGCGCCGCAAGAGACCAGACCAAGCCGCACAGACGCGGCACGACGGTTTTGGCCCGCGTCCCGCGCGCCGGAGCCGACCCTGGGCAACCCACCGATTCCCATGCACTTTCGTAGAAAGCGGAAAGTAGCTTCGGAATTTCCGTTGCAGGCGCGCGCACGCCAGGATTGCGCGTCACGACCGACCGCACATTCGACGCTTTAGACGCTCTCAGGCAAACAAGATATGCCGCAACTCCAGGCATTTGCACTTTTACCGGGCGCAACTCGGCTTTGAGGGTGGACGTTTCCACAACGCCCTGAGTAGCCTGCCCTGCATTCGATGCATGCGGATGCACCGCGCACTACAGCGGTGTCCCAAGGGTCGCGGGACAGATCGCAACAATAAAACGACCAACAGGAAAGGATCTTACGAATGCTCAAAGGAAAGGCACTTGCCCTCTCCGCCAGCGCCCTTGTTGCGCTGAGCACAACCACCGCCGTGCAGGCCGCCGACCTTGTGCTCGGAGTGCCGAATTGGCCAGCCGCAAACGCCACTTCGAACATCCTCAAAATCGTGATCGAGGAAAACTTTGGGTTGGACGTCGAGTTGCAGAACGGCACCAACCCAATCATCTTTGAGGCGATGGATACCGGCTCGATGCATCTGCATCCGGAAGTGTGGCTGCCGAACCAGGCGAACCTGCACGACAAGTTCGTGAAAGAGAACGGCAGCGTCGTCGCCAACCAGAACCCGGTGCAAGCGGTGCAAGGCATGTGCGTCACGCAGTACACGGCCGACACCTATGACATCACTTCGATCGACGATTTGACTGACCCCGAAAAGATGGCCGTCTTTGATAAGGACGGGAATGGCACGCCCGAGGTTTGGATCGGCGCGCCCGGCTGGGCCTCCACGGTGATCGAAAAGATCCGGGCGAAGTCCTACGGCTACGATCAAACGATGGAGCTGAAAGAGTACGACGGCACCGTCGCTTGGGGTGAGCTTGGCGCGGCCGCCAACGCCGATGAGGCCTGGATCGGCTTCTGCTACGAGCCACACTTCATTTTCGTCGCCTACGATCTCGTCTACCTCGACGAGCCCGCGCATGACCCTTCGACCTGGACCATCGTGCAGCCGACCGACGACCCGGCGTGGCTAGAGAAATCTGAGGCGTCGACGGCTTGGAAGGGCGCGCAGCTTCACTTGCACTACGCCGCGTCGGTGCGCGACGAGTTCCCCGAAGTCGCCGCCATGCTCGACGCCTACGCGATGCCGCCCGAGGTCCTCTCCGAAGCTGGCTTCAAGCTATCGGTCGAAGATATGCCGGTCGAGGAGTATGCCCGTGAATGGGTCGACAACAACGAGGACGTCATCCTGAACTGGCTGACCAACTAAGCCTGCACACATTCAGCGCGCCGCTTGGCCCGAGTTCCGGCGGCGCGCCCCCCTTATTTTGCAGGAGTGGCCAGGATGTCTGAGACGGTTGTCGAGCTCTCCGGCGTTTGGAAGGTCTTTGGCGCGCGCGACCAAGAGACGATCGAGGACGCCATAACCTCCGGCCTGACCAAGCCCGAGGCGCTGGAGAAATACCAGACGGTGATCGGCGTCCGCGATGCGAGCTTTGAGGTCGCCCGAGGTGAGATCTTCTGCATCATGGGGCTCTCGGGTTCCGGCAAGTCGACCCTCGTGCGCCACGTCAATCGTCTGATCGAACCGTCGGCCGGGTCGATCCGAGTTCTCGGCGAAGACGTCAGCGCCATGGGGACGACTGCGCTGCGCGAGATGCGCGCCCGCCACATTGGGATGGTCTTTCAGCATATGGCGCTGATGCCGCACCGGTCGGTGCGCGAGAACGTTGGCTACCCGCTCGAAATCCGGAAAATCCCCAAATCGAAGCGTTGGGCGATCTCGGACCACACCCTCGGGTTGGTGGATCTGACCGGCTATGAGGACCGGCTCCCCCGCGAGCTCTCGGGCGGGATGCAGCAACGCGTCGGCATCGCCCGCGCGTTGGCCTCTGACCCTGAGATCCTTTTGATGGATGAGCCGTTTTCCGCGCTTGACCCGCTCATCCGCCTCCAGCTCCAGGATCAGTTCAAAGCGCTCGTGCGCGACCTGAATAAATCCACCCTCTTTATCACGCACGATCTCGACGAAGCGATCCGCATCGGTCACCGCATCGCCATCATGAAGGACGGTGTGATCGTCCAGATCGGCACGCCAGAAGAGATCGTGACGCAGCCTGCCGACGATTACGTGCGCGAGTTCGTACAGGGCATTTCACGGCTGAAGCTCGTACGCGCCCACACGATCATGGAGCCGCTGACCAACGGCCACGCCAATCCTTCGGCCGAGGCCAAACGTGTCGACGGCGACAGCGACCTCGACGCCCTGATCGACATTTCTGTCGGGACGAACGAGCCCCTTGTCGTTCAGGAGAGCGGACAGGATGTCGGCGTGATCACGAAAACCACGTTGCTGCGTGGCATTCAGGGAGGCCGCTGATGAGCACGGTCGAAGAGATCACTCGCGCAACAACGGCGCCGCAGGCAAATTCCTCCGCCCCCAAAGCGGCGGCAGTGCAGGACATCGAGGTTGATCGAGCGGCCCTCGACGGCTCAATCAAGGAGTTTGCCGGGGAGAATGGCGATTACTATGCCGACGCCTTCCACAAGATCCACAATTCCACCGGCTTTATCCCCCGCGTCTTCAACATGGCCGCCTTTCTCGCGGGCCCCTTCTGGGCTGCCTCCCGCGGGGTCTGGGGGATGTTTTGGACCTTCATCATCCTTGAGATTATCGCAATCGTTCAGATCGGCCGCGGAGCCTGGGGGGAACTGGGAGCCGAGGATCTAGCCCGCGCGGAGCAGCAGCAGGCAACCGCAGAACGGTTCTTGCAGCAAGCTGCCGAGGCAACCGCGGCTGGAGAGGACGGATCTCGCCTTCTTTCCAGGGGCGAAAACCTCATGCGTGCCGCTGAAGAGCGGCGTGAGATGGCCGAAGCTGCCGCAGCGGACGCGACGAGTATCTTTCTGACGGGCCTTGGGCTTCTCATTCTCCTGCGTGTGATCCAGGCCCTCTGGGCCAACGTGGCCTACGAAAAGCAGTATTCCCGCTGGCGCGTGGCGCCTGAAAGCGTGCCGTGCGGGAAGGATCCCCAGAACATGTTCATCGGGATTGCACTCGGGCTGATCATCATTCCCCTGACGGTGTATCGCTTTACCGTCGAAGGCGTAAGCGATTGGATCACGTCTTTTCCCGCAGATCCCGACCATTACTCTGACACGGCGCGCTGGCTCGAGGCCGTGATCGACGATGCCGCTCGCGGCGGCGCGGGTGCATTCGACGGGATCGTTCTTGGCGTGCGTCGGATCCTCGACGCGATCTCTGTCGCCCTTATCGGAACGCCCTGGCCCGTTGTCATGGCCGTCATCGTGGTCGTCGGTTGGCGCGCCGCGGGCCCGCGTGTCGCGATCTTTACCGCCGCCGCCCTCGCCTACATCGCCCTCCTTGGCTATTGGGAGGTCGCGATGGAGACAGTGGCTCTGGTCGGCGCAGCCGTGGTGCTTTGTGTCGTGATCGGGATCCCGCTGGGCATCTGGTTTGGCAAGTCCTCACGCGCCTATTCGATCGCCGAGCCTGTGCTCGACTTGATGCAAACGCTGCCGGCCTTTGTCTACCTCATCCCGATCATCGCCTTTTTCGGGACGGGCAACCCGCCGGGAATCCTCGCCACAATCATCTTTGGCATGCCGCCAGTGATCCGGCTGACGGCGCTTGGGATGCGCGGCGTGCCCGACAACATCAAGGAAGCGGCGATGGCCTTCGGCGCGACGAAGTGGCAGCTCTTGCGCGACGTGGAGCTGCCGTTGGCGCTGCCGTCGATCATGACCGGCGTCAATCAGACGATCCTGATGTGCCTTTCGATGGTCGTCATAATCTCGCTGATCGGCGGTGGCGGCCTCGGCCAGGAGATTCTCGAAGCGCTCCAATTCGCAGCTAAAGGTCCCGGCCTTCTCGGTGGCTTTGCGATCCTCTTTGTCGCCATGGTGATTGACCGGATCGTGCAGGGTGCCTTCAAGCGCGCGGATCAGCGTTAGCCGGCCACGGGGTCTGCGCAGTGTGCAGATCCCCGGGCCAAATCGGCGACACCCAATCTGCGGTTGGTGACGCCGCTCGAACGCATTTCGGGCGACGAACCAACGGATCGCTACTCCTGCGGAGCGGCACCGAGTGATCCGCGCAGCACGACCTCCGTCGACAGCTCGATGCTGTCCTTTGCACGTTCGCCGCTGCGCCACGCGACGAGCAGCCGCGCCGCGCCCTGGCCCATGTCCCAGTGCGGCACGCGGACAGACGTCAGCTGGGGGGTAACGATCTGCGCGATCTCGGTGTCGTCGAATCCGGTGACCGATACGTCGTCGGGCACACGCAGCCCGAGATCGCGCGCCTTGGCGAGTGCGCCAGCAGCGAGCACATCGTTGGCGCACAACACCGCCGTGGGCCGCGGATCCGACCGCATGATCTCCTCAAATGCCCTCGCGCCGGTTTCTGCGCCATAGGGCGTTTCGACCACGCGGAGGTCGTCCGGCGACAAGTCCTGCGCCGCCATCGCGTCTCGGACCCCGGCAACGCGCTCTCGCGTCCGGTCGTTGTTGGCGACCGCTGCCGTGATGACTCCGAGCCGCGCGTGGCCGCGCAACAAAACCTCGGTCGCCAACCGCTTCATCGCCTTGCGATTGTCAAAACCGATGGAGAGCCGCGCCTCAGACGGATCATAAGCCCACGCCACGATATGCGGCATCTGACGCTGTTCGAGCAACGCATAGGTCTCGGGCGTGCGGTCGTGCCCAATCAGCAAGAGCGCATCCGCACCGCGTGCGATCAAGGCGCGTACTTGTTCTTCCTCCAGCGCCGGACTGTAGGAAGAACTCGCAACGAGAAGCGTGATCCCATGCCGTGCAAGTTCCTCCTGGAAGGCTTGCAGCCCCTTCGCGAAGATCGCGTTTTCGAGCGTCGGAACGATCGCGCCAAAGATCCCCGTACGCTTTGCCGCCAAGGCGCGCGCGCTAAAGTTAGGGGCGTAGCCCAAGCTGCGTACCGCCTCCATGACCCGCGCGCGGGTCTGCTCTGTCACCCGCTCTGGCTCGTTAAGGCAGCGCGATACCGTCGCCGTCGAAACACCGGAGGCACGCGCGACGTCTTCCAGCGTTGGAACGCCTGCTTCGGCCTCCAAAGATACCTTGTTTTGCTCGGTCATTCCCGGGTCCGCTCCGGTGGAGACGGGGGAGAGGCTCCCCGTGTCGGTTTCTCGAAAAGCAAAAATGCAAGCGCTTGCATACAGAAGTGTAAGCGCTTACACAATGCCAGCGTTAACCCGCCCTGCGTCCGAAACCCGACCAAACAGGATGGCCCGCATGCCGAGAGAGTACTTGAAGAAAGCCACGCTTACGCCAAAGAGCGACGCCTCCGAAACCAAGGCAATCGTGCGCGGGATCCTCGATGAAATCGAAGCAGGAGGCGACGCATCCGCCCTAGCGTATGCCAAGAAATTCGACAAATACGAGGGCGAGATTCTCCTCTCGGACGACGCAATTGCGGCGGCCGCCGCGCAAGTGCCGGAGAAGCTCAAGCGCGATATCGAGTTCAGCCACGCCAACGTCAAACGCTTTGCCGAAGCTCAGCGCGGCACGGTGCGCAATTTCGAGGTCGAGGTCGTCCCAGGCCTGATCGCGGGACAAAAGGCGATCCCGGTTGCTGCTGCGGGTTGCTACGTGCCGGGTGGACGCTACAGCCACATCGCGAGCGCCATCATGACCGTAACGACTGCCAAAGTCGCCGGGTGCGCCCATATCGTCGCCTGTTCGCCGCCGCGCCCCGATATCGGCATCGCGCCCGCGATCGTCTATGCGGCCCATGTCTGCGGCGCGGATAAGATCCTGGCGATGGGGGGCGTGCAGGGCGTTGCGGCTATGACGTTCGGCCTTTTCGGCCTGCCCAAGGCCAACATTCTCGTCGGCCCCGGCAATCAGTTTGTGGCGGAGGCGAAGCGAATGCTCTTCGGCCGCGTCGGGATCGACATGATCGCCGGGCCAACCGACAGCCTCATACTCGCCGACGGCAAGGCCGATCCGATGATCGTCGCGACAGACCTCGTCGGCCAAGCCGAGCATGGCTACAACTCCCCCGTCTGGCTCGTGACCGATGACCGCGCGCTCGCCGAGGAGGTCATGCGTCTCGTGCCGCTCCTCATCGCCGATCTGCCGGAGGTCAACCGCGACAACGCCACCGCCGCCTGGCGCGATTACGCCGAGGTGATCGTCTGCGCCGACCGCGAGGAGATGGCAGCGACCTCCGACGACTACGCCCCCGAGCACCTCACCGTGCAGGCCGAGGATCTCGATTGGTGGCTCGCCCGCCTTTCCTGCTACGGTTCGCTCTTCCTCGGGGAGGAGACGACCGTCGCGTTTGGCGACAAGGCATCGGGCACGAACCATGTCCTGCCGACCTCGGGGGCGGCGAGCTATACCGGTGGCCTCAGCGTCCACAAATACATGAAGATCGTCACGTGGCAGCGTTCCACCCGCGAGGGCGCCCGGCCCGTCGCCGAAGCCACCGCGCGCATCTCCCGCCTCGAAGGGATGGAGGGCCACGCGCGCACTGCCGATATCCGCCTGCAGAAATACTTCCCCGGCGAGAATTTCGACCTCTCCGCCGATGGCTGACCTCGCCGCCTCCCTGCCGGACCTCTTCAGCGTTCAAGGCCGCGTCGCTTGCGTCACCGGCGCAAGCTCCGGCCTCGGTCGCCACGCAGCGAGCGTCTTGGCGGAGGCGGGTGCGTCTGTCGTCGGCGTGGCACGCCGTGCGGAGGCGTTGGAGGACTGGGCGAGCGGGTCGGGCGACCGAGCCGCCGTCACGGCAGACATCGCGGATCGTTCGGGGCTGGCGGAGGTCGCCGCACGCGTCTCGGAGCCCTTCGGCCCGCCCGACATCCTGATCCACGCCGCGGGCCTCAACACGCGCGAAGCCGCCGGAGATGTGACCCCCGAAGGCTGGGACGCAACGCTCGATATCAACGTCAACGCGCCCTTCTTCCTCAGCCAGCTCTGCGTGCCCGCGATGAGGGCGCGGGGCTGGGGACGGATCGTGCATTTCGCCTCGCTCCAATCCTTCCGCGCCTTTCCGAACTCCATCGCCTACGGCATGTCGAAGGGCGCGATTGCCCAGATGACCCGCGCCATGGCGCAGGCCTGGTCCTCCCACGGGATCACGGCGAACGCGATCGGCCCCGGCTTCTTCCCGACCGAACTCACCAACGTCGTCTTCACCGACCCCGACCGCGCCGCCCGCAACGCCGCGCAGACCTGCATCGGGCGGAACGGGGCCGCGCCGGACCTCGACGGGCCGCTCCTCTTCCTCTGTTCGCCCGCCTCCGACTACGTCACCGGGCAGATCCTAATGGTCGATGGGGGCTTCACCGCGAAATGAAGGCGCTCGTCTATACCGGCCCCGAGGCCCTCGCCTATCGCGACGTGCCGGACCCCGATCCGCGGGAGGGTCATCATCTGATCCGTATCGACAGCGTGGGCATTTGCGGTTCGGACATGCACGCCTATCTCGGCCACGATGAACGCCGCCCCGCGCCGCTGATCCTCGGCCATGAGGGCGCGGGCACCATCGTCGGCGGCGAGCGCCACGGGCGTCGTGTAACGATCAACCCCCTCGTGACCGACCCGCAAAGCGCCGCGAGCCGCTCAGGCCGGGAGAATCTCTGCCCCGCGCGGCAGATCATCTCCATGCCGCCGCGCGACGGCGCGTTTGCGCAGTTCGTCTCGATGCCCGAGCGCAACCTCGTCGAGGTCCCCGACGAATACCCACTCGAAAAGGCGGCCCTCGCGGAGCCCCTCGCCGTGAGCTGGCACGCCGTGCGCCTCGGCCTGGAAAAGCTCCACCCGGCGGACGAACGCCGCGCTCACGTCATCGGCGGCGGTGCCATCGGCGTCGCCGCCGCCCTCGCGCTGGAGGCAATGGGCGTCGAGACGGTGACGCTCTCGGAGCCGAACGCCGCCCGCGCGGCCTACCTCGCCGAGACCTGCGGCCTCGCCATAGACACCACACCAGCCTCTGGCATCCCCCTCGTGATCGACGCGGTCGGGATTGCCGCGACCCGCGCCGCCGCTTCCGCCCTTGTCAGCCCCGGCGGGGTCATCGCCCATATCGGCCTCGGCGACGCCGAGGGCGGCCTCGACATCCGCCGCATCACGCTCCAGGAAATCACCTTTGTCGGCACCTACACCTACACCGCGCGAGACTTCCGCGACACGGCAGAGGCCATGTTTGACCGCCGCCTCGGCCCCCTCGATTGGATCGAAGCGCGGCCCCTCTCGGAGGGCGCCCGAGCCTTCGCCGACATCCGCGCGGGCCACGTCGCCGCGCCCAAGATCATTCTCAAACCAGACGCCTAGGAGACGCTCAAATGGCTGAAATCCCCCACCTTCTTGTGCATGAACACGCGGACAATGTCGGCGTGGTCGTGGTGGAGGGGCTGACCGCAGGCACCGACATGCTGTGCTGTGTCACTCACGACAACTCGACCTTCCGCCTGACATCCGGCGCGGACGTCCCCATCGGCCACAAAATCGCTCTGAAAGATCTCAAGGCAGGCGATACGGCGACCAAATACGGCGAGGATATCGGCAAGGTCATCGCCGACATTCCTCAGGGCGGCCACGTCCACACGCATAACGTCAAAACGAAGCGCTGGTGACATGCGCTCAAGCAGCGAAGCGGTAGCGCAAACAGGTACCACCCTCGCTCAAGCAGCGAAGCGGTAGCGCAAACCAGCACCGCCCTCGCTCAAGCATCGAAGAGGTAGCGAAAAGGAAAATCATCCCATGGCATCGAAATACTCGAACATGACCGTCAAAGCCTATCGGCGCGAGAACGGCCGCGTGGGCGTGCGAAACCACGTGGTCATCCTGCCGGTGGACGACATCTCGAATGCGGCCTGCGAGGCGGTGGCGAACAACGTCAAAGGCACGCTCGCGATCCCCCATGCTTACGGACGGCTGCAATTCGGCGAGGATCTCGAGCTTCACTTCCGGACGATGATCGGCACGGGCGCGAACCCGAACGTCGCCGCCGTCGTCGTGATCGGGATCGAGCCCGGCTGGACCAAGCGCATCGCAGACGGCATCCGCGAGACGGGCAAGCCCGTGGCCGAGTTCTCCATCGAGCAGAACGGCGACTTTGAGACGATCCGCGCGGCGAGTTGGGCGGCCAAGCAGTTTGTCCACCAGACGACCGAATACCAGCGCGAGGAAGTTTACATCTCCGAGCTATGGGTCTCTACCAAATGCGGTGAAAGCGACACGACGACGGGCCTCGGCTCCTGCCCCACGGTCGGCAACATGTACGACAAGCTCTTGCCCGAGGGCATTACCGGCTTCTTCGGCGAAACCTCCGAGATCACCGGTGCCGAGCATATCTGCCAGAAGCGCGCGGCGAGCGAGGAGGTCGGTGAGCGCTGGTACAAGATGTGGAAGGCCTATCAGGACGACGTGATCTTCGCCCACCAGACCGACGATCTGTCGGACAGCCAGCCGACCAAGGGCAATATCGAGGGCGGGCTCACGACCATCGAGGAGAAGGCGCTCGGCAATCTCGAAAAGATCGGGCGAACGTCGACCTACATCGACATCCTGGAGCCCGCGGAACCGCCCCAATCGGGCGCAGGCCTCTACTTCATGGACTCGTCGTCCGCAGCCGCCGAATGCGTGACGCTCATGGCAGCGGGCGGTGCCGTCATCCACACCTTCCCCACCGGACAAGGTAACGTGGTGGGCAACCCCATCGTGCCCGTGATCAAGATCACCGCGAACCCGCGCACCGTGCGCACGATGGGCGAGCATGTCGATGTCGATGTCTCAGGTATCCTGCGGCGCGAGATGACAATTGATGAGGCGGGCGACGCGCTCATCGATATGATCTGCCGGACCGCCAACGGCCGCAATACCGCCGCAGAAGCGCTCGGGCACCGGGAGTTCTCGATGACCAAGCTCTATCGCAGCGCTTGATCGACCGTGGAGAGACGAGGATCCTGGGCGCAGTGCTAGAAGGGGCCGGTACGCCGATCTAAAGGGGCGTAGTGCGCAGATCGTCTTTCTATGCGGCCGGGCAGGCGCAACAGCCGTCGGCTTGGCGACCTGCCCACGTCATGCGCACGAAGGTCTGCGTCCTCAGGCCCGTACGGCCTCGACCTGCGGCGCTTTGGCGGCGGTCGCCTCGACTGTGTCCGGCGCGGCCTCCTCGCCGCTCGGATGCTCGTCCTTGCCCGCTCCGACAATCAGCGGTAGCATTTCGGCCCCCGTCCCGGTCATCGCGTCAGCTTGGGTCGGGACACGCCAGCTCAACGTGTCGAACCCGCCGCACACCCCGCAGACCGCAACCCACTCGGCATAGACAGCCTGGCACACTTCGCAGACCCATTGCGGCCCTCGCGGCGCTGTCATCGCGCGCGCAAGCCACCCGCGCACGACCTCTTCGGGCGCGCCCGTTCCGCGTTCGATGGCCGCCATAATGGCGAGGGATCGCGTCGTCGGCTCCTCGGTCGCCAGGTCCCCCATCGCGCGGCGCGCGGCGGGGAAGTCCTCTGCGCCGATGAGGAGTTCGGCGCGCAGAAGTTTCGTTTCGGTGTGGTCCGGACGTAGGCGCAGGAGCGGTTCGAACCGTTTGACGCGCGCTTTAGGGCTTTCACTGGGCTCAATGGCCGCAAAGGCGGCGGCCAGCTCCGGATGCGGGCTTACCTCCCAAGCTTTCTTGAAGAGCCGCGCAGCCTGTTTCGGCTTGCCCTGTTCGATGTAGCTCAGCGCCCCCATGGCCACCGCGGGTACCAGATCGGGCGCCAGGCGCGCGGCCTCGATTGCGGCTTCATGCGCTTCGGCGGACTTGCCCTCATCGATCATGTCCTTGGCGTGGCTGACGGCAAGGACGGCGTCACGGCGCCTGTGCAGATCGCGGGGCATGTTGCCGGCTTTGAGCTTTGCTCCGAGTGTCTTACGCGCGCCCGCCCAATCGTGGGCACCGGCTTGCAGCTTCAGCAATGTGTCGGCCATCCCGTCATTCTTCGGGCGGAGCGCAAAAGCCTTTTGCGCAAGCTGAAGCGCCACATCCGCATCGCCCTCTTCGAGCTTTTGTTCAAGGAGGCCACGGATGCCGACAAAGCGCGTTTTGTCGTTCTGGACCAGCGCTTTGTACGTCTCCGTCGCCTTTGGCTTGTCACCGACCATTTCGGCCGCCTGCGCGATTACGAGCCCCGTCACTTCGGGCTTTCTCAGATAGCGCTGGGCCTTGGTCGCCTTCGCCATCGCAAGTCGCCCTTCGCCTGAAGACAGCGCGAGCAGCGCCTCGGAGAGATAGCCATAGCCCTTCCGCTCGCGGTTGCGGCTAAAGTACCGGGACATCGCGGTGTCATCGCCGTTGAGAAACTTCAGGAAGGCGACGAGGAGCCCAGCAGCTTTGAAGGCGAGCCAGATCAGTCCAAGGAGGAACAGCGCCGAAATAACCGCCTGCAGGGGGCCGAGATTGAACTCGACCATGCCGATGGCCAGCCGCACCGTCGGCCCCGTTTCCATCCAATAGCCGGTGCCGATCGTCAGGCCTACAACAAGGGCCACGAAGATCAGGATCTTGATGAGGGACCAGAGCATGGGCGGTGTCCTTAGTTTGTCGCCATCGATTGGGCGAGAGCGTCTGCCGCTGCGACAGCGTTGACCCGGGCCGCAGCGCGGGCGGCCCAATCGGCCATCGCGGCGGCGGCGGGCTCGGGCAGGGCGCCCAGCTCGGAAAGTGCGGTCGCGAGATCGCCGTCGCGCGCGGCAGCTTCGGCCCTGCTCAAGACAGCATCGGCGCTATCGCCTTCGCGCGGCGTGAGCGATCGCATGCCGAGCTGCGTCTGGAGGAAACTCAGGCCGCGTTCGGCGGGCGCCTCTCCGACGCTTGCGCGGCGTGCGGCATCGAGCGCGTCCCGTGCAGGCTCTGAAAAGCTGGCTTGCAAAGCAGCAAGGGTCGGCACGCCCCCGCTCGCAACATCGCTCAAGGCCGCCGGCACATCAGCGCCAAGCGCATCGAGCGCCTCACCGAAAGGCGCGCCAGCATCGAGCGCGGCTTTGATATCTACGAGTGCCTGTTGACGCGCCGCATCTGCAGCGCGCGCCGCGGCGGCCTCCTGCTCTGCTTCGGCCAGGGCGCGCGCTTCTGCGGTGGCGGCCGCGGCCTCCTCAATCACGGCGGCATTTGCGGCGGCCGTTGCCGCAACCTCGTCGCGCAGGGCCTCGACCTCCCGTGCATAGTTGGCAAGTGCGGAGACAATGGCCGGATCCGTCGCGCTCTCGATCGGGTTGCGCTCGAACTGCGAGAGTAGATCGGCGACCTCCTCAATCCGGGTACTGAGCGCTGCGTTCTGAGCGCTCATGTCGGCCTGGATCGTGTCGAGCCTGTCCTCCAGCGCGGTGATTTCGGCCGCGCCTACGGCATCGGATAGAGCGCTCTCGGTTGCGCCGATCCGCCCTCCCAGAGCGTCCAGCGCAGTAGCGGTGCTCTCAAGCTGACCGTTCATGCCCTCGATCGCACCCGCGACCTCGGCCAGCTCAGCCGATTGTGCAGCGATCTCATCTTCGACAGGGGCAAGGCTCATGACCGGACGCATGTCTTCTGGCAGCACGTAGGGCAATGCGATGACCGCGGCCGCAACCGCAATAACACCGCCGACAACGCCCGATAAGATACCGCCGCGCTTTTCAACGACGACCTCCTTGGGCGGGGCGGGCGGAGCGGCAGTACCACCCGTTGCCTGCGTCGCAGCCGCAGCGCCCGCGGCGGCGGTTGCAAGGCCTGCTGCGTCCGATGGTGTGTCGTCGCTCGCTTTGCTCTCACTATCGGGAGCGACGTAGCTCGTCTCCGCGTCCCGTAGCGCGTCCTCAGCAATCTCGCGCTGTTCGTCTTCCGATAGCGCGCCTTCCTCGGTGCTTGGCCCGGTGCCGTCGGCCTTCGCCGTTTCACCGTCCTCCGAGGCGGTCTCGGCGGCGTCTTCCGCCCTGGCCGCTGATGCTTTCTCAGCCGCCGGCTCTCCGTCGACCGGCGCTTCCTCGCTCGACGTATCGTCGCCTGTATCCGTCTTACTGCCAGCCGTTTCCGTCTCTTCAGCTTCCGGGCCCCCGTCGGTCTTCGCGGTTGCCTCGTCCTCGGGAGCCTCGTCTTCCGGCTTTTTGGGATCGGTCAAGGATCGGCACCCCTCGTCTTCGGCGAATCTTTGCAGGAAGACCGCTCTTCCCCCGGCGGTGAACCTTATCCCGCCGCTTCGGCCGCCTCAAGCATCCGAAAAGGTGTCAATCGCATGGGCAATTGCCGTGATCATCGCGTCCGCGTTGGGGTCTTCGGCGGTCACGCCCGGAGGTGGCTTTGGGCCCCAAGCTGCGGCTACCGCTTGCGAGAAAAAGACCGGCGCGACCGGAGCCCTGGGGCGGCCGGGCAGCGCGCCTGCCAAAAGCCGTGCGCTCCGTGGCGAAAAAAGCGGCAAGATGATCGGCCGGCCACCGTCGAAAGCGGCGAGGGCCGCCTCGCTCAGCGGTCGCGCGATCTGGTCGTAAATCGCCACGCGCCGTGCTGCGAGCCCAGCTCTCCTGAGCCGCGCTACAAGATCTCCCGCTTGGTGCAAGCCGGACAGGTGGACAATGTCGCCACGGGGCGCGTCGGTTGCAAGAAGCGCTGCGAGATCGGCGGCGTCGCCCTGTGCGTCTTTGGGAACGAGCCCCGCCTCCCGGGCCGCCTCGGCCGTACGCGGGCCGACACACCAGACCACACGACCCGGTGCCGAAAGGAAAGGCGCCGCAACGCGCACTGCATTTTCAGACGTGAAGGCCAGCGTTGCCCCGTCGGGCACGCCGGGGAAAGGCACCAGCGGTACAATCTCGAGAATCGGCGACGCGATGACTTCGGCAAACGCGCCGAGCTGCCCCTCGACTTCGGCGGCAAAACGCGCGGATGCGGGCGCAGGGCGCGTCAGAAGCAGCGTGAGTTTGGACGGGTTCACTTCGGCGGGCCTTGCGTCTATCGCTTGTCAGGTTTTAGCCCCGCCAGCGCGTCTGACCAATGGAGGCCGAGGAGAAACGGATCTTGGCTTGCTGAAATGAACCGGAGCAACCCACTTCATGCGCTGACCCTGCTCGGTATCGAAAGCAGCTGCGACGATACCGGTGCCGCTGTGGTGCGCTGGTCGCGTGCGGGCGGGCCGGAGATCCTGTCGAATGTCGTCGCCTCACAAGACGTGCTCCACGCGGCTTTTGGCGGGGTCGTGCCCGAGATTGCGGCCCGCGCCCATGCTGAAAAGCTCGATGTGACGGTCGAGCGGGCTCTGGCGGAGGCCGGCCTTTCTTTGCACGCGCTCGACGGCATCGCCGTGACTGCAGGTCCGGGGCTGATCGGCGGCGTGCTAGCCGGTGTCATGTGCGCCAAGGGCCTTGCTTTCGGCGCTGGCTTGCCACTGATCGGGGTGAACCACTTGGCAGGCCATGCGTTAACACCGCGCCTGACGCATGGCTTTGACTTTCCCTACCTTATGCTCCTCGTCTCTGGCGGACACTGCCAGTTTCTTATCGTCGAGGGGCCTGACCGGTTTCGTCGCCTGGGTGGGACAATCGACGACGCCCCAGGCGAGGCGTTTGATAAGGTCGCGCGCCTTCTGGCCCTGCGACAACCCGGCGGGCCGGCTGTCGAGGCCGAAGCAGCGGACGGCGACCCGGCGCGGATCGCGCTCCCGCGCCCGCTGCTTGACCGGCCGGGATGCGATCTGTCGTTCTCGGGGTTGAAGACCGCCGTTTTGCGCGCGCGCGACAGCTTGATGGCGCCCTTTGGCGGGTTGCGGCGGGCGGACCGCGCCGATCTTTGCGCGGCGTTCCAGCGCGCTGTGGCCGATGTCCTCGCCGAAAAATCCCGACGCGCGCTTGGCGTGTATCTGGACCTTTGCCCAAGCAAGCCCGCCTTTGCCGTTGCGGGCGGCGTCGCGGCGAATGGCGAGATCCGTGCGGCGTTGATGCGGGTCGCTGCCGAACGCAGTACCCGCTTCGCCGCCCCGCCCCTTGCGCTCTGTACGGACAACGCCGCGATGATCGCCTGGGCCGGGATCGAGCGCGCCCGGCTCGGCCAGTGGGACGGGATGGACCTGCCCGCGCGCCCCCGCTGGCCGCTCGATGCGGATGCCGCTCCGATGCTCGGCTCCGGCAAGCGCGGTGCCAAGGCCTGACGCCGAGATCTCGGTGGCCCTTTCGTATTCTTCCTGCGGCGCGCAGGGTAGCCGCATCCGATTTGCTCAAAACGAGGAAGGACCGTGTGATGCAGTATTGGCTCTTCAAGTCGGAACCGTCCGACTGGTCGTGGGACGATCAGGTCGCCAAAGGTGCTGCGGGCGAGGAGTGGAACGGCGTGCGCAACTATCAAGCGCGGAACTTCATGCGCGAGATGCGGCTTGGCGATCTCGGCTTTTTCTACCACTCGCAAAAGGACAAGGCGGTGGTCGGCATCGTTGCGATCTCGGCAGAGAGCCATCCCGACAGCACCACGGAGGATGCGCGCTGGGACTGCGTCGATATTCGCGCGGTGCGCCCGTTCACCGCGCCCGTGACCCTCGACCAGATCAAGGGCGAGCCGTCTCTTTCTGACATGGTGCTGGTCCGCAATTCGCGGCTCTCGGTACAGCCAGTGTCGGCGTCCGAATGGATTCGCATCTGCGAGATGGGCGGCACATCCCCGGCTTCGAGCTAGGAACGCCCCCAAATCGACGAGCAGAATGCAGGTCCGGCGCGCATGTGGCGTCGGCACCCCGCTTAAACAGAATTCAACAGATCCACAATCAGCGGCTTGGTGCGGCTTGCGAAAGCAAAGCTGAGCGAGGAGAGAGCGCGCGCCTGAGCATTCAAAAGAAAAGGAGGGTCGGCCCAAGGCACGACCCTCCCCCCACGTGTCTCGCACCACGCAAGTCAAAAAGGGCCAGCCCTACTGTGCCGGCTACAGTGAAATACGCAACCAACACGGGAATTGCAAAGCCGGTTTACGGACAATTCGAGTGGCATCAAGCGGTCTTCGCCACGTCGCGGAGCCGCCCTCGGCCGCCTAGGCGTAGACGCCTTCCTTGCCGAAATGCACCGTCAGCAGATAGTATACAACGGCGCGGTACTTGTTCCGCTCCGATTTGCCGTATTGCTCCACCGCCGCTTCGATTGCGCTGTCGAGCTCTGGCCCGTCCGTCAGACCGAGCTTCTTGATGAGGAAGTTGTTCTTGACCGTCTCGAGCTCACTCGGTTGCGAGGATGCGACCGTCTCGCTGTCGGCATTGTAGATCGATGGGCCCAAGCCAATGACAACCTTGGTTAGAAGGTCCATGTCCGGCTCGACGCCGCACTTCGTTTTAAGGTCACCCGCGTACTTCTCGATCAATTCATCGCGTTGGCTCATACTACGTGTCTCCGTCCCGATCGTTGTCTTTTGCGGTCTTGCTGGCCGCTACGTAAAGGATGGCCGACCCGAATCGGTGAAACAAGGGCGAATGCCAACGCTGGCGAGGCGCCGCTGACGTTATGGCCGAGGCCCGTGAGAGCTTCAGTGGCGGACGTCACCCGCGCCCGTAATCGTCCTCATAGCGGATGATATCGTCTTCGCCGAGATAGGCGCCGGTCTGGACCTCGATCAAATACATCGGAAGCCGCCCTGGATTCGACATGCGGTGCACCGCGCCCAAGGGAATGTAGACCGATTGGTTCTCGGTCAGGAGCTTCTTTTCCTCGCCAATCGTGACCTCCGCCGTCCCCGCAACGACGACCCAGTGCTCGGACCTGTGCATATGCGATTGCAAGCTCAAGACGCCGCCTGGGCGCACCATGATCCGCTTGACCTGAAACCGGCTGTCGATGCAGAGCGTCTCGTACCACCCCCAGGGCCGATGAAATCGCGGGTAATCGTCGGCCTGACCGACGCCGCTCTGACGCAAGGCCGCGACGGCAGACTTGACGTCCTGCGCCCGGTGCCGGTCTGCGACCAGAACGGCGTCACGCATTGCCACAACGATGGTATCCCGAAGTCCAAGCCCCACCACGTGGACGTTGCTCTCTTCGGACCGAAGGTAGCTTCTCTCGCAGTCAAGAGCGGTCGTCGGCCCGAGCGTCGCGTTGCCGGCAGCATCGTGTTCGGCCGACGTCCAAAGCGCGTCCCATGCCCCCAGGTCTGACCATGCGCTTGAGAGCGGCACCGCAACCGCCGTTTCGGCCTTCTCCATAATCGCGACATCAAAGGCGATGTCGCGGGCTTCGGCAAAGGGCGCCTCGGCCAAGCGGAAAAAAGACAGGTCCTCATGCCCGCCCGTCACAGCGGCCCGGACGGGAGCCAAAAGGTCGGGCGCATACGCCTCGAACGCATCGAGGACGTCGCCGACGCGAAACAGGAACATGCCGGAATTCCACAAACAGTTCCCCGCGGCGATCATCTTGGCCGCGGTCTCGGCATCGGGCTTCTCGCGAAAGGCGCTCAGAGGCACGGCTGTGCCGCTTGGACCGGGCGACGCGGCAAGCTCGAGATAGCCATAACCGGTCTCGGGCCGGTCAGGCGTGACGCCGAAGGTAACAAGCTTGCCCTCGGCGGCAGCGTCTCGCCCCTTTTCAACCGCCGCGTTGAACGCCGCAACGTCGCCGATGACATGGTCCGAGGGCGCGACGAGCGCAGTCGCCTCCCGCCCGCTCTCTTGCTCGATGATCAAGGCCGCCGCGAGGATCGCGGGTGCCGTATCCCGGCCTGCCGGTTCAATAGCGACATGCGCATCGCTTAAGCCGATCTCGTAGGCTTGCTGCGAGGCGAGAAAGCGAAACTCTACGTTCGTCATCACCACCGGCCGCGCAAACTCCGGGCCAGAGAGCCGTCGCAGCGTGATCTGGTAGAGGCTTTCGTCGCCAAGCAGCGGAGCAAATTGCTTCGGATAGGCCTTCCTCGAGGCCGGCCACAGCCGTGTGCCAGACCCGCCGCTTAGAATGATGGGATGTATCATCGCGTCCTGCTTTGCCTCCCGACCCCCGTGGTGGTGCGCATGCCACAGCGCGAAGACCCTGTCACCCTGGACCGGCAACGTTCTCGTTGCGCTATGACATTCGCGCCAAAAGCCGCGCGCTCTACTGTCGGAGCGCCGCAAGGAAGCGGATGGGGGAACCTGGTGTAAAGACTGCCGCCGTGAGGGGACCGCCGTTGAATGCCCCGGTGTCAACGCTGACATGGCGTGCCCGCACGCTTGGCTCAGGCACGATCGTGTGGCCGTGGACGATCCAAGTTCCATCGGCCCGGGGCACGAGGCGCCGACCCGGCCGCTCCCAAAGCAGCGTCTCTTCGCTCTGCGCCTCCATGGGCAGAGCGGGATCGGTCAGGGCATGCACCGCGACAAGGTCGCCCGATCGCCACCAGAGCGGCCTGGCTGCGAGCCATTGAGCGGCCGCGTCGCCGAGCTGAGTCCGCAGGGCCTCGGCCTGGGCGGCGACGCGGGCGGTCATCGGGTTATCGATGTCGGCCTGCATCGAAACATGCCCGATGCCAAAGCTCGCAAGCGTCTCTTGCCCGCCGAGAAAGAGCCAGCGCACACCGTCTTCAGGAGCGTCCATGAAATGCAGCATCATCGCATCGTGGTTGCCTTTGAGACAGATCACACGCCTCCTTTCGTCCGCTTCCTCTTCCAGTGCCCGCAATCGTTCGAGGACGCGGGCGCTCTCCGGGCCGCGGTCGACGTAGTCTCCAAGGAAAACGATGTCATGGGGCTTTCCGCCCGCATCGTCTCGGATGCGTTGCAAAAGCGCCTCAAGAGGGGCGAGGCATCCGTGAATGTCGCCGACAGCATACGTCAGCCGTTCGGGACGCGGCGGCTCCTCTTGCGGCGCGCCCTCCGGCTTAGCTTCGTTCTTCTCCGATGTGCCGTGCCGGCGAAACAGGCGCAGAATGTCTTTCATGGGCGCCCATCCGCGTCCGGATTGAGCGCAATAGCAAGTACCCAACCGGTCAAAAACCCGCCCAAATGGGTCTCCCATGCAAGCTGGCCAGCCAGGAGAAAATGCAGAACGATATTGAAGGCCAAGAGGATCAAGACCGCCCGCCCTGCGAAACGCAGGGCCATGCGAAGCGTCGGCTGGTCTTCCCAGAGCCAGGCCAAAACCGCGCCCGCGAGCCCAAAGAGCGCGCCCGACGCGCCGACCATCGGCTGTGCGGAGGTCGACAACAGCGCAAACACCGCCCCGCCCCCAAACATCGACCCGAAGTAGAGGATAAGAAACCGCGCGGTGCTCACGCGCTCCAGGATGGCGATCCCCAGCGACCAAAGCGTCAACATGTTGAATAATAGATGCAACAGCCCGCCATGGAGAAAGCCGTAGGTGATATACATCAGCCAGGGCTGGCCGGGGTAGTTGGGCAACCAGTCGCGCATGAGGCCTGGCCAGAACGCTCCATTTTCATAGGCAACGCTGCGCAACCGCGGCACGTCGATTAAGCCGCGTTGGCCAAGCTGAAGCACCAGTTCGACGATCGTGCACAGCGCGATCAGCGCATAAAGCACGTGCATTCCATGTGTATCGGGCGCTGGGCGAAAGCCAAACACAGAAGAGATCGAACCTTCGCCGCGCGTCATAACTGCCTTCTGGTGCGCTGCACACGCGGGAGCAAGAGGCGACCGCCGCAGAACCGTCGCGGAGCGCAGTTTTGCCTTTGCGCCAAGTTGGTCGTCGCCGCGCTAAGGCCGGAGATCAAACCGACGTTCGATCCGCGCGAAGACGGCATTCTCGATGATCGGCGCCTCGTCCGTCTCGCGGAAGGTGCTGTGGCGAAAGCCGGTATTGAGCGACCAATCTGGCGTGAGTTCGCGGTTGTAGCTCAAAAGAACACTCGTCCGCTGGCTGTCTGACTCTTCGGCGTCGACGGCTTCGGACGCCGACAGGTCAAGCGAGATCCCAAAAGTGGACACCGGTGTCAGCGGCCTCTGATAGGAGAGCCCCGCCGTCGTGATGAAGACATCGCCATCTTCATCGCTGTCGTCGGTAACCTGTTGGGAGAACCGCAGCGAGAAGCTTCCGCGCGGCAAGGTGTGGGTGTAGCTGAGCGAGCCCACGCCGCGCAGGCTGTCGTCGTAGTCGGCCGCCGAGACCCCGAGATCTGCGACGAGTTCGCCGCGTGGGAGGGTCAGCGTTCGGCCAAAGCTCAACCGCGTACGCCGGCCTTGATCGTTGACCTCCTGATCAAGCGTCGCCCGTGCTTCCCCATCGGGCCGCGCCTGACGCAGTGTGATTGCCGCAACGGGGCGATCTTCCCGCTCAGTATCGGTTTCCCCATCGACGGTGCTTTCAGTCTCGTTGACAGAGTAGCCGATGCTTGCCGAGCCACTAAAGCCGCGCCCGTTCTCAAAATTAAGGCCAATGCGCCCGGCAGCATTCGTTTCGAACGTGTCCTCGGCATCGTCCTCGTCGAGTTCGCTGTAGGAGGCACGGAAGAAAAGACTGGTGGTGCGGCTCAGTGATAAGGTCAGCACATTCTCGGTCGAGAAAAACGTCTCGTCGTTAAGATCCTCGTCGGTCGTGTCGGTAAACTCTGTGTCACGGAACGCCAGATCGGAGACCAGTGTCACCGGCGTTTGACGGCCGAGGGTCAACCCGAGACCGAGGTTTAGGTCGGCACGACGCCCTTGATCGACAATGAGATCGTCTGCGTCCTCGATCTCGACTTCGTCAAATCCGTTATCCCGCTCTCGATAATCGGCGGAAAAGCGCAGTTCAGACGTTCGGTTGGAGCGCGTGTAGTCGAGCGTGAGGAAGGGCCGGTCAAAACCGCCGTCATCGCCCGTGGGATCGTCGGCAAACTCACCGGCCTCAAAGGTCACGCCGGCCGTTGCTGTAAGGCGTTGGTTCCGCGTTGCACTGTCGAAGGTGAAGGCGAATGTGTTGGTGAATACCGTTGATGTGCCGTCCGGATCTTGCACGCGGTCGAAATTGTCCGAGATTTCCAGACCGGAAGAGAAATCCAGGAAAAAGCGCGAGCCTGGCGGGTCCTGCGTGTCCTGTGCCACCGTTGGAACGCCGGCGCAAAGCACAGCGGTGACGGCCGCAATCGAGCACGCGCTGCGGCAAAGGCTTCGCGGCGCACGTTCAGGTGGTGAAATCCGTCGGCCCCCCATTGGATTTCGTTACTCGAAGAGCCGCCGTTCGGGAACCACCAGCACGTCCCCTTCGCGAAGGACCGGCTCATTTTGGATGACGGCGCCGCGCGAGATGGCGCGGTAATCGATGATGACGAGCTGTTGGCGCCCGGTCGCGTGATCGTTGCGACGCAGTTGCAGACGCTTTGTCGCCGCAAACGGAGTAAACCCGCCCGATTGCGACAAGAGCTGCAACACGGTCGTTCCCGGCACCACTGGCTTTGCGCCCGGATCGTTCACTTCGCCCACGACGTATACAAGAATGGTCGCGTCTTCCTGGGCGGCGGGTGCGAGCGGTGGCGGCGCAAGCGATCCGACGGCGACGAAAACTGTCGGCGGGTTGGCGAACGCGTTGGCGAGGGCCGAGCGGAGTGCGCGTTCGACCTGCGTGGTCGTACGACCCGCAGCCTGTATCGTGCCCGCCAACGGAAAGCTGATCCGGCCGTCGGGCGTCACCAAGACCCCACGGTTCAAGTCAGGGTCTTCGAGGACCTCGATGGCAAGCTGATCGCCGGGCTGAATGAGGTAGTTCTGCGCCAACACCGTATGGGCCCAAAAGAGGGCAGCCAAAGCGCCAGCCAGCGTGATCGCATAACGTCGCATGCTTGAAGTCTCCAAAATGACGTAAGCGCGCGCAGATCAGGGCGCGGCACGTGTCTATCACCGCTTAATAGCCCGCGCAGGTCCTTTTTCGGTAGGCGAACGCCCCAACGGTAGCAAAATCACTCCGCGCTATCGCGGTTTTGCAACTCCGCGAGGCGCTCGCGCGCAAGCGCAAGGGTCAGACGCGAGTCGTCTCCGGCCAAGTCGATCGCTTGCGTGAGGCGGGCGACGGCATCTTCCGAGCGCTCCAACGCGGCATAGGTCAGCCCCAGATGGGCCTGCACAAGCGGATCATCCGGCAGGGCCCTGGCGGCGGCTTCGAGGTAGTCCACCGCCTCGGTGTAGTTTCCGCTCAAATACTGGATCCAACCATAGGTATCTTGGAAGGCGGGGATCTCCGTCTCCCGCAGGCGCCGCGCGATCCGTTCGGCGCGTTCCAAGCTCTCGGCGTCGCTGCGGCTGGTCGAGAGTAGGCTTGCGAGGTTGTTGGCAACGATCGGCGAGGCACTGTTTGCGGCGTAGAGCGTCTCGTAGATCTCGATCGCTCCGTCAGTGTCGCCTGCCGCTTCGAGCTCTGAGGCGCGCATCCAAAGAAGATCCGGCGCGTCTGGCGCGCGCTCCAAAGCCGCCTTAAGTTCCACCGCGGCCTCGTCTCCGCGGCCCGACCTTTTGAGTGCGCGGATCAGCTCGACCCAGACGCGGGCTCCGGTTGCCCCGTCGTCGATCAGTTGGCGATACCCCTCTGCCGCGGCGGCGTGGTCTCCAGTTACGGCCTGTGCACTTGCCACGAAGAAGCGCAACGTCTCGTCCTCAGTATTCGCGGCGAGCGCGTCTTGGAGATGTGTGAGCGCTGCCGGAGCGTCTCCATCCCGGATCAGGGTTTGCGCGATGGCGATTTCGGCTGCGAGCCCGGCGGCCCCATCGGCGCTCAGACGCTCGAGAAACGCCACGGCATCGTCCGTGCGCCCCTGCGCGCGCAACGCTTCGAGACGCAGAGTGTTGGCTTGCGCGTCTGCCCCGATTTCGCGCAGTTTGTCCTCGACGCCCTGCGCGCGCCCCCAATCGGCCATGGCGACATAAACTTCGCCAAGTGCAACCAGGATCGTCACGTCCCGCGGGGCAAGACGAAGCGCTTTGATCAAGACAGCTTCGGCGGGTGCGAGCCGCGCATCGCGCGTCAGATAGCGGGCATAACCGACGGCATGGAGCGGGGCGCTGTTCGAGGTCTCTACCGCCAGCGCCAGCATCTCGCCCGCCAAGAGCCGCTCTCCATTGCGCAAATGCGCCTCTGCGAGACGGGCGAAGATTTCGGGGTTCTCCGGCTCCTGATCCTGCGCGAGGCGGAGCGCGAGGACGGCATCGTCGGCCCGGTCATCCTCCATCAGCCAATGCGCCCGCATCAAAAGCGAAGGAACGTGTGAGGGATCGGTCTCCAGCACGCCCTCGATAAGCGCCCGTGCGCCAACCTCGTTGCCGTCACGCTGGAGGAGACCGGCATAGGTCGTCTTGATGTTGTTGGTCTGGTCGGATGGATCAGCGGTAGCAACGATGTCTTCGAAGATCGCCACCGCCGCGTCGCGCTCACCAAGATCATAAAGTAGCGACGCCTCGACCGAGCGGAAGAGCTGGTTATTCGTGCCTTCTTCGATGAGTCGGCGCGTCTCGTCGAGCGCCGTCTGCGGATCACGGGCGGTCGTCAGATAGCGAAGCAGCGTCATCCGCTCGGCGTCGCCGGACCCATCGACAGCGATCCGGTCCCGGAGAAACGTCTCCGCACCATCAAGGTCGCCCCGGTCTGCGTAGTAGCGCATGAGCGTCTGGGGCAGCACTTCATCCTCGGGAAAGGTTTCGATCATCGAGCGGATCGTGCGCTCGATCCCCTCGAAGTCCCCCATGCGGCTGTAGCCGGTCAGCCGATACTGAAAGATCCGCCGCTCCTCAGGAAAGATGGCCTGGATGCGGTCGAGCTCCTCAAAGAGCCCGTCGAAGTCCGCGTCGAGCACCGCATTGTCGGCGACCACGGTGCTGTTTAACAGGCTGTTCGGAAGATCCGCAACTAGCTGCAAAGCTTTTGCCGCGCTGGATCGCCGGGCGATTACATCTTCCTCGATGACGGCGCTGCGGTAGGAGACTGCATTCTGTAGCGCTGCTGTACGTGGGTCGGCCGGCGCAAGTTCTTGAAGTACGTCCAAATGCACTTGCGCGTCTTCAAATTCAAGATCGAGCATGAGAAGCTCGGTCACGACAAAGCGGGGCTCTGTCGCATCGGGCAATTGTTCGACGAGGCGCATGTACTGCCCGAACGCGCCGGCAAGATCGCCCTCTTCGAGCAGAATTTCAGCAAGTGTCTCGCGTGCTGGCACATGGTCTGGGACGAGGCTGAAGACTGTCCGGAGTTCGACCTTTGCCCGCGCAACGTCGCCGTCCGCAATCAGCGCCAGCGCGCTCTCGAAATGTCCTTCCGCGCGCTCCTCGGTCGTATCGCAGGCCGCGACCAGGAGAATGAGCACCAGGACGCCAAAAACGCTGCGAGGGCGGATTAACGAGACGCGCGCCATGCTTGGTTCCCCAGATTAGTCCGTCCGGTCGATGGGCTTTGCCAGCGTCCCGGCGCTGCCCTTTGCGCGCATTACTATCAGATTAAGCCACCGAATTCAGCGCCAGCCTGATCAACGACCCCAAGGCGTGGCGAAAGCGCTTCGGCGCGCAAGGTTCAGCGTAACATCGTTCAGGAATATGTCATTAGCAGCCGGTCCCACGGAGGACGACCCCGACGGTGCGCAGCATGATCTGGACGTCAAACCAAAACGAGAGGCGCGTCGCATACTCTCTGTCATAGTCGACGCGGCGGCTGAACGCCTCGGCATGCCGCGCCGACACCTGCCACAAACCGCTGAGACCCGGACGGAGATCGCAGTAAACAGCGCCCTCATAGAGCGCGCGTTGGTCCACCATCATCGGCCGCGGTCCGATGAGAGACATGTCGCCGCGCAAGACGTTCCAGAATTGCGGCAGCTCATCCAACGACGTTGCGCGCACAACGCGCCCAAGCGGCGTCACGCGCGGGTCATCCCGCAGCTTTTGCGTGGCATGCCACTCCGCCGCCCGTTGCGGGTCGGTCTCGAGCAAACGCGCCAGGGCACGGTCAGCATCAGGCACCATTGTTCGCAGCTTTAGCACGTGAAAGATACGACCGTTTTGGCCAAGCCGGGCTTGGCGGTAGATCGGGGTACCGCCCCTGAAAGCAACGAGCAACGCGAGTGCCGCGACCAGCGGAACCACGATCAGCGCCGTGGCGCACACGAACGCAATGTCGAAAAGGCGCTTGCCCCGTCGACGGTACCACCCCGATTGTTCTGAGACACCCATTCGGGCAGATCGGGTGAAGGCATGCACGGCCGGAGGCACCGTTTGGAAACTCCGCGCCGACACATCTACCAAGTGAACCATGTTAAACTCCGCAAAGAAGCCCTTCCCCACATGCCAGCGCACAGATTTCACACCAGGGCTAGGCGGTCGCTAAATTGGTTTCTGAAACGAAACCTTAAAGACACAATGTCTTTTAGACGTTTTTTTCCTGGCATTTTGCCTTGTGGACAGGGCGCTATATAGCCACGAAGTCAACGAGAAAAAGCCTCATTTTCAAGTGACGCAGCGTGTGGTCGTATTTCATGGGCAGCACCCCACAGTGCGACGACCGGACGCAGTTCCACCGGCACATCTCTCTCCGAGGTAACGTCGTCCTGCCGTGCGTCCCAGACGAGCGATGGCGTATTTCGGCGCCCGGTCGCAATGGCATATTCCCCACTGTTGCAGTGGCTCTCACCTGCGCGCGCTGACAGACTGCGACCCGGTTGATACCATGTAAGCAAGGCCCTAGAGGCATCGGCGGCGCAGACCCGAACCAATGAGGACAACGTGTTTGCAGGCGACATGTACATGGAGTTCTTCGGCATGTCGGACAGGCCGTTCAGCCTGACGCCCGACCCCGACTTTCTCTATTGGGCCGACGGGCACCGCGCGGCCTTTACCGTGCTCGAATACGGGGTCGTAACGCGTGCGCCGATCACAGTCTTGTCGGGGGAAATCGGCGTCGGAAAGACAACGCTCCTGCAGCGCCTCTTGGAAACACTCGACGAAAGCGTCACGATCGGCCTTATCTCGAACGCGCAGGGGGGACGGGGGGAACTCCTGCGCTGGGTGGTCGGCGCACTCGGGATCAGCGTGCCGAAAGAGGCCGATTACGTCGAAACCTACCAGCTTTTTCAGGACCATCTGATCGAGGAATACGCCGCCGGGCGCAGTGTGACGCTCGTGATCGATGAAGCGCAGAACCTCTCGGTCGAGGCCCTCGAAGAATTGCGGATGTATACCAACATCAACTCGGGACGCGACGAGCTTTTGCAGTTGGTCCTCGTTGGCCAGCCCGAATTGCGGGAGCGCATCATGCGCCCTGACCTAAAGCAATTCGCCCAGCGCATCGTCGCCGCCTATCATCTGTCCCCCTTGGATGCGGACGCCACCGCCGGCTACATCCGCCACCGGGTCACGCATTCGGGCGCAATCGAGCCCGTGTTTACCGACGCCGCTATGGCCGAAATCGTGCAGCAGACAAGGGGCATCCCTCGTTTGATCAACAAGCTGTGCGAGTTTTGCCTTGTTTATGGGGCAATCAATAACGAGAAGCCGGTTTCGGGAACGACCGTAACGCAAGTCGTCGCCGATGGGGTCTTCGTGGCAGGGTTCGCTCAGACCGGAAGGGCCGCGGAATGAACACCGAGATCAGATACTATTTTGCGGTGTTCTTGCGCCGCACTCCGATCTTTTTCGCGGTGTTTCTTTCCATTGCGATCTCCGGACTGGCGCTCGCGATCATGCTGCCGACGGTCTACACGGCGCGCGGCGAGCTGTTGGTCGATGCGCCGCAGATACCGACCAATCTCGCCGCCTCGACGGTCCAGGTCAGCTCACGCGAGCAACTCGCGGTCATCCAGCGCCGGCTCATGACCCGTACGAACCTGCTCCAGATCGCCCGCGAGTTTGACGTCTACGAAAACCTCTCTCAGATGAGCCCTGATGAAATCGTCTCTGCCATGCGTGCCGATACATCCATCAGCGGCTCCGGGCGCGGTGCAGAAGCCACAGTCATGGCTGTCGAGTTTTCCGCCCGTTCCGGCGAGATCGCCGCGCAGGTGGCAAACGACTACATCACGCGGATCCTCGCCGAGAGCGTCGCCAACCGTCAGGAACGCGCCGAGGGCACGTTGGACTTCTTCGAGCAGGAGGTCACGCGCCTTGAGCAAGAACTTGACGAGCGCAACCAGGAGATCCTCGCGTTTCAGAACGCCAATTCCGAAGCGCTGCCGGATACGTTGAACTACCGGCTCAATCGGCAGGAAATCCTGCAGCAACGCCTATCGCAGATCGACAGGGACCGTGTCGTTCTCGTCGACCAGCGCAACCGACTGACCGACCTCCAGCGCCGCGGTCTCGACACCGCCGAGTTCGCGCCCGACCGCCCGCTGTCACCTCTTGAGCGTCAGCTCGTCTCCTTGCGCGACGATCTGACGAATGCCCGTGCCATTTACGCCGCCGACAGTCCGCGCGTAACCATGCTGGCCTCCCGGATCGAAGCGCTTGAAGCGCTGCAGGAGGAGCATGTGGAGAGCCTAGAAGCATCGTCGCGCGATCCTGCCAAAGCTGCGGCTCCGCCGACGGTGATGGAGCTCCAGATTGAGGAGGTCGATACGCGTCTGCGCTTCCTCGAAGAACAGACGTCGGCCATCGACGCAGAGCTCTCTGAGCTTGAGGCGACGCTAGAGCGCACGCCCGCCAATGCGATCGCGCTTCAGGCGCTGCGCCGCGGCTATGAGAACACCGAGCGCCAGTACAACGTTGCGCTCGATCGGCTGTCGACAGCGGCGACCGGCGAGCGGATAGAGGTCATGAGCAAAGGCGAGCGGATCACCGTCATCGAACAGGCGCGCGCGCCTGACGCGCCCTCCGACCCGAACCGCCCGATGATCGCGGCGGCGGGCATCGCCGGAGGGGGCGGGCTCGCGCTCTCCCTGGTCTTGGCGCTCGAAGTCCTCAACAAGTCCGTTCGCCGCCCAGTCGACCTGACGCGCCATCTGGGGATCACGCCGATCGCAACGATCAACTACATCGCAACGCCGGGCGAACGATTGCGGCGCCGGGTTGTCCTGCTGCTGGTGGTGCTGACCCTCGCGATCGGGCTTACAGCCGCACTCTACTACGTTCACTACGAAGTGCGCCCGCTAGACCTGCTCTGGTCGCGCTTCGTGGACGAGTTTCGGATCTGATGCGCACATGCCGCTGATCTGCACATCGACAAGGCGCGCCGAAAGGTCGGCGGGAGAGGCAATGGACCGATGGAACGTCTGAAAGCCGCGCTCGATAAGGCGCGCACTGCCCGCGAGGGAAAGCTGGGCGCAGCGGATACGCGCCGGGTCCGTCCGACATTGCGGGGGCCGGAGAGCGGCTCCGTTGCCGCTGCCTGGCAAGCGTTGGACCTTTTTTCGCTGGATCGCCGCCGCGCCACGCGCCGTCGTATCGTGGCGCACCAGGGCGGGACCGAAGCCGCAGCGTTTGACGTCTTGCGGACGAAGACGCTTCAACTCGCAAACGCGAACGGCTGGACCCGCATCGCTGTGACATCGCCGCTGCCCGCCTCGGGCAAAACGACCACGACGCTCAACCTCGCCTTCTCCCTTGCCCGACTGACGGACAAGCGGATCATCGTCATGGATCTCGACCTGCGCCGCCCGGCCATCGCCAAAGCGCTAGGCTGCACGTCGGGGCGAAGCACGCGCAGCGTTTTGGAGGGCAGTGAGCGCTTTGCAGATCAGGCGCGGCGCATTGGCGACAACTTCGCCGTCTCGATGAACTTTACCGGTGCGCGCGATCCGTCCGATCTCTTTCTGCGTAAGTCAACCGACGAGGTTATCGACCAGATCGAAGCCGAGTACCGCCCGGATATCATGCTCTTTGACATGCCGCCGATGCTGCTCAACGACGATGCCGCGGCGTTTCTCCACAATGTCGATGCCGGCCTCATTGTGGCCGAGGCAGAGGGCTCGACCATCGCGCAGATCGACACTTGCGAAAAGGAGGTGTCGGAGCAGACCAATGTCCTCGGCGTCGTTCTCAATAAGTGCCGCTTCTTCTCTGATGGACACGGTCACTATGCCTATGGCTACGACTACACCTAAAAAGAACGCCCGGCGCCCCCTGGCCCTTTCGCGCATCGACTAAGCAATTCTTTACGCCCTTTCGCTAGGCCAACTCTGGGTGCAAGAGCGAGGCATGGGCATGGCATCGAACGCCAACGCGCCGATCATCATCAAACGAAAAAAGGTGGTTGCCGGCGGCGGGCACCATGGCGGCGCCTGGAAAGTCGCCTATGCCGACTTCGTGACGGCTATGATGGCCTTCTTCCTGCTGATGTGGCTTCTCAACGCGACGACCGAGAAGCAGCGAAAGGGCCTCGCCGATCACTTCAGCCCGACGATCCCGATCAATCGCTCTTCCGGCGGTGGCGATGGGGCGCTCGGGGGCGACAGTATCTTTACCGAGGAAACCCTGTCGCAATCGGGCGTCGGCGCAAGCTCTCCCGATGCGTTCACGCAACCGCTGAGCCAAGACGCTGCGGGTGCGGATGGCGAGGACAACGCTGAGTTCCTGGAAATGGAGACGATGCTCCTCGGCTCTGGCGCCGAGGCACTCCTCTCCGAACGCGAGCTGCGCCATATTGTGACGCGGATCACGGATGAAGGTCTTGTTGTCGAGATTTTCTCGCTCGACGGCGCGCCGCTCTTCGCGCCTGGCACGGATGAAGCGACACCGCTTTTGAACCGGCTGCTCGATGTCGTCGGGACGCTTTTCGCGCGGACGACAAACCAAGTCGCTGTTGCCGGGTTTTCCAGGGCCCATGCGGTCGTCCTCTTCGACAACCCGGCGTGGGACCGCTCGCTCGCACGCGCCGATCACGCCAAGACACGCATGGAAGACCTGATCGAACCTTCGCGGCTGCACCGCGTCACCGGCCACGGCGACCGCCGCCCTGTTTTGCCAAACCCGATGGCGCTGCGCAATGATCGGATCGAGCTGACGCTGTTGCGTAGCGACATCGCGCGATAACCGTCGAGAGGCGCGCATCCGCCACTCCGACCCGTCGCTTTCACCGAAAATCCAAGAGAAGCGCCCTATCCGCGCCACGGTCCAACCGCTCGACGCGCACAATAAACCCAGCGAAATTTATCTGTTAGCCAGGCCTTAAGTAGCGGCGCCGCAAAGAAGGGGTGACGTGTGATATCGCAAAGAAAGGCGCTCATAGATGACCATTTCCTCGTCGCTCAACGCGGGTGTTTCCGGCCTCTCGAGCAACGCCAGCCGTCTTGCTACGATCTCTGACAACATCGCAAATTCGAGCACGATCGGATACAAACGTGCGCAGACGTCGTTTCGCGCGCTCGTGACTACGTCGGGCACCGGTGCCTACACAGCCGGTGGTGTGAGCGTGTCGACATCGCGGCTGATCGATCAGCCAGGCGCACTGCGGACAACCTCAAACTCCACCGACCTTGCGGTCCGCGGCCGCGGGTTCCTGCCAGTGACGCCGGTCTCCGCGCTCTCAGGCCCACTTGCCGACTTTCCGCTCAACCTGGCGACGACGGGCTCTTTCCGAACCGACCAGGACGGTTTTCTCGTAAACGATACGGGCTTTGTCCTGATGGGCTGGCCGGCGAACCCGGACGGCTCAATCCCGGACTTTGCACGCGATACGGCGGACGGCTTGCAGCCTGTGCAAATCAACGTCAACCAAGCGACGGGCGAGCCCACGACCGAGATCGACACAGGGCTGAACCTGCCGGCGACCGAGACCGAGTTCGACGCGGCTGGGCAGCCTCTGACGCTGCCGGTGGAATACTTCGACAACCTCGGCCGCTCGCAGACCCTGACCATGACCTTCACGCCCGTCGCCCCGGCCGCAGCAGGCGACCCGCCGACCAACACTTGGACGCTCGTGATCACCGACAGCGCATTGCCCGATGCCGCAACGCCGCCACAGCCCGGTTCCATCGGGGAGTTCACCATCGTCTTCGATGACAGCCGCGACGAGGGCGGTACACTCGAGTCTGTAACGGTCGTGGGCGGCGGGCCCAACCCACCGGCGGCGCCGCCCACCCCAGCAATCGCACCCGCTTGGGACGTGGCCACGGGCAACCTGACCGTTGGCGTTGCAGGCGGTCAGATGGATATCGGCATCGGCTTGCCCGGGGCGTCGGGCGGCCTGACGCAGTTTTCCGACAGCTTCTCGCCGAACTTCATCAACAAGGACGGCTCCCCTGTGGGCAGCCTCCTGGCTGTGGAGGTCGACCAAAACGGGTTTGTCCGCGCGAATTTCGACAACGGCTTGACGCGAACCGTTTTCCAGATCCCCCTTGTCGATATGCCCAACCCGAACGGACTCGTGACTCAGGACGGTCAAACCTACATCCCGTCGACCGAATCCGGCAGCTTTTTCCTCTGGGAAGCCGGCGAAGGCGCAACCGGCGATATCATCAGCTTCGCTCTGGAGGAATCGGCGACCGACGTCGCGGGCGAACTGACCGCCCTCATTCAGACGCAGCGCGCCTACTCCTCTAATGCAAAGGTCATCCAAACGGTCGACGAGATGTTGCAAGAGACCACCAACATCAAGCGGTAACGCGCTGCGGCGCGGCCGCTCGGCATTAAGCTCATCGCGCTGGGCGCCCCGCGCCTGTGCGCGGCCCGGCAAAGGACCGCGCGCGCATCACCCTGGCTGCTTCGCGACACCGTCCCAAGGAGGACGCCCCAATGGCACTCACCACGGCCCTCAACAATGCCGCGAGCGGCCTGCGCGCGACAAGCCGCGCGGCAGAACTCGTCGCGAGCAACATCGCCAATGCCGCGACCCCTGGCTATGTCCGGCGCGAGCTTGTCCTGACCAACGACCCCCTCGGTGGTGTGCTCATCGCTGGGGTCTCCAGGCCGGTCGATCCGCTGGTGATTGCGGATCGGCGCTTGGCGGAGGCCCAGTTCGCTGCGGTGGACCTTGCCGCTGGCGGCCTCGCGCGCATTGAAACGGCCATTGGCGATCCGACCCAAGCTGGGTCTTTGGCCGAGCGTATCGCGCGTCTTGAAGCCCGCCTGACGGATGCGGCTACACGGCCCGATGTCGACGCGCGCCTCGCCGCGGCCGTCACCGCGGCGGATGATCTCACGCGCGGTATCGGCGACGTCAGCCGCACCATCCAAGACGTCCGGACCCGCGCCGATAACGACATCGCGACCATGGTCGACCGCGTGAACGCGGCCCTGCGCCAGGTGGACGAGCTCAACAATGAGATCGTCCGCGTGGGGGGAAAGGCGCTCGCCGCGTCGAACCTGGTCGAACAGCGCCAGCAGGCCATAGACAGCATCGCTGAGATCCTACCCCTTCGCGAAGTCCCCCGCCAAAACGGCACCGTTGCGCTCTTTACGACCGGCGGCGCGGTCATCCTAGAAGGTGAGCCGCAGTTTTTCGGCTTCACGCCGACGGGGATCATCACGCCGGCCCAGACGCTCGCGGATGGCGCGCTGTCGGGGCTTACGATTGGGCGGACTGAAATCGACACCACCGCCGCCCGGTCTTTGCTCGGCGAAGGTGCGCTGCAGGCCGCGTTCGACTTGCGAGACCGAACCGCCCCCGCGGCGCAGGCCACGCTTGATGCGCTCGCGCGCGATCTCATCGACCGGTTCCAGGATCCCGCGCTCGACGCGACCCTTGGTCCCACGGATGCCGGTCTCTTTACGGATAACGGCCTCGCCTTCGACCCACTCAACGAAGAGGGCCTCGCACTCCGGCTTGAGGTGAACGCCGCGGTCGATCCCGCGCGCGGTGGAGATTTGTGGCGCCTACGCGACGGGATCGGCGCTGCGGCTGAAGGTCCGCCGGGCGACAGCGCCTTGCTGACGAGCTTTTCGGAGCGTCTCCGCCTTCCGCGCGCGCCGGCTTCGGGCCCCGCAGCCGGCCAGACGCTTTCGTTCAGCGCACAAGCCAACGCCTTTCTCAGCGGCGTCGCGAGCGACCGACAGGCGGGTGAAAGCGCGCTCGCCTTTGGCGCGGCGCGCCTCGAATCGATTCGCTTTGAAGAAGCGGGAGGCGGTGTCGATACCGATGACGAGCTGCAAAAGCTTCTCACCATCGAGCAGAATTACGGCGCCAATGCTCGCGTGCTGCAGACGCTCGATACCCTGTTGGATCAGATTTTGAGCATCACATGACCGATTTTCGCACCGTTGGAGACCTCGCCCAGCAGCTTATCTCACGCCGTCAAAACGCTGATCTGCGTGCCGAGCTCGACGATCTCGTCTCCGAGGTGGGTTCGGGTCGCAAATCGGACCTGTCGCAAAGCCTACGAGGTGACTTTACCTTGCTCAGCGGCATCGAGGCGGACCTTGCGCGCCTCGATGCTTATGCCGGCACGATCAGCGAACTTGAAGGGCGGGGAGAAGCGATCCAGCGCGTCCTTGATATCGGTCGAGAGCTCGCAACAGAGACAACGTCGCGCCTCTTCACGGCGGTCCCTCCGGCCAATGCCAACACCGTCTCGATCGTCGCGTCCGAGGCGCGCGGCCGGTTCGACGATCTGACGGCGCGGCTCAACGCCTCCTATGCCGGCGCGGCCCTCTTTGCCGGCACGGCGACCAATGGTGCCGCAATCGAGGCGGGCGAGACCATCCGCGCCGCCCTTGAAGCGGCGGTCGCCCCGCTGACCGATGCCGCCGACGTGGAAGCCGCTGTTCGCGCATGGTTTGCGCCCGGCGGCGACTTTGACACTGTAGCCTATCTCGGCAGTACCGATGCTCTGCCCGCGGTGGAGATCTCGCAGACCCGCCGGATCGCGCTCGACGTCTCCGCCGACGACCCCGCAATCCGCGATGTGCTCGCCGGCCTTGCCCTTGCCGCGTTGACCGATCGTCCCCCCTTGCAGGGTCAACTCGACGAGCAAGGCACGCTGATGGTGAGCGCGGGCGAGCAATTACAGAATGCGCAAACGAGCCTTGCGGATCTCCAAGGGCGGCTCGGAACAGCAGAGGCCGAGATCGAACGCCAAGGCGTGCAAAACGCCGCCGAGCAGACTGCGCTTCAGGAAAGCCGCGCCGAGCTCACCGATGTCGATATCTTCGAGGCCTCGACCGAGCTCGAAGCCGTCCAAGCCCGGCTCGAACTCCTCTACGCCATCACAGCGCGCAGCGCGCAACTCTCGCTCGTCAGGGTCCTTCAGTGACAAACAGCCTAAGACAGAACGTCTTCGCCGCATTCCTCCCCGCTCTGCCCCGCTTGCTGGTGCTCATGCTTGCCTTTGTGACGCTGATCAGCGTCGCTGCGGATCGGGGTCAGGCCTCGCCGATCCGCCTAAAGGATCTCGTCGAGTTCGACGGGGTACGCGGCAACGATCTTGTCGGATACGGCCTTGTCGTCGGGCTCAACGGCACGGGCGACGGCATCCGCAACTCGCCTTACACCGAAGAGATTATGTCGAACATCCTCGAGCGGCTTGGGGTCAATGTCACAGGCGAGCAGTTTCGCCCCAGCAATGTCGCCGCGGTCTTCGTGACGGCGACGCTGCCCCCCTTCTCACGCGCCGGCGGCCGGATCGATGTAACCGTGTCGGCCATCGGCGATGCGTCGAGCCTTTTGGGCGGGACGCTCATCATGACGCCGCTGACGGCCGCCGATGGACAGATCTACGCCGTGAGCCAGGGCACAGTGATTGCAGGCGGCGCGGCCGCAGAGGGGGACGGCGCGCAGGTCATAGAAGGCGTGCCAACCTCGGGGGTGATCCCTGCCGGCGCCCGTGTCGAGCGTGAGATCGAGTTCGACTTTACCACGCTTGCCAGCCTGCGCCTGGCCCTCCGAACGCCGGATTTCACCACGGCTGAGCGGATTGAGACCGCCGTCAACACCGTTTTTGGTGGGCCGGTGGCGCTGATGCTCGACGCCGGCACTGTCGAGATAGATATTGCGGCCACGGGCGCGCGCTCCCCTGCCCACGCAGTCGGGCAGATCGAAAATGTGCTGGTCGAGCCGCAACGGCGCGCCCGCGTCGTCGTCGACCAGCGCTCAGGCACGATCGTGATGGGCGAGGACGTGCGTATTTCGCGCGTCGCCGTCAGCCAGGGCAACCTCACGCTCCGCATCGAGGAGCGGCCGCTTGCGGTGCAGCCAAACCCCTTTGCGCCAGGACAGACCGTGATCGTGCCGCGCACGGAGGCGGCGCTCGTCGAGGAGCCGGGGATCGGCCTGGCCGAAGTTCCGACCACGACGTCGCTGTCAGATGTCGTCGCTGGGCTCAATGCGCTCGGTGTCGGTCCGCGCGACATGATCGACATCTTGAAGAGCATCAAGGCGGCGGGCGCGCTTCATGCGGAATTCATCGTTCGATAGCGCAAGCCGAACGCACGACGCGATGCGTGGTCTCCGCTGTTCGTAAGGGCTCGGCCGCTATTCCGCACTCATCCGCAAACCTGTGCGTTCAGCAATCACGCTTTCGAGCCACCCAGCCTCCATCTTCGGAACGGAGGACAGCAGCAATTCGGTATACTCCGGATAGGGCGGGGCGAAAATCTCTTCTTTAAGCCCCTGCTCGACAACACGGCCCTGAAACATGACGACGACCTCGTCTGCGATCGCCTGCACCGTCGCGATATCGTGCGTGATAAAGACGTAGCTGAGCCCCAACTCGCGCTGGAGCCGCATCAAGAGCTTCAGGATCCCTTCCTGTACGATCTGGTCGAGCGCGCTCGTGACCTCATCGCAGATGACGACCTCGGGTTCCGCCGCCAGCGCACGTGCGATGCAGATCCGCTGCTTTTGCCCGCCCGAAAGCTCACCCGGCAACCTGTCGGCAAAGCTCTCATCAAGCTCAATCTGCTCCAAAAGCCGCGCCACGCGCATCTCGACGTCGCGCCCGCGTAGCCCGTGGTAAAACTCGATCGGCCGTCCGATGATCTCGCGCACGGTGTGGCGGGGGTTCATCGCCGTGTCGGCCATCTGATAGATCATCTGGATGCGCCGCAAATGGTCCCGTGACCGGCCCTTCAGGTCCAGCGGGAGCGCCTCGCCATTAAAGCGCACGGCACCGCGGCGTGGAGGTAAAAGTCCAGTAACAACTCGCGCCGTGGTCGACTTGCCCGAGCCCGACTCGCCCACCAGGGCGACGGTTTTTCCGCGAGGCAGATTGATGGTCACGTTATGAAGAACGTCAATCGTGCCATAGGCCGCCGTGACACCCGCAATCTCAAGCGCGTGGTCGGCGCTCGTCGCCCCCGGTTTCTCGATCGAGCGCACCGCCCAGAGCGAGCGCGTGTAAGGGTGTTTCGGCGCGGCGAGCATGTCGGCGGTCGGCGCTTCCTCGACCTCCTCGCCATAGCGGAGCACTTTGATCCGATCCGCCATCTGAGCCACCACGGCAAGGTCATGCGTGATGTAGATCGCGGCCGTGTCGAACTCCTTGACGGCTCTTCGCATCGCCGCGAGCACGTTGACCTGCGTCGTCACATCGAGCGCCGTCGTCGGCTCGTCGAATATGATCAGGTCGGGACGCGAGGCCATTGCCATTGCCGTCATCGCCCGCTGGAGCTGCCCGCCGGAGACTTGGTGGGGAAACCGGTTGCCGATGTTTTCCGGGTCTGGAAGATCCATCGCGGCATAGAGCGCGCGGGCATCCGCCTCCGCCTCGGCGCGGCTGCGCAGGCCATGGCGCAATGTCGCCTCGACGGTCTGTTCAATTAGCGTGTGCGCAGGGTTGAATGCGGCCGCGGCGGATTGTGCAACATAGGCGATCCGCGCCCCGCGCAAGCGTTCCTTCACCCGCTCCGGGGCGCGCATCAGATCGATCCCGTCAAAGTCGATCTCGCCCGCCGTAAGCCGGCAGCCGGGCCGAGCAAAACCCATGGCGGCAAGCCCCAGCGTCGACTTGCCCGCCCCGCTCTCGCCAATCAGACCCAGGACTTCGCCCCGGCGCAGGGTCAGATCCACGCCTTTGATGATCTCGTGCCAGCGCTCGTCGGAAAACCCGTCGATGCGGATGCCGCGCATTGTCAGCAGGGTGTCGGCCTCACTGCTCATCGCGCAATCCGCTCGTCTTCATGAGGAACCAATCAACGACAAAGTTTACCGCGATGGTCAGGAGCGCAATCGCCGCGGCTGGTAGCAAGGGCGTGATCCCCGCCTTGATGTCGAACTGCGCAAATTGAATGAGCGAGGCGTTCTCGCGCACCATTGAGCCCCAATCCGCCGTCGGCGGCTGGATCCCAACGCCAAGGAAGGAGAGCGCAGCAATCGTCAGAAAGACAAAGCAAAAACGCAGGCCAAACTCGGCAACGAGCGGCGGCAGGATGTTGGGCAAGATCTCGCGGCGCATGATCCATCCAAGACCCTCGCCGCGCAGGCGTGCCGCTTCGACATATTCCATGACGACGACGTTCATGGCCACTGCGCGGGTCAGCCGAAAGACACGCGTGGCGTCGAGCACGGCGATGATCAGGATCAGTGACAGCGTCGTCGAGCCGTAGATCGACAGAAGCATCAGCGCGAAAATGAGCGATGGGATCGAGATCAGCACGTCGACAAAGCGGCTGAGGACCTGATCGACCCAACCGCGCGAGATCGCCGCCATAAGGGCAAACCCGCCCCCGATGGCAAAGGCGAGCAGCGTCGTCGCCAGTGCGATCCCGATCGTGTTGCGCGCGCCGTAGATCAGCCGTGAGAGGATATCGCGCCCGATCTGGTCGGTCCCGAAGACGTGCTCGGCGGACCAGGGCGCGTAGGCGGCAAAGCTCGAATCCGCCTCGCCATAGGGCGCAAGCAGGGGTGCGAAGACGGCGACAAAGACGTAGGCCGCGATCACGATCATGCCGAACCATGCCGTGAATGGCGCCTTGCGCAGTTCGATCCAGGCCCGCTCGGCCCAGCTCCGCCGCAGCCGGACAGCGCCGACCTCGGCCGCGGCGGAATATCCCGGCTCGTCCGTCATCGCGGGTGCAAAAGGCGGGGATTTGTGACGATCGAGATCACGTCGGCGAGGAGATTTAGCAGGATATACGTGCCTGCAAAGATCAGCGCGCAGGCTTGAACCACTGGGATGTCCCGCGTGGTGACGGCATCGACCATGAGTTGTCCGATCCCGGGATAAACGAAGACAACCTCGACAACGACGACCCCTACAATCAGATAAGCCAAGTTGAACGCGATCACGTTGACGATGGGCGCCCAGGCGTTGGGCAGCGCGTGGCGCAGGATCACTTGCGCGCCAGAGATCCCCTTCAACCGCGCCATCTCGATGTAAGGCGAGGCCAAGAGGTTGATGATCGCGGCGCGTGTCATCCGCATCATATGCGCCACGATCACCAGCGTGAGCGTTAGGGCGGGCAAGGCGCACCGATAGACCCTCTCCCAAAACGGGGTGTCGGGCGAGATGTTCGCGAGCGTCGGAAAGATCGGGTAAAGCGAGCCAAGGAAGAGAATGAGGATGTATGCCACGAAAAACTCGGGCATCGAGATCATCGTGAGCGTCGTTGCGCTGACGGTCTTGTCATAGACCGAGTTGCGCCAGAGCGCGGCGGTGATCCCCAGAAAAAGAGCGAGGGGCACCGCGATGATCGCGGTCATCCCGGCCAGAAAGAGCGTGTTCCACAGGCGTGGTCCGATGAGCTCGACGACCTCGCGCGACCGGTCTACGCCCGAGGCCGCGCGCCCGGAAAACGACGTGCCGAAATCCCCTCGCAGGACGCCGCCGACCCAGTCGAAATATCGGATATAGGCCGGCTGATCGAGGCCGAGCTCGCGCCGGAACGCCGCGACGGTCTCCTCTGTCGCGGCCTGGCCGAGCACGGCTTGGGTAAAGTCACCAGGCAGCAATTCGATCGACATGAAGATGATGATCGACACGAAAAAGAGCGTCATCACGCCCAGGCCAAGCCGCTGCAGCACAATTGTCAGAACCGGATGCACGTGGCGTGCGCTCCCCAAGATCGGCCTCGAAAGGTCGGCAGGATGTCGTTTTTAGACCGCCGCCTGACACCGTTTGGCAGCAGCCTAAGCTGAGGGTGCGGCCCTTGTAAACGCCCTTTGACTGTACCTATTGCTCGCATCCCTGCCATGGACAGGGGAATCGTTGCCAGCGTGGTCAGCTCTTGGCATGCTTTGCGCGCCAAACGAAGATGCCGAAAAACGACATTGTCAGGAGTGTCAGGTCGGCACGCAACGCCCCGACTTTGGTGGGGGCCCAGCAGGGAAGGACCCAGGGAATGACAGATCGCAAGACCCTCTATATCGACGGCCAGCGCGCCGCCTATGCTGGCGGACGGCTGAGCCGCCGCGCCTTTGTGCAGTCGCTCGTCGCGGCCGGCGTGGCCGTTCCCGCCGCGCTCTCGATGGCGAGCCGCGTTGAAGCATCCACGCCCTCGCGCGGCGGCAGCTTTAAGCTCGGGACTGCGCATGGCTCGACGACCGACAGCTTGGATCCCGCGACCTATGAGAACGGCTTCACGACGGCCATGGGCTTTACCTACGGCAACTGCCTGACGGAGGTCGGCCCGGACAATGCGCTCAGGCCCGAGCTTGCCGAAAGCTATGAGGCGCTCAACGATGGGGCGTCCTGGGCCTTCCGTCTGCGCCGCGGGGTCGAGTTTCACAATGGCAAGACGATGACGCCCGAAGATGTCATCGCCTCGATCAACCACCACCGTGGCGAAGACAGCACCTCGGCGGCCAAGGGCGTGATCGCCAATGTCACAGACATCCGAAAAGACGGCGACGACGTCGTGATCTTTGACCTAGACGGCCCGAATGCCGACTTTCCGTTCCTGATCTCGGACTATCACCTCCTGATCCTGCCCTCCGAAGACGGCGCCATCGACCCAACGGCAGGGATCGGCACCGGCGCCTTTGCCGTCGAGAACTTTGAGCCGGGTGTACGCTTGCAGGCGACGCGCAACCCCAACTATTGGAAAGAGGGCAATGCTTGGTTCGACGACATCGAACTGATCTCGATCATCGACGTCACTGCCCGGCAGAATGCGCTCTTGAACGGCGACGCGCATATGATCGACCGGATCGATCCGAAGACGGTCAACCTCTTCAGCCGCGCGCCCAACATCGACATCCTCGATCTCGTGGGCTTCCTACACTACACGTTCCCGATGCGGCTCGACACGGCGCCGTTCGACAATTTCGACCTGCGCATGGCGCTGAAGCTCGCTGTGAACAAACAGGAGCTCGTCGACAAGATCCTCCTTGGCTATGGGACCATCGGTAACGATCACCCGATCTCGCCGATCGTGCCGTTCCACGCCGCCGAGCTGCCGCAGCGCGAATTCGACCCCGATCAGGCACGCTTTCACTACGAAAAGTCGGGCCATTCCGGACCGATCCAGCTCTCAGCCTCCGACGCGGCCTTCTCAGGCGCCGTCGATGCCGCACAGCTTATTCAAGCCTCCGCAGCCCAGGCTGGGATCGAGGTCGAAGTCGTCCGCGAGCCGTCGGACGGGTATTGGTCAAACGTCTGGAACAAAAAGGGATGGTGTGCCTGTTACTGGGGCGGGCGGCCGACCGTCGACTGGATGTTTGCCTCGGCCTATGTCGAAGGCACCGAATGGAACGACACCGCTTGGCGCGATACCGGGGCCGCGGATCGCTTCAACGCCATTGCGGTCGAAGCCCGCGCTGAGCTCGACGAGGCCAAGCGCGCAGAGATGTATTTCGAAGCACAGAAGCTCATCCACGAGGATGGCGGCGCGATCGTGCCAATGTTCGCCAACTACATCATGGGCAAGTCGAAAGACGTGATGCACAGCGCGCAGATCGGCTCAAACTGGGAGAACGACGGGCACCGCGCGACCGAGCGCTGGTGGATGGCGAGCTAAAGCCTAAGGCATCCGCGAAGATCAGGGGGCGGCGCGGACGACAGGCGCCGCCCTTTTTCTTGGGGCGCTGCCCCAAACCCCGCGATATTTGGAGCAAAAAGAAGGGGCGCGCGGGCGCGGGCGCAGGGTTAAGGATGGATTAATCCGCTTCGAAGGGGTCCCATTCGTCGTCGACCTCGGGCAAGGCTTCGACTGCGGCTTCGTTGGCAAGATCGGCGCGCGAGCGGATTTCAGCGATCTCGGCCCCGGGGAAGGCGTCGAACACGGCTTGGACGAGTGGGTGCGTGCGGGCTTCGGCCTCGCGCGACAGGCGCTCGGCGTCGCGCGCCTCGGTGATGGTTGGCGCGCCTCCCTCCGGCACGAGCGTGACGGCCCAGCGCGCCCCGGTCCAGGCCTGCAGGCGACTGCCAAGACGGGCCGCCAGATCCGGCGCGGTGCCTGGCGCGGGCTCAAACTCGATCCGTCCGGGGCGGTAGCGGGCGAGGCGCAGGCCGGTTTCGACCTCAACAAGCAGGTGCACATCGCGCCGGGCGCGGATCAGCCCCACGACCGCCTCAAAGGTGGCATAGCGGGCGAGCGCCTCCTCGGGGCTCGCCTGCGCCACAGCGAGCGCGCCCGACCCCGACGGTGTGCCCGGCGGGGCCGAGGGCGGCG
>JBCDLH010000021.1:0-42695 GCA_038745585.1 Pseudomonadota bacterium
AACGCGACTTTCGCTTTAAATGCAGGGCTATGGTTCCGTCTTGGTCGTCTCGCCATCTTCGCTACTTGGTCCCGACACGCTGCCGGATCAGGAGCGGAAAATCCACCTAACTCTCCTGTTCAGATTTGTCGGGCCACCTCTCAAAAGATTCGTATCTGGAAGTCGCCGATCTAACGAAAACATCCGCGATCCACCTAGGCGCACTAGGTGCAACGTGGTGGCGACTCGGTGGCGATGCAATCCGCACCGCGCTCTAGGCGCGCTTCGCGTCTAATGCTAAGCTATTGATAGGGCGAGAGGTTTTTGGCGCGCTGGGGAGGATTCGAACCCCCGACCCCTTGATTCGTAGTCAAGTACTCTATCCAACTGAGCTACCAGCGCGTGTCGGCGCACCTACCCAAGCGGCATTGGCATTGCAAGATGAAAACGGACCGCCGGGCCAACTGGCAGGTTCATTCAACTCGGACGATCTGGTGTCTCCCGTAGAGGCCGCATAGACCCAACGCAGAGCGCGCTCTCGCGCATCAGGCGCGCATGAGTTCGAGTTGGAGGGCGGCTTTGGGGAGCTCGATGACGAAGACCGTCCCCGCTTCCCCGGTGCGATGGAGCGTCAGGCGCCCGCCATGGCCGCGTACGAGGTCCGAGGAGATCGCAAGGCCGAGGCCGGTGCCGCCTTTGCGAGTCCCGCCCTGAAACGGCTGAAAGAGGTGCTCTTGCGCTTTTGGGGGCAGGCCCGGTCCGGTATCGCTCACCGTAATGCTCCAACTGCCTTCCTGCTCGGAGGCAGCGACGCAGATCTCGCCGGGCTGCCCACTCGCGATAATCGCTTGGCGGGCATTGCGCACGAGATTTGACACGACACGGTAGAGCTGTTCTGGGTCGGCGCGCAGCGTTAGACCGGCGGGCACGTCTTCTGAGTAGCTCACTTCCGCGTCGGCGGCGGCTAGGCGCTCGCTTTCGATCACATCAGCGATGATTGGCGCGAGCTGCACGAGGGTCAGGCGAGGGGGTGGCTCCTCGGCCTTGCCAAAGGCCAACGTGCCTTCGCACAGTGCTACGGCGCGAGAGATGGAGCCGAGCAGCTTCGGGGTCGCGCGCTTGACCATCGGGTCTTCGCTGCTCTCCATCCGGTCTGCAAAGAGCTGGGCCGTCGTGAGGATGTTGCGCAGGTCGTGGCTGACCTTGGCGACGGCTGCGCCGAGCTGCGCCAAGCGGTCTTTCTGGCGCAGGGCGCCCGTAAGCTGTTTCTGCAGCGTCTGCAACGCGACTTCGGCCTCGCGGAGCTCGGTCACGCCTGCCTGCGGCTCGATGATATGGCGCGCATCCTCGGGGGGCGGCGGCATAGCTCTGCATCGCCGCAACGACGCGTTTGATCGGCGCCACGAGGACGTAGCGGACCGAGATGAAGAGGAGCCCCGCTGTCACGATAGAGATCACGGCCGAGAGGATCAGGATCCGCACGCCATAGTCGAGCATCTCCATGCGCAAGTGATCCGTCGCGATGGTCACCTCGATCAAAAGGCCCGCATCGCGCACCGGGTTGCCAATGACCCGGATCACGCGGGGCTCGGGGTCGAGCAGTCGGGTCATGGCGGCGCGGATCAACTCATAGGCCGACGGGTCGCGCAGATCGAAGGTTGCGTGGATAGAGGACGGGATCGGAGAGGCGAGCATGAGCTGACGGGTTTGGTTCCGCCGCAAAACGACGTTCAGTACACCGGCATTCTCCAAAAGCTCGCTTTCCAACTCTGGCGTGATCATGTCATCGGCGGCGAGGAGCGCAAGGGAGGCGATCTGCGCCCGTTCGAGGCGCGCCAGCAGATAGTCTTCGCGAAAGCGCGCCACGGAGGGGACGAAGATCAAGACCTCGGCCAGCATCACGAACGCAACGGTGAGGAGCAGGAAGCGGCCGGAGAGCGAATTGAGGAACATCAGGCGAGAGCCTTTGCGCGGCATGCGACCTGTCTAGGGCCATCGGGTGCGGAGCAACACTGGTTTCTGACCCTGCGGGACCGGCCGGCGCGGCCCGCTGTCTCCGGAACCCAGTGCTGCATCCGGGCCCGGAAAACGGATAGGAGCGCTCAAGGGATCACGCGCTGCACGAAGCCGACCACTTTCTTGACGGTCTGATTGCTGAAGAGCCGAGGCGTGAAATAGGCGCCGGCGGCGCGCTTGTTAACCTCCGATACGGTCGGATAGGGCAGAACCGTAGCCGAAATCGCCGACATCTTCATCTTGTTTGCGATCGCCATGGCCCACATCGAGATCAGCTCGCCGGCCATCGGGCCAACCATGGTCGCACCGACCGGGCGACCCTTGACGACCATAACCTTTACGAACCCGTAACGTTTGCCTTCGGCGACAGCGCGGTCGTTGTCTCCGATCTCGGCGCGGACGACCTCAAGCTTGGCGCCATGGGCCGCTTGCGCCTCCGCTTCGGTCAGCCCGACATGGGCGATCTCGGGGTCCGTATAGGTCGCGCGGGGGATATGATCATTGCGCGCTTTGGCCGGCAGGCCGAGCACGGCCGAGCGCACCACGATACCCGCGTGATACCCGGCAAGGTGGGTGAACTGGAGGCCCCCCGCAGCGTCGCCGATGGCATAGACCTTGCGGTTGGTCACAGAGCGGAGGCTCGCATCGACCTTTACCCCGGCACGGGAGTATGTGACGCCCGCCTTTCCGAGATCGAGCTGGTCGACATTGACCTTGCGGCCCACGGCGACGAGAAGGTGCGATCCGGTAAAGGTCCCAGCGCTCGTCTCGACGGTCACGTTCCCCGCCGCGCCGGTGATCTTTTCGGCCTGCGCCCCTTCGACGATTTCCACGCCCTCGGCGCGTAGCCGCTCCAACACAACGGCGGCTGCGTCCGGGTCTTCCCGGCTCATGGCCTTTGCGCCTTCGATGACGGTGACTTTGGAGCCGAGACGGATGTGGGCCTGGGCCATCTCCATGCCGATCACGCCGCCGCCGACGATGATGAGGTGCTCTGGCTTTTCGCGCAGGTCGAAGATGTTTTCGTTCGTGAAGTGGGGCACGTCGTCGATCCCCGGGATCGGCGGGACAAGCGGGCCAGAGCCGGTCGCGATCACGATGCGACGTGCCTTGATGACAGTATTGCCCGCCTGCACCTCAGTCTTAGAGATGAAACGACCGTATTCGCGGATCACGTGAACGCCAAAGCCCTCGAAACGCTCCTGGCTGTCATGGGGCTCAATGGTGGCGATGGCGTGGGCGACATGGTCTTTTGCAGCGGAATAGCTTACCTCGGGCATCACCGGGGTCACGCCGAACGCCTCGCCCGTCCCCATTGCGTGGGCCTGCTTGGCCGCGGCGATCAGAGCTTTGGAGGGCACACAGCCGAAGTTTAGGCAATCACCGCCCATCTTGTGCCCTTCCAGGAGTACGGTGCGGGCGCCCATCTGGGCGGCACCGGCGGCGACGGAAAGCCCGCCGGAGCCTGCGCCGATAATCAGAAGATCGGTTTCGATCCGGTCCATGGGAGTCTCCTGCGAGTGCGTCTGTTGTGTGCGGGGCATCTGGTCGGGCGTTTGGGGCGGGGATCGGACAGCGTCGAACATCGATCAGAGCCCTTTCTTGCCGCGCATGGCCTTGATGAGGATCGGCAGGGCAGCCAGGGCGGCGAGCCCGAGGATCGGCAGAAGGATCTGCGGCTCGAAGATGATACCAAGGTTAGGCGTCTCACCGGCCGCGAAGACATCACCGAGGCCCGCGCCGACAGAGGTGTAGACGAGCGCGCCGGGGATGATGCCAAGGAAGGTCGTGATCGCGAAGCGCGACAGCGGCACTCCAACGAAGGACGGCACAAGATTGGCAACAAAGAACGGCACGGCAGGGACCAAGCGAATGAGGAAGAGCATTTCCCACTGGTTTTCGTCGATCCCTTCCTTGATCCGCTTCACAGCGCCCGAAGACGCGTCCATCCTGGCCGAGAGGCGTTCTCCCAAGCCCCAACGCGCGGCAAGGAAGATCGCCGTCGCGCCAATCGTGGCGGCTGTGACGTTGAATAGGACGCCCGGAAACGTGGCAAAGAGGAACCCGCCCGTCAGCGTTGCGATCGTCGCGCCCGGAAGGGAGAAGGCGACGATGACCACATAGGCGGCGATGAAGGCAAGCACCGTCAGGACATAGTTCGCATCTCGAAAGGCGATGAGCGCCTCGCGGTTCTCCGCCAGAGCGGCAAAGGTCAGGTGGTCGCGCAGAAGCACCGCCCCCGCTATGGCAGCGACGGCGATGCCAGCGAGCGGCAGATAGCGGACGAAGCCCCTTGAGGGCGGCTTTGCGTTAGGACGGGAATGGGTCATCTCGGTCATCGTGCGGATCCTTTGGGCTGGCTTTGAGCGATAGATGCCCTATTCCGTGCCCCAAAGTCCTGTCCATCACGCGCGCTTGATGGCGCTCTCGCGCTGGCGTGAGAATGCCGCCCCCACAGTGCTAAGACTGTAACATTCCTTCACGCCCGGCAGGCCGATGTTTCACCGCCTTTCAGAATTGACTTCGCAGGCCAGAAATCCTATCCGCGAGGCTTCGGAACAACCGGCGTGCCCACCGGCACGTCTCGAATTATCGGTTTGCCCATCGAACCAACGGGTTGAGCCGGATACGACCCGGAGACGACGCGATGAAACGCACCTTTCAGCCCTCGAATCTCGTGCGGAAGCGCCGCCACGGCTTTCGTGCGCGGATGGCCACGAAAGCCGGCCGCAAAATCCTCAATGCACGCCGGGCGCGTGGGCGCAAGAGCCTGAGCGCCTAAGGCCGCGCTGCTCCGATGCCCGCGCTCGCCGGTCTGAAGCGGCGCGCAGATTTCCTCGCCGCTGCGCGCGGACACTGCGTTGGTCGTCCAACGCTCGTGCTACAAGGGCGCGAGCGGCGGGACTCGGAGGACAGATCTGATGACACCGTTCGCGTCGGCATCACGTGTTCCAAAAAGGTCGGCAAGGCCGTGATGCGTAACCGCGCCAAGCGGCGGCTGCGAGAGATCGCGCGCTTGGTTCTGGGCGAGGAGGGCAGCGGTGGCTGGGACTACGTATTGATCGGCAAGCGAGGCACGACGGCTTTAACCCCCTTTCCCGACTTGGTCCACGATCTGCGCTCCGCCCTCCGCCATATCCACCGCGCAAAAGGTGGCGGCGCCCAAAGCGGCAAACACCATGCTTCAGCCCCATGACACCGGCGGCTTGGATCCTTGCCCTGCCCGTCCGCGCCTACCGGCTCTTGCTCTCGCCATGGCTCGGTCATAGCTGCCGCTTCCAACCCACCTGCTCGGTTTACGCGCTTGAAGCCCTCGAACGACACGGCGCCCTGCGCGGCGGATGGCTCACGCTGCGCCGGCTCGCGGCATGTCAGCCTTGGGGCCGCTCGGGCTATGACCCGGTTCCCGGCGCCGATCCGGAGCATGATGCAAGGCGCGCGGCGGAACAGGCAGGCCGCACAGCCTCCGCCCAGCAGGCGTGCTGCTGCAGCGCCAAGACCCCGCCATCGGACCGCCCATAGGGCACACAGCGTCCACGCTGCACGTGTTGCGCGATCGCAGGTCTCTGTCGACCGAGTTCTACGTGACCTCCGCCAAAGCGCGTCTTATTTTGACGGCGTTCTCGCGCAGGAGGTGGCCTGGCGGTCCGGATCGCTTCGCGCGGCGGACCACCAGGCAAGCCTATAGCTTCTCAAAGGTCAGGATGACTTCGCCGATCCGAACGCCAAAGCGCGACAGGTAGGCCCGGTTAAGCACGCGGTCATCCGCGAGGAGCCACATCCAATCGTCAAACGTTGCGCGCAGTGTATCTACGGAGCCGTCTGCGGAGGGGATCGGCAGGTCGATGGTGTAGCGCCAGTTGAACATGTCGCCGCGCTCCTCCCCGCGTGCGATGCCTTGCACGCCCGCCGCCGTGCCCTCCCAGGTCGCGGGTCCGGTCTTTCGCAAACGCCAGATCCGCTGTTCGGTCGCGCCGTCCTCATAGACAAAGTCCTCCGTGAGCGTCAGGATTTCCCCATCCCACTCGCCGAGGATGTCGACTTCAAACCGGCGCCGCACCGTGCCGAACCGGTCTTGAAACTGGCCATAGGCGACGGACCGCCCCTCAAAAAATTCCTCCAAGTTCAGATCTCGATCCGAAAGCGTGTCGTCCTCCAACGATGGGACGCTGGCGCATGCGGCCAACAGCACCGTAGCTAAAATGACAAGAAAAAACCGCATCGTGTGCCTCCGAAGAGCAAGCTCCGCGCTGGCACATAGGGCGAACGCAGCCAAAATCTGCGACCGTCATCGTCCCGCCGCACGGACGGGCGCCTTGTCTCACTGGGGCAGATGGACGTCCTTGGCCAATTGCTGAAGGATGTACTCCTCTCCAAGATCCGCCGCGTAGTTGCTCCAGGGCGCAGGCTTTGCCTTTTGCGGATAAGCGACAAGGGCAAGGGCGCTGATACCGGCGTAGATCGACCACTTGCGGAGCTCGCCCACTTTTGCCTCACGCATGGCTGCTAGCATGATGTCGTCGGCGAACCGGCGGCGCCGGGCCGACCCGTCGCCATCGATGACCCGCCAGGCAATCGTGAGGAAATCGTGGACGACTGCCGCTTCGAGCCATGGCCCCACGCGGCCCACGAGACTGCGAAAAATCGGCGGGACACTGGCGAGATCGGTGAGCATACCGCGCGGGACTATGATCTCGTGATACCTGTCGTTGCCGTCTGCGTCCTTTTCTTTGCCATCCGTCCAAGCGACGCGACAATCCGCGCCGAGGATAAAGTTTGCGTCCTCGCCCGAGCGGGTTTTCACGGCATCCTTGAGCCGCAACAGCACCAGCGACTCGCGGTAAACCAGGCGCTTTATGGCGACGGATCGGCCTGGATAGGGGTCGGGGACAGGTAAATCCTGGCGTGGTGGCATAGCGTTTCACCGTGGCGCTGACAGGCAGGATGACCTACACATTGCGACTATGCTCGACGACGCCGACGATATCCACCCGCTCTTTCACGGCGCGCCCGCCACGACAGAATTTCGCAAGTTGCGCAAGCGGATCGTAAGGCAGGTCCGCGAGGCGGTCGAACACTACGGGATGCTGCCCGCACGGGATGCACGCTGGCTCGTCTGCCTCTCGGGAGGCAAAGACAGCTACACGCTTCTTGCCGCACTGACCGAGCTGCGCTGGCGCGGCCTTCTCCCGGTCGACATCCTGGCCTGCAATCTGGACCAGGGTCAGCCTGGATTTCCAGCGACCGTGCTACCCAGCTTTCTAGAGCAGATGGGCGTGCCACACCGGATCGAGTACCGGAACACCTATTCGGTCGTTGTCGACAAGGTTCCCGCCGGGCGGACCTATTGCGCACTGTGTTCGCGGCTCCGGCGCGGGCATCTCTATCGGATCGCACGAGAAGAAGGCTGTTCGGCGGTCGTGCTCGGCCATCACCGCGACGATATTCTCGAAACGTTCTTTATGAACCTCTTTCATGGCGGGCGCCTCGCGACGATGCCACCGAAGCTCGTCAACGAGGCGGGCGATCTCTTCGTGCTCCGCCCGCTTGCGCACGTGGCTGAGGCCGATTGCGACCACTTTGCGCAGACAATGGGCTACCCGATCATCCCATGCGATTTGTGCGGATCGCAAGACGGGCTGCAGCGACAGCAGGTCAAAGCGATCTTGGATGGCTGGGAAACGAACAGCCCGGGCCGGCGGCAGGTGATGTTTCGAGCACTGATGAACGCACGCCCGTCGCATCTGCTCGACCCGAAACTCTGGGATTTCGCCGGTCTCACCCTGCAGGATCGGGAGGGTTGTTCAGATTTTAAATAAATTTCTGGCGATTGAGGACGGGAGACGCTGTGGCGTTAAGGGCATGATGACACACGGGGCGTAGCGTCGCACCGTGTCGGGCTTTTCCCGCGCAGGGAGAGTACCATGGATGCAGCGCAGACGCGAAGATCGTCGTTCCGGGTCCGCAGGCGCAGCTTTGGGCGTGCGCTGAAGCGGACGTTCCTGCGCCCGCAAATGGTGGCCTTCCTGCCTGCGCTTGTTCTCGGCGGATACTGGTTCGGCGGACAGGGCGTGCTGATGATCATCGCACTCACCTTTCCGATGCTGCTCGTGCTCGGCGGCCTCTTCGATCAGGATCCGGCGCCAGTGGACGGGCTGACCGGGCTCTTGACGCGCGAGGCGCTCGCCGAAGAAGGCGACGACGCGCTCCTGGCCTTCCGTTCGGGCCAGGAGGCAGCAATCGTCATTGTCCTCGAAGTCGATAACGGCGCCGATCTCGCCAAAAAGCTTGGGCCTGCGGGCATGGAGACGGTCCTGTGCCGCACAGCTGACCGGCTTGCGAGCATGACCCGACGGTCGGACAGGCTGGCACGGCTCGGCGAGTGTCGCTTCGGGCTGTTGTTGACACAGGTCCGCAATGCCGGGATGGATGTCGCGCTGCGCACCGTCGAGCGCTTGCAGGGCGCGGTGTCCGAGCCCATCAGCATCGATGCGGGCAGTGTCTATGTCACATTGTCCGCGGGTGTATGCCTTGAGCAGCGCGCGCCTGCCCGCACCGGCGACGGCATGATCGCTGGGGCGACGACTGCGCTCGAAGAGGCCCGTGTTCTCGGCCATGGCGCAATCCGCGCCTATTCCTCTGAGATGCAAATGCGGAAGGACCATCGCAAAAACCTCGCCGAAGACCTGTCCCGCGCGCTTGAAACGGGCGAAGTGCTCCCATGGTTCCAGCCGCAGGTCTGTGCCCGCACGGGCCGCGTTGCGGGCATGGAGGCTCTCTGCCGCTGGCATCATTCCGAAAGCGGCGTCATCCTGCCGTCTGATTTCTTGCCTGTGGCCGAAGCGGCGGGGCTGCTTGAGAAGATCGGCGAGACGATGCTGTTTCACGGCCTGTCCGCCCTGCGCCGTTGGGAGCGGTCGGGCCTCGTCGTGCAAACCGTCGGCATCAACTTTTCGACCGCGGAACTGCGCAACCCCAAACTGGTGGAAAAGGTTCGCTGGGAGCTAGATCGGTTCGATCTCGCCCCCGAGCGTTTGGCCGTCGAGATCCTGGAAACGGTGGTCGCCGATACCGAAGACGACACGATCACCCACAACATCGCCGGGCTCGCACAGCTTGGCTGCACAATCGACTTGGACGATTTCGGCGTCGGTGCGGCATCGATCGCCAATATCCGCAGGTTCGCCGTCTCCCGCATCAAGATCGACCGCTCCTTCGTCACCCGGGTCGATGCTGACCCTGCGCAACGCAAGATGGTCGATGCTTTGCTGTCCATGGCCGAAAAGCTAGACCTTGCGACCTTGGCCGAAGGGGTCGAAACGGTGTCTGAGCAGACCCTTTTGACAGAGCTTGGCTGCCATTTTTTTCAGGGTTACGCGATCGCCCGGCCGATGCCGCTTGACGCAGCCGAAGACTGGTTGCGCGAACGTGCGAGCCGGCTCAACGCCTTTGGCGACGTCAAAAGCCTTTCGGCCTAAGACCGAGCCCTTGTCGGCGCAGCCGAGACGGCGGGTGCCGAGCGGAAGGGATGCAGTCAAAGCCCAGCCAATGTCGCTTAAGAAGCGGCGCACTGACATCGAAGCATCGCGAGCCCGTGGACGAGACCGCCGGAAGGTGGCGCCGAGCGCCCCTGTTCGTCGCTGCCGATCGCAAGCCACGCATCGCACGCGCGCTTCGGTCGCGTCGTTCTATCGCCCTTCGCGATTGAACCGCCCACGCACTGACCCCAACTAATTTAAGCGGTCCTAAGCCCGACGCACCATGTCGCCCCAGGGCTTTAGGCTTGACCTTTGCCGCCATGACAGATTGAACCGAGCGCGTCTTCCCTGCTTTTGCTTCCCCGGTGTTTCGCTGATGGACGATCAGAACAAGAACCTCATCCTCGCCACAGCCCTAAGCTTCCTTGTCATCCTGGTGTGGTTCTTAGTGTTCCCCCCGCCCGATGAGTCGCTGCTTCCGCCCGAGGTCGCAACGCCGCAAACCACCATTGACGAGGCAACGGGCGACGCCATCGCCGCCGTGCCCCGTGCCGCGGAGCCGGGCAGCGCTCCCACATCGAGTGCCACTCCAGAGGTGCGGGCTGTTGAAGACGCACCGCGGATCGGAATCGAGACGCCAAAACTGTCCGGCACGATTTCACTCATCGGCGGGCGCGTCGACGACCTGAAGCTTACGACCTACCGAGAGACACTGGACGAAGGCAGTCCGAACGTCACTCTTCTGCGTCCGGTAGGCAACCCGGCGGCGTATTACGCGCTCTACGGCTGGGCGCCCGGCGGAGCGCTCACGGTCGACGACGTGCCCGGCACCGAGACCGAGTGGCAGATCGAAGACGGCACGACGCTCACGCCGCAAACGCCGATCACGCTGCGCTGGGACAGCCCGAGCGGGCTCGTCTTTCGCCGTGTCGTCGAGATCGACGAAGACTTCCTCTTCACCATCACCCAATCTGTGCAAAACCCCACCGATACCGCGCATCGTGCGGCGCCTTACGGCATCATTGCGCGTCACGGCCTCCCTGACGATCTCGCGAACTTCTTCATTCTGCACGAAGGTGTGGTCGGTAAGGCCGACGGCACACTGATCGAAGAGGGGTATGACAATGTGGCGGGCGAAGACATCGTGCCCGCGCTCGGCACGCCGGGGCAGATCCTGACGGGCGTGCAATCGGGCTGGATCGGCTTCACCGACAAATACTGGATGACGACGCTGATCCCCGAGCAGGGGCAACCGACGCGCCTGTCGATGCTCTATCAGCCGGGGCCGGACATCTACCAAACACAAACCATTCTCCCGACGATGGAGATCGCGCCAGGACAGACTGTCGACCAGACGACGCGCCTCTTCGCTGGGGCCAAGGAATGGGACGTTATCCGCGCTTACCAGAACGAAAAGGGTATCGAAAAGTTCATCGATTCCATCGATTGGGGGTGGTTCTACTTCCTAACCAAGCCCATTTTCGCCGTCCTGCATTGGCTGAACCTGCTGATCGGAAATATGGGCTGGGCGATCATCGCTCTTACGCTGCTGATCAAAGCCGTGCTGCTGCCTTTGGCCTACAAGTCCTACGTCTCGATGGCCAAGATGAAAGAGCTGCAGCCCGAGATGGAGAAGATCAAAGAGCGCGCGGGCGACGATCGGCAAAAGCTCCAACAGGAAATGATGGAGCTCTATAAGAAGGAAAAGGTGAACCCGGCCTCGGGCTGTCTGCCGATCCTGCTTCAGATCCCCATCTTCTTTTCGCTCTACAAGGTTATCTTTGTCACGATTGAGCTCCGACACGCGCAGTGGCTCGGCCCGTTTCAAGATCTCTCAGCGCCAGATCCGACGTCGATCTACAACGTATATGGCTTGCTGCCCTGGGCCGCGCCCGAGCCAACATCGATCATGGCGCTGCTGTTTATCGGAGTGCTGCCGCTCGTGCTCGGAGTCTCGATGTGGCTCCAGATGAAGCTCAACCCGGCCCCGACGGATCCAACGCAGCAGATGATCTTTGCGTGGATGCCCTGGGTTTTTATGTTCATGTTGGGGGGCTTCGCGAGCGGTCTGATCGTCTACTGGATTGCCAACAACGTCATCACCTTCGCCCAACAATACTTCATCATGCGTAGCCAGGGCTACAAGCCGGATCTCCTTGGCAACATCAAATCGGGCTTTCGCAAATCAAAGCCGGATGCGAAGTAGAGCCGCACGATGAGCGCGACGCTCGCCCACATCTTTCGCCATCCCATAAAGGGGATCGGGAGCGAAACGCTCGAGGCGGCGACGGTTTCGCCGGCGGGCGCTCTTCACGGCGACAGGGCGTGGGCCCTGCTCAGCGGCGCGGCGCCGGATATCGATGACTGGCAGCCGCGGCGTAACTTCTTGCAGGTCGCCTCGGGCCCCTCACTCGCCGCCATACGTGCCACGACCGAAGGCGATACCGTGCGCCTGTCCCACCCCGAGCGGGCGGAGCTGCACCTGGCCCCAAAGGAGGGCGCCGCCCCCCTCATTGCATGGCTTGACGGGCTCTGGCCTGCGGATCGACCCGGTCCTGGACGGCTCGTGCTTGCGCCCGGGCACGGCATGACCGATATGGCAGAGCCCTACATCTCGGTGGGCAATCTCTCCTCCCTTCGAGCGCTCTCGGAACGCGCCGGATGCCCGCTCGACATGCGCCGATTCCGCATCAATCTCTGGCTTGAAGGGCTCGCCCCGTGGGAGGAGTTCGACCTTCTAAACGAAACCCTGCGCATCGGCGCGCTAGACTTCATGGTCGCCGAGAGGATCGGACGCTGCCGTGCGCCAGAGGCCGATCCGGAGACCGGGCTGCGCAACGTTAACACGAATCGCGTGCTTGAAGACGGGTGGGGGCATAGCGATTTCGGCGTTTATGTCCGGGCGCAGAGCACGGGCGACGTGCATATCGGCGATCCTGTGAGCCTGCCTTGGAGCTGAGCTTTCAGGAGGCGGAGCCACCAGACGGCGCGGCCCTCGAAGCGGGGCGCAAACTCTTCGCGGGGGGCGCCACCTTCCTTAAAGGTGTGGTTGCAATGGACGGTCTCCCGCCGGCCGATCGGCCGGAGATTTGCTTTGCGGGGCGCTCAAATGTCGGAAAATCGTCTCTGATCAATGCGCTGGCCGGCACGCGGGGGCTCGCGCGGGCCTCGAACACGCCCGGCCGGACGCAAGAGATCAACTTCTTTGCATTGGCGGACAGCCATTACCTCGTCGACCTCCCCGGCTACGGCTATGCCAAAGCGCCGGTCGCAATTGTCGCGCGCTGGCAGAGGCTGCTTCGGGCTTACCTCTCGGGGCGCGCCTCGCTCCGCCGCGCCTTCGTGCTGATCGACGCGCGGCACGGCATCAAGCCGGTCGACGGTGAAATCCTGAGCCTTCTCGATCGGGCGGCTGTTCCGTTTCAGACCGTGCTGACCAAGGCCGACAAGGTCAAAACCGCCGACCGACAAAAGGTGCTCGCCCAAGTGCGCGGCACGCTTCAGCGCCACTCAGCGGCCTACCCAGAACTGGTCGTCACCTCATCGGAAAAAGGCGACGGCATCCCGACGTTGAGAACCATCATCGCCGGTCTTGGCAAGGCCGGCTAACGCCCGCGCGCCCGTGGCACTGCGCCCGCGGGTGGGCGGGTGGGGCGGCGCTGGGGTGCGGGTGTGCGGGCGTTAGCCGGCCCATCATACATGCTGGCCGGCATTGACCTCGATCTCCGTGCCTGTGACGTAGCTCGACGCGTCGGTGCAGAGAAAAAAGATCACATCGGCGACCTCGGACGGCTGGCCCAGACGCCGCAGGGGCAGGGTTGCAACGATCTTTTCCGTCCCAGGCGAGAGGATCGAGGTCTCGATCTCCCCCGGCGCAATCGAGTTGACGCGCACGCCGAGCGGGCCGAAGTCATGCGCCATCTCCCGCGTGAGCGCCTTCAGAGCCGCTTTCGAGGTCGCGTAGGCCGCACCGGCAAAGGGGTGCACTTGATTGCCCGCGATCGACGTGACGTTGACGATGGCGCCCTGTGCGGCCTCAAGCTCGGCGCAGAGTCCGCGCGCCAGCACGACGGGCGCAAAGAAATTGACGTGAAAGACCTTCCCCCAATCGCGCAGATCAGTGTCCAGCGTGTTGAGCCGTGCGCCCCGGGCGCCCTTGGGCGAGATCCCGGCGTTGTTGACAAGCGCGTCGAGCCGCCCGCCGAGCTTGCCGCGCATCTCGCCAATGACCTCCATCGTCTTTTGCGGATCCGCGAGGTCGATCTGAATGTGATTGTCTTCGCCGCCGGGCCAGGGGCAGCGCGGATCAAAGGGCTGCCGCGAGCACGTCAGCACCCGCCATCCGGCCGCGCTAAAGCGCTTGACGGTTGCATGGCCAATCCCCCGGCTTGCGCCCGTCAAGACGATGGTCCTCTGCCGCTCGGTCTCTGCCATCGCCCGGTCTCCCGCCGCGCAGGCCGTCCCTGGCCCGCCCGCACGACTCTACCTTGAGCCGCGCAGCACGCAATCGCCCTCTTGGCACGCCGCCACGGGCCGCGTAGGCAGAGGGGCCGAGTGGGCCCACGAACGACCCGAGAGCGACCCATGAGACCACAGATGGCCGACCCCCGTGCCTCCATCGCCGCCGCCAAGACGCTGTCCGAGGCTCTCCCTTATTTGCAGCGCTACGATGGCGCGGTCGTTGTGATCAAAATGGGCGGCAACGCGATGGGCGACACCGCCGCAATGGCCGGCTTTGCCCGCGACATCGTGCTCATGAGCCAAGTCGGCGTCCGGCCCGTCGTCGTCCATGGTGGCGGACCCATGATCAACGAGATGCTCGATCGGCTCGGCCTAGCCTCGCGCTTTGTCGGCGGCAAACGCGTGACCGATGCCGCAACGGTCGAGGTGGTGGAGATGGTGCTCTCGGGCACCGTGAACAAGCGGATCGTACAAGCGATCAACATGCAGGGCGGACGCGCCGTCGGGATTTCGGGCAAAGACGCCAATCTCATCGTGTGCGATCCAGCGGACCCGGCCATGGGCTTTGTCGGAACGCCGGTCGAGGTCACGCCCGAGGTTATCCACCAGATGCACGGCGCCGGGATTATCCCGGTCGTGGCCCCGCTCGGCACCGGGCGCGAGGGCGAGACATTCAACGTCAACGGCGACACCGCGGCCGGAGCGATTGCCGCGGCGCTGAAGGCGGATCGCCTCCTTCTGCTGACCGATGTGGAGGGCGTGAAGGATGCCCACGGGCAGGTGGTCACCGAACTGACCGCCAAACAGGTGGAGGAGATGACGCGCGACGGCACAATTGCCGGTGGCATGATCCCCAAGACGGAGACCGCGCTCGACGCGCTCCGCGGCGGCACGCGGGCGGTCGTTATCCTCGACGGACGCGCGCCCAATGCCTGCCTTCTGGAGCTCTTTACCGATCACGGCGCCGGCTCGATGATCAGAATGCCAGAAAAGATCCCGACGCGCCGTGGCTAGGCAAGGCTGTGCCAAAGGGAAAGAGCCTCTGGTCGAGGTGGAGGTCGCGGGCGCGCCCTCTTTTGCCGCGTGCGACAGGGCGCGGTGATGGGCGCCGGCGGGCATTTGCCCCAGACGTGGGACGGGCTGGCAGAGCTTGCAGCGCCCCATGGCCTCTGGCCCATCGGCGGCTTTCACACCGATGCCGAGGACGACGTGCCGCGCGGCACCGAGACGCTCGTCCTGCTCGCCCCGCGCGACGTTGTCTTTTGGCCCGTCTTCACGGCATCGCCCGAATATGGCGACGGCGCACCCCATCCGCTCGATCGCTGGTCGCGCCGCGTGATCGGGCGGCTTGCCTGTGGGCTCGGGGCCAAAGCGCTTTTTCCCTTCAGCGGCCCACCGTGGCGTCCGTTCATCGCCTGGGCCCTGCGCACCGAGTCAATCCACAGCTCCCCCGTCGGCCTGCTCGTCGAGGCGGAGGCAGGCCTCTTTGTCTCGCTCCGCGGCGCGCTTGCGCTCAAGGAGCGGATTGCGCTCCCGGTGTCCCGCGCATCCCCATGCGAGAGCTGTGCCGCACAGCCCTGCCGCACAGCCTGCCCCGTCAGCGCGTTGACCGTAGACGGCTATGCGACCGAGACCTGCCGGTCCTACCTTGAGACCTCAGCCGGAGCGGATTGCGTGGAACGCGGCTGCGCCGTCCGCCGCGCCTGTCCCGCATCGCAGACATGGCCGCGCCCGCCAGTGCAATCCGCCTTCCACATGCGCGCCTTCCACGGATCGTCATGAAGCAGCTACTCCTTCTCCGACACGCGAAATCAAGCTGGGCCAATCCAGAGATCGACGATTTCGACCGCCCACTGAACAAGCGCGGCAAGCGTGCAGCATCCGACATCGGCGCGTGGATAGAGGCAGAGGGCTGGACGCCCGATGAGATTCTGTGCTCGCCAGCACGGCGAACGCGGGAGACGCTCGAACGGCTAAGGCTGATCGACGCGCCGACGCTCCGTGAAGAGATTTATGAAGCCGCCCCGGGCACCCTCCTCGCCGCGCTGCAGGAGGCGCATGGCGATCGCGTCATGATGGTGGGCCATAACCCTGGGATCGGCGCGCTGGCCCAAATCCTCGCCGCGTCGAAACCAGATCATCCGCGATTTGACGATTACCCGACCGGCGCTCTTGCGATCCTGCGCTTCGATCTCGAAAGCTGGGCGGAGATCCAACCGGGATCGGGCAAGGTTGTCGCCTTTCTGACGCCGCACGACCTGGCGCCCGAGCCAGAGTAGCGGGCGCCTCGGACGTGGCACTCGGCGCTGCTCAGTGGCCGAGGATCTGGCTGAGAAAGAGCTTCGTCCGCTCGTTCTGCGGGTTGTTGAAGAACGCCTCCGGTTCGTTCTGCTCGACGATCTGGCCCTCATCCATGAAGATCACCCGGTTCGCCACCTGACGGGCGAAGCCCATCTCGTGCGTGACGACGAGCATCGTCATCCCCTCCTTGGCAAGCTCGACCATCGTATCAAGCACCTCTTTGATCATCTCCGGGTCGAGCGCCGAGGTCGGCTCGTCAAAGAGCATGATCCGCGGCCGCATGCAAAGCGAGCGCGCGATGGCGACACGCTGCTGCTGGCCGCCTGAGAGTTGACCGGGATACTTGTTGGCCTGCTCGGGGATCTTCACTTTCGTTAGAAAGTGCATCGCCGTTTCCTCGGCCTCGCGCTTGGGCGTCTTGCGGACCCAGATCGGCGCCAGGGTGCAGTTTTCGAGGATCGTCAGATGCGGGAACAGATTGAAGTGCTGAAACACCATGCCGACCTCGGACCGGATCGTGTCGATGTTCTTGATGTCCGAGGAAAGCCGCGTGCCATCGACCGTGATCGCGCCCTTTTGGTGCTCCTCCAGCGCGTTGATGCAGCGGATCAGCGTCGACTTGCCGGAGCCCGAGGGCCCGCAGATCACGATCCGCTCGCCGCGATAGACCGAGAGGTCGATGTCGCGCAGCACGTGAAATGACCCGTACCACTTGTTCATGGTTTGGATTTCAATGGCGATCTCGTCTGAGATTGCGTGTGGCGCCGGGGCCGGAGCGTCTGTCAGGTCGGGGGCTTCGCTCATGGGAATGCTCCTTTATCAGCGGCGGTCGGTCGCAAGCTGGCGTTCCAGCCATTGCGAGTATTGCGAAATGCCGTAGCAGACGACGAAGAAGAGGAGGGCTGCGAAACCGAAGAGCTCCCAATAGACCCCGTTCCAGTCGGTCGAGGCAAGGATCGGCCCGCGAATCATCCCAACCAGGTCAAACATCGAGATCACCGAGACGAGCGTCGTGTCTTTGAAAAGACCCACCGCCACATTGACGATCCCAGGGATCGAGATCTTGAGGGCCTGCGGCAGGATGATGAGCCGCATGGATTGCGCATAGTCGAGCCCAAGGCTGTCGGCCGCCTCGTATTGCCCGCGCGGCAATGCGGCGAGACCACCCCGGATGACCTCGGCGATATAGGCCGCGGCAAACATGGTGATCATGATGATAACGCGCAGAATGAGGTCGAACGTGGTGCCGGGCGGCAGGAAATAGGCCAAAACGACATTTGCCACGAAGAGCAGCGTGATCAACGGCACGCCACGGACGAACTCGATGAAGATCACGCAGATCCATTTGATGATCGGCATCGAGCTTTGCCGGCCGAGCGCCAGCGCGATGCCGATGGGCAGCGATAGCGAGATGCACACCGTGCCAAGGATCATATTGAGCATGAATCCGCCCATATCGCGCGAGGGCACAGCCTCCAGCGCTACGGGGGCGACGGCATCGAGCGGCGCTTGGATCAGGCCCTGAAGCGACCAAAAGATGATCGCCGCGACCGAGCCGCCGACAAAGCCATAGGCGAAGCTCTGTGTAACGAGGCGGGAATAGGCCACATAGCCAACAATGAAGCCGACCGCGACGAGGACGGGCGTCCAAATGGAGCCGCCCCACACCAGAAAGTAAGCCAGGAACGGATAGATCGCCGTCAGAACCAGAAGCTTTCGCGGCAGAGCTGGGAAAAGGACGGGCGCGGCGCAGACTAGCAAGAGCAGAAACGCCAGCGACGGGCGCCAATAGAACTCTTCCGGATAGACGAAGCCGAAGAGCAACTGGTTCCACCGCTCCGATAGAACCGCCCAGCAGGCGCCTGAGGTGCCCGCCAAGATCTCTCGGCATTCGGCGAGAGAGCCCGCGTTCCAGACGCCGTTCATGATCCACGGCAAAGAGGCCGCGAGGATCCAATAAACCGCGTAGAGCGACAGGACGGTCAGAATCCCATTGCCGATTGACGAAAAGAGGTTGTCCTTGAGCCAGGACATCGGCCCGCTCGCAGAGCTTGGCGGCGGCGCTGGTGGGATCGCTTCCTGACGGACAAAGGAAACCGCGTGGGCAGGGACGTCGCTCATTGGCTGCGCTCCTTTGGGCTGGTCATCTCAGCGCTCCTTCAGCTTCACAGCGTTGTTGAACGCGTTCATGACCGCCGAAATCGAGAGTGAGATGATAAGGTAGAACAGCATGAGAAGCAGGATCGCCTCGATGGCGCGCCCGGTCTGGTTGAGGGTGATGCCCCCGAGCGTGCCCGTGACGTCCATATAGCCCACGGCGATTGCGAGCGAGCTGTTCTTGGTCAGATTAAGATACTGCGAGATCACAGGCGGGATGATGATCCGCAGCGCCTGGGGCAAGATCACAAGGCTCATAATCCGGCCCGGGCGAATGCCGAGTGACGCGGCAGCCTCTGTCTGCCCACGGGGGATGGCCTGGATGCCGGCGCGAACATTCTCGGCGATGAAAGCGCCAGTATAGATCGCAAGCGCGAACCAAAGTGCGATGAGAGAGCCGCGAATTTGAATCCCGTCGGAGAAGTTAAAGCCCGAGAGATAGGGGCGGTCAAATTCGAAGGGGCGCCCTTCGCGCACGGTCGTGCTCAACGCATCGGCGCCAGAAACGTCAGCCGCACTGGCGCTCGGAAGCGCCAAGACGTTGCATTCGCCAGCCTCAAACGCGGCAATGCCCGCTTCGGCATCGGTCACGCGGTTGGTGCGGATGCGCAGAGCCGTGCGGTCCTCGACCGGGCCAGACACGGCGGCCGCCTGCAACTTCAAGAGCTCCGTTTTTGTAACGACACTCGATGTGGACCCATCGATCATGCAGATCGCGGCCCCGCCCTCGGCCATCACGAACGCCTCCAAGCTCTGGTCGCCCCCGCCCTCCGGCACAAGAACAGCGTTCTGCTGGGCGCCCGCAGTCAAAGCAAAGCCGATCCAAAGGACCGTGACCGGTGCGAAGAGGATCATGAGAGAGGGCCAGCCGCGTGGCAGGTCGCGGCCCGTGTCGTAGAGCAGCTTCGTCGCGTACCGACGGTAAGCAAAGACGCCGATGATTGAGGCGATAAAGACAGCCAGCACGATCCCGCCACCAGGGCCCATAACGGGCCCGGGCGCGTAGACGCCGCGATTGGTAAACGCCATCGCGTTTAGCAGCATCGATTGCTCTGGCTCGGTCCCGCGAAACGCGTTCGGCGGCGGCAGTGCGGCCGTCATGATGAAAAAGATGATTAGGATCCAGATCAGGACCGGAACGTTGCGGAACGCCTCGACATAGACCGACATGAGACGGGCCACGATCCAGTTGTTCGAAAGCCGCAGGACCCCGGCGACGACTCCGAGGATAGTTGCCGTCACACAGCCGAGAAAGGCAACGATCAGCGTGTTCATGATGCCGACGGTCGCCGCGCGCAGATGCGAGTCCTGGTTATTGTATGAGATCGGCCGTTGATTGATGTCGTAGCCCGCAGGCTCGCCCAGAAAGGCAAAGCTGATATTGAGCCCGGCGGCTTCGAGATTACGCACAAGGTTGCTGGCCAGATAACTGACCGCGATGATCACGAGAACGAGCGCCAGCGCCTGAAACGTATAGGAACGATAGCGGGTGTCGTTCAGGAGCATCGACAGCTTGAACTGCTCCTGCGGCGGGTCCGTCATAGTGGACATCGCAAAATCCCTGGCTGCGGCCGGTCTTCGAGGCGAGGTGTGCCCCGCTCCGCTCCGGCCTGCTGATTGTTGGGTGTGGCGGATATGAGAAGGGCGCGGAATGACCGCGCCCTTCTCTGGTTCAGTCGCTTACCGGAACGGTGGCGAGTAGAGGAGCCCACCGTCTGTCCACTGAGCGTTGAGCCCGCGCGCGAGGCCGATCGGCGTGTTTTCCCCAATGTTCTTTTCGAAGATCTCGCCGTAATTGCCGTTGACGCGGAGCGCCTTCACAGCCCAATCGGCGTCGAGGCCGAGCATCTCGCCGAAATTCCCTTCGGTGCCGAGCAGGCGGTTGATCTCGGGGTTATTGGTCCCTGCGACCAGTTCGTCGAGATTGGCGGAAGTGACACCAAGCTCTTCGGCCGAAATGAGTGCGTTGAGCGTCCAGCGCACAACGTCGGCCCAGTCATTGTCGCCATGGCGGACGAGCGGACCAAGCGGCTCTTTTGAGACGATCTCGGGCAGGATCACGTGATCGCCCGGGCTTTCGAAGGTCGCCCGCGTCGCTGCGAGGCCCGATGTGTCGGTCGTGTAGACGTCGCAGGCACCGGCAAGGTACTGCTGCTGCGCTTCCGCGTTCGTCTCGATCGGGACCGGCTCGTAGCTGATGTTGTTGGCGCGGAAGAAGTCCGCAAGGTTCAGCTCGGTCGTCGTGCCCGTCTGGATGCAGACCGTCGCACCGTCCAGCTCTTGCGCCGAGCCGACGCCCAGCTCACGCGGGACCATGAAGCCCTGACCGTCGTAGTAGTTAATGCCGAGGAACTCAAACTTAAGGTCGACATCGCGGGAGAACGTCCATGTGGTGTTGCGCGAAAGAACGTCGATCTCGCCAGAAGCAAGCGCGGTAAAGCGCGTCTTTCCGGTGAGCGAGACGTACTCGACAGCGCTGGGATCGCCCAGCACGGCCGCGGCGACGGCTTGGCACACGGCCACGTCGAAGCCCTCCCACTCGCCCTCAGCATTGGGCGCAGCAAAGCCGACGAGGCCGGTATTTACGCCGCAATTGAGGACGCCGCGCTCCTTGATCTCATCGAGCGTCGAGGCCGACGCTGCACCCGCGGCGACCAGGGCCGCGCCAGCAACGGCGCTCATCAGAATGGATTTTTTCATGTTTACCTCTTCCTGGTGTACCGCCCCATGTTTGCCCCGGAGCGGATGAATTCCGGGAGCGTTGCCCGGACGTCATGAAGGCTTGGCACACGCCACCTCCGTTAACGCCGCAACATTGGGCAAATTAGCGCACAGAGGTCAAGGCTGGACTAGAGGTAACATTGCGCTAACGACACCTGACGTTTCCGGTCAATCCACGCGCACGCGCGCTAGGCGCGAGACGCGCGCCGCGCCCGAAAATCAGGCAGATGCTTTAGAAAGCTCGCCAAAGCGTGCGGCATGGAGGAAGTCCGCACGCTTTGCTGCAGCGGCTTCCATGGCCTCGGCGTCCGCGCCCCATTGGGCCTCCTGCCAATGCTCGTCAATCCGCGAGCGATCCCAAAGGTCCTGGGCTGGCAGGACGCCGGATTGCGCAGCAAGTCCGATGATAAGCGAGCCCGACAGCATCACAAGGTCATGGAGTGCGGTCAGGGCAAAGGCGTCCCGCTGTTCGACCTCTGCCCTAAGCGCCCGGATAGACCCTTCGGGCTGATCCACAGGCAGGATGCCCGCGGTGGCCACTAGCGGCGCTGCGAGCGCCGAGCGGGCCCAATCCAGCAATGGATCCCATGCCTCGGCCTGGGCAGTCATGAGCCCATCGGGCCTGTCGGCGCGGTAACATACGAGATCGGTCGCGCCGTAGGCGGCAATGTAGGCCACGACCTCGTCCCGCTGGGGCGTGACCTTGTCGAGCGCCGAATTGGCCGAGCGCGTCATCGGCATGCGGGCTGGTTGGACCTGGCCATCTTGGTCCTGCCATTCCCATGCAATGGCCTCGGCCAGCGCTGCGGTCGGGACGATGAGCGGCGTGCGCGCGGGCGTCCGCACCGGGCGGCCATCCAGTTCGATGGCCCAGCCCGCATCACGCCGCGCGACGTTGGCCTCTTTCCAAAAGCGCTTCAGCGCCCAATCTGTCATCGCATCGCTACCCTGCTTCACGTGGCCCTGGCCGCCGCCGCCTCAACCCGGTTCCGTTGCGAACGGGTCCACCGCCGCGTCTTCGGGACGCCAGTCGAACATCTCCCATGTGCGCGCCATGTGCTCCGGCAAGGGTGCAGATAGCGCGAGCCGCGCGCCCGTTACCGGATGGGTCAGCGAGAGTGAGCGGGCATGCAGGTGCAGCTTGCGCGAGAGGGCGCCGCCTGCCCCCGCACCCCAACCGTCGCCCAGGTTCTCCTGCCGCGACCCGCCGTATTTGCCGTCGCCCAGAATCGGGTGGCCGATCTCGGCCATATGCGCCCGAAGTTGGTGCGTGCGCCCAGTGACGGGCACAAGGGCGACCCAAGAGAGCCGCCCGCCTGCACCCTCGATCACCGCGTAGTCGCTCGTCGCGTGTTTGGCGCCTGCGCTACGCTCGACCGCGTCGGGATGCACGCAGAGCATCTTCTCCCGGTCGCCGCCCGCCTTGACGAGGCCGAAGCGGATCGTGCCCATACGCGGTTGCGGCGCACCTGCACAGGCCGCCCAATAGATCTTGCGCGTGTCGCGGGCACGGAACGCTTTGGTGAGCGCGGCTGCAGCGAGGCGTGACCGGGCAAGGAGCAGAACGCCCGACGTGTCCTTGTCGAGTCGGTGCACCAGGCGAGGTTTGTCATCGGCATCAAAGCGCAACGCTTCGGACAGCCCATCGACATGCCGCCCCCCCTGCCCCGAGCCGCCCTGGCTCGGCAGGCCCGGCGGCTTGTTGAGCGCCAGGAGATGATCGTCACGATAGAGGACAGCCGCGCGCATCATTTCGGCGTCCGCGTCGGAGAGCGCCGGACGCTTGCGCTCTGGATCGCCCAGCCGCGTATCGGGGAGCGGCGGGACGCGCACCGACTGCCCCGCGGCGAGCCGCGTCGCTGGCTTCGCGCGGCCGCCATCGACGCGGATCTCGCCCTTGCGACACATCTTTTCGATACGCGCTTGCGGCACCTGCGGAAAGTGACGGCGAAACCATCGATCGAGGCGCTGATCCCCCTCGTCCTCTGCCACGGCACGCATCTGAACCCCGCTCATGCCCAGATCCCACGCCCGAGCGCGAGGCCCGTCATCAGACCGAGGATCGAAAGCACCACCGATCCGCCGACATAGGCAGTGGCAGAGAGGAATGCCCCACGCTCATACAGCGTGACCGCCTCGAGCGAGAATGCCGAAAACGTCGTGAACCCGCCGAGAAGGCCCGTCGCGACAAGCGGAGAGAAATGCGTCAGCCCCTTCTTTGCCGCGGCAACCACGAAGAGCCCCATAAGAAACGAGCCAAGGACATTGGCCGTCAGCACAGCGACCGGAAAGGCGGTGTGCCCCACATGGCGCAGGATCGCGATCCCAAGAAGGTATCGCGCCGAGGCGCCAACGGCCCCTCCAAAGGCGACTTGAAGGACAGTTCCCAGCATCGCCCGCCGCTCTCTATCAGTCGTCGACGTCTGTCAACGGCCTGCCCTGGCCCGCCTCGCGCCTGCGGTCGCGGAGCTTTGCAAAATAGGCGACACGCTTGCGCAGCTCGCGCTCAAAGCCCCTGTCAACGGGGGCGTAGAGGTCCGGCCTCGAGACGCCTTCGGGGAAATAGTCTTGCCCCGAAAAGCCGTCCTCCGCGTCGTGGTCATAGGCATAGCCCAGGCTGTAGCCCTCGTCCTTCATCAGCTGCGTCGGTGCGTTGAGGATGTGTTTTGGCGGCGGCTCGGAGCCCGTCTTACCGGCGAGCGCCATCGCCGCTTTAAAAGCGGTGTAGCCTGCGTTCGATTTCGGCGCGAGCGCGAGATAGCTCACCGCTTGCGCCAGCGCGAGCTCGCCTTCGGGCGATCCGAGACGCTCGTAGGTCTCCCAGGCCTGAAGACAGAGACCTTGGGCCTGCGGGTCTGCTAAGCCGATATCCTCGATTGCCATCCGCGTAATCCGGCGCGCGAGATAACGGGGATCCTCACCGCCTTTTAGCATCCGCGCAAGCCAGTAGAGCGCGGCGTCGGGATCGGACCCGCGGACGGATTTGTGCAGCGCCGAGATGAGATTGTAGTGGGCGTCGCCCGCCTTGTCGTATTGCGCGGCGCGGCGTGTGAGCCGCGCTCCGAGCGCAGCGGCGTCATAGGTCTCGGCGGGGGCCCATGCAGCGATCTGTTCTACGAGATTGAGGAGCGCGCGCCCGTCGCCATCGGCCATCTCTATCACGGCGCTGCGCGCAGTCTCGGCGAGGGGAAGCGCGGCCCCAAGCTCGTCCTCGGCACGGTCGAGCAATGCAGAGAGGGCGTCGGCATCAAGGCGCCGCAGAACCAGGACCTGCGCACGCGACAGGAGGGCGGCGTTGAGTTCAAACGACGGGTTTTCTGTCGTGGCTCCAACGAGGACGATCGTACCATCCTCCATATGGGGCAAGAACCCGTCCTGTTGCGCCTTGTTGAAGCGATGGATCTCATCGACGAAGAGGAGGGTGCCCTGACCGTTCCGCCGCCGGATCTTGGCGGCCTCGAAGACGCGCCTAAGCTCCGGCACCCCGGAAAAGATCGCGCTGATCTGAACGAAGGCGAGATCCGTCTCGGCGGCCAAAAGGCGCGCAATCGTCGTCTTGCCGACGCCAGGCGGCCCCCAGAGGACCATCGAAGAGAGCTGACCGGAGACAAGCATGGCGCCCAACGGCCCGTCAGGGCCGAGGAGGTGCCCTTGTCCGATGACCTCGGGCAGCGCCTTGGGCCGCAGCCGGTCAGCCAGCGGGCGCGGCGCGTCGGACGTGCCCTCCTCCGGTTCGGACGCTGCGGCATCGAACAAATCAGCCATCGGCAAAGTCTAGCCGCGCGCGGCAGAGTGCGAAAGCGCGTTGGGCCGCCCTGGGGCAAAGGGGCGGCCCACACAAGTCACTCGTTTTTCCCTTCCCGGTCTGGGCCGGTGCAGCTGTGGGTCAGTGCAGCTTCGTTGTCAGGTCAATGCTGACGCATTGATTGGCGACGCCGTCGATCTCCATCACCCGGCCCGCGGCCGAGGCATCGATCCCACAGCGGGGTGCCCAGCGCGGCCAATTGGCCGGGATTAGACCAAGGAGCTGCGTCGCGCCGAGATCCCGCGCCGCGGCGCTCATCTCATGCATCAGGCTCAGATGAACCCGGCGCCGCAGCTTGGCTGGGGTTGCGTTGCTGACAAACACCCTGCTGCTCTCCCAGATATGTTCGGCCACGGGGGCTTCGAAGAAGAGAAGATCGGAGGGGATCGAATCCAAAAGCTGCCGCTGGGCGTCTCGGATCATGTAGGAATAGATCCCGCAGCGGGCCGTCGTCGGCGTCAGTCGAATGCCCGCAAGCACCGTCCCGGCCGAATCGTGTACCGCCACCCAGCGGGAGGCGGGCGTGTCGTATTGGTCGTATTCCATCCCGAGCGCCTCGGGCAGATCCCACTTGTTCTTCTCGATGAACGACTGCTTCCGCGCACGAAGCAGGTTGGCGAATAACTCGCCGTAATTGTGAAGGTTTTCAAACGACAGCGTTGTGGTCTGCATAGTACTCTCCTGCTTGGTTCAGGTTGGGTTAAACCGAGCCATGCGTGAGAGCAGTCAAAGGACCTTCACTTAAATCAATCGGTACTCTTGTGCGCGCTGCAGCGCTTCGGCGGTTGTCCGCGCCATGAGGCGTTGACGGGCAGAAGTCAGCCGAGCTTTCAGTGCGCTTTCCGAAATTCCGAGCTTGGCCGCGGCGGCCGCGTGACGATCCCCTGCTGCAATCAAGCGCAAGGCATCCTTCTGGGCCTGGGTCAAGCTCTCGGGTGGTTCGGTCGTCGCGTGGAGCCGGTGCACGCTCTGCTCCAGCGCATCGATCTCGTCATTGGTGAACTCGCGGTCGGCGCGCGCAAACCCGCAGATCGACCGTGACGCGATCGGGCCGCACGCAATACAGGCGCCGAAGGGCATCCCATACTCCGCAGCCTCCGCTAAAATACCGAAAGTGTCGGGGATGCCGATCTCGGACCAGCGTGTCTTCCCCTCTTGCGTAAACCCCCAGGCAACCATCGGGTCGCGCAGTTGATAGGCCTGCGCGGTGTAATGGTCGATCCAGTCTTGCCGATACGTTTGGAACTTTACGAGCGGGGCAGCAAAGCGGACGTGCAGGGCCAAAAGATAGCCCGCCGGAGCCATTCTCTTGAGTTCATCCAGTTCGTGCTCGATCGAGTTCCTCGGAGACATGACTTTTTAGACAAGTTGGCTGGAAGAGGGTCAACCTTAAAGTGTGCGCCTTTTACACGTTAAACTCGCGGGCGAAATGCGCAAGCTGGCGCCGCGTCGATAGGATGATTGCTGCATGGCGACACGGCAAGCTCAGCGCTCTTTTCCACAGCATTTGCCGGGAAAGTGACGCCGCTCGGCGACACAGCGGCGGGAGGTCGTGCAACGACTTTCGTCGCAAGGCAACGCGCCTGACATGCATTGCGTCGGCTGGGCGAAAGGCACGGGCCAAGGCTTTCGGCCGCATGCTTTGGGAGGCCAACCAGCATGCGGACCGCTTCTAGCCCCGTGCAGCGCGCCGCGCGTGTCAGGCGTCCTCTTGCTCTTGGGCCTCGAGACGCGCCCGGTCGGCGGCGCCTTTGGCCGCCGGATCGCGGTCGACCAATTCTACGATCGCCATGGGTGCCATGTCGCCATATCGAAACCCCGCCTTCAACACGCGGACATATCCACCGGTGCGTTCGGCATAGCGCGGGCCCAGCACGTCAAATAGCTTGGCCACGTGGTCGTCTTGTTTGAGCCGCGAGGCCGCAAGCCGGCGCGCGTGCAGATCGCCCTTCTTCCCGAGCGTGATAAGCTTGTCGACCACCCGGCGCAGTTCCTTTGCTTTGGGCAGCGTCGTCTTGATTTGCTCGTGCTCAATCAGACTGCCGGCCATGTTCGCAAAGAGCGCCCTGCGGTGCTCGTGCGTACGGTTTAATCGGCGGTATCCGCGGGCGTGACGCATCTTCGTTCTCCATCTTTGTGCTTTGTCCGGGGCGCCATGCGCGCGGCGCCCTCACCTTGTTGGGGCAGTATGGCCCGGTCGGCCCACCGAAAGTCTTCTAGAAGACTTTCCGAGGGCCGAATTTTCTAGAAAATTCGGGTCAGAACTGTTCCTCGAACTTCTTCGCCAAGTCCTCGATGTTCTCCGGCGGCCACTCCTCGACATCCATGCCAAGATGCAAGCCCATGCCGGAAAGCACCTCTTTGATCTCGTTGAGTGACTTGCGTCCAAAGTTTGGCGTGCGGAGCATCTCGGCTTCGGTCTTTTGGATCAGGTCGCCGATATAGACGATGTTGTCGTTCTTGAGGCAGTTCGCCGAGCGCACAGACAATTCCAACTCGTCGACCTTCTTCAGAAGCAGCGGGTTGAACTCCAGCCCGTCATCTTCATCCGCGCGGGTCGCACTTTCTGGCTCTTCAAAGTTTACGAATATTGAGAGTTGGTCCTGCAGGATCCGCGCGGCGTAGGCAACCGCATCTTCGGGGCTCACCGAACCATCCGTTTCGACCTTGAGCGTCAGCTTGTCGTAGTCGAGCACCTGCCCTTCCCGGGTCGGCTGCACATCGTAGGAGACACGCTTTACCGGAGAATAGATCGCGTCGATCGGGATGAGACCGATTGGAGCGTCTTCGGGCCGGTTTTTGTCGGCGGCGACATACCCTTTGCCGGTATTGACCGAGAGCTCCATGTAGACTTCGGCGCCTTCGTCCACGTGGCAGATCACGTGCTCGCGGTTGAGGATCTCGATGCCGGCGGTCTCGGAAATGTCCCCCGCAGTCACAGCGCCTGGCCCCTTTGCGGAGATCGAAACCCGCTTCGGCCCGTCCACTTCCATGCGGATTGCGACGCTTTTGAGGTTTAGCACGATGTCGGTCACGTCTTCGCGCACACCGGCAACCGAGCTAAACTCGTGCAACACGTTGTCGATTTGGACGCTCGTAACTGCCGCGCCCTGTAGAGAGGAAAGCAGAACGCGGCGCAGCGCGTTGCCGAGCGTGAGGCCAAAGCCCCGCTCCAGCGGCTCGGCGACCACAGTCGCCTGGCGCGACGGGTCGTGGCCCGGCTTCGTCACAAGCTGCGTGGGCTTGATCAATTCCTGCCAATTCTTGTGGATCATGTAGTGCCTCCATTCCAGTTCGGCGCCCATGTCCGAGGCTCCGAACACCCGAGGATCGAAATGCGAAACACCGCGCCCCTTCGGACACGGCGCGCGCCAGAGCGGGGCCGCGTTCAGACGCGCCGACGCTTTGGCGGACGGCAGCCATTGTGCGCAATTGGGGTCACATCTCGGATCGCGGTGATGTTGAAGCCGACCGCCGCGAGCGCCCGCAATGCGCTTTCGCGGCCCGAGCCCGGCCCCTGCACTTCGACCTCGAGAGTTTTGACGCCGTGTTCCTGCGCTTTGCGGCCCGCATCCTCGGCGGCCATCTGCGCGGCGTAGGGCGTCGACTTGCGCGACCCCTTAAAGCCCATCGTTCCCGCAGACGACCACGCAATCGCGTTGCCTTGAACGTCGGAGATCAGGATCTTTGTGTTGTTGAAGGACGAATTGACATGCGCCACTCCGGCGGCGATGTTCTTGGAGACCTTCTTGCGGGCGGGGCGACGATCGCGTGCCATGTCGGAGAGGCTCCCTTACTTTTTCTTGCCGGCGATGGGCTTAGCGGGGCCCTTACGGGTGCGCGCATTCGTGTGCGTGCGCTGACCCCGGACCGGCAGCTTGCGGCGGTGGCGCAGGCCGCGATAGCAGCCCAGATCCATCAGACGCTTGATGTTCATCTGGACGTCGCGGCGCAGATCGCCCTCGACGGTCAGGTTTTGGTCGATATGCTCGCGGATCGAGAGGACCTCTGCATCCGAGAGTTCGTTGACACGGCGGTTCGGATCGATGCCGACGGACGAACAGATCTCGCGTGCCGCAGCATTGCCGATTCCGTGAATATAAGTGAGCGCGATGGGGACGCGTTTTGCAGTGGGGATATTGACGCCGGCGATACGTGCCAAGGGTGGTTTTCCTTCGGTTGCGGTTCCGTAATGCCAGAACCTTTTTTCACAACGACATCCTGGCGCGCGGTTCGCCCAATCGGCGACCCACACCCAGGACACAGATGCGCGGGGTTTGAACGATTCTTTCCAGAACGTGCGGCGTAAGGGCTCAGCGGGATGCCGTCAAGGCCTACTTTAAAGGTTAATCGCCTTTGTCAAGAACTTTCGAGATCTCGTCCCCAACGGCCTCGATATCGGCCAGACCGTCGACACTTTCGAGGCTGCCTTTGGCATAGTAGTAGCCGATCAGCGGTGAGGTCTTCTTGTAGTATTCCATCAGACGGTGCCGCAGGCTCTCCTCGTTGTCATCGGCGCGCACGGGCTCGCCCGCGGCGCGCGCCTCTTCGGCCCGATTGACGATTCGCTCTACCAGGGTGTCGTCGTCCACCTGCATCTCAATCACGGCGTCGAGACTCCGGCCGACCTTGTCAAGCAGCGCGCCGAGCGCGTCCGCCTGGGCGAGAGTCCTGGGAAAGCCGTCGAAGATAAAGCCGCCGCTGGCGCCACCGGCCGTCAGCTTCTCCTCGATCAGACCAACAACGATTTCGTCGGTGACGAGATCGCCCCGCGCCATGACTTCGGCCACCTTGTTGCCCATCTCTGTGCCGCTCGACTTTGCCTCGCGCAGCATATCTCCCGTCGAAAGCTGGACCATGCCACGCGCGTCAACGAGGCGCCGCGCTTGCGTGCCCTTGCCCGCTCCCGGCGGGCCAAGAAGTATGATGTTCATCTACGTGCCGGTCCCTTCCGCACACCGCCGGCTTTGGCGGTGCCTCCTCCCCGTTTCTTGCCGCGCAATTGGGACTTCTCAATGAGCCCTTCATATTGGTGCGCGAGCAAGTGCGATTGGATCTGCTGCACCGTGTCCATCCCCACGGAGACGATGATCAGAATCGACGTGCCGCCAAAATACGCCGTAATCGCAAGCTCGGTGCGGATCATCTCGGGGATAAGACAAACCAAGGCCAAGTAGCCCGAGCCAAGCACAAGGATCCGCGTCGTCACGTATTCTAGATATTCCGCAGTCTTCTTGCCGGGCCGGATGCCAGGCACGAACCCGTTCTGGTTTTTCAGGTTGTCGGCAACATCCTCGACCTTAAACGACACGTTGAGCGTGTAGAAATATGTGAAGAAGATGATCATCGCCGCGAAGAACAGCAGGTAGAGCGGCTGACCGGGGCCGAAATAGGCCAGCAGCGTCGACATGACCGGGCCGGATTGTCCGCCCGAGAACGTGCTGATCGTCGTCGGCAGGAGCAATAGCGACGACGCGAAGATCGCAGGGATGACGCCTGCCGGGTTCACCTTGATCGGAAGGTGGCTGTTGCCGCCGTCATAGACCTTCATGCCAACCTGACGGCGCGGATACTGGATGTGGATCTTTCGGAGCGACCGCTCCATGAACACCACGAAAGTGAGCGTCACTAGGAGCATGATGATCACGCCGATCACAGCGGGCGTCGACAGTGCTCCCGTGCGCCCCTGCTCGAAGAACTGCGCGAGTGCGCCCGGAAGCTCGGCGATGATCCCCACGAAAATGATCAACGAGATGCCATTGCCGATGCCGCGCGCCGTGATCTGCTCGCCGAGCCACATCAAGAACATCGTGCCGCCGACGAGCGTGATCACGCAAGCCGCGCGGAAAAACCAGCCCGGGTCGGAGACGAGCCCGCCCGCTTCGAGGCTTACGGCCAAGCCATAAGCCTGCGCGGTGGCCAAGAGCACGGTGCCGTAGCGCGTGTACTGGTTGATCTTCTTGCGACCTTGCTCGCCCTCTTTCTTGAGCTGTTCGAGCTTTGGCACCATCGCTGTCATGAGCTGCACGATGATCGAGGCCGAGATATAGGGCATGATGCCGAGGGCAAAGATGCCCATCCGGCCGAGGGCGCCGCCCGTAAACATCGAGAGCACACCGCCCAGGCCCGCCGCCGCCTGCTCCATGAAGTCGCGCAGGGCGTTACCGTCGATCCCGGGCACGGGGATATACGTCCCCAGGCGATAGACGATAAGAAGCCCAAGGGTGAAGAAGATGCGCTGCCTGAGTTCGGTCGCGCGTCCGAGCGCGCCCCAGCTCATATTCGCCGCCATCTGCTCTGCTGCCGAAGCCATATGCGCTGCCTCTCGTCAGGGCCGTCGGAAAGAACAGCGCCGCCGGACCGGTCCACGGTCGGCGGCGCGAAACCTATAGGGCATGTAAGCCGGGCGCGCGCCCGGCACAACCGCTCAGGAGGCCGCCTGTGCCGAAGTGACCGTGAGCGCGCCGCCCGCAGCCTCGACCGCCTTGACCGCGGGGGCCGAAGCCCCGGTCACTTCGATCGTTGCCTTAGCGCTGAAATCGCCCTTCGCCAGCACGCGCACTCCGTCTTTCTTGCGGCGCACAAGGCCGGAGCCGACAAGCACGTCCTCGGTGATCGGGGCGCTTGCATCGATCTTGCCCGCATCGATGAACTTCTGGATCAGGCCGAGGTTCACAACTGCGTAAGCCTTGCGATTGGGCTTGTTGAAGCCGCGCTTAGGCAGGCGCTGGTAGAGCGGCATCTGCCCGCCCTCATAGCCGTTGATCGCCACACCCGAGCGGGATTTCTGACCCTTGATCCCGCGCCCGGCGGTCTTGCCCTTGCCGGAGCCCGGACCGCGGCCGACCCGCATCCGCTTTTTCGTTGCCCCCGCGGCGGGGCTCAGTTCGTTAAGTTTCATGTCGCTTCTCCTTTGGCCGGACGCGCCCCCCGAAGCGAAATGGGGCGGACTCGGCGTTGCTTTACTGTCTATACGCGGTCGTTGTGCCCGCTGGTTGCCTCTCGAACGCGGGCTTCGAGAGATCAGCCAAGCGTCTCTCCGCGCCGCTCGCCGAACCAAGCTCGAAACGCGGTTTGGAGCGTAAGTGGTCGGCGCCGGAGAGATGAGCGCCTCAGCCGCGCTCTTCGATGATCTCCACGAGGTGCGGAATTCTGTTAACCATGCCCCGGACAGAGGGAGTATCCTCAAGCTCGCGGGTCCTATGCATCTTGTTCAGGCCCAATCCGATCAGCGTATCTCGCTGAATCTTGGGGCGGCGGATCGGCGAGCCGATCTGCTTGACGATGATTGTCTTTGCCATGGGATGCTCTCCTTATGCCTCGACGGTCTCAGCCGCTGCATCGGCCTTCGGTGCCTCGTCGGGCCGACGCAGGATATCGGCGACCTTTTTGCCCCGGCGCTGCGCGACCTGGCGTGGCGAGGCTTGGCTTCTCAGCCCGTCCATCGTGGCGCGTATCATGTTGTAGGGGTTCTGGGTGCCGGTCGATTTCGCGACGACGTCTTGCACCCCGAGCATCTCGAACACGGCCCGCATCGGACCACCGGCGATGATACCCGTACCCTGAGGCGCGGTGCGCATCACGACATGGCCCGCGCCGTGATGACCCTGAACGTCATGGTGCAGCGTCCGACCCTCGCGCAGCGGCACGCGGATCATCTGGCGCTTAGCCTGCTCGGTCGCCTTTCGGATCGCCTCGGGCACTTCTTTGGCCTTGCCTTTGCCAAAGCCAACGCGCCCCTTTTGATCGCCGACGACAACAAGGGCTGCAAAGCCAAAGCGCTTACCGCCCTTCACAGTCTTGGAGACCCGGTTGATCGCCACAAGACGGTCGGCGAATTCGGGCGCCTCGTCGCGGTCGCGGCGGCCACGGCCCCCGCCTCTGTTATCCTCACGTGCCATGCACGGTGTCCTTTCAACGTGGGCGCACAGATGCGCCGGATGGCTCAACCCTGGTGCGCCAAAGACGCCCGGATCATCGAGACGGCGCAGCCCGCGCCGCCTGCATTTTACGTCTCAGGGTGTTAGAGCCTCGCAACTCGCCTACCCAAGTTTGTCACTGCCGTTAGCGCTTGCTCACTTGCCTCTAGGCTCTGTCTAACGGCGACGGACAACCGATCAACTTTCTCAATGAGCCTATCATAGGCCGTATCCTGGTCCGGAAGACGTGAGACGACCGCGTCCAAACGCCGATCAAGATGTTCGAGATCGGACGCAGAGTCTGCTTTAATCATCTCGATCTGCCCTTCGATAGTCTCGAGGTGCCGAAGGACATTTGCTCTGAACTCCTCATCGTTCACGTCTGACCCCCACTAGAACTTCAGCCCACCCTCGCGGGCCGCGTCGGCCAGCGCCTTGACCTTGCCGTGGAAGAGAAAGCCGCCCCGGTCAAAGTAGCACTCCTCGACGCCCGCCTTCTTGGCGCGCTCGGCAATCGTCGTGCCGACCTTGGCGGCCGCCTCGACATTGTTCTTGCCAATGATGCCGAGATCCTTCTCGAGCGAGGAGGCGGCGGCCAACGTGCGGCCCTCGACATCGTCGATGAGCTGCACGCTGATATTTTTGTTGCTGCGATGCACAGACAGGCGTACGCGGCCCGCATTCATCTTGCGCAGCTTGTTCCGGACGCGCAGGCGGCGCTTTTGGAACAACTCTCGTTTGCTCAGTGCCATCGTTTTCGCGTCCTTACTTCTTCTTGCCTTCCTTGCGGAAGATGAACTCGCCTTTGTAGCGGATGCCCTTGCCTTTATAAGGCTCGGGGCGGCGCCACTCGCGAATGTTGGCCGCGGCCTGGCCGACGACCTGCTCGTTATTGCCCTCGATGATGATCTCCGTGGGCTTGGGACAGGTGACGGTCACACCTTCGGGCACGCTGTACTCGACCTCGTGTGAGAGACCGAGATTGAGCTTCAGCGTATTGCCCTGCATCTGTGCGCGGTAGCCGACGCCTTGGATCTCGAGTTCTTTCTTGAAGCCCGTCGTCACGCCCGTAACGAGATTTGCGATCTGGGTGCGCGACATGCCCCATTGCTGGCGTGCGCGCTTGGACTGACCGCGCGGCATGACGGTTATGGCGTTGTCCGCCATCTCGATCGTCACATCGTCGGTCGCGGTGAAGCTGCGGGCGCCTTTCGGCCCCTTCACTTCGACGGTCTGGCCCTTGATCTCCGCGCTGACGCCGGAGGGCAGGTCGACCGGCTTTTTTCCGATACGGCTCATCTGGCCCTCCTTAGAATACGGTGCAGAGCACTTCGCCACCGACATTCGACTGGCGCGCGGCCGCATCCGACATCACGCCCTTCGAGGTGGAGACGATGGAAACACCGAGGCCCTGACGCACGGACGGGATCTCGCCCACGCCGGAATAGACGCGGCGGCCGGGCGTCGAGACGCGCTTGAGCTCACGGATCACGGGCTGTCCCTCATAATACTTAAGCGAGATCTCGAGCTCCGGATGGCCTGTGTCGTGGTTCACCATGCGCTCGTAGCCACGAATATAGCCTTCGTCTTGGAGCACATCGAGCACCCAAGCGCGCAGCTTGGAGGCCGGTGTGCGGACGGTGGACTTTCCGCGCATCTGCGCATTGCGGATGCGGGTCAGCATATCGCCGAGAGGATCGTTCATTTCATACCCTCCTTACCAGCTCGACTTGACCATGCCGGGGATCTGACCGTTGGAGGCCAGATCGCGCAGCGCGATCCGCGACATCTTCAGCTTACGGTAATACGCCTTGGGCCGGCCCGTGAGCTGGCAGCGGTTGTGCAGGCGCGTCGGCGACGAGTTGCGCGGCAGCTTGGCAAGCTTCAGGCGCGCCTTGAAGCGCTCTTCCATCGGCTTTTCTTCGTCGTTGGCGATTTCTTTGAGCGCAGCACGCTTGGCAGCGTACTTGTCGACAAGAGCCTGACGCTTCTTCTCGCGCTCGATCATTGATTTCTTAGCCATGAAACAATCTCCCGAGGCTTAGCTGCTGAACGGCATGTTGAAATGCTTCAACAGCGCCTTGGCTTCTGCATCCGTCTGAGCAGTGGTGCAGATGATGACATCCATGCCCCAGACCTCGTCGACCTTGTCGTACTCGATCTCGGGGAAGACGATGTGCTCCTTGATCCCCAACGCGTAATTGCCGCGCCCGTCGAACGACTTGCCGGAAATGCCGCGGAAGTCGCGGATGCGGGGCATGGCGATGGTGATCAGGCGGTCCATGAACTCATACATCCGGTCGCGTCGCAGCGTGACCTTCGCGCCGAGCGGCATATCCTCACGCACGCGAAAGCCCGCGATAGACTTCTTAGCGCGGGTAACGAGCGCCTGCTGACCGGCGATCTTCGTCAGATCTTCCTGGGCCGACTTCGCCTTCTTGCTGTCGCGCACGGCTTCGGCACCGGCCCCGATATTCAGAACGATCTTGTCGAGCCGCGGGATCTGCATGTCGTTCTTGTAGCCGAACTCTTCCTTCATCGCCGCACGGATCGTGTCGCGGTAGAGCGTCTGAAGGCGTGGGGTGTAGTTAGCTGCATCAAGCATCAGATCACATCTCCCGTCGTCTTGGCGAAGCGGACCTTCTTGCCGTCCTCCTGGCGGAAGCCGACGCGGCTGGCCTTGCCGTTGGCGTCGACGATGGCGAGGTTCGACAGGTCGATCGGCATCGCCTTGGGCTGGCGCCCGCCCTGATTGTTCTGAGTCTGGCGCATGTGCCGGATCGCGATGTTGATCCCGTCGACGACGGCCTTGCCGGCCTTAGGATCGACAGACGCGATCTCGCCGGTCTTGCCCTTATCCTTGCCGGTGAGCACGATCACCTTGTCGCCCTTTTTGAGCTTAGCGGCCATCAGAGCACCTCCGGCGCGAGCGAAATGATCTTCATGAAGTTCTTGCCGCGAAGCTCGCGCACGACCGGGCCAAAGATCCGGGTGCCGATTGGCTCCATGTTGTTGTTAAGGATCACGGCGGCGTTGCGATCAAAGCGGATCGCGGTGCCGTCCTCGCGGCGGACTTCCTTAGCGGTCCGGACGACGACGGCCTTGCGCACGTCACCCTTCTTCACACGGCCGCGCGGGATCGCTTCTTTGACCGACACCACGATGATGTCGCCCACAGAGGCGTATTTCCGCTTCGAGCCGCCGAGGACCTTGATGCACTGCACCCGGCGTGCGCCGGAATTGTCAGCGACATCCAGATTGGTCTGCATCTGGATCATAGAGGTTCTCCCGACCTTTGGGCTGACCCGTTTCGGCGCCCAGGGTTTCGATGAACCGGGGGTGAGGGGGCCTAGACGGCCTCGATCACCTCCCAGCGTTTGGTTTTCGACTTGGGCGCGCATTCTTGGATGCGCACTGTCTGACCGACCTCAAAGGCATTCGCCTCATCGTGGGCGCGGTACTTCTTCGACTTCCGGATCGTCTTTTTCAGAACCGGATGCGTGAAGCGACGCTCGACCAAGACGGTGACCGTCTGAGCGTTCTGGTTGGAGGTCACGGTGCCTTGCAGAATACGCTTGGGCATCTCTTAACCCTCCACTGCGGCAGAGGCCGCTTTTTCGTTGAGAACCGTCATCACACGCGCCGTGTCGCGGCGCACATCGCGCATGCGCGCGGTGTTCTCAAGCTGGTTCGTGGCCTTCTGGAAGCGCAAGTTAAACGCTTCCTTCTTGAGCTGGGTCAGCTGCTCACGCAGCTCATCCGGCGTCTTGTCACGCAATTCACTGGCGTTCATCGCCTTGTCCTTTGTTCAAACACCGGAGAGCGCGGCGCAATGCCGGTGACCCTGATTCCGGTGGTTTACGGTAAGAGCGCGTTCGCTAGGCCCTCAGGCGCTCAATTGCAAGCGGTTTTCAGCGCCGGGTGCCCCCTTTCCCGCCAGGTGCGGCGCCCGCCGAATGCACGGCGGAGGCCCTAATCGTACGGCAGGGCTTACCCTGCAGCTCTTACCAATCCTCGCGACGCACGATGCGCGTCTTGATCGGCAGCTTCATCGCGGCGAGGCGCAGGGCCTCCTCGGCGATTACGTCGGACACACCGTCGATCTCGAACATCACACGGCCCGGCTTCACCTTGGCCGCCCAATAATCGACCGATCCCTTGCCCTTACCCATCCGCACTTCGGTGGGCTTTGACGTGACGGGCACATCGGGAAAAATCCGGATCCAGACCCGGCCTTGACGCTTCATGTGGCGCGTCATGGCCCGGCGGGCAGCTTCGATCTGGCGCGCGGTGACGCGCTCGGGCTGGATCGCTTTCAGGCCGAACGAGCCGAAGTTGAGGTCAAACCCGCCCTTCGCCTCGCCCTTGATCCGGCCCTTGTGCTGTTTGCGGAATTTCGTGCGCTTTGGCTGCAGCATCTCGTTCTCTCCTGATCAATCGCGGCGGCGGCCGCCGCCGGCACCGCGCGGGGCGGGTCCGTCTTGCAGCTCTTGCGCCTTGCGGTCGCGGGCCGAGGGATCGTGCTCCATGATCTCGCCTTTGAAGATCCAGACCTTGATCCCGATGATGCCGTACGCCGTCTCACCCTCGGCCGTCGCATAATCGATATCGGCGCGAAGGGTGTGCAGGGGCACACGCCCCTCGCGATACCACTCCGTCCGCGCGATCTCCGCACCGCCCAGGCGGCCCGCGACGTTCACCCGGATGCCGAGCGCGCCCATGCGCATCGCGTTCTGAACGGCGCGCTTCATTGCGCGCCGGAACGACACGCGACGCTCAAGCTGTTGGGCGATGCTCTCGGCCACGAGCTGCGCGTCGAGCTCAGGCTTGCGCACTTCGACGATGTTGAGATGCATCTCACTGTCGGTCATCGCGGCGAGCTTCTTGCGCAGCACCTCGATATCGGCGCCCTTCTTACCGATGATAACCCCAGGACGTGCGGTATGGATCGTGACGCGGCATTTCTTGTGCGGGCGTTCGATGATCACTTTCGACACGCCGGCCTGCTTGCACTCCTTCTCGATGAACTCGCGCATGCGCACGTCCTCGAGCAGGAGATCGCCGTAATCCTTGGTGTCGGCGTACCATCGGCTATCCCAAGTGCGGTTGACCTGCAGGCGCATGCCGATCGGATTGACTTTATGTCCCATCAGGCGGTCTCCTCGACTTCGCGCACTTTGATCGTCAGCTCGGCGAACGGCTTGTTGATCCGCCCGAAGCGGCCGCGCCCGCGCGGACGCCCGCGCTTCATGACGAGGTTCTTGCCGACCCAAGCCTCGGCCACGATCAGCTCATCCACGTCCAGGTTGTGGTTGTTCTCGGCATTGGCGATGGCCGATTGCAGGCACTTCTTGACGTCGACGGCGATGCGCCGCTTCGAAAACGTCAGATCGTTCAGCGCCTTGTCGACCTTCTTGCCGCGAATGAGCTGTGCGACGAGGTTCAGCTTCTGCGGGCTCGTGCGGAGCATCCGCACCTTCGCCATCGCTTCGTTGTCCGCCACGCGGCGGGGATTTTTCTCCTTGCCCATGGCTTACTTCCTCTTGGCTTTCTTATCGGCCGCGTGGCCGTAATAGGTCCGAGTCGGCGAATACTCCCCGAACTTCTGGCCGATCATGTCCTCGGAGACGTTCACCGGGATGTGCTTCTGGCCGTTATAGACGCCAAAGGTGAGGCCGACGAACTGGGGTAGGATTGTCGAGCGGCGCGACCAGATCTTGATGACCTCGTTGCGGCCCGACTCGCGGGATTTCTCGGCCTTCTTGAGGACGTAGCTGTCGACAAAAGGGCCCTTCCAAACAGAACGCGACATCGCTTAGCGCCCCTTCTTCTTGGCGTGACGCGAGCGCAGGATCAGCTTCTGCGACGCCTTGTTCTTATCGCGGGTGCGCGCGCCCTTGGTGGGCTTGCCCCAGGGCGTAACGGGGTGGCGGCCACCGGAGGTCCGGCCCTCACCACCACCATGGGGGTGGTCGATCGGATTCATGACGACACCGCGAACAGAGGGGCGCTTGCCCTTGTGCCGGTTACGCCCAGCCTTGCCGAAGTCTTGGTTCGAATTGTCGGGGTTCGACACGGCGCCAATCGTGGCCATGCATTCCTGGCGCACCATGCGCAGCTCGCCGGAGCTCAGCCGGATCTGCGCATAGCCGCCGTCGCGACCGACGAACTGGGCATAGGTGCCCGCGGCGCGCGCGATCTGGCCGCCCTTGCCGGGCTTCATCTCGATATTGTGGACGATTGTGCCGATGGGCATCCCCTGGAACGGCATCGCGTTTCCGGGCTTCACGTCCACCTTCGCGCCCGACACGACCTTGTCGCCGATGGCGAGGCGCTGCGGCGCGAGGATATAGGCCTGCTCGCCATCCTCATAGCGGAGGAGCGCAATGAAGGCCGTGCGGTTGGGATCGTACTCGATCCGCTCAACCGTCGCCGTCACATCGTGCTTCCGACGCTTGAAATCCACGATCCGGTAAAGACGCTTTGCGCCTCCACCACGACGACGCGCAGTAATCCGCCCGGTATTGTTCCGGCCGCCCTTTTTTGTCAGACCCTCAGTGAGGCTCTTGACAGGGCGTCCTTTCCAAAGCTCCGAACGGTCGATCAGCACCAGCCCGCGCTGGCCCGGCGTCGTCGGCTTATACGACTTGAGTGCCATGCTTTCTGTCTTCCGTTTGCTTTGCGGGGGTTGTCCCCCTGCTATGTTTAGGCCGCCTGGCGGCCTTGGCTTTGCCGCGCGCGCAGAACCACAAATGGCTCCGGCGACACTGACCTCGCGGCGTCTAGTGAAGTCGCCGCCACGCGTCAAGCAATGAGTTGGCGCGGGTTGAAAGAGGGTCCGAACCCTTTCCCCCGACGCTGCGCAAAAAGCTCTCCCAATGACGAGCCGAGCATACGAAGCCGGCTGATTTTGCCGTCTGCCCGCCACCGCTCTAAACCGGTGATCCCCCAAGCGTGTTGTAACGCGGCGCCGCTGCGCTACCTCCGGCGCTAGCCAGCAGCCGTTTGACTGTCGCCCGCGAAACCTCAACCAAGGAGACAGCGCATGACGATTATTGAAACGGCCGAGTTGACGGCCCGCCGCCTTCCAACAGTACGTACGGCAGATTGGTTTCTGCGCATTCCACTCGCCGTTATCATCATCGAGCAGGCGATGTTCAAGCTTCCGGACTTTGCCGCGCAGGCGGAGTCCTATGGCCTCCCGCCTTTCATTTTCGCCCTCGCATTCTTCGCCGAATTTGCCGGCGGCGCCGCGATTATTGTCGGCGGGTTGATGCGCAACAACTGGATGACCGACCTGATCACTCGGCTCGGTGGCCTGGCGATTTCCATCGTCGTCGCCGGGGTGATCGTGATGATCTACTTCGGACCGTTTTCGGGCTGGCAATTGCAGGGCATGTTGCTCGCCGGCGGCCTATTCTTTCTGATGCGCGGGAACGGTGATGTAGCCGGGCGCAACCTATTGTAATGCGCGGATAGCTGCGGACGCAAAGAGGTGCGGGTTCACCGCGCCTCTTTGAGCTTTTCGTCAAGTTTCACGGTTGGCCTGTTGGCATAGCTGCAGGCGAGCCTGCGAACGGGTTTGAAGTCACACGCCTGCCAGACGTGCCGCCGCGCGGCGTCAAAGCCCCGTGGTCACGTCGATCGTGTTGCCCTCTTCGAGCGTCACGTAGGCTTTCTTGACGTCCTTCCTGGTGCCTTTAATACCCCGAAAGCGCTTCGTCTTGCCCTTGGTGACGACCGTGTTCACGGCCTTCACCTTTACGCCGAAGAGCGCCTCGACCGCCGACCTGATCTCGGGCTTTGAAGAGCCGATGGCAACCTCGAAGACAACTGCATTGTTCTCGGACGCCATCGTCGCCTTTTCGGTGATCACCGGCTGGCGGATGATGTCGTAGTGCTTTGGTTCCGCGCTCATTTCAATCGAGCCTCCAGAGCTTCGACACCCGCTTTGGTGAGCACCAGCGTGTCCCGTTTGAGGATGTCCATCACGTTCGCGCCCATCGAGGGCAACACATCGAGGCCAGTGATATTGGCCGCCGCGCGCGAGAAATTCTCGTTCACCTCGGCGCCGTCGATCACCAGCGCGCGTTTCCAGCCGAGGTCCTTGACCTGCTTGGCCAGCGCACCGGTTTTGGGCGCGTCGAGCGTCGCGGCCTCGAGGACGACGATCTTGCCTTCGGCTGCCTTGGCGCTGAGCGCATGCTTAAGGCCGAGCCTACGGACCTTTTTGGGCAAATCGTGCGCGTGGCTGCGCGGCGTCGGCCCTTTATAGATCCCGCCCTTGCGGAAAATCGGCGCGTTCCGGTCGCCGTGGCGCGCGCCGCCGGTGCCCTTCTGGCGATAGATCTTCTTGCCCGAATAGCTGGTCTCGGACCGCGTCTTGACCTTGTGCGTACCGGCCTGCGCCTTGTTGCGCTGCCAGCGCACGACCCGGTGCAAGATATCGGCGCGTGGCTCGAGGCCAAAAACCTCATCGGAAAGCTCGACGCCCCCCGCCTTGCCACCGTCGAGTTTGATGACGTCGAGTTTCATGCGTCACCTTCCTTCTTTTCGGCTTCGATCTCGGCCTCGGCCTCTTTCAGCGCGGCCTCCTCGGCTGCGGCAGCCTCTGCAGCGGCGGCCTCCTCGGCTGCTTTGGCGTCGGCCTCGGCCTGTGCGGCCGCTTCCTCGGCCAAACGCTGTGCCTCCCTCTTGGCAGAGGCGAGCCCCGCGGGCAGGATCACGTTTTCCGGCGTCTCTTTTTTGACGGCATCTTTGATCGTCACCCAGCCCCCTTTGGAGCCCGGGACAGCGCCTTTGACCATAATGAGGCCGCGGTCGCTGTCAGTGCGCACGACCTGCAGGTTCTGCGTCGTCACTCTGGCCGCGCCCATATGACCTGCCATTTTCTTGCCTTTGAACACCTTGCCCGGATCCTGACACTGGCCCGTCGAGCCGTGCGAGCGGTGGCTGATCGACACACCGTGCGAGGCGCGAAGACCGCCGAAGTTGTGCCGCTTCATGGCACCAGCAAAGCCTTTCCCGATCGATACGCCCGTCACATCAACGAATTGACCCTCGAAGTAATGATCGGCGATGATCTCTTCGCCCACATCGATCAGGTTCTCCGGCGCCACGCGGAACTCCGCGATCTTGCGCTTCGGCGCCACTTTGGCCGCCGAGAAGTGGCCGCGCATGGCCTGGCTCGTCCGCTTGGCCTTCGCCGTGCCCGCGCCAAGCTGAAGAGCGGAATAGCCATCTTTCTCCGAGGTGCGCTGCGCCACGACTTGCAATTCATCGAGCTGAAGCACTGTGACGGGAATTTGCTTGCCGTCCTCCATGAACAGCCGTGTCATGCCCACTTTACGGGCGATTACTCCGGTACGCATCTCCGCCCCCTTAGTTGAGCTTGATCTCGACATCGACACCGGCAGCGAGGTCGAGCTTCATGAGCGCGTCTACAGTCTGCGGCGTCGGGTCGACGATGTCGAGAAGGCGCTTGTGGGTGCGGATCTCCCACTGGTCGCGGCTCTTCTTGTCGATATGCGGGCCACGGAGGACCGTAAACCGCTCGATCTTGTTCGGCAGAGGGATCGGCCCGCGCACTTGAGCGCCGGTGCGCTTGGCGGTGTTGACGATTTCCTGGGTGCTGGCGTCCAGCACGCGGTAATCGAACGCCTTTAGCCGAATGCGAATGTTCTGGCTTTGCATCGTTGTTTGCCTTCTTCGGGCTCGTTTCGGCCGAGAGGTGGGGGTCAGCGCGTCTGCCGCCACGTCGGGCCGTTTTGTTCGGTGGGCGGCGGGGTTGCTGCCCTGCGGAATGGGCGATCTGCCCTAGGTAGGGCAGGCTCCGCCCCGCCGCGCTTTTGTCTGCTG
>JBCDLH010000022.1:0-36133 GCA_038745585.1 Pseudomonadota bacterium
ACCGCATTCATCGCTGGACGGGCAAACACCCGATCAGGCATATCTCAACCCGTCGCGACCAATCCCGGTCGCGGCATAACCGAGCGGAAAATCCACCTAAGAAACAGCTCGAAACTGTTCAGACGAACCGAACCACCTCTCAGTTCCAGCTCGCAGCAACCGCCCAGAACCTTAGGAAACTTGCGAAACTGGTCGCGCAAACAGAACCAACAGGCTGAGAGGAACGGCCCAGCTGCTTTGAGCTTCGCCCATCGGCAGCTCCAACCCCGACTTCCTCAACACTATCTCCGCATATCGGACGTTGCTCGCCATCCAGGCTTTGTGCGGAAGAAGAGTGGATCCTCATCTTGAGGCGGGTTGGTATGTGGATCAGCAGGCTGGCTTTGAAGCATGGGCTTTATGGTCAGGGCTTACACCATTTACTTGCGTTGCAATGGCGCGCGCATGCGCTGGCTGGTCCGCCGTCGTAAGCCAGGGCCGCAGTAGCGCGACGGGGTGCGCGCGGAGCGTGAGCCTAAGGCTTGCATAATCCTCCACGACGTCTTCGCCGAGCGTCATGGCCGGCAGGTGCGCATCCGGCTCTACAATGCCCTCGCCATCCATATCGCCGGCAAAGAGCGGTAGCGGCTTTGGCGCGCGAAGCGCCTTGGCGGCCCAGAGCGCGTCGCGGCGGTTCAGCCCAAGAGGGGCAAAGGCATCCGCTTCGGCCAACGTCTCGAGCGCAGCGGGGGGAATGCCCGCGCGGCGCCAGACATCCTCGACACTGTGATAGCCATTGCCGCGCGCAGCGGTGATCCAGTGTGCGTCCTCTTCGCGTAGGGATTTGATCTGACGAAAGCCGAGACGGACGGCGAGCTGACCGGTCTCCCCGGGCTCCATGCTGCAGTCCCAAAAGCTGTGGGCAACCGACACGGGCCTGATCTCGACCCCGTGCTCGCGCGCATCGCGCACGATCTGGGCGGGGGCGTAAAATCCCATGGGCTGCGAGTTCAAGAGCGCGCAGGCATAGATCCCGGCATGGTGCCGCTTGAGCCAAGACGAGGCATAGACCAGCAGCGCGAAGGAGGCGGCGTGACTCTCGGGAAAGCCATAGGAGCCGAAGCCCTCGATCTGAGAAAAGCACCGCTCGGCGAACGCGTCGCTGTAGCCGTTTTGCTTCATGCCGCGCAGAAAGCGCTCGCGCAGGTCCGACACGTTGCCCTGTTTGCGAAAGGTCGCGAGCGCGCGGCGCAGCCGGTCGGCCTCATCCGGCGTAAAGCCCGCGCCGGTGATGGCGATTTGCATCGCCTGCTCTTGGAAGAGCGGCACGCCGAGCGTCTTTCTAAGCACCTTGCCTAAGGCATCGGATGGGAACTTCACCTCCTCCTCGCCGTTGCGGCGCCGCAGATAGGGGTGAACCATGTCGCCCTGGATCGGCCCCGGGCGGATGATCGCCACCTGGATCACGAGGTCGTAGAAGGTGCGCGGGCGCATGCGCGGCAGGAAGTTCATCTGCGCGCGGCTCTCGACCTGGAAGACGCCCAGACTGTCGGCATTGCAGAGCATGTCGTAGGTCGCAGGATCCTCAGGCGGCAGCGTGGCGAGCGTCAGCGGGAGTTGATGGTGCTGCTCGACCAGATCGAAGGCACGGCGTATGACCGAGAGCATGCCGAGCGCCAGGATGTCGACCTTGAGAATGCCCAGACTGTCGATGTCGTCTTTGTCCCAGGGGATGACCGTCCTGTCCTCCATCGTCGCGTTCTCGACCGGGCAGAGCTCGTCGAGCCGGCCCTCGGTGATGACGAAACCGCCGACATGCTGGGAGAGATGCCGCGGGAAGCCTTGGATCTGATAGACAAGGTCGATTGTCTGGCGCAGGCGCTGATCGGCCGGGTCGAGCCCGATCTCGCGGAGACGCGCATCCTCGATCCCCGTCACCGAGCCAAAACCCCAGATCTGGCTGGAGAGCGCGGCGACGGTGTCTTCGGTCAGCCCCATCGCCTTGCCGACCTCGCGCACGGCACGCTTGCCGCGGTAGTGAATGACCGTCGCGCAAAGGCCCGCACGGTGCCGCCCGTAGCGCTCATAGATGTGCTGGATGACCTCTTCGCGGCGGTCATGCTCGAAATCGACGTCGATATCGGGGGGCTCGTTCCGCGCCTCTGAAACGAAACGCTCAAAGACCATGGTGCCGATCTCGGGGCTGACGGAAGTCACGCCCAGGGCGAAGCAGACCACCGAGTTTGCCGCCGAGCCGCGACCCTGGCAGAGGATGCCGCGCGACCGGGCGAAGGCCACGATGTCGTTCACGGTCAAGAAGTACGGCGCATAGTCGAGCTTGGCGATCAGATCGAGCTCATGGCGCATGAGCGCGCCCACATTCTTTGGCGCGCCGGACGGGTAGCGCCAGTTGAGGCCCTCGGCGGCGAGGCGGGCGAGCCTGTCATTCGCGGTCTCGCTGCCCGTCACCTCGGAGGGATACTCATACCGGAGTTCATCGAGGCGGAAGGTCAAGCTCGCGGAAAGTGCCGCGGCGCGCGTCACGGCGTCGTGGTGCGGTCCGAGGAGGTGGCGAAGCTCGCCCTCCGCGCGGAGACGTTGCTCTGCATTGCTGAGGGCCGTGCGGCCAAGATCTTCGACCCGGCTGCCCTCGCGGATCGCGGTCAGCACGTCGGCGAGGCGGCGGGCGCGGCCGTGGTGCATCCGCGGGGCAGCGGAGGCGATGGTGGGCAGGCCCAGGCGTTTGGCCCGCGCCGCGAGCCGGTCGAACCGCTCGGCGTCACGTCCGTCATAGCAAGGCGCGAGGACAAGGTGGCAAGCGCCGGGAAAGCGGCGCGTCAGCCGGTGCACCTGTGACGCCCACGCATCCGCGCCGCCCTGCGCCGGGAGCGCCCTTGGCCCGGTCTCGCCGATCGGGCCAGCGGCGAGGTGCGGTGGGCTATCGGTGCCGGGCGGGTGCAGAAGAAGGGCCATCCCATCGGCCCAGTGGAGGACATCGTCGAGCGCGAGCAGGCAGGCGCCTTTCTCCGCACGCCGGCGCCCAAGCGTCAGCAACCGGCAAAGGCGGCCCCAGGCGGTGCGATCTTGCGGCAAAGCCGTGAGCGTCAGCCCATCTTCGAGCCGGAGCCGCGCGGCAGGGAGGAGGGCCGGGACGTTTCGGATATCCGGGCTCGGCGCGCGCGGCGCGTGCTGCGGCCGGGGCGGGCCGATCTCTCCGTCGCGCGCCTCTTGGGCGGCCCGCTCGCGAACGATGCGGGCGATCTCCTTTAGCCGGGTATGGGCGCGCACAATGCCGGCGACCGAGTTCTCGTCGGCGATGGCAATCGCACGGAGCCCGGCCATGGCGGCCCGCTCGGCATAGTCCTCTGGGTGAGAGGCACCGGTCAGAAACGTAAAATTCGACGTGATCGAAAGCTCGGCGAAAGGCATGATCGGTCTGGCGGATGTGAACAGGCGGGCGATGCGGAATTCTTGCGGATTTGCAGCAGAAAAGAGGCGCGGCACACCTCCGGCCTTGCACCGTATTCATGTTTTGTTCCGTTTTGGAGTCTTGATTTTACGTACAACTGCCTCAGAGGAGCGAAGCAAACTCGTCAAAGACCGCGTCATAGACCGCCCGCTTAAAGGGCACGATCTGCGCCGGTAGCTCGCCGGGGGTGCGCCAGGCCCATTCGGAGAACTCCGCGTGCTTCGTTTCGATGTCGATATCCGAATCGGCGCCCTTGAAGCGCATCAGCAGCCATTTCTGCTCTTGCCCGCGATATTTGCCCCTCCAAAGCTTGCCGATGAGCTGTGGCGGCAGATCGTACCGGAGCCAAGCCTTTGTCTCTGCAATGATATCCACGAGCCCGGGCAGGATCCCGGTCTCTTCACCGAGCTCGCGCAGACCGGCTTCACGTACTGTTTCACCCGGGTCTATCCCGCCCTGGGGCATCTGCCAGGCAGGCTGATCCGGCGGAGCGTCGCGGCGCTGACCGGCAAAGACACGGCCGTCCCGGTTGAGAAGCACGATGCCCACGCAGGGGCGATAGGGAAGGGCGGCGTGTTCGGTGTCCATGGCGCTCTTAAACCGGGCCGCGGGCTCGCCTTCAAGTCCGCCCTCTCCGAACGCGCTGCATCCTGAAAACAGCGCTGCGGCTCTCGGGCGCGGGGCGCAGGATGCGCGTGACCTGAGCCCGGCGCGCGACGTAATCTTGACCCACAGGCAGGGTAGCTTTGGGTGCTTGCCGCGTTCATGGGGCGAGCAGAGCTGAACGGTGCGTTAACTCGGTCGAAAGCCGGGCGTCGCACCGTCTCGCGACGGGTGCCGCGCGGAGGAGAGGAACGCCACGTGGCGGGCCAAGGAGGAGGCGACGATGGAAGTTCGGTGGCAGCGGGAGCGCATGCTCTCACTCATGGGCGGCTCGGCGCTCGTGTTGGGTGGCAGCGCGATCGCGCTTTGGTTGCCGGCAGGGGTGTCAGTTGGCCTCGCGCTTGGGCTCTTGTTGCGCGTGTGCTGGCTGGAAGAGAACATTCGGTCGGACCTTATGGGCGCAACGCACCTTCCCGAAGCCTATCGGCGGACGCAGGCGCTCCAAACCCGCTGGCAACAGACGCTCTTCGGGGCGGCGTCTGAGCCCGAGACATGCCCTCGGCGTATCGCCTCGGGCATGCGTGCCCAGGCGCACGCGCATTATGCGCTGTTATCAGGGGGCTGCGCTGGATTCTTGGCCAGTGCGACCGCGTCGCCCACCGCAGCCGTGGTGCTCGGCGGGGCGGCCCTGCTCGTGGCCTTTGCGCGCGTCGACCGGCTCGTCGATGCCGAAGCGCGCCTTGCCGCGGGCGGCGCGCTGACCGACGAGATGCTAGAGGATCGCGGGCCAATCTCGCGTTTTGTACTTAACGAGTAGGTCCGCGCTCTCAGTCGCAAGGCAACGGCCGTCTTTCCACAAAGCTCCGCTTTTTCGGTGCCGGGAGTCGCGACGAAAGGAGTCCGGCCCTAAGCGGACCGGGCTTTCACGGCGCGAACGCCTCACTCTGGCGCCAGTGCTGCGCTCGGTCCGAGCGCGGAAAGGCCCTTCAGGATATCGATCGCATAGGCGAGCTGGTAGTCCTCCTCGCGGAGTTCGGCGGCTTCTTCGGCAATTGCCCGTTCCTCCTCGATCTGGCGACGTTCGTCCTCGGTCAGGCTGTCATTGTCCAGGCTGCCGCGCAGGTCCGCCTCGGACCGCGAGGGACGCGCATTGGCCTCCTCCTCGCCCTCCTCGGTCTCCGGTCGGCGCGACGGCTGCTCGACCACGATGTCGGGCGAGACGCCGAGAGACTGGATCGAGCGGCCGGACGGTGTGTAGTAGCGGGCGGTCGTTAGGCGCATCGCACCCTCGGAGCGCAGCGGCATCACGGTCTGGACCGAGCCCTTACCGAAGCTCTTTGTGCCGATGACGATGGCGCGGCGGTGATCCTGAAGCGCGCCTGCCACGATCTCAGAGGCCGAGGCGGAGCCACCGTTGATCAGCACGACGATGGGCTTTCCGTCCGCAAGATCGCCTGGCGTTGCGTTGTAGCGGTCGCCGTCCTGCGGGTTGCGTCCGCGGGTCGAGACGATCTCACCTTTGTCGAGGAACGCGTCAGAGACACGGATTGCCTGCGTCAAGAGGCCGCCAGGATTATTGCGCAGATCCAGAACGATACCGTTCACGCTGTCCATGCCGCCCGCGCTCTCGATGGCCTCGGCGAGCCCCTCCTCGAGATTGGGATAGGTCTGATCGTTGAATGTCGTCACCCGGAGTACGACCGTCTCGCCCTCGGTCCGCGTGCGCACGGCCGTCAGCTTGATCGTGTCGCGGATGATCGTGATGTCGAAAGGATCGCCCGCGCCTTCGCGCACCACTGTGATGATGATCTCGGAGCCCACCGGCCCACGCATCAGCTCGACCGCTTCATCAAGCGTCAGGCCCAGGACACTCTCGCCATCGACATGAGTGATAAAGTCGCCCGCTTCAATTCCTGCCTCGTCTGCGGGCGTGTCGTCGATCGGAGAGACGACCTTCACAAAGCCTTCCTCCTGGGTAACCTCAATGCCCAGCCCGCCAAACTCCCCGCGTGTTTGGACGCGCATATCGTCGGCGTCCTGAGGCGAGAGGTAGCTCGAATGCGGATCGAGCGAGGTTAGCATTCCGTTGATGGCCGCCTCGATCAGCTCAGCTTCGTCTACCTGCTCGACATATTGAGCGCGGATACGCTCGAAAATGTCTCCAAAAAGGTCGAGCTGCTCGTAGACCGAGCTGTTGCGGCTGGACTCCTGCGCGATGAGCGGGCCCGCCACTTGAGTGGCAATCACCGCTCCGGCGAGGGTCCCGCCGATGGCGGCCATGACGGATTTTCTCATTCCTGTCCTCACTATGTCATCTCGTGCGCGGGCCGCCGTGCAAGGCCCGAATGCGGTTCGCTCTCTGCAGACGATATAGAACGCTTTGCGCCGGTCCGCACCTCTCTGTTGCCCTGTCGCCCCTTTGTCGGTGTGGCGTGTCGCCTTTCTCGATGTTTTGACGGCGGTTGCAGCGGCTCTGAAGCATATGGTGATCGCGCCCTGTCCGATACGGTGAGCCGGGCATTTCTCGCGCGACCGCCATCACTTTTCTGTCGTTCCCGAGGCGGTTCCAGTAACGTCAACGCAGAATGAGGCTCTCACCGGTCATCTCAGGCGGCGCTGACAGATCCATTAGGTCGAGCACGGTCGGCGCGAGGTCGGCCAGGCGCCCGTCCCGCAAACGCGCGCCTTCCGGACCACCAACGAGAAAGACCGGAACGAGATTTGTCGTGTGCGCCGTGTGGGGGCCGCCATCCTCTGCAATCATTGTTTCGCAATTGCCGTGGTCGGCCGTAATCACGGCCGCACCGCCGGCCTTTTCGAGCGCGGCAAGCGCCTGGCTGAGGCCGGTATCGACTGCCTCGCAGGCGCGCATCGCGGCCTCCAGGACCCCAGTATGCCCGACCATGTCGGGATTGGCATAGTTCACCACGATCAGGTCATAGTCCGCTTCAATGGCGCCAATGAGCGCTTCGGTGACGGCAGCCGCCGACATTTCCGGCGCCAGATCATAGGTCGCAACCTTGGGTGAGGGCGGCATGTGCCGGTCCTCCCCGGGCGCAGGCGTCTCAACCCCGCCGTTTAGAAAGAATGTCACATGCGGGTACTTTTCTGTCTCAGCCACGCGGAACTGCCGCAACCCGTGTGACGAAACCCAGGCGCCGAGCGTATTTGGTATGTCGCGTTCGGGGAAGATCGCGCTGAGATGCTGATCCAGCGTTTCGGAGTACTGGACCATTCCCGTGGCCGCCGCCCAGGCCGGCCGCGCGCCGGTTTCGAACCCGTCAAAACCAGGATCGGCCAAAGCGCCCAGGATCTCGCGTGCCCGATCGGTGCGGAAGTTGGCGAAGAGCAGGCCGTCGCCGCTCTGCGGGGCGGTATAGCGTAGGGTGCGCGTCGCGGAGACGAACTCGTCCGTTTCGCCGCGTTGATAGGCGGCTTCGACACCGGAAACAGCGTCTTCCGCGCTCTGGCCCTCGCCACGGAGGATGAGCGCCGCGGCCCGCGCCACGCGCTCCCACCGCTTGTCGCGGTCCATGGCGTAATAGCGCCCGACAACAGAGCCGATCCATGCGCCCGCCGGCAGTTCCGCTTCCAACGCGGCGAGTTGGCCGGCGGCAGATTTGGGCGGCACGTCGCGTCCATCGGTGATCGCATGGATCTGCACTGGGATCCCTGCCGCAGCCACGATCCGCGCAAGCGCGACGACATGGCTCTGATGCGCGTGCACCCCGCCAGGAGAGCACAGACCGCTCAATTGCGCCGTGCCGCCCGAGACTTTCAGCTTGGCGATAAACTCCTGCAGCGCCGGCCGGTCGGCCAAGGTGCCTTCCTCGATCGCAAGGTCGATTTGACCGAGATCCATGGCCACCACGCGGCCGGCACCGATATTCGTGTGCCCGACCTCGGAATTCCCCATCTGTCCGCGTGGGAGGCCAACATCGGGCCCAAAGGTTACGAGCGTGGCGTTGGGGCACTCGACCGTGAGCCGGTCCACGGTGGGTGTGTTGGCCAGGAGCGGCGCGTTTCCGTCGTACTGCGTGCCGATGCCCCAGCCGTCCAAGATGCAGAGCATTACCGGTTTGCGCCGAGCCATCAGCCTCCTCCTCACGTTTCGCAGACCTTAGGGCGACGCTGCGCGTGACCGCAATGATTCTCCTGAGCGGACATTGCGTCAAAACAAAGGGTTAGGAGGGTGTCGTGGTAAGCGGCAGAACGGTTTGGGTGCGCGCGCTTTTGGTCTGTTTCGCGGTACCGGCGATCATCCGTGGGCGCCCGTCGCCCGCCCGCGACCCGATGCCGACAGACAATTGGTCCGACTCGCAGGTTACCCAAGGTACGGAACGGCGCGACGAGGACAAAAGAGCGTGCCTTTCAGGTTGACGTGCGATCGGCTCACATGCGGTGGAAAATCACGGGGCTCCGCCCGGTGTCGTCAACGCTTAGCGGACGTCAATCGCGGTGGTAGGGCGTACCGGCGAGGATAGACGCGGCGCGGTAGAGTTGTTCGGCCACCATAATCCGCGCGAGCATGTGCGGCCAGACCATGCGCCCCATGGAGACGACGAGATCCGCCTGCCCGACAAAGATCTTGTCCAACCCATCGGCGCCGCCGATGACACACACGGCATCGCGCTGCCCCGCATCGCGCCATCCGGCGAGGCATGCCGCGAAGTCGCGCGACGAAAGGGACGTGCCGCGTTCGTCAAAGCAGATCGTCTTGGCCCCTTCGGGCAACGCTCTGCGCAGGGCGTCCGCTTCGGCTGCCGCGCCGCGCGCGCCCTTGGGCTCGACCTCGACGAGGGTTGCGCGGGAGAAGCCGATCCCGCGCCCCGTTTTTTCGGCGCGGGAGAGGTACTCAGCGACAATGCCGCGCTCCGAGCCCGTCCGCACGCGGCCTATGGCCAGCAGCGTCAGGCGCATTATGCTGTCTGCGGTGGGCTTACGCCTCGGCGAGGGGCCGAGTACGCGGTTCGGTCAGCCACATTTTCTCAAGCTGATAGAACTCTCGCACTTCGGGCCGAAACACGTGCACGATGACGTCGCCCGCGTCGATCAAGACCCAATCTCCGGAGTCCTGCCCCTCGACCTTGCACAGAACGCGGTGGCCCTGCTTTAATCTGTCGGTAAGCTTCTCGGCAATCGCCTGCACCTGACGGGACGACCGGCCAGAACAGATCACCATATGATCTGCCATCTCGGACTTCCCGGCGAGCGCGATCGAGACGATCTGCTCGGCTTTGTCATCTTCGAGAGAGCTCAGGATCGACGTGAGCAACGCGTGGTCTGTCGCGTGATCCTGGTGAAGGCTCGCAGCGCTTCGTGCGCCGAGCGAGGCATCAAGTGCCGCCGTTTGCGTGGCGGCCTGCGCATGGTCGGTCAGGAGAGTGTCCTCCGCGAAACGCGCCGCTCGGCCCCGGCGCCTGGGCTGTTGGTAACATAACACTGCCGACATCATATCTCAATGACGTCGGCGCGTGTCTTTGGAATGCATTAACGCTTGGTCTTATTCGCCATGAACGGGCAACGACACGACGGTATCGCCTACATCGCGCGAACCGAATTCATCGTAAGCATGTGGCTGCCCTCCACGTCTCCGCCATTGGCCATGGCCACCGCTGCGACCAGCATCGCGGCAATGAGTAGAATGTGCAGGATCGGATAGGCACGTCGCATGGCATCGGTTCCGTGAATTACAGAGCCCAACGCGCGGGAGCGACCCACGGTTCCATCGCGCGGTGAGAAAAATCTGTCCGTCCTTGATACTGCTCCGCTGGCCTCGCGTTCCCGAAGTGCGTCGGAGAAAGCGACAATCCACGCTGGTATCTTGTGACATGCGCCGTGCTGCGCTAGGGAAGCGCGATGACGTTTTGCCCAATCACAGACCTTGAGGATCACGCCCGCTTGCCGTGGCGCTTCCATGGTCTGTTTTTCTCCGCCCCGCCGCTTCGGTAGCCTCTGGGCAACTGCCGTTTTTGCAGCCCGTGTGACCCGTTGGATTGGCCGCGCCTGAGCTGCGCAGCATGCAAATCACCTCGCTCGCTAACGTTTGGAGACCGCTCCATGTCCGCGCCGAAGACTCTGTATGACAAGATTTGGGATGCGCATCTCGTGCACGAAGCCAATGACGGCACATGCCTGCTCTATATCGATCGGCACCTTGTTCACGAGGTGACAAGTCCACAGGCTTTCGAAGGCCTGCGCATGGCAAGTCGCTCCGTGCGCGCGCCCGAAAAGACTGTTGCAGTACCCGATCACAATGTGCCGACGGACCCGGACCGCCTCGCCGGCATCAAGGACGAACAGAGCCGCGTCCAAGTTGAGGCACTGCGCCAGAACGCCAAGGATTTCGGCATCGAGCTCTACGACGTCGACGATGTGCGCCAGGGCATTGTCCATATCATCGGGCCGGAGCAGGGCTGGACACAGCCAGGCATGACGATCGTCTGTGGCGATAGCCATACCGCAACGCACGGCGCATTCGGTGCACTGGCCCATGGGATCGGCACCTCGGAGGTCGAGCATGTGCTCGCCACGCAAACCCTCGTTCAAAAGAAGTCGAAGAACATGAAGGTCGACGTCCCCGGAACGCTCGCGCCGGGGGTGACGGCCAAAGACATCGTGCTCTCGATCATTCGCGAGACCGGCACCGCGGGTGGCACGGGCCATGTGATCGAATATGGCGGCGAGGCGATTATGAACCTCTCGATGGAGGGGCGCATGACCATCTGCAATATGGCGATCGAGGGCGGCGCTCGCGCGGGCCTCATTGCCCCTGACGAGACGACGTTCGACTACGTCTGTGGCCGGCCGAAAGCGCCCAAAGGCGCTCAGTGGGAGGCGGCCCTTAACTGGTGGCGCACTCTCAAGACTGATGAAGGCGCCGTTTTCGACAAGGTGCTGACGCTCCACGCGGAGGAGATTGCGCCGGTCGTCACCTGGGGCACCTCGCCCGAAGACGTGCTTCCGATCACAGCAAGCGTTCCGCATCCCGAAGAGTTCGAGGGTGGCAAAATCGATGCGGCCCGCCGCTCGCTCGACTATATGGGTCTCGCTCCCGGCACGCGGCTTAGCGATGTTGAGATCAACACTGTCTTTATCGGGTCGTGCACGAATGGCCGGATCGAAGACCTGCGCGAGGTGGCACGGATCATGGAGGGAAAAAAGGTCAAGGACGGGCTGCGCGCGATGATCGTGCCCGGTTCAGGACTGGTCCGTCTCCAGGCCGAGGAGGAGGGCATCGCCCAACAGCTGCAGGAAGCGGGCTTTGAGTGGCGTATGGCCGGCTGCTCGATGTGCCTCGGGATGAACCCGGACCAACTTTCCCCCGGCGACCGCTGCGCCTCGACGTCCAACCGCAACTTCGAAGGCCGCCAGGGCCGGGGCGGGCGGACCCATCTTATGAGCCCCGCGATGGCCGCAGCGGCTGCGATCACGGGACGTCTTACAGATGTGCGCGAGGTCGTGTAATACCGTAGCGCGAACGGGCGCTGTGGAGGTCACCGATGTCGGACTGGTTCAAATGGATGCTGTTGGGGGTGTTGTCTGCGATCTTCGGCGTTTTGGTGCTTAACCACGCGATCATCTTCTCGCTCGCGATAACGACGGTCGTCGGCGCACTCTTTCTGGTCTCAGGTATCATTCAGGCGCTTGCCGGCTTCTGGGACGAGGGCGTGAGCAGCAAGGCTCTTTCGATTGTCCTTGGCGTTGTGATGGCGTTGATAGGGCTCTCGTTTCTCACCGATCCCCTATCGGGAACGCTTTCGCTTGCCCTGCTCGTCACGATCCTGATCGCAGCGGGGGGCATCTTGCGGCTCATGTTTGCGCTTCGCATGAAGGGCAGCCCGGTCTTTTGGGCGATGATCCTGTCGGGCATCGTGTCCCTCGGGCTCGCCGTTTATATCCTGCTTAATCCGGCTTTGGGGGTTGTGCTGTTAGGGACCTTGCTAGGGGTCGAATTGATCTTCAACGGCGTGGGCCTTGTCACACTGGGCCTTTGGAAGCGGACCCATCCAATGGTAAAGCCCGACGCGCCAGAAACGGCCTGAGCCCCAGAATATGTGGCAAGGGCCGCGCCGGGCGGCCCCTGCGGGATCTTTTGGGACGGGTTAGCTTGCGGCGTCTTCGAGGATCCTCTCGATCCGGCCGCGCTCCGTCGTTCCCATGTCGTCAGCCATCAGTTGACGGATCTGGGCAACCTGGCTGAGCGTCAGGTTGTTGATGTTCGACGTGTCGAAGCCTTCGGCGCTCAGCGCGTTGAAGAGCGCGCCCGTCAGCATGCTGTGGCCTTGTCCCATGACCATGTCGTCCTGGGCGATGGCGCCCGCTGTGCCCAGGCCAAGGGCGATTGCGGTGGCTGCTGCAAGGATCTGCGGTTTCATCGGTCTTCCTTTCGATCGCGATTTCGCGGTTGCGTCCGAACACAAGCGCTCGGAACAAGCCTTAGGTGGGCCAGGAGGACGGTGCTTTTCAAACGCAGCGGAAGCTCTGAAATATCGAAACAAATCTACCGTGGAGGTGAGTTGCAGAGAGCCTCGAGACCTGTCTTCAGCCGGCTTTTCTTGCGGAGCGCTCCGTCGGCGCGCCCGAGCGTAATGAATGCGCTCCCGCGGTCGCGGACGTGTGAGCGACGGAGCGTCACGTTTCACGCAACCCGTGATCGACCGTGAGCGTAGCCCGGTCGAACTTTCATATTGCAGCGTGTCAACTCGACGTGCCTCACCGCAGTGCGAGCCGCGTTACAGTCCTGATGCCTTGGAGGGATTCCACTAGTCGTGTCCTCGCATGAAAAAGGCCCGGCGTGCGACCGGGCCTGGGGCAGACGCATCGTTGCGACTAGGCTTGCGACGGGTGAAAGACGAGACTCGCTCCGTTGATGCAATGCACAAGCTTGCCGTCGACGATCAGGATATGGCCAAGGTGGCTGCCGCAGCGCCGACAATGCACTTCGATCATGTTGCCCGGCCCATTCGGGTCCATCCCATAGGACGCCTGCGGTCCGTCGATATCGGTCATGACCGTCATTGGTTCGGCATGGGCAAAGAAGACCCAGCCCTTGTCGAGCGGGACGCGCCAATCCGACGAATAGACGTGTAGACCGCACCCGCGGCAGGAGAACTGCCCCTCGCGGTAATCGTCCCAAAGATCGCTGGACCGTGGAAGCTCAGTCCAGCGGTCGCGCATTACCGTGTATTCTTCTTTACTGAGAAGCGCGCGCCACTCCTCTTCGCTGCGCTGGATCTCATAGCTGAACGGATCGCGCTCGAGCGCTGGTTCTGTCATTGCAACGCCCCTGCTCGCGGCTCCGATTGCCAACGGGGCGGCGGTCGCAGAGGCCAAGAAACGGCGTCTGGTGGTGAGCGTTGTTGGGTGGTCCATTGTTGGTCTGCCTTCGAATTCGTGGGGTGTCATCATCAGAGTCCTCCTGACGCAGGGTAGGAGCGGCGGGTCGATCCGCACAAACCAACTGCGCGCGACCGAGACGGACCTCAGGATCACCGTCGCGCGACGCTTTGTTACGGAATGCCGCAGGGCCGGCGCGCTGTCGAAGGCGCGCCGACGCGGACTGAGCGCTTGCATCTCGCGGCGTTACGCCTTGACGCGCCTGCGCCAAACGGCCTAAGCGACGGGCGGTGAAGGGGTATAGCTCAGTTGGTAGAGCATCGGTCTCCAAAACCGAGGGTCGTGGGTTCGAGTCCCTCTGCCCCTGCCACCACGACACCTGTCACCGACGACATTCGTTTGGCCGCATGAAGGGAGCAAAGGGACATGAACCAGCCCGCCGTCTGATCGCCCGTCTTTTTCAGACCAGATGCGCGAGGCCCCATGCCATCCTCCTTTCCCGCTCCCGACGTTACACATCCCGTCGCTCTGCCCGATGGATCGGCGCATACCGGCACTGTTTTCCTCAGCGCTGTGATCGATCATCCGCGGATGTCCATCGGTGCCTACAGCTACGCCTCCGACCGGAAGCCGCCCACGGACTGCGACTGGGCGCAACGCCTCGCGCCGTATCTCTATCCGTTCTCGCCGGAGCGGCTGATCCTCGGGAAGTTCTGTCAGATCGCCAATGGCGTTCGCTTTGTCACCGCGTCGGCAAACCACCGCTACGACGGGATCTCGAGCTATCCCTTCGCCATTTTCGGTGGCGGCAGTGAGAGGCGACCGTCTCTGCCCGCCGCAGGGCCGGACACTGTTATCGGTCACGATGTGTGGATCGGTGAGGGCGCGATGATCCTGCCCGGCGCACGGATCGGGTCCGGCGTCATTGTGGGTGCTGGGGCCGTGGTCGGCGGCCGCGTGCCGGACTACACAATCGTCGCCGGCAACCCGGCGCAGACGATCCGGCCGCGTTTCGACCCTCAGCGCGTTCGGCGCCTGCTGGCACTCGCCTGGTGGGACCGGCCGATCGACTGGATCCTCGCCCATGAAGCCGAGATCTGCGGAGGCGACGTTGCGGCACTGGCGCGGAGTGCAAATACCCCGGGGTGGTAGCGGTGCCAAGTCCACCCGGTGCCTTGGCGCGCAGGTGGTTGAATTCGGCCCGCGCGCCCCGTATCTGCGGGGCACTTGATGAGGAAGAGGTCCAATGGCTAACCCGATCCAGTTCATCCAGCAGGTGCGCGCAGAAGTCTCGAAGGTCGTCTGGCCGACGCGGCGCGAAGTGGCGCTGACGACGATCATGGTCTTTCTCATGGCAACGCTGGCTGCGATCTTCTTCTTCTTTGTCGATTGGCTGATCCGCAACGGCCTGACCCAGGTACTGTCGTTCTTCGGAAGCTAGGCGCGCGCGCTCGGCAGCGGTCGCGGGCGAACACGGGGGCGTGAGCCACGCGCTCGTGACTGGCATCTTTGCGATCCGCTTGCTCAGGAAGGGCACCGCACCTCTTCAAAGGACGATCCGATGTTCAAAGCTCTCCGCCTGACGGCTGCCGCCGTCGCTCTCTCTGCCGCCGCCTTCGGCGCTAGCTCTTCCTTTGCCGGCGAAGCCTATACAGCCGCCAACGGCTTTGCCGTTTCGGGTTATGATGTCGTCGCATATTTCGATCTCGACCAAGCGCCCGTCGGCTCAGAACAGCCGCTGGCCGTCGCCGGCCGGTCCGACATCACCGCCGACTATGACGGTGCGACCTATGCCTTCTCGTCGGAAGAGAATCGCGACCGCTTCCTGGCCAATCCCACCTCATTTGCCCCGCAATACGATGGGCATTGCGCCTATGGCGTAGCCCAGGGGGGCAAAGTCCCTGGCAACCCAAACCTGTGGCGCATACTCGACGGCAAGCTCTACCTCAACATCACCAAGAACGTCGTCGGCTTTTGGGAAGAGGACATCCCGGGCAACCTGCAAAAGAGTGAGGTCAACTGGACATCGATCGAAGCGGAGCCTGCCTCGACTATGGCGATCCCGCAATTCGAGCCGACCGCTCCGGTGAACTGAACGCCGCACGCGCGCGCCGGCTGGACCAGGTAAGGCGCCGTGCTTCCCGCGCGGCGTTTTTCTTTGACGCTTGAAATGGCGGCACAGGCGGAGTACCTGCCCACAACCTCCAAACAGCGCAGGCCCTTTGATTCGAGCGGCGCCCTTCGTTTGTTCGGGGCGGCGCTCGGCTATGAGCGCGAGAGTTGGATACGGTGCCGGGCGGTGGCTCCGAGGCAAGAGGTGCGAGACGAGATGGCAAAGCGGTGGTACTCGGTCAGCGTCTTGTCGAACTTCGAAAAGAAGATCGCAGAGCAAATACGTCACGACGTCGCTCAAAAGGGCCTTGAGGACGAGATAGACGAGGTGCTCGTGCCGACTGAGGAAGTCATCGAAGTGCGCCGTGGCAAGAAGGTCACCGCCGAGCGCCGCTTCATGCCGGGCTACGTGCTCGTCCATATGGAGATGACGGATCAGGGCTATCACCTGATCAACTCGATCAATCGGGTGACCGGGTTTCTGGGCCCCCAGGGCAAACCGATGCCGATGCGCGACGAGGAGGTGAACCAGATTCTCAATCGCGTCGAGGAAGGCGCCGAGGCGCCGCGCTCGCTCATCACCTTTGAGGTCGGCGAGAACGTCAACGTCACCGACGGCCCCTTCGAGGGCTTCTCGGGCAATGTCGAAGAGGTCGACGACGACAACCAGCGCCTCAAAGTCATGGTATCGATCTTTGGCCGCGCGACCCCGGTCGAATTGGAATTTGCTCAGGTCTCCAAGGTGACGTGAGCGCGGCGGGGCCGGGCCCCGCTTCACGGCCTCCGGGCCGTTCATCTGTGGGAGGCAAGCGGGGCGCGCCCCGCGATCCGCACCACGCACGCAACTGAGGGCGCATCGCGTTGCGCCCTCGCAGGGCGGGGCTCTCCCCGCCGATGACACAAAGGAGTGGCCCCATGGCCAAGAAACTCGCTGGCACCATGAAGCTTCAGGTGCCTGCAGGACAAGCGAACCCGTCTCCGCCGGTCGGCCCGGCGCTCGGTCAGCGCGGCATCAACATCATGGAATTTTGCAAGGCATTCAACGCCAAGACGCAAGAGCTTGAGCCCGGTGCGCCGTGCCCGACCGTGATCACCTATTACCAAGACAAGTCCTTCACGATGGATATCAAGACGCCGCCCGCGTCTTACTACCTCAAGAAGGCCGCCAAGCTGAAATCCGGCGCAAATGCCCCGGGCAAAGAAACCGTCGGCTCCGTTACGGTCGCCCAGGTTCGCGAGATCGCCGAGGCCAAGATGAACGATCTCAGCGCCGTCGATGTCGATCAGGCAATGAAGATCATCTTGGGCTCAGCCCGGTCGATGGGCATCGAGGTGAAAGGGTAAGATCATGGGAAAGCTTGGAAAGCGCACCCGCGCAGCCCGCGACGCATTTGACGGCAAGGAAAACGTGTCGGTCGAAGAGGCGGTCGCGCTCGTCAAAGGCAACGCCAAGGCGAAGTTTGACGAAACCGTCGAGATTGCTGTCAACCTCGGGGTCGATCCACGCCACGCCGATCAGATGGTGCGCGGCAAAGTCAGCCTGCCCGCGGGCACCGGCAAAGAGATTCGTGTCGCGGTGTTTGCACGCGGCGATAAGGCGGAAGAGGCCAAAGCCGCCGGGGCCGATATCGTGGGCGCTGAAGACCTGATGGAGACTATCCAGGGCGGCAAGATCGAGTTCGACCGCTGCATCGCCACGCCTGATATGATGCCGATCGTCGGCCGGCTCGGCAAGATCCTCGGCCCGCGTAACCTGATGCCGAACCCCAAGGTTGGCACGGTGACGCCGGACGTGAAAACCGCCGTCGAGAGTGCAAAAGGCGGCGAGGTCCAGTTTAAGGTCGAGAAAGCCGGCGTCGTCCATGCAGGGATCGGCAAGGCGAGTTTCACCGAAGACAAGCTTGCCGCGAATGCGCGCGCCTTTGTCGATGCTGTCGCCAAGGCCAAGCCGACCGGGGCCAAGGGGACTTACATGAAGAAGGTCTCGATCAGCTCCACGATGGGTCCGGGGGTTAGCATCGATATCGCGAGTGCAACGGGCAACGAAGCGTCTGCCTAACGTAGGTCCGCGCAGATTTGTTTTCGGGCGGTCTTTGGGCCGCCCGTTTTGCTTTGAAAGACCTTTTGCGGCCGCCTTGCCTGCCGCCGCTCAAAGCTGAACGCCGCAGGAACGTCTGAGGTCTCCGGCTCGAACCGCTTCGAACATCGCCGCTCATCGGTATCCGCTGCGTGCAGTCCGGCGCAGTTCACACGTTTATCCGCGCCCCGCCTCAATTTCCGACGACGCGACGGAGAACGGCGAGGTTCGCCTCGGCATCCTCCACGATCAACTCAAATGCTGCGCTAAAGCCGCCGATTTCTTGCGTGGCCCAGCCCGCCACGCCGACCCAATCCGCAATCACGTCGATCTCGCTCTCGACGACATAGGGCAGCACTGTCCCGACCTCACGCCGCATGGCAAGCGCCTCCGGGTTGACCTTTCCGTCGAGGTTGAAAGTCCGGTCATGCCAATAGCCGAGTGTCCCCGTCTGCACCGCGCCGACCCATGTCGCCGCGTCGACATTGGCTGCAACCCACTCGACCACTTGGAAATGCATGTGCCCCTCGAAGCGCGGCACGAGCGGCCGCAACAGAAGCGCGCCCGAAACACAGAGCGACACGCACGCGACTGCGCTGGGCAGCCATGCCGCGCCCAGGCGGCGGGCAAGCCAGAGAAGTGCGACTAGCCCGGCCGTCAGCAAGAGCGGCGAGAGCGGCGCGAAGTAGCGCGCGAGAAAGTGCGGCGCGCCGAAGTACACGCCGTAATAGGTCGTAAGGACGACGGCGAAGGCGAGGTAGGCGACGACTGTCAAAATGAGGGGCGTCGGAGCGTGCCGGGCAAGCCGGAACAGAAAGAACCCAAGGATCGCCGCACTCGCAAGAGAGCCGATCGCAATTATGACAGGCGAGGTCTCAAACGCGCCCGGGATCGGCAGCATGGGAAACATCGTCTCAAAGAGCTTTGCGGGCAGGAGCGTCAGATTTCCGCCCAAGGGCGCGCCGAAGGATTGCGCCGTCCCGCTCACAGGAACGATAGAGCCAAAGCGCAGTTGGTTGTTCACGAGCCAGGGCGCGGCAATCGCAAGCGTCACCAGCCCGGCAGGCGCGATCCGGCGCAGCATTGCAAAGTAGCCGAAGCGCTGCCGCAAAAGGCTGTCGCCGGCCCAAAGGGCGAAGACCGGAATGATGAGAAAGACGGCATCGTTGCGCATCAAGAACGCAAGACCCGCCAGGGCCCCAAGCCAAAGCTGCGCCGCGACCGATGCATCGGCCCCAAGCGTTAGGACGCGGTGAAACTGCAGAAGTAGGAGCACGACAAGCGCAACGTACCCGCCCGTCTCAAGCCCGTTCATGGTATGCCGCGTCATAAGAGGCCCGAGAAACCAAAGCGCCGCGACAAGCCAACCCCAGTCAGCCGGTTCACCGAGACCCGTCATAATCCGCGATGCAAAAGCCCGCACAAGGAAGAACCCTGCGACCGCCCACGCGGCCATGATCCCGTGGATGACGTAGAGCCCGAGCATCTTGTCGCCGGCCGCGGCGACATAGCCCCAGGCAAAGACGAACGTCATCATCGGTTGAACACCGTTCGTTTGGATCGTTCCTTCAGAGACCGACATGCCGAGACCGAGCGCCATATTCCGGGCCACGGTGAGCATCAGATACCCGTCTTCGGTGATAAAAAACTCCGCCAGATAGGGCGCCCCGGTGACAAGCGGGAAGAGGCGGTAGAGCAAGCCGACACAGAGCGCCCCAAGCGCTACGATCTGGATCACGCGTTTAGCGGGCATTGTCCTGTTCCCGATGCCGGCTTTGCGGCCCAAGGGCGACAGCTATCGACCGGCCCCGGAAAGCTGTCAACGTGCTTCGGGCTAAGGCGTGCCGGTCGCGTTCTTCTGATCACAAGCTCGATGGCCCGGCTCAAAGCGCCAGACTTGCAAGCTCAACGGCCTCTGAGGGGTGCGCCTGCCGGAGCGGGAGGACCAGGGCAAAGACGGTGCCTTCGGGCCCCGTCCGCAACAGACGCAGGCGCCCGCCCAATCGCGCCGCGAGGCTGCGCACGAGATTGAGGCCAAGCCCGGCGGAGGGCGGAGCCCCTTCCTGCGCGCGTCTGCCGTGTTCTGCACCAGCAAGACCCGGCCCGTCATCCTCAACCGTGACGATGAGCTGATCGTCTATCACTCGGGCGCGCAGCCTGACGAAACTGCCCCCATGAGCCGCGACGGCGTCGAGCGCATTCGACGCCAGGTTGAATACGGCACGGAAGAGAGCGATTTCGGACAACGTCGCCTCAAGCCTGTCCGGGCAGTCGAGCTTAAGCCGGATCCCGGATGGCGGCGAGAGCTGCGCCAGGACGTCGCCCAGGATCGCGCCGATATCGCTCGATCCAGGCGCTTCGGGCGCGGATCCGTCAACGAAGCTGCCGCAGATATCTGTGCCCCGATCGACGGCGCGCAAGATCCGCTGCGCGCGGCGGGCCACTTCGGACGTACCGGTCGCTTCCAAAAGCTCGGCGGTCAATCTGATCGTGCTAAGCAGGTGCCGAATATCGTGGGCCGCACCACGTGTGGTCAAACTCGTATGCATTTTCCTGTCCAATCGCTGCGTTGTGGCCCTATCCTGTTTTGACGTTGCAAAGGTGTATATCAAAGTTGACATTGCCTGTCAGATTCCTTCAAAATCTGTTGAAATTGAACATTTTATTGTGAGTTTTCGCTGGGCTTATTTATTGAAAAAGTCAGAAAATGTGTCTAAAATCGTGAACATGGTCGTTCAGGTGTATCGCGATGAGCGGGAGGCGGCGCGAAGTGCCATGCGCGCGCATGCCGGATTTGATGTGGACGCAGATCTACGCATCGCGCGGCTCTGCGAGAACGTCGATGAGGCTCAGGTCTTTCCCGGCGCGGCCTACCACACGGCCTGTCTCATAGAGCGCGGCAGCATGATCCGGCTTGACCGAGCGACGCCGCGGATCCAGCGCGGGTCACTTACAATTGAGCCGACGTGGTTTGAAGGCACATTCACCAACGATGAGCAGACGACGTGGAGCACCGTTTACATCTCGGCTGCGCGGCTCGACGAGATCGGGAGAGGGCTGATGCCCGGCGGGCGCGCGCCGACGCTCAAACGCGTGGAGGGCGAAGCTGACCCGGTCTTGAAGGACCTCATCAGTACATGCGCGCGAACGCTACTGCGGCCCTATCCCGTATCGCGCCTGGAGCTCGACGGCTGGGCGCAGGTGATCGGCGCGCATCTCTTGCGGAGCCACAGTGAGGAAGCAGTGAAGTCAGCGCAGCATGACGCTGGCCTACCGCCAGCCGCGCTTCGGATCGCGCTCGATGCAATCGAGGATGGGCTCGACGGGGATCTCTCGCTGGCCCATCTGGCGCGGCTGCTCGATATGGGGACGACGCGTTTGTCTGCCGGGTTTCGCGCGTCGACCGGAAGCTCGCTCCATTGCTTCGTCACCGAGCGACGGGTCGAGCGGGCGCGCGAACTCTTGGAAGACCCCGAGCTGAGCCTCGCCGAGATCGCCTTCACCGTGGGCTTTTCCTCGCAGTCGCATCTGACGAGCGTGTTCCGCACAAAGCTTGGCGTGACGCCGGGCCGCTACCGAAGCCTGCGTATGCAATAGAACGGGCGTTCCTTCATTCTTCGGAATGACTGAGGTGCTCGATTTTCTCTTCACAATGCGACCCAACGCACCTATAGGCCCGAGCGTGCCGACGTGGTAGCAATCTTGACGTCGGCGTTTCGTCCAAGACGGTGGGCCGCCCGCAGCTGACAAAGCTCAAGGCATTAACTCCTGCCCGAGACGGGAAGAGACAACCGTTTCCCAGGCGTTCTTGAAAGGCGTCCGGCGCAAGCGGCCCGTGACCTCCCCGTAATTGGACCCGATCGTCGGGTGTTATTGCGCCCGGCAAATTGAGCCGGAGGGCGCAAGCCTTCCATGACTTGGAGAGACCTGTGGATAGAGCCCAAAAAGAAAAGGTGGTCGAGGAACTCGGCCAGATCTTCGAAAGCTCTGGCGTCGTGGTGGTTGCTCACTACGAAGGCCTCACGGTTGCCGAGATGCAGGATCTGAGGGCGCGCGCACGCGCGGCCGAAAGCTCCGTGCGTGTTGCCAAGAACCGGCTCGCCAAGATCGCCCTCGAGGGAAAGCCCTGCGAAAGCATCGCTGACTACCTCACGGGGATGACCGTTCTCACCTTCTCCGAAGACCCCGTGGCAGCTGCCAAGGTCGTGGAGGATTTCGCCAAGGACAACAAAAAGTTCGAGATCCTTGGCGGGGCGATGGGAGAGAACGCTCTTGACCGGGCCGGTGTCGAAGCCGTGTCGAAAATGCCGTCGCGCGAGGAGCTTATTGCGACCATCGCGGGCATGATCGGCGCCCCTGCTTCGAACATCTCCGGTGCGATTGGCGCGCCCGCTTCGAACATTGCAAGCATTCTCAGCACCATCGAGGAGCGCGCCGAAGCGGCGTGACCCTCGGTTGGCATATCGTGGGACCCGGACGGCCGGTCGTGGAACGGCCCCGTACGGCGTTGGAACACAACTAGGAAACGGAAAACGGAACAATGGCTGATCTTAAAGCACTCGCGGAGCAAATCGTCGGCCTGACGCTGCTCGAAGCTCAGGAACTGAAGACCATCCTCAAGGATGAATACGGCATCGAGCCCGCCGCCGGCGGCGCTGTGATGATGGCCGGCCCCGCCGCAGGCGGCGATGCCGGTGCCGCGGCCGAGGAGAAGACGGAATTCGACGTCATCCTCAAAGCCGCCGGAGACAAGAAGATCAACGTGATCAAGGAGGTCCGCGCAATCACCGGACTTGGCCTCAAGGAAGCCAAAGAGCTCGTCGAGGCAGGCGGCAAGGCCGTCAAGGAAGGCGCGTCAAAGGACGAAGCCGAGGAGATCAAGAAGAAGCTCGAAGAGGCCGGCGCTGAAGTCGAGCTTAAGTGATCGCAGATGGCTTAGCGGATTTCTTCGCGGGTCGATGAGCGGAGCCACCTCCTACACTGGGGTGGCTTCGTTGCGTTTGGCCCCGGTCTGACGCATCCAAGGCCGGGAATTTGCGCTGAGGAAGGCCATGAACCGTCGCTATCTCTTCCTTTGCCCGGACAGGCAGGGGGCCTCGGGCGGGATCGCGGTGATCTACAGTGTCGTACGCCTGTTGCGAGAAGCGGGGTATGACGCTATGCTCCTCCACAACGCGCCCAGCGCGCGCTACCCCGACCGTTCCGAGGATCTGCCGACATACCACACCTTCGCGGTGCGGCGCGCATTTCACCGGTCTCACCGGCTGTATCACCGGCTCAAAGCCGAATGGCACATAGGGCAGGAGCGGCTTCACGGCGGCCAGAACCCGCTTTACGTCCCTCGCGCTGATGACGTGCTTGTCCTGCCCGAGATGTATCTTGCGGACGGGCTTCTGGCCTTTCCCGAGCAAGCAAAGATCGTCTTTGTGCAGAACCCGTTTACGTACCTACGCGCGCGCAGCGATGCGCTGGCCCGCGGGGTCGATCCCTTGCGCACTGTCCGGTTGCATCTCGCGGTCTCAGACGTTTGTCTCGATGCACTCGAGCTGGTCGATGCCGAACCCGTGGCGCGTCTTCCGGTCGCGCCGCGTCTCGAAAACTTTCCATTCGCCGAGGAAAAGGAGCCCCTGATCACCTACATGCCGCGCAAACGCCCAGAGGAAGCCGCTCTGATCGACAGCGCGTTGCGCCGCAGGGCTCGCCTTGGCGATTACGTCTTGCGCGCGATCGACGGAGAGGGGCCGGACGAGGTCTCTCGCCTGATGGGGCAGACGCGGATCTTTATCTCTCTCTCGCGGCAGGAATCGCTCGGCTTTCCGGTCATGGAGGCGATGGCCACTGGGGCGATTGTCGTCGGCTATACCGGCCTCGGCGGGCGCGCATTTTTGGATGAGGCGAGCGGTTTCCCCGTCGAGGAGGGAGACACGTTGGGCATCGTCCGCCAAGTCGAGGCGGTGATCGACGCCTATGCCCGCGACCCGTCTGCACTAGACGCCATCCGGCGCGCGGCGTCGGAACGCATGCATCGCGCCTACCGAAAGGACAAGTTTCGAGAGGCGCTCTTAACCACCTGGTCGCGTCTCGACCCGTTCTTAGACGTTGATCGTTAACCTCGGCAAATGGGCGACCGACATCTTAACCAGTTCTTTGCGTCTTCGCCATTGACACACTGAATCGCTTGTCTAAGTAACGCTGACCGAGTCTGAGGCGGCCCATGGCCGCTTTTTGTGGTTGGGACGGATCGGGAGAGGCGCTCTGGGAGGCGGCTCAGGAATGGATCCGCACCGCCTCGCAATCCCCCCCTCCATGGCTGCGCGCCCCACGCGGCCAATGGCCTGTGCGACCGAAGAGTGTGCGTCCGCCCCCGGCGTCAGGGCTTCACGCGCGCTCGAAGACAAGGACACGCCCCGTATGGCTGAGACATTCCTCGGACAGAAAAGACTGCGCAAGTACTACGGTAAGATCCGTGAAGTTCTTGAAATGCCGAACCTTATTGAGGTTCAGAAGTCGAGCTACGACCTGTTTTTGAATTCCGGGGACCAGCCCGATCCGACCGATGGCGAAGGCCTGATGGGCACCTTCCAGTCGGTCTTTCCGATCAAGGATTTTAACGAGACCGCTGTTCTCGAGTTTGTGAAGTATGAACTCGAAGCGCCGAAATACGACGTTGAGGAATGTCAGCAGCGCGACATGACGTATGCTGCGCCGCTTAAGGTCACGCTGCGGCTGATCGTCTTTGATGTGGACGAAGATACCGGCGCGAAGTCGGTGAAGGATATCAAAGAGCAGGATGTCTTCATGGGCGACATGCCTCTGATGACGCCGAACGGGACGTTTATCGTCAACGGCACGGAGCGCGTGATCGTCAGCCAGATGCACCGCTCGCCCGGCGTGTTCTTTGACCACGACAAGGGCAAGACACACTCCTCGGGCAAGCTCCTCTTTGCCTGCCGCATCATTCCCTACCGCGGCTCTTGGCTCGACTTCGAGTTCGACGCCAAAGACATCGTCTATGCCCGGATCGACCGCCGCCGAAAGCTGCCGGTGACGACGCTTCTCTATGCGCTGGGCATGGATCAGGAAGGGATCATGGATGCTTACTTTGACACCGTTCCTTTCAAAAAGGACGGCGCTAAAGGTTGGGTCACCAAATTTTTCCCAGAGCGCGTCCGTGGTACGCGTCCGACCTATGACCTGGTGGATGCCGCCACCGGCGAGGTGATTGCGGAGGCGGGCAAGAAGGTCACGCCGCGCGCGGTCAAAAAGCTGATCGATGATGGGACGGTGACCGATCTGCTGATCCCCTTTGATCACATCATTGGTCGCTTCGTTGCCAAAGACATCATCAACGAGGAAACCGGTGCGATCTATGTCGAGGCCGGAGACGAGCTCACGTGGGAAATCGACAAGAACGGCGATGTGACGGGCGGCACCCTAAAAGAGCTGTTGGACGCCGGTATCACGGATATCCCCGTGCTCGACATCGATAATATCAATGTCGGCCCTTATATGCGCAGTACGATGGCGGTCGACAAAAACCTCAACCGCGACACTGCACTCCTCGACATATACCGCGTGATGCGCCCCGGCGAGCCGCCAACTGTCGAGGCCGCGTCGACCCTCTTCGACAGCCTCTTCTTCGACAGCGAGCGCTATGACCTCTCGGCTGTGGGCCGGGTGAAAATGAACATGCGGCTTGCACTTGACGCGCCGGACACGCAGCGCACGCTGCGACCCGAAGACATCGTGTCCTGCATCAAAGCGCTGGTCGAACTCCGCGATGGACGCGGCGACATCGATGATATCGACCATTTGGGCAACCGCCGCGTGCGTTCGGTCGGCGAGCTGATGGAAAATCAGTATCGCGTCGGCCTGCTGCGGATGGAGCGTGCGATCAAGGAGCGGATGTCGTCGGTCGAGATCGACACAGTCATGCCGCAAGACCTGATCAACGCCAAGCCTGCGGCGGCAGCCGTGCGCGAATTCTTCGGCTCGTCGCAGCTTTCGCAGTTCATGGATCAGACGAACCCGCTCTCAGAGGTGACGCATAAACGGCGCCTGTCGGCCCTTGGCCCGGGCGGCCTAACGCGCGAGCGCGCCGGCTTTGAGGTGCGCGATGTGCACCCAACGCATTACGGGCGCATGTGCCCGATCGAGACGCCGGAAGGACCGAACATCGGCCTGATCAACTCGCTGGCGACGTTTGCGCGGGTCAACAAGTACGGCTTCATCGAAACGCCCTATCGTGTCGTCAAAGAGGGCCAGGTCACCGATGAGGTGCACTACATGTCCGCGACGGAGGAGATGCGGCACACGGTGGCCCAGGCCAACGCCAAGCTCGACGAAGACGGCAAATTCCAGAACGACCTGGTGTCGACCCGGCAGTCGGGTGATTACATGCTCGCGCCGTCTGAGAATGTGGACCTGATCGACGTTTCGCCCAAACAGCTTGTGTCGGTCGCGGCCTCGCTCATCCCGTTCCTGGAGAATGACGATGCCAACCGCGCGCTGATGGGCTCGAACATGCAGCGGCAGGCCGTTCCGCTTTTGCGCGCAGAAGCGCCGCTGGTCGGAACTGGAATTGAGGAGGTCGTGGCGCGCGATTCGGGCGCGGCGATCATGGCCAAGCGCGCTGGCATTATTGACCAGGTCGACGCGCAGCGGATCGTGATCCGGGCCACCGAGGACCTCGACCCGGGCGATCCCGGCGTCGACATTTACCGGCTGCGCAAATTCCAGCGGTCGAACCAAAACACGGCGATCAATCAGCGGCCGCTCGTCAATGTTGGCGACCGGGTCGGCAAAGGTGAAGTCATCGCTGATGGCCCGTCGACCGATTTGGGCGAGCTTGCCCTCGGCAAAAATGTGGTGGTCGCGTTCATGCCCTGGAACGGCTACAACTATGAGGACTCGATCCTGATCTCCGAGCGTGTGGCACGGGACGACGTCTTCACCTCTATCCATATCGAGGAGTTCGAGGTCGCCGCCCGGGACACCAAGCTCGGGCCAGAAGAGATTACCCGCGACATTCCCAATGTCGGCGAGGAGGCGCTGCGGAACCTCGACGAGGCGGGCATCGTGTACATTGGCGCCGAGGTCGGCCCGGGTGACATCCTCGTGGGTAAGATCACACCAAAAGGCGAGAGCCCGATGACACCCGAGGAAAAGCTCCTCCGCGCCATTTTTGGTGAGAAAGCGTCCGATGTGCGCGACACATCCCTCCGTCTGCCGCCGGGGGATTTCGGCACTGTGGTTGAGGTCCGTGTGTTCAATCGGCATGGCGTCGAGAAAGACGAGCGCGCGCTGCAGATCGAGCGCGAAGAGGTCGAGCGCCTAAGCCGCGACCGGGACGACGAACTCGCTATTCTGGAGCGCAACATCTACGCGCGCCTGAAGACGATGATCCTCGGTAAAGTCGCTGTGAAGGGGCCCAAGGGCATTCGGCCGAATTCCGAAGTTTCCGAAGAGCTCTTGGGCACGCTGAGCCGCGGCCAGTGGTGGCAGCTCGCGCTTGCCGAAGAGGCCGATGCGCAGATCGTCGAGGCGCTCAACGAGCAGTTTGAGGCGCAAAAGCGCCTGCTCGAAGCGCGCTTCGAAGACAAGGTCGAGAAGGTCCGCCGCGGAGATGATCTGCCGCCGGGCGTGATGAAGATGGTCAAGGTCTTTATCGCCGTGAAGCGGAAGCTTCAGCCGGGAGACAAGATGGCCGGTCGGCACGGCAACAAGGGTGTGATCTCCAAGGTCGTGCCGATGGAGGATATGCCGTTCCTCGGTGACGGGACGCCGGTCGACTTTGTTCTCAATCCGCTCGGCGTGCCGAGCCGGATGAATGTTGGTCAGATCCTTGAGACCCATATGGGCTGGGCGAGCCGGGGCCTCGGCGTCAAGATTGACGAGGCGCTTGGCGAGTATCGCCGGACCGGGGATATGACGCCGGTCCGCGATGCGATGAAGATCGCCTACGGCGACGACGTCTACGATGAAGGGATCGGCGGCATGGCCGAGGGTGACCTGATCGGTGCCGCCGAGAACGTCATCAACGGTGTGCCAATCGCAACACCTGTCTTCGACGGCGCCAAGGAGGCTGATGTCAATGAGCAGCTCCAGCGGGCCGGATTCGATACGTCCGGCCAGTCCACGCTCTATGATGGACGCACGGGCGAGCAATTCGCGCGTCCTGTGACGGTGGGCATCAAGTACCTACTGAAGCTGCACCACCTGGTGGACGACAAGATCCATGCGCGCTCCACCGGCCCCTACTCGCTGGTCACCCAGCAGCCGCTCGGCGGGAAGGCGCAGTTTGGCGGTCAGCGCTTTGGCGAGATGGAAGTCTGGGCGCTCGAAGCCTACGGTGCGGCCTACACCCTGCAGGAGATGCTAACGGTGAAGTCCGACGACGTGGCGGGAAGGACGAAGGTCTATGAGTCGATCGTCAAGGGCGAGGACAACTTTGAAGCTGGTGTACCCGAGAGCTTCAACGTGCTCGTCAAAGAGGTCCGGGGATTGGGCCTCAACATGGAACTCCTGGATGCGGAAGACGATGAGGAGGGCGGCCCGATGGCCGCTGAGTGATCCAGAATTTTCTAGAAAATTCTGCACGGGAAAAGTCTTCGCCGAAGACTTTTCTCCCGCCTCTGTCCCGCAAGCGCCGAATTTCGAGGAATTGAGATGAACCAGGAACTCACAAACAACCCATTCAACCCGCTCACACCGCCGAAGGTGTTTGACGAGATCAAAGTGTCACTTGCGAGCCCAGAGCGGATTCTCAGCTGGTCCTACGGCGAGATTAAGAAGCCCGAGACGATCAACTACCGCACGTTCAAGCCAGAGCGGGATGGACTTTTTTGTGCGCGGATCTTTGGGCCAATCAAGGATTACGAGTGTCTCTGCGGCAAGTATAAGCGCATGAAGTATCGCGGTGTTGTCTGCGAGAAGTGCGGTGTCGAGGTGACGCTTCAGAAGGTGCGCCGCGAGCGGATGGGCCATATCGAACTGGCAGCACCCGTCGCACATATCTGGTTCCTAAAATCGCTGCCCTCCCGCATCGGCCTGATGCTGGACATGACGCTGCGCGATCTGGAGCGCGTGCTTTATTTCGAGAACTACGTCGTAATCGAGCCGGGTCTGACGGACCTGACCTATGGCCAGATGCTCTCCGAAGAGGAGTATATGGACGCGCAGGACCAGTACGGCATGGATGCGTTCACAGCCAATATCGGTGCCGAGGCGATCCGTGAGATGCTGGCAGCCGTCGATCTCGAAGCGACGGCCGAGCAGCTGCGTGAGGAGCTGGCCGAGGCGACCGGCGAGTTGAAGCCAAAGAAGATCATCAAACGGCTCAAGATTGTCGAGAACTTCATCGAGAGCGGCAATCGCCCGGAGTGGATGATCCTGACGGTCGTCCCGGTCATTCCGCCCGAACTGCGTCCGCTGGTGCCGCTCGACGGCGGTCGGTTCGCGACGTCAGACCTCAACGACCTTTACCGTCGGGTGATCAACCGGAACAATCGCCTAAAGCGGCTGATCGAGCTGCGCGCGCCCGACATCATCATCCGCAACGAAAAGCGGATGCTGCAGGAATCCGTGGACGCGCTCTTCGACAACGGGCGCCGGGGCCGCGTCATCACGGGCGCCAATAAGCGTCCGCTGAAGTCGCTCTCGGACATGCTAAAGGGCAAGCAGGGCCGGTTCCGGCAGAACCTGCTCGGTAAGCGCGTCGACTTCTCGGGTCGTTCGGTCATCGTGACGGGGCCTGAGCTAAAGCTGCACCAATGCGGCTTGCCGAAGAAGATGGCCTTGGAGCTCTTCAAGCCGTTCATCTACTCGCGGCTTGAGGCCAAGGGGCTTTCAAGCACGGTCAAACAGGCCAAGAAGCTCGTGGAAAAAGAGCGGCCCGAAGTGTGGGACATCCTCGACGAGGTGATCCGTGAGCACCCGGTCCTTCTAAACCGCGCGCCGACCTTGCACCGTTTGGGCATCCAAGCCTTTGAGCCGGTCCTCATCGAGGGCAAGGCGATCCAGCTGCACCCGCTCGTCTGCTCGGCCTTCAATGCCGACTTCGACGGGGACCAGATGGCCGTCCACGTTCCACTGTCGCTCGAAGCACAGCTCGAAGCGCGCGTCTTGATGATGTCGACCAACAACGTGCTCAGCCCCGCGAACGGCGCGCCGATCATCGTGCCGTCGCAGGATATGATCCTCGGCCTCTACTATATCTCGATGGAGCGCGAGGGGATGAAGGGCGAGGGCATGGTCTTCTCTTCGGTCGAGGAGGTTGAGCACGCGCTCGAGGCGGGTGAGGTGCATCTGCACGCCAAGATCACTTGCCGCATCAAGCAGATCGACGATCAGGGTCAGGAAGTCTGGAAGCGGTTTGAGACGACGCCGGGCCGCGTGCGCCTTGGCGCACTTCTGCCGCTGAACGCCAAGGCGCCGTTTGATCTGGTGAACCAGCTCCTGCGCAAAAAGGACGTGCAGCGTGTCATCGACACGGTCTATCGTTATTGCGGTCAGAAAGAGTCGGTCATTTTCTGCGACCAGATCATGGGCGTTGGCTTTCGCGAGGCGTTCAAGGCGGGGATCTCGTTCGGCAAGGATGACATGGTCATTCCCGACGCGAAGTGGCCCATCGTCGATGAGACGCGCGATCAGGTCAAAGACTTCGAGCAGCAATATATGGACGGCCTGATCACCCAGGGTGAGAAGTATAACAAGGTCGTCGATGCCTGGTCGAAGTGTAACGACCGCGTGACCGACGCCATGATGTCGACCATTTCCGCCAGCCCTAAGGATGAGGCCGGTGCCGAGGCCGAACCCAACTCCATCTATATGATGGCGCATTCCGGTGCGCGGGGCTCGGTCACGCAGATGAAACAGCTCGGCGGAATGCGTGGGCTGATGGCCAAGCCGTCCGGCGAGATCATCGAAACGCCGATCATCTCGAACTTCAAAGAGGGCCTGACCGTGTTGGAGTACTTCAACTCCACCCACGGGGCGCGCAAGGGCCTCTCGGATACGGCGCTCAAAACGGCGAATTCGGGGTATCTCACGCGTCGCTTGGTCGACGTCGCGCAAGACTGTATCGTCCGTGTCCACGATTGTGGAACAGATAACGCGATCACCGCTCAGGCGCAGGTCAACGATGGCGAGGTCGTGGCTTCGCTCTCAGAGCGCATCTTGGGCCGGGTCGCGGCGGAGGATATCCTCGTGCCGGGTACGGACGAGGTCATCATCGCGCGCAACGAGCTTATCGATGAGCGCAAGGCGGACGAGATCGAGGCCTCCGGCGTCGCCGCCTGCCGCATCCGATCACCGCTGACCTGCGAGGCGGATGAGGGTGTGTGCGCTATGTGCTATGGGCGCGATCTGGCCCGTGGCACCATGGTCAATGTCGGCGAAGCGGTGGGCATCATTGCCGCGCAATCCATCGGAGAGCCCGGCACGCAGCTGACGATGCGGACTTTCCACATCGGCGGCGTGGCGCAGGGCGGCCAGCAAAGCTTCCAGGAAGCAAGCCAGGCCGGGCGGATCGAGTTCCGCAACACCAACCTGCTGGCCAACTCTGCCGGTGAACAGGTCGTCATGGGCCGCAACATGCAGATGGCGATCATCGACGAGAACGACATCGAGCGTGCCTCGTTCAAGATCGGCTATGGCACAAAAGTATTCGTTAAAGAGGGTCAGAAGGTCGATCGGGGGGAGAAGCTCTTTGAGTGGGACCCGTACACCCTGCCGATCATCGCCGAGAAGGCCGGCGTCGCCAAATATATCGATCTCGTAAGCGGAATCGCCGTGCGTGACGAGACGGATGACGCCACGGGCATGACCCAAAAGATCGTGATGGATTGGCGGTCCGCGCCGAAGGGCAACGACCTCAAGCCGGAGATCATTATCGTCGACCCGGAGACGGGCGAGCCTGTGCGCAACGAACAGGGCAATCCGGTCACGTATCCGATGTCGGTCGACGCGATCCTCTCGGTTGAAGACGGCCAGCAGATCGACGCGGGCGACGTCGTTGCGCGGATCCCGCGCGAGGGCGCGAAGACCAAGGACATCACCGGTGGTTTGCCGCGGGTGGCCGAACTCTTCGAGGCGCGGCGTCCCAAAGATCACGCGATCATCGCCGAGATCGACGGCTATGTGAAGTTTGGGCGTGATTACAAGAACAAGCGCCGGATCGCGATCGTGCCGGGCGATGAGAGCCTCGAACCGGCCGAGTATATGGTGCCCAAGGGCAAGCACATCCCCGTTCAGGAGGGCGATTTCGTCCAAAAGGGCGACTACATCATGGATGGCAACCCCGCCCCGCACGACATTTTGTCGATCATGGGGGTCGAGGCTCTGGCGGATTACATGATCAACGAGGTGCAAGAGGTCTATCGTCTGCAGGGCGTGAAGATCAACGACAAGCACATCGAGGTCATTGTGCGCCAGATGCTGCAGAAGTGGGAGATCCTCGACAGCGGGGAAACCACGCTTTTGAAGGGCGAGCATGTCGACAAGATCGAGGTCGAGGAAGCCAATGCCCGTGCCGAGGCCGAAGGCCGCCGTCCGGCGCAGGCCGAACCGATCCTCCTCGGGATCACAAAAGCCTCGCTGCAGACGCGGTCTTTCATTTCGGCGGCGTCCTTCCAGGAAACGACGCGGGTGCTGACGGAGGCCTCCGTACAGGGCAAGCGCGACAAGCTCGTCGGTCTGAAGGAGAACGTGATCGTTGGCCGTCTGATCCCGGCCGGGACCGGGGGTGCGACGCAGCGTGTTCGCCGGATTGCCCAAGATCGGGATCAAAAGGTCATCGATCAGCGCCGCGCCGAGGCCGAAGCCGCGGCACAGCTCGCCGCGCCGATGGACGACATCGTCGGCGGAGATGCAGGCGTGATGATGGGCAGCGACGAGAGCCGCGAATACTAGGGCCACGCTATATAACGAGCAGAAAGCCCCGCGCCTTGTGCGGGGCTTTTTTTGTTCGGGCGCGACGACGCGAAGGTGCTTGGTCTGCGTTGGAAACCTGTTGTTGACACTGCGCGCGATTCTCACTAGAGCACCCGCACTTAGTCGAGGGGCGATTTGCCCGGCACGGCCTACAACAGATTAGTGGTCAAGATCCGGGCGCTTGCCCCGATCCTCTGATGATCTACCGCATCGTTTCCGCATGAGGGGAAGCGGATGCGGTTGTTGCGCATTGTGATGACACGATGTGCGGCGCATTCGAGAGACGCGGCGTCCGAAGTGGCGCTGACACCGGCGCCGAGCGCGCCATGAGAGACGAGCGTCGCGGCGATCCCGCCCTTGGCGCGTTGATACGAGACGAGACGGGGAACCGAATGCCGACGATCCAACAGCTGATCCGCAAGCCGCGTCAGCCCAAAGTGAAGCGCTCCAAGTCGCTGCACCTCGAAGGGTGCCCGCAAAAGCGGGGGGTGTGCACACGGGTCTACACCAACACGCCGAAAAAGCCGAACTCGGCGATGCGGAAGGTGGCCAAAGTCCGCCTGACCAACGGCTACGAGGTGATCAGCTACATCCCGGGCGAAAAGCACAACCTGCAGGAGCACTCGGTGGTGCTGATCCGCGGCGGCCGCGTCAAAGACCTTCCAGGCGTGCGCTATCACATCCTGCGCGGTGTGCTCGACACGCAGGGCGTCAAGGACCGCAAGCAGCGCCGCTCGAAGTATGGCGCTAAGCGGCCGAAGTAATCGCAGCGGCGGAGAACCCGCTCCGCGATTTTTCGTAGCGGCCGGGGTCTCGCGTACCGCCACTAAGAGGAAACGAAACGATGTCCCGACGTCACGCTGCCGAAAAGCGCGAAGTTCTGCCTGACGCCAAGTTTGGCGACAAGGTGCTCACCAAGTTCATGAACAACCTGATGTATGACGGCAAAAAGTCCGTCGCCGAGAGCATCGTCTATGGTGCGCTCGACCGGGTTGAAGGGCGGCTAAAGCGATCCCCGATCGAGGTCTTCGCCGAGGCGCTCGACAACGTGAAGCCTGCGGTCGAGGTGCGCTCCCGCCGCGTCGGCGGTGCGACCTACCAGGTGCCCGTCGAAGTCCGCCCCGAGCGCCGCGAGGCCCTCGCGATCCGCTGGCTCATCGACGCAGCCCGCAAGCGCAACGAAAACACGATGGAAGAGCGTTTGGCCGGTGAGCTGGCCGATGCCGTCCAGTCCCGCGGCGCGGCTGTGAAAAAACGCGAAGATACGCACAAGATGGCCGACGCCAACAAGGCTTTTAGCCACTACCGCTGGTAAAACCTCTTTCCAAAGGACGAGACTCATGTCCCGCGAATATCCCCTCACGCGCTACCGGAATTTCGGCATCATGGCGCATATCGATGCCGGCAAGACGACGACGACGGAGCGGATCCTTTACTATACCGGCAAGTCTCACAAGATCGGCGAAGTCCACGATGGCGCCGCCACGATGGACTGGATGGAGCAGGAGCAGGAACGCGGCATTACAATCACGTCCGCGGCGACAACGACGTTCTGGTTCCGCACCGACGATGGGACCACGCCTTCCGGCGATTGGGGCGAGACTGTCGATGACGCCAAGTTCCGCTTCAACATTATCGACACGCCCGGCCACGTGGATTTCACCATCGAAGTGGAGCGGTCGCTCGCTGTGCTCGACGGCGCCGTGGCTGTGCTCGACGCGAATGCAGGCGTAGAGCCTCAGACCGAGACGGTGTGGCGCCAGGCCGACCGCTACAAGGTGCCGCGCATCGTCTACGTCAACAAGATGGACAAGATCGGCGCCGATTTCTTTAATTGTGTGCGCATGATCGAGGACCGTACCGGAGCCCAGCCCGCCCCGATCCAGCTCCCCATCGGCGCCGAAGACAAGCTCGAAGGCATCATCGACCTCGTCGGCATGAAGGAATGGGTCTGGCAGGGCGAAGACCTCGGCGCGAGCTGGGTCGTGCAAGACATCCGCGACGACATGAAAGAGCTGGCCGACGAATGGCGCGGCAAGCTCGTCGAACTCGCCGTCGAGATGGATGACGAGGCGATGGAGGCATATCTCGAGGGCGAGGAGCCCGACGAGAAGACGCTCCGCGACCTGATCCGCAAGGGCACGCTTTCGATGTCCTTCGTGCCGGTGCTCGCCGGATCGGCGTTCAAAAACAAGGGCGTCCAGCCCATGCTCAACGCCGTGATTGATTACCTGCCCGGCCCGCTCGACGTCCCGCCCTATATGGGGTTCAGCCCCGATGACGAGACCGAAGAGCGCAATATCGAGCGCCGGCCAGGCGACGAGGAGCCCTTCGCCGGCCTTGCGTTCAAGATCATGAACGACCCGTTCGTCGGCTCGCTGACCTTTACCCGGATTTATTCGGGCAAGATGTCGAAGGGCGACACCGTCCTGAATTCGACGAAGGGCAAGAAAGAGCGCATTGGCCGGATGATGATGATGCACTCGAACTCTCGCGAGGAGATCGATTGGGCCGGTTCGGGTGACATTATTGCTCTGGCGGGCCTGAAAGAGACAACGACGGGCGACACCCTTTCAGACGCGCAGAAACAGGTCGTCCTTGAAACGATGACCTTCCCCGATCCGGTGATCGAGATCGCCGTCGAGCCCAAGACCAAGAACGACCAGGAGAAGATGTCCGCTGGTCTGCAGCGCCTCGCCGCCGAAGACCCGTCCTTCCGTGTCGAGACCGACCTCGAAAGCGGTCAGACGATCATGAAGGGCATGGGCGAACTTCACCTCGACATCCTCGTCGACCGTCTGAAGCGAGAGTTCAAAGTCGAGGCCAATATCGGCGCGCCGCAGGTGGCCTATCGCGAGACGATCGGCCACGAGGTCGAGCACACCTACACGCACAAGAAGCAGTCGGGTGGCTCGGGTCAGTTCGCCGAGGTAAAGATGGTCATCTCGCCGACTGAGCCGGGCGAAGGCTACTCCTTCGAGAGCAAGATCGTCGGCGGCGCAGTACCCAAGGAATACATTCCCGGCGTGGAAAAGGGCATTCAGTCCGTCATGGACAGCGGCCCGCTCGCTGGCTTCCCGGTGATCGACTTCAAGGTCGCGTTGATTGACGGCAAGTTCCACGATGTCGATTCGAGCGTGCTCGCCTTCGAGATTGCCGCACGGATGGGCATGCGCGAGGGCCTCAAAAAGGCGGGTGCCAAGCTTCTGGAACCGATCATGAAGGTCGAGGTCGTCACGCCCGAGGAATACACCGGCAACATCATTGGCGATCTTACCTCCCGTCGCGGCCAGGTGCAGGGGCAGGAGACGCGCGGCAACGCTATTGTCATCAATGCTTTCGTTCCGCTGGCCAACATGTTCGGCTACATCAACAACCTGCGCTCGATGTCTTCGGGACGCGCGCAGTTCACGATGCTGTTCGATCATTACGAGCCCGTGCCGCAAAACATCTCGGAAGAGATCCAGGCAAAGTTCGCATAACGGGATGGCGGGGATTGGCCCGCCCTACCCATCACCCGTAGGGCGGGGCTTTCCCCGCCGCCCGCACGACAGGAGGCCCTAATGGCGAAGGAAAAGTTTGACCGCAGCAAGCCGCATGTGAACATCGGCACGATCGGTCAT
>JBCDLH010000023.1:0-25177 GCA_038745585.1 Pseudomonadota bacterium
CCCCCCCCCCACAAACACACCCCCCCCCGCCCCCCCGCCCCTCCCCCCCGACAGCCCCCCCCCGCCCCCGCGACGGGCTCCAAATGATTGTCGCAAATATCTGGAACGATTTGTCAGGCGAAACTGTCTTTGGCCAATGGCGGGCCTCCGAGCACAATGCAGCCCCTTACGCTTGCCGCTCATGCGCCTTTGCGGCTGCAGCAAACCAAGAATTACAACAACGTGCATCGTAGATCTTTATCCTTCGCACCCTTGAAAAACGCATGCTGCCGAACCGAGCAGACGTCACACTGGACTTCGCCGACCGGTAGAATAGGGTCGGCGCGAAGCCGGACAGGACGGGCAAATGGCAGCGATCGTTTCCGTTAAGGATCTCGTCAAGCGATACGATGGCGGGTTCGAGGCGCTCAAATCCGTCGACCTTGAAATCGAGGAGGGTGAGATCATTGCGCTTCTCGGTCCTAACGGGGCCGGTAAGACAACGCTGATCTCGACAATCTGCGGTATCACGAGGGCCACATCCGGCAGCATTACGGTCGGTGGATACGACACAGTCCGCGACTTCCGGGCTGCTCGGGCGTTGATCGGTCTCGTTCCCCAAGAGGTGAACCTTGAACCTTTCGAGACGGTGATCAACACGGTGCGGTTCTCCCGCGGTCTCTTTGGCAAGCCGAGAAACGATGGGTTTCTTGATGGCCTCCTTCGCAATCTGTCGCTCGACGATAAGCGCGATAACAAGATCATGACGCTCTCCGGCGGCATGAAGCGCCGCGTCCTGATCGCCAAAGCGCTCAGCCACGACCCCCGTGTCCTTTTTCTGGACGAGCCCACGGCCGGTGTCGACGTCGAACTCCGCCAGGATATGTGGCGGATCGTCGAGCAGCTGCGCGAAAACGGCGTGACGATCATTCTGACGACGCATTACATCGAAGAGGCCGAAGCGATCGCGGATCGGGTCGGGGTGATTGCCAAGGGTGAGATCCTGCTGGTCGAGGAAAAGTCGGCGCTGATGACGCGCATGGGGCAGAAAGAGCTGACGATCGAGCTTCAACACCCCTGTGCGGCGATCCCAGAGAGTCTCGCCGCGTACGACTTGGAACGCAGCCCCGACGGGTGCGCGATCACATACCGATACGCAGCGACCGGCGAGCGCACCGGCATCACGCGCCTCTTAAACGACCTTGCTTCCGCCGGTTTGCACATGAAAGATCTCGAAACCAAGCAGTCGAGCCTCGAAGAGATCTTCGTCGGCCTCCTGAAAGAACCCGCATGAATTCTGCCGCAATCAAGGCCATCTACCTGTTCGAGATGGCGCGCTTCTTTCGAACACTCACGCAAAGCTTTGTTTCCCCAGTGATCTCGACGGCGCTCTACTTCGTTGTCTTCGGTGCAGCTATCGGCAGCCGAATTCAGGAGGTCGAAGGTGTCAGCTACGGCGCGTTCATCGTTCCGGGTCTGATCATGCTGAGCGTCATGACCCAGGCCACGCAGAATGCAAGCTTCGGTATTTACTTTCCAAAGTTCATTGGGACGATCTACGAATTGCTCTCCGCTCCCGTGAGCTTCCTAGAGATCACCATCGGCTACGTCGGTGCGGCGGCCACGAAAGCGCTCTTTATCGGCGTGGTTATCCTCGTGACGGCGACCTTCTTTGTAGACCTTGCGATTGCGAGCCCGCTCGCGATGATCGCCTTTCTCGTCCTGACCTGTGTGAGTTTTGCACTTCTTGGGTTTATCATCGGGATCTGGGCCGGCAATTTTGAGCAATTGCAGCTTATTCCGCTCCTCATTATAACACCCTTGGTATTTCTCGGCGGTTCGTTTTACTCGGTTTCCATGCTGCCGCCGGTCTGGCAGACGATCTCTCTTTTCAACCCGGTCGTGTACCTGATTTCAGGCTTTCGATGGTCCTTCTTCGGTGTAGCCGATGTTCCAATTGGCGTGAGCCTGCTGGCGATCACCGGCTTCACGGCGCTCTGCCTTACAATCATTTGGTTTATCTTTAAGACCGGATGGCGCATTCGGAACTGACGCATTCGCAGGCCCGCAATAAAGTGATCACCCGGCCGACCTGGCCCAAGGTAAGGAGCGAAAATGCGGCACTGGCAAGCGTCGGTTTTTGCCGGTCGCGCATAGGTATATCGAACGGCATTCGCAGGGTCGGCCTCGGCCGGTATTCGACCCTCGGGTTGCGAAAACATGCGCGTGATTGCGCGGGGCAACGCGCGTCACATCGAGCGCGAAATGAGGCTCCAGCATCTCGTGGCTTCCACACGCGGCGCGTATGCCGGCGAAGGCATCATCTCTCGCGCTGTGCTGCGGCTAGGAAACGCGTCGCGCATTGCAGCTGCGGCCAGCGGATCAGCACCCGCTTGGGTGCCGCGGCTTAGAGTTCGACGAGACGCTCTTTGACCGGCGTCGATTGCACGATCGACGAGTTCGTCGCACCGAAAGGGACGATGCGGTCGATCACGGCTTCCATCTCGGCCACGTCGCGGACATGGGCGCGCGCGACGAAGCAATCCTCACCCGAGACGCGATCACACGCGACAATCTGCGGCGTCTCCTGGATCGCCTCGATCATGCTCTTCATTTCGCCGGGCAGCGGGCGCGCGCGGATCAAGATCGTCAGGCCATAACCCAGGCGGGACGGGTCGATGCGCGCCCCGTATCCGGTGATAATGCCGACATCCTCAATACGCCGCACGCGGTCGGCCACGCTGGGCGCGGACAGACCCACGCGGCGGGAGAGTTCGGCACGGGGAATACGCGCATCGGCGCACAGCGTGCGCAGGATCGCGGCGTCGATAGCGTCAAGACCCGTTTCTTCGGATCGAAGGTTGAAAAGGGCTTTTTCCTTTTCTTTTGCGCGTAATTCCGTATCTGGCATATCTGATCTCCATATAAAGGTCTGTCGCAACCTTGCATGATCGAGGCATGGCAGATCAAGTCCCCGTACCGCCCGCGGGCGCCGCCGCACCCGGCGCCATGTCGCGTATGTCCGAGGCCGTCCCCCCTCATGTGTGGTTCGGCGTTTCCGCTGTTTTCCACTATCTCGGCCCGGCGTTTGCGGTCCTTTTGTTCCCGGTCGTTGGCGTGCTCGGTGTCGCGTGGTTCCGCATCGCGTCCGCCGCGCTGGTCTTTGCTCCGATAACGAAGCCGTGGCGTACCTTTCAGAAGTCCTCATCGAGAGAGCGGCTGCTCTTGTTGGCGCTTGGGGGCTGCCTTGCCGTGATGAACAGCGCCTTCTACCTGGCGCTTGACCGATTGCCGATCGCCTTGGTCGCGGCGATCGAGTTTGTCGGCACCATCGGGATCGCGCTCTGGGGCCTCCGAACGGGGCGCAACGCGCTCGCCTTCGCCGTCGCCATCATCGGCGTGGCCCTCCTGATCGACGTACCATCGCTCATGGCTGCGGATGGACCCGACCTAACGTCCGACCTTCTCGGCCTGTTCTGGGCGGTGCTGAACGGGTCTCTTTTCGTCCTCTACATCATCCTCGGCCACAAGATTTCCGAAGGTGGCGCATCGGGCGGTGTGGAGCGTCTCGGCGCTGCTATGACGGCGGCCTTCATCTTTGTGATGCCCGTCGGATTCCTGCAAGCGCTCGACGCCTTCGGGGCGCCGCTTCTGGTCCTCGCCGGCATCGGGGTCGGTCTTTGCTCGTCCGTCATCCCGTATGTCTGCGATCAGCTCGCCATGTCCCGCTTGCCGCGCGCCAGCTTTGCGTTTCTGCTCGCCCTACTGCCTGCGACCGCCACGGTCATCGGCGTGATCGTGCTGCGGCAGATACCGAGCATCATCGATGTCCTGGGGGTGCTCCTTGTCATGATCGGCGTGGCCATTCACAAGCCCGCGCCGATGCCGTCTGCGGTGACCGAACCCGACGAGACCGCCTGAGGGCCTATACCGGGCTGGGGTCGGCCGAGCGCCGCGCGATCGGTTTGAGACAAGAGATGACATTGGGGACAACTTGCACCGGTGCGCCATGGGGCGGCTCGGTGCATTTGAACAGCACCCAAGCCGTTTGGGTTGTGGCTTTGCCGCCCGTCCATGCCGCCTTCGGGAGTGGGGGTCGCGCGTCGAGCTAGGCCCGATCGAGCGTCTGCCCCCTAACGATCAATGTGGCCTCGTGCCATCGCCAGCTCCACACACCGCCGCCCCCCGGGCGGACGTCGACGACGTCGCGGCGGCGGCGAGGCCAGACGTCCCTTGCAGGAAACGCGGCGCCTGCATAAATCATCGCTGCGCCGACGGGTTTCGCCCCGTTCCACCGTTGTTTGCTCACCCCGTCGCGCCGCAAGCGTCAGTGTCCCGATAGCGCGGCTGCGTGCCGCTTCCGCTGCGCCATCTCCTCGGCAAAGCTCGGGTGCCACAGACGACGGAATACGCGCGTGGCCGATCTTCGGAGAGCAACCCAGACCCGTTCCTTTAAGCACCAAAAATCGCTCAGCGACCAAACCGGGGACCTTCCAGTGTGAAATATCGAACAAAAAGTGTTCGGGTTCGCGGGTTGGCGCGTTTACCACAGGCCCTTTCTTCGGAGGGCGCAGTCAACTCCCAAGGAGCTTCCACCCATGCCTCGTTTTCTCTTGACCACCGCAACCGCAGCGCTGACCGCGTTCGCCGTTTCAGGACCGGCGCAGGCCGATCCTGTGGCATACGCCATCGATGCAAGCCACGCGCAGGCGCTGTTTTCCTACACCCATCTCGGCATGTCGACGACGTTCGGCATGTTCTCCGGTTGGGAAGGGGAGATCCTCTTTGACGCAGATGCGCCCGAAGCGTCATCGGTCACCGCAGCCATTCCCACCCTGGCGATGTTTACCGGCTGGGAGGCGCGCGACAATCATTTCCAGAGCGACGATTTCCTCGGCACGTCCGAAGACGATATGGTGACATTCGCGTCGACCGGGATCGAAGTGACGGGCGACACGACCGCGATGATCACGGGCGATCTGACCATCAATGGCATCACGCAAGAGATCGTTCTTGACACCGTGATGAATTTCTCCGGCGCGCATCCTGCACCGAATATGGGTGGCGTCCCGTCGGTCGGCTTCACCGGCAGCACGACGATCCTGCGGTCCGATTTCGATGCGGGGGCGTTCGCGCCGTTCGTGAGCGACGAAGTCGAAGTGACGATCTCGCTGGAAGCGGTCGCGGCCGAGAGCTGATCCATCCACAGACAGACCAAAGCGCCCGGCCGTGTCGCGGCCGGGCGCTTTTTCGTTTTACATCCTTCAGTCCGCAGCGCGCGTTGCCTGGAGGTCCATATCGATTGCGACGGTGAAACCGACCGTGCTCTCGTCAGGATAGGTGGCGCCGATGTCATAGTCGCGCCGGTCCAGCGCCGTTGTCCCAGACGCGCGGGCGGTGTCCCCGTCCAGCGCGAGCTCAAACGGCAACGCCAGGGGCACGGAACGACCGACCAGGGTCAAGCTGCCATCTACGATATAGCCGGTGTCCGTCGCTGTGATCGGCCCGGAAAAGCTGGCCGTGGCGAAAGCCGCGGCATTGAGGAAGTCCGGTGCCAGCGCCTCATCGGTGACACCGCCGAGCGTGAGCGACGGGATCGCAACCGTGACCTCGACACTGCCGAACACGCCGTCAACCGGCTCTTCGTTGAAGTCGATCGACGCGGTCCAGTCGCTGAACTCTCCCATGACGGGTTGGCCAAGTTGCTGCACAGTGATCCCGAGGCGGCCGTCCTCTACCACCCATTGCGACGGGACAGCCGCAAGGGCGGGAGCGGCCGCTGTCGAGCGTTCGCCCGCCAAACCGAGGGTCAATCCCGCTGCAATCGCCGCAGCCCAGACGGCCGCCGCAGCGCCGGCCGGTGCCAAATGGGCGGTCGCAACGGGCATGTCGCTCGGCAGCGCGCACTGGCCCGGCAGCATCCGCTTTAGCGTCGCGTCCCCGTCGATGATATGGTGCTTCAGCGCGCCGCCGATATGGGCCAGCAGCGCGAACACCAAAACGATATTGAACGCGAGATGCAGCCCAGCAAACGCGTCGGCGACGGGTTGGCTCTGCGGAACGAAGGGAAGCGTTTGCCCAAGGGGCCACCAGATCGGCGCAAAGCCGGTCGACGCGGCGTGGTGTATCCAACCGGTCAAAGGCACCAACACAAGCGCGCCGTAAAGCGCGTAATGCACTGTCTCCGCGGCAAAGCTTTGCACCCGGCTCCCCGTGGGCAGCAAGGCAGGGCGGGGTTGGACCAGGGCCCAAAGAATGCGCGCCAGAGCCACGGCAAAGGTGACAAGGCCGAGCGTCTTATGGAGCGAAAAGAGGTCCGCCTTGATCGCGAGGCTCTCGGACGTGTCGTAGGGCCAATACGCGGCCACAATGCCCAACGGGATCATCGTCAGGATCAAAAGGGCCGTCAGCCAATGAAACGTCTTGGCGACAGATCCAAACCGCGCTTCGGTGTTACCCAAGCGCGCGATTGGCACGGAAATAGGTTGGCTATGGTCAGTCATGCGCACCCCGACGGATGTGGATTTGGCCCGTTGCTACGCCTAGGACGTGGGCGCGCCGTGCGCAGGTTCAATGCACAAATTGTGTTCGCATCTGCGCGAAGGGTGCGAGATCCGCCCAGTCACCGATAAAATTCCGCTATTGGCGCCTTTGGCAGCCGCGCAATTGCGCCAACGCCGAGGATCAGACGGCGTCCCCCTCCATGGCACCGGCACCGCAAGCGATCGCTGGCGCGAGGACCGTCGGCGCGTTCTGTCTCACGGTAACCGCGCCTCGCCAGCCCCTTTGTCCAGATGCCCGGCGCCAATGATCCGAGCCCACCCGCCAACCCGGGGGATCAAACACCGCGTGGGCCAAGGATCGGAGCGTGTGCGCCCGCGGTCCGCCTGGAGGGGCTCCAGCGTCGGCTTATGTATGTGCCGAGGGCCATGCGGGAGCGAGTTCTAGTGAAAGCCTATTTGGAGGCCGTTCGACAAAGCACGCCCTTTGCCGCGTACAAGTCGCGACTTTTCGAAATGCTGGCGCTGCGTCCTGGAGAGCGGGTGATCGACATCGGGTGCGGGCTTGGCGACGACGTGCGGGCGGCGGCCCGTGCGGTCGCGCCAGAGGGTTTTGCGGTTGGGGTGGAGTCGGATCGGGAGACGTTGACAAGCCTTGCCGCCTTGGTGGATCAGACCGAGGGCGCGTCCTTTGTCGGGGCGGATGCGGGGGCGCTGCCATTTGCCGACGGGGTGTTCGACGTCGCGCGCCTCGACCGGGTGCTTCATATCGTGGGCGACCCTCTCGCCGCGCTGAGCGAGGCGCGCCGGGTGCTCGCGCCGGAGGGGCGGCTTTTGGTAGCCGAGCCGCTGTGGGCGACGCTGCGCCTGTCAGGGACACGGTTGGATCGCAGCGACGTGGCCCGTCATGTCGAACGGGCAACGGCGGCGGCGCCTGGCGCGGCCGCGTTCGATCCGGTGGATCTGGCTCGCAAGGCCGGTTGCGGCCTCGTTGAAGAGGCTCCGATGGACGTCGTTTTTGAGGATCCGGGCGAGGCCCGCACGCTTCTGCATCTCAACCGTACACTCTTCGCGCTGCGCCTCGGCAAACAGATTTCGATCGATGCGGTGGGCGCGTGGCAGGCCGCTTTGGAGGGGGACGCCGCCGATCAAAGCTTTCGGGCGCGGCTGAGCGGTGTCGTTTTGCGCTTGGTCCGGGATGGAGACGCGCAGGCGCACCGCCAAGTCGCCCACAGGTAAACTCTCCACCACACCATGACCATTGCACCGACGCCCCCGCTCAAGTCGCTTCCCGACCCCGCAGATGACGCGGCCAATGCGCAATGGATGCGTGCCGTGAAGGACCGCGTCGCGCAGGCAACACGGAACGCGGTCCTGGCGCTTGCGCGCTCGCCCGACCAGGCGGCATTGTTCTCCCTTGGGCTAAAGGACATGCGTCTGGCGCAACCGGGTGCGGCGCGGGCCCTAACGAGCGCGCATCTCTGCGCTGCCCTGCTCTTGGACCGCGACGCACCCGAAAGCTGGATCGGCCCGGTCGGTGCGATTGCGACGCTGTTTGAAACCGGCATCGACATCATCGACAACATTGCCGACCGGGAACGCGCGCCGCATTGGGCCGCGGTGCCGGAACGGGCGGCGACGCTCGTGGGGACATTGTTTGTCAGCGGGTTGCCTATGGCTCTCTTAGCCGACGCGCCGGTGCCGCAAGAGCGGCGGACGCGGATGCTGGCCACGATCGGGCGGGCCTCTACTGCGATCGCCCAGGGCCAACTCGAGGATTATGCGCTGAGCGGATCGGATGACGTCTCGGTGGCGCAGGTCGAGGCCTCCCACCGCAGCAAAACGGGCGATCGGCACGCGATGCTGATCCGCCTCGCGTTGGAAGCCGGTGGGGAGACGGACGAGGCCGCTTTGGCCGCGGCGGAGGTCTATGGGCGCAATCTGGGGCTCGCGCTGCAGATCCGGTCGGACCTGAGCCATCTTTACGGGCCTCACGCCCTACGCGATGTGCGCAACGGGACGCGAACCTGGCCGATTGCCTTTGCGCTGCAAAGCACTTCGGGTGAGGATCGTGCGGAACTCATGCGCTTGCTCGACCCAAATGCGCCCTCCGCCGACGCGCTCGTGGCGTGGATGACCGCGCATGGGGTGGTCGTGGCGGCAATGCTGCGCGCCGAGAAGGCAGCCGCCGATGCCCGCGCGACGCTCCCGGAGTTCATGCGGACAGAGGCCGGGCGTGCCGTGTTGGAGCGGCCGACGCAACGCACAGCGCAGCCGTGAGGCGCGCATGCACGGCCCCTGCCGCTGTCGGGGACAAAGGGCCCTTGCCGCTCATGCCCGCGCCAAACGGCTTGCGCGCCGGGGGCCGGGCGCCAACCCGACGCAGCGCCCCAACCCGACGCAGCGCGTCGCACAGACGCGCCACTCAGAGTAAACCGCACTCCCTAATGAGAGCGGCTTGCCTCTTTCACGGACGGCAGGACCATCCGCGCGCTCAGCAGTTCTTGGCTCAGCAGTTCTTGGCCTCGCCGGGGAGGTGCTGCAACATGCCTTGGACCGCCTCAGACGCCTCTTCGAGCGAGTAACCAATCGTCTGAAGGGCTGCGATCGGGTCGAGTTCCACGGCTTGGCGGAACTCCGCATTGGTGTTGTAGCGTTCAATAAGGCTGTCGAAGGTCATGCTGTGTCTCCTGATGACATGTCACTCGGCGAAAGGCGCGACCGATCCATCGGGATGGACGCACAAGCGGCGGGTAGCGGTCAAATGTGGCATTCTTTCGGAAAACTTGGGCACGCCTGCCCGAGCGGATGTCCCGAGCCGGGCTGTGGTCAAGTCTGCCCCCCGCCCACAATCGCCGGAACGCGCGGTTGCGGATCCGCCACACGTTCGCCCACCCGGCCAAAGGGCAACGGATCGATGCAAAGCGCGTCGTCAGCGCGAGACGGGGGACTTAAGGAGCCCCTGATGTGGGGGTGCGCTCGGGCGCCGGCGGAGCGGTCGCACCGATCCGTCTCAGCGTCTCGAAATGGTGCATCGTCTCAAAGGTGCAAAACTCCACCGGGCCGAACTCGATGATGCCGATCTCTGCCGCGTAGTGCGCGCTCAGCTCCGCGCTCAGCTCCGCGATCGCGCACGCGGTCGCCTCTGAGACCCAATCGACAAGGTAACCGAGCGTGATATGGAAGACGTATGTGTCGAAATCCGCAAACGCGATGCCCGTCGCGTCGCGTAACGCCACGCGCGCTCGGCGCAGCTCTTGCTCCGCCGCCGCGTCCGCGCCCGATACCGTCAGGCTGTGCCCGGCAAAGAGATCGTCGACCTTAACGCGGTAGCGCTCGGGCAAATCGAGCGTGGCCACCCGGCGCAGCATCTCTTCGGTGACGGCGGCGCGCGGCGTGCCCTCCGCCACGCCATCGGGCCAGCCATACCCCGGACGGTTCCCGGGCGAGATGCCCTGAAAGAGCGTCATGTGAAAGCTTGGAGCCGGGAGGAACGTGTAAAACCGCTGATACGGGCTCATTTTGAGCGCGTCCTGCACCGCAAGGATCGCGTTGTAGGCCTGCGTGCCGCGGGGCACGTGGCAGACAAAGGTGTTGCCCGGCCAGACCATGACGGTGCCGTCGGTCGCAAACTTGCCCCCGCCGCCCGGCAACGTAACGCCCGATGGGCGCAAGGCGCCGCTCAGCCGCCCGGTCAGGTACTCAATTTCATTGGGGCGCTGTGGCGGCACTTTGCGTTCCTTCGGTGGTCGTTCTTTCGGTGCGCGACGTGCCGGCCCGGCCGCCGTCGATCAGGTAGGATCGGCCCGCGACCGTCGCGCGGCGAAGCTCTTGTCGAAACGCGCCCGTTTCGGCGCGCGCAACCTCAACGTAAACGGGATCGCCCTCGGGCTCGAAAAGCGGGAGGACGCGCCCCGTTCGGACATCCTCAATCCCGAGAAGCGACAGAAGCGTGGGGGCGATGTCGATCAAGGCCGCGGGTGTGTCGTCGTCCGCGCGGCGCCCATCGGGCAAGGAAAAGCCCAGAACGGTGTTCATCTCATAGGGGTTGAGCCCGCCATGCATGCCGCCGCCCACGGGCACACCCCCGGTATAGAGCGTCGTGCCGGGCAAACCGCCCGGACCTGCGCCGGTGTCAGAGCGCATCACATAGATCAGTTCCGCACTGCGCAGGTGCGTCTGGTGCACGAGCGCCGGCGACAGCGCCCCGTCAACGACCTCCGGATCGGCAAAGACCATGCCAATCTCGTTGCGCTCGATAAGCCATTGGCCGAGGTCGCGTAGGAGCGCCCGCGACGGCGCGAGAGGCCGCAGCTCGCCCATATTGCCGCCGGTCATCAGGATGTCGGTTCCGGCGCCCGGCTCTGCACCGACGGCAAACCCATCGGAGCGCAGCATCGCGGCCAGATCGACCTTGGCGCGTGTCGCGATCTGCCCGTGATCGGACATCGCGACCACGGCCGTCCGCCCCGCATGGGGGCCCGCCGTCACCGCATCGAGGATCTCGGCAAAGGCCGCGTCGGCCGCTGCCATCGCCTGCGCCGCGCCGTCCGAATGGATGCCGCAGAAATGGAACGCCGTGTCGGGCTCCGGCAGCCAGACGAGCGTGACATCGGCCTGGTCCTCCGCAAGGCCGACGCGCCGCGCGACGTGCCCGGCATAGGCCACGGTGTCGATCTTCGGCGCCACATCGGCGGGCGGGGTGCCGCAGAGGGCGAGGACCTCGGCGGTCACGTCCGGGGTCAGCGTCGCGTCCGAGCCATGCACCGAAAAGGTCCGGTGTCCATTGTCGCGCACGGCATGGTTCACCAGAAGACCAGAGCCCGCCGAGCCGCAATGCACCGCCAGCATGCGCCGCCCCGCAGCGGCGAGCCTTTGGCCCAAACTGTCGGTCGTCACGAGCGCGCCGGCGCGGGCCTTCAGGCGCGCCAGATGCGCGAACGCGCCGGTATCGACGAGCCCCTCTTCGAGATGGCCCGCCAGATGAAATTGGTTGTTCACGATGCCATGGGCTCCGGGCCATGCGCCGGTCGCGAAACTCGTCGTGCAGACCCGCGTGACCGAGGGAAAGACCGAACGCGCATTGCGAAACCACAGATTGTCGCGCAGGAACGCCTCCAGCACTGGCATCCGCCCGGCCACCATATCTGGCCTCAGCCCGTCGAACACGACGACCACGATCTTATCCGCCAGAGGCATCGGCGCCCCCTTTGTCTCCTACCCCTACCGCACCCGGCTAGCATCTCCGGGCAACCGATTTGCGACAGCCCGCCGCCGCGCCGTCTCCGAACGTCACATGCCCGTTGCATTGATCGTGCACGACCCGCCGCAAAGCGATGTTCGGACGTGCCCCGCGCCTGCCAGCGCGGCACCTCCATGGGGGCCACATCTATGATAGCTTTGCGCTCGGTCGACGTGAGCAAGGTGTTCGAGGACGGGTTTCGCGCCCTGTCTGAGATCGATCTCGCTGTCGATCACGGGGAGTTCGTGACGCTGCTGGGCCCGTCCGGCTGCGGCAAGACGACGTTGCTCAAGGTCTTTGCGGGCTTTTACGAGCCGACCAGCGGCCGCATCGAACAGAACGGCACCGATGTCACCGACGCGCCGCCGGAGAAGCGCGACACGGCGATGTGCTTTCAATCCTACGCGCTCTTTCCGCATATGTCGGTGGCCGAGAACATCGAGTTTGGGCCCAAGCAGAACAAGGTCGCCAAGGACGCCCGGCTGGCGCGGCTCAACGAGCTGTTGCGTCAGGTCGATCTCGAAAAGCACCGCGAGAAGCTGCCCAACAAGCTCTCCGGCGGACAGCAGCAGCGCGTCGCGCTCGCCCGTGCGCTCGCCATGCGGCCCTCGGTTGTGCTCTTTGACGAGCCGCTGTCGAATCTTGATGCCAAGCTGCGCGAACAGGTGCGGCGGGAGATCCGCTCGCTTCAGCGCGAATTCGGCTTCACGGCAATCTACGTCACCCATGACCAATCCGAAGCGCTCGCGATGTCGGACCGCGTGGTTGTGATGAACGGCGGGCGGGTCGAGCAGGTCGGCGCGCCCGAGGAGGTCTATGAGCGCCCCGACACCGCCTTCGTCGCCGATTTCATCGGCTCGGCGAACCTTCTGCCCTTCCGCCAGACCGGCGAGCATACCGTCGACACTGCGTTCGGGCCGCTGAGCGTCGCGAGCTCGCCCGAGCCCGGCGCGCGCTATATCTGTTGGCGCCCCGAGGACGGCGACTTCACCGGCAGCGGCGGGCCGAACCAGATCGCGGCGCAGGTGTCGGAGCGTGCCTATCAGGGCGCCTTCACCGACATCCATGTGTCGGTTCCCGGCAGTCCCGATCAGCGGTTGCACTGGCCCGGCGGGGCGCAGGGCCTCGGCGACACCGTCACCTTCCGCCTGCCGCCAGAGCGCATTCGATACGTGCGGGGCGATTTGGAGTGACGTGGCGGCGGGCCCTTCTGATCCTCGCCCTGCTCACGCCGGGCCTCGGTGTGATCCTCGTGATGATCGGCTCGGTTTTCTACGTCGCCGTGATGCAATCCTTCGGGTACTATAACCTCGTCGGCGACGACCAATTTTCGCTCGAACACTGGCAGGAGGTGCTCGAGTCGCGGCAATTCAGCCGCTCGCTCTCCTACTCCGCCTATATCGCCGTCGTCTCCGCCGTGGGCTCGGTCGTCCTCGCCTATCCCATCGCGATCTGGCTGCGGCGGCCTTTTCGCGGCTCGCTCCTGATCGGCGCGGTGCTCAAGGCGCCGCTCTTTGTTCCAGCACTTGTCGCCGCGTTCCTCTTTCTCAACGTCATTGCCTATCACGGCGTGCTCAACCAGTTCCTGATGTGGGTCGGCTTCACCGAAGAGCCGATCCGGATGCAAAACGATCGCGGCGCTTGGGGCGTCGTTTTCCTTCAGATCTGGAAGAACATGCCCTTCGCGCTCCTGCTTCTCTCGGGCGCGGTGCAGTCGATCTCCGATGAGGTGCTGGATGCTGCGCGGGATCTCGGCGCGGGCAGCTTCGCGCGCTTTCGCAAGGTGATCGCGCCGCTGACCGTTCAGGCAATGCAAGCCTCGCTGATCATCATCTTCATCAACGCGGCGGGTGACTTTGCGTTTCAGGTCACCGCCGGGCCGACGAACGTGCAGTCCATGGCGCAATACATGGTGTTCCTGAAGGACAGCTTCGGGCGCTGGAACCAGGCGGCAGTGGTCGGCGTCAGCCTGATGGGCCTGGCGCTCGCGGGCTCGATGCTCCTGGCGCTCCTGGCGCGGTTCGTCCTGCGGAGCGGCTATCGATGGTAACCGTCCCCGATACCGGCGCGCCTGCCGCCGCCGCGCCGCGCCGCCGCGTGCGCCGCGCGGGCACGCTGAACCGCGTGCTTATGTTGCTCCTGCTGACGGTCGTCGCGATCTGGCTCATTGTGCCTTTCTCGATGGCCGTGCTGTGGTCCCTCGTCGATCCCGAGACCGGCTGGAATCACCCCGATCTGCTGCCGCCGAGCCTGACGCTCCAGCGGTGGGTTCAGGTCTGGACAACGACGGCGCTGCCGCAGGCCATCGCCAATTCCTACCTCCTTGCGCCAACCGTCGCGGTCATCACTCTGCTGCTTGCCGCCCCCACCGCCTATTGCTTTGCCCGCTACGATTTCCCCGGCAAGGGTGTCGCCCAGATCCTGACGCTCCTGCCCCTCGTCGTGCCCGGCTTCGTGCTCGCGATCTTCTTTTCGTCGCTGATCTTCTCGCTGGGGATCTATTCGCGCTTCCTGTCGATCCTAATGGCGCATTGCGTGCTCTTTCTGCCCTACGCGATCCGCATCATGACAGTCGCCTTTGGGCAAGTGCGCCAAGATCTGATCGACGCCGCGCGGGATCTCGGCGCCTCGCCCTTTGCCGTCTTTCGCGCGGCCTATCTGCCCGCGCTTTTGCCCGGCATCCTCGCCTCGCTCATCATCGTCTTTATCCAGTCGATCGAGGAATTCGCCATCGCCTTCATCGTCGGCGCGCCGAATTTCACGACGATCCCGTCGATCCTTTATTCCTATCTCGGCTACAACTTCATCCGCCCCAACGCGGCGGTCGTGTCGCTGATCCTCGTCGTCCCCAATGTCCTTTTGATGCTCGGTCTGGAGCGGCTCTTAAAGTCTGCCAATCCCGCCCAAACCGGCGTCAAGGGCTAGCCCAGCCTCCCAAACCAACACGGAGTTTTTTGATGTTTCGTACCTTGCTTGCCACGGTCGCCTCGGCGGCCTTTGCAACTAGCGCGCTCGCCGCGGATCATTCCGATCTTCTGTCCAAAACCTGGGACGAGATCGTCGCTCAGGCCCAGGAAGAGGGCGAAGTGAGCTGGTTCGTCTGGTATTTTCAGCCGCGCTACCGCGAAGTCGCCGCCGCGTTCACCGAAGAATACGGCATCGAGGTGACGATCCCCGAGGGCACCCATGACGGCAATATCGAAAAGTTCCTCGCCGAGCGCGACCGCGAGACGGGCGATATCGACGTCCTTGCCCTGGGCACCGACCGGATCGACCTCTTCGATCCGACCGAAATTGCCATCGGCCCGCTCAACGAGGTTTTGCCCGAAGGTCCGAACCTGCGCACCGAGCTTGGCGGCTATGACGGGCAGAACTATGCCTTTGGCTATTGGGGCAACCAGACCGGCATTGCCTACGACCCCGAAAAGATCTCCGAAGAAGACCTGCCGCAGACGATCGAAGATTTCGCCGCCTTCTTTACCGAGAGCCCCGGCGAGTTCGGCTTCAACTACGAGAATGGCGGCTCCGGCCCGTCCTTCGTCCAAAACGTGGTGCGTGTCGTCACCGGTGCCGAAGGCCAAGCATGGCTCGACGGCACCGTGACCGAAGAGCGTATGGCCGGTCTGCAGCCGGCTTGGGATTGGTTCCTCGAGCATACCGACGGCTACGTCATCACCGCGTCGAACACCGACAGCCTGCAGCGTATCTCGAACCGCGAATTCACCATGGTCGCGGCGTGGGAAGATCACCTCTACGGTCTGCAAGTCGAGGGCGAAATCGACGACCGGATCCGCTTCTACATCCCCCAATTCGGCATGCATGGCGGCGGCAACTACAACATCGTGCCCGCCAACGCGCCAAACCCGGCTGCCGCGCTCGTCTTCATGAACTGGGTGAAATCGGCCGAGACGCAGACTGTCTTCAACCAGGTCTTCGGCGCCGCGCCAATGCACCCCAATGCGGATGACAGCGAGGCGCTCGTCCCCAACGAAATGCGCCAGTTCTCGACGATCTGGCCCGGCAACCCGTTCAACACCGAAGTGCGCCAGGCCTTCGTGGAGAATGTGGTGCTAGAGCGCTAGTGCGACAGGCGCGGCGGCGGGCGCGGTCTCGCCGCCGACGCTTTTCGCAGGTCCGGACGCTTCGGCGTTTGATGCGCAGGGCCCACGGGCCGGTGCCCGCCTGCTTGCACTTGCCGAGCTTCGGGACGGCTCACGTTACACCAAACGCAACGCCTGCGCCCCCAGCTTCAAATTCGGCGGATCGCGGCCTCATAGTCCGCCATGCGCTGATCTGCTGTCACGAGGGTCAGGCCCTCGGCGATGGATTGCGCGATCAGCATACGGTCGAACGGGTCGCGGTGCAGCGGAGGCAAGGCCGCTACGGCAAGGCAATGTCGCCCCGTGATCGGCAACTCCTCGTAGCCATTGCGCAGGAGCCCGGCCCGCAAACTGCGCGGTTCGGCGGTGAAATCCGGACGGTCGAGCGCGCGTTTGATCGCGACTTCCCAAAGGCTTGCGACACTGAAACACAGCTGATGCGCCGGATCGAGAAGCAGCGCACGCGCCGCCGCGCTCAGCCGCTCTGGCTGATACGCCGCCCAAAGGATCACATGGGTGTCGAGGAGAAGGGTCACGGCAGGGCTACGGTTGGCCCTCGAACAGGTCCGCGATCTCCTCCTCCGCCATCCGGTCAAACGCGTCGGGCACCGCCGCCTGACCGGCGAGAAATCCCAACCGCTGCGGTGCCGCGTCCGAGATCATTGAAACCCGGACCATGGGCTTGCCCGCCTTCGCGATGATGAAGTCCTCGCCTTCCATCGCCTGCTCGATCAGCCGCGAAAGATGCGTTTTGGCTTCGTGAATATTGACGGTTTTCATGGGCGATCTCGACCTGCGCCTTGACTAACTCAGCTTAGTCTACATCACTGCATTCTGCAAGGTGGGGCGGGAGGCATCCATCTTAATGGACGGCGGCGCGTTCCAATTCGCGGCCAGCGCACGGCACGCCCGCACTGCTCCTTTGGCAGAGACCGGCTGGCCCACCATGCATCCGAGCGCTAGGCGCCGCCGATGCGCGACCGTGCCGCCTTTGGCCCGACGCGCCGCCTTGGGACGCGCGAGCCTGCCCCGCACCCGGCCCATCTTCTGTGGGAAAAGATTCTCGGAGCAGGCCGCGAGGACCTCCTCCCGACTCTGACGGTGTTTTGTACGTTTCGCCATTGGGCCAGCCGTTTCCCCGGGTCAGCAAAGCGGAGAGCCCGCCTCAGCGTCGCGCTCAGAAGACGACCACGTGCCACAGGGCGCGACAAGGCACAAAGCACCTCGGCGCCCGGTGGCCGTGCGCAGGGTTCGGGGCGCAGGGTTCGGGGCGCAGGGTTCGGGGCGCAGTGTTCAGAGCACGGGACGCGGGGCGCAGGTGTCGCCGGCACACCGTGACGGAGCATGTCCACACGGCGCCGTTAGCGCATGATTTGGACCAGATAAACCGCTCGGACATCTCTCCGCCGCGTGCGCGCAGCGACGGCGCGGACATGTGGGATCTCCTGGCCTATGCTCTCTGCGCAGGCCTCTCTGAGAGGAGTATCCGCCATGCCAGCCCCCGCCTCCCGATCCTGGGCGCGCACCGCAACGCAAGCCGGCAACGTCGCCGTCGACCCCGGGCTCGGCAATATCCGCGTGCTCCGCTTTACCTGTGGCGGTCGAAGCCTCACGCCGTTGCACAGCGCGCCGTGGATCGGGGAGCCCCAGGACGACTGGCCCGAGGATCTTATCCCCATCGAACGTGCGCTTGCCGGGGATTTCTTCTGTGCGCCGTTTGGTCAGAGCGATGTGACACCCGCGCCAGCGCATGGCTGGTCCGCCAATAGCCGTTGGTCCGCCGACGCGGTTCGATCCCCGGGCACCCTCCGGTTCACGTTGGCGCGCGATGTCTGCGGCGCGCGCATCACCAAGACACTCCGCCTCGCCGAGACCGCTCCCCTGCTCTACCAGGTCCACGAGATCACAGGCGGTGACGGGGGGCTCACCGTCGCCCATCACCCGATGATCCGCTTGGCCGGGCGCGGGCGCTTTTCCACCTCGCCAAAGCGCGCAATCCTAACCCCCGACGCGCCGTTGGAGCCCGGTCGCAATGCGCTGGCCTGCGGGCAGCGCGCCGCGCATCTGACAGAGGTCCCAGGCTCGGATGGCAGCCGCGTAGATCTGACCGACCTGCCCATCGCGCAGGCCCATGAGGACTTCGTCACCCTCATCGAAGCGCAAGTGTCTGTCCTCGGCTGGTCCGCTGTGCTGCGCATGCCAGAGGAGGACATCGTCTTTGTTCTAAAGGATCCGCGTGTTCTGCCCGTCACGATGCTCTGGCATTCCAATGGCGGGCGCGATTATCCGCCCTGGAACGGCCGCCATCGCGGGGTTCTGGGGGTCGAGGACGGGTGCGCCGCGGGGGCGGCGGGCCATGCCGCGAGCCTGGCGCCAAACCCGGTGTCGCAGATGGGCGTGCCGACCGCTCTCCCCCTCGCTGCGGGCCGCACGCACCGCATCGCCCATGTGATCGGCTGCGTGCCGCGTCCGCCCGGTTGGTCCTGCGTCACCAAAATCGAAGTGGTCGGACCAAGGCTCCTGATCCACGGCGACGCGGGCTCCGATCCGATCCCCCTGCCCTTCGACACGCCCTTTCACCCGGAGGCATGCTAAAGCGGCGACGACAAAACTCGATCCCAGCAAGAACTTCGCGCCCTGCCAACACCATCCCAACGACAAACCGCGCGTCCGATCTTCTGGACGACGTTCTAGCCCCGTCCCTCCGCCGCCGCCGCGACGCGCACATGGGTGATGCCTGGATCACGGGCCGAGATCGCGGCCAAGAGCCGACCGGCGAAATGGGTCTCGACATAGCTTGCGGCAAAGCGGCTCGGCGCGAGGAGGGTGAGGGATGTCGGCGTGCGCTCCGCCTCGGTCAGCGTCGCGAACCAAGCCGCATGGAGAGCGCTGTCCCGCGCCCAGAGGTCTCGCGACACCGAAGACCACAAGCTCCCGTCCTCGGACCTGGGGGGGCTGGCGCTGGCGCCCGGCGCGAAGGGCACGACGTTGGTCTCGCCTGCAGAGCGCGCGTCGGCATCGCCCACCATCCGCGCCACAAAGTCGGGCCCGATCGCCGCCCAATAGGGCCGCGCCCCGTCGAGCACCGCGTCGATGTCGATCCGGTGTTCTGTGACCCGCCCCCGCGCGGCGGGCCGATGGACCGAGATCCACCCGAGGCTGCGCATCGCCGCAAGCTCCCGCTTTGCCGTCCGTTCCGTAACGCCCCACATCCGCGCGATCTCTCGCGTTCCGCTTGCAAAGGTGCCGCGCGCCCAATTGAAGCGCGCGGTGACCAGGAGCGCGAGGCGTCCGGCCAGACGCCCTTTGGGACTCGGATCTTGCGCCGCGAGCACAAGGAGCGCCGTCAGGATGTCGTACTTGATTGCGGACGCGTTGCGCCCCACGGCGTGTGTCTGCCGCATCGTCTGCCCTCGATCCGCGGCGCCGCGCGTCAAGCGGGAGCCACCCTTGCCTCTGGGGGCGGAGTTGCGTCATGCGGAGGCGCCATTCTAGGGCGCCCCTCGGAAATCACCAACGCTTTTCCCGACCCTGCCCTGATTTGCGTTGAACACGGCGCCCCTGTCAAGGATTCGCGGGTTTCGCTCCGATCCTGCTGTGTCTCTAAGAATGAAAAACGGTATGCTTTGGTATTGGGGGACATCCACCGCGTCCCCTAAACCGCGCATGGTGTCACCCCAAGACCCTGTGAACCACGTGCGGTGTCCCCCAAGACTTTGAGAGGATTGCCCCCAACCGCACTCCGAGCCGAGCAAAGGCGATTCGCTCTGGGCACGATGATTTTCGTCGCCCGTCCGGGGCCTTAGAAGCCGCGCGACACGCCGCGACGAAACGGTATCAGCCCTAGACAGAATTGCAAAATTCGGCGTAATTAACAAAAGGCACGGAATTAACGTCCGGAGTTTTTGCATGATCACCCATCACGACCTTCGGGAGCTGCAGGCGCGCTCTCTCAAGATGCAAAGCTGGATCCGGGAGCAGACGTTCTCGCCCGAGAAGGAGAAGGTGTTGCGCCGATTCTCGTCTTGGGAGGTGGCCGAGCTGATCCTTGGGATGAACCAGTCGACCTTCCGGGGCCGCCTCGCGGCGGACCCGACCTTCCCCGCGGGGAAGGTTGAGCAGGACGGGCGGCAGCGGTGGTTCAACCTCGACGAGGTCAATACGCTGCGCCGGAAGATCAAGGTAAAGGGGCAGAGCCTGATGCCGGAGCGTCCGCGCGGTCGTGCCTTTCGCTCCGCGATTGCGAATTTCAAGGGCGGCGCGGGCAAGTCGACCGTCGCGCTCCACTTCGCCCATGCCGCCGCGCTCGACGGCTATCGCGTCTTGGTCGTGGATTTCGATCCGCAGGCAACGCTGAGCCATGCGATGGGCCTCACCGATGTCGGCGAGGAGCACACCGTCTGGGGCATCATGGCGCGGGATCTGGTGCGCGAGACCGACCGGATGAACGGGGCCTCCGTCGCCGCCGAAAGCGGGACCGCCCTGCCCCGCCGGTCGCTTCCCGACAGTATCCGCGGCTTGGGTCTGCAGGACCTTCGCCTGAGCGACTTTGTGCGCCCCACGAACTGGCCCACGATCGACATCGTGCCCTCCTGCGCCAACGCGGCCTTCGTGGAGTTTGCGAGCGCCCAGTACCGGCACCTCAACCCCGAATGGTCGTTCTTCGCCGCCGTGTCGCGTTATCTCGACGCGCTGCCAGACGACCAGTGGGACCTGATCTTTTTCGATTGCCCGCCCGCCATCGGCTATCAGTCGATGAATGCGGTCTTCGCGGCGGACATGCTCTGCGTGCCCTCCGGCCCGGGCTATTGGGAGTATGACAGCACCACGTCGTTCATCGGCCAGCTCTCCGAGGCGCTGGAGGATCTGGCGACCGGTTTCGGCAAAACCTTCCCCGCGGGGAAGGTTTCTTTGCCCAAGGTCTTCCGCGACGTGCGCTTTCTTTTGACCCGATACGAGCCCGGGAACGAGCTGCACCGCGCGATGTTCGAGGCCTTTGGAAAGGTGTTTTCCGACAAACTCGCGCAGAACCCGATTGAAGCCACGCGCGCGGTGGAGCAATCGAACCGGTTCCTCAGCTCGGTCTATGAGATCGATTACCGAGACATGACGCGGGAGACCTGGCGCCGCGCGCGCGCCACGTTCGACCGAGCCTGGACCGAGCACAAGGCCGTGATGCTGCGCGAATGGCGGGCTATGGCCGCGGAGCAGGCGGCAGAGGCAGAGCCGGCATGAGCGCAAAAAACCTTCCCCACGGGGAAGGTTTTGGCAGCGCTTGGCGGGCCGGAATGGGAGAGAGCGGATGAGCCGAAAGAAGCGTGGATTCAACATCGACGTATCGGATCAGGATATTGAGGGGCCTCGCGACGGGCCTCGCGACGGGCCGCTGAAACCGTCGGGGCCGCGCGTCCGTGCGCTCGACGATGCGCGCGAGAGCCCGGGCCGCCGCGGCCCTATGGCGAGCGCCATCGCTGAGAACGCCGACGCGCTCTCCGCGCGGGCGGAGGCGGAGGCGCGGATCCGGGCCGAGAACGATGCGCTGGCCCATGAATACGTGGCGCTGAAGCGGGCAGGGCTCGTCACGCGTAACATCCCGCTCGATGCAGTCGTGACCGAGGCGCTGGTGCGGGACCGCAAGCCGGGGCCGGATATCGAGCTTGCCGAGCTCGTCGCCTCGATCCGCGATGTGGGTCTGTCGAACCCGATCCGCGTCGAGGAACGGGACGACGGCAAGTTTGAGCTGGTGCAGGGGTATCGCCGGCTCTCTGCCTACCGGCAATTGCGCGACGAGGAGGGGGAGGCGTGGGCAGAGATCCCGGCGGGATTCCTTCCCCGTGGGGAAGGTATTGCGGGCCTCTACCGCCGAATGGTCGACGAGAACATGGTGCGCAAGGACCTCTCGTTTGCCGAGATGGCGCTCACCGCGCAGGCCTATGCCGCCGATCCGGCGACGGGTCCGACCGATGTTGATGCCGCGGTAAAGGAGCTCTTTAAGTCCGCCGGGTATTCCAAGCGCAGCTACATTCGTAACTTCGCGCGCCTCCTGGACCGGATCGGGCCCCATTTGCGCTACCCCGAAGAGGTGCCGCGTAACCTCGGGATCGCGCTCCTAAAGCGTCTCGACGAAGATGAGAGGGTCGTGCAGCAAATTGCGGCGGCGCTGGAGGACTGGGAAGGGCGTACGATCGAGGATGAGCTGGGCGTCCTCCGCGAGGCGACGGCGTTCGACGCGCTCGCCGCCGAGGCCGGGGCGCCGGTGCCAAACGCGGCACCACCGGGAGGGCAGGGGGCCGGGCGGCGGCCACGGACGACGTTTGAGCTTCTCCATCGCGGGCAGCGCGTAAAGTGCACGGCGGGGGTCGGGCAGTTGACTCTGAAGGTCGACCAGGACCTGACATCGGTCGAACGGCGCAAGCTCGAAGCCGGCATTGCCCAGCTCCTCGACACGCTCAGCTAGCGCAAAACCTTCCCCGTGGGGAAGGTTTTGGCGTCTGGAGAGCGCGCAGGACGTCTGGGGACATAAGTGTCCGATAAGGCAACCTTATTGGACATCGCAGCGCGCGACAGGATGGGACGGTTTGCGTGCGCAATTGTGGACGAAAGCGCCGGGGCGGGGTATGGTTGCGGCATGACCGATGCTCGACATCGCCCCGACGGCGACCGTGAGACGCTACCGCGCAGGCCGCCCTGGGTCACCGCCCCGCGCACCGAAGCCCCTTAAAACTGGGGCGTTTTTTGGTCCGGCGCAACTCTCGGCCACCTGCATCTGGTGCTAGGCTGGAACGATCTCCACCACCTAGCTCCAGACCTTTGTGCGGACCTTGCCCGCTGATTTGTTTCGGGCCCGGACGGCGCTGCGCGCCGCGTAGGTGTGTGTCACTCACCAAGGACACCCGGAACGCGCCGGAGAGCTGCGCGATGCGGCGGCATTCCTGCAGCCGGGTGACAGCCCGGGTCCAGCTGGCGAGGTCACACTGTCTGGGTAGCGGGCTGGTCCCGCGTGCAGCACTGTCCGCGAGGCAGCTTTCGAGGATCTTCCTCGGAGTCCAACGGCGGCGCTGGTGCTTGCCGACGAGGTTTTGGCGTAGACCCTTGGGTGGACGCAAGTTCTCCCGCTCCTCGCCCTTGGTCCGAAGCGTACAGATTTGAGAAAGGACCGTGTGGAGTTGTGGCCAGTCTGCCATCAGGCGATCTTCGCGGTGGCGGCCGGCCTCGCCCGTCGGTCTGCACGGCTGCGAGCCGTCGCGCCTAAGCTCCGCGCAGAGGGAGCCGAAAAGGCCGTTGTGCTGTTCTCGAGTCGGGGGATTGTGGCTCCAACGTTACTGACGTCGCTGCGCTTGACCCGGGCGGCGCGGCGCTTCCCCGACCGGTTTGCGGATCTAGGCGCCGTTCGCGAGCTGGCCGGGCGCGCTTCATTCCAACTCGACGGCGTGTGAGGCTTGAATAGAAGGCATGATGACAGCACTCTCGTGCGTGACCCCGGAGACCTACCTTTGTGCAACTGACCGTTCGTAACCTCGACCCCCGGATCGCCGCGGCCCTAAAGGCGCGGGCGAGCCGGGCCGGGCGCTCGGCTGAGGCCGAGCACCGTCGCATCCTGGAAGAGACGCTGCTCGCGCCCGACGGATCGGAATTCTTCGACGCGGCCCGCGCGCGCCGGATCAAGTTACGGCCCAACCTGCCCGACACGACAGCGCTATTGCAGCAGGATCGCAACCGCTCGTGACGGAGCTGATAGTGGACGCCTCGGTTGCGGTGAAGTGGTTGGTGGACGAGCCAGGCAGCGATGGAGCCTTGGCGCTGCGCAACCGCCGCCTCGCGGCGCCCGCGTTGCTACGGATCGAGGTCGCGAACACAATACGGACACTGGCCGCCCGCGGCGCAGTGGAGGCGGACGAGGCGCGCAATCTCTTCGCCCTGTTCCAGACTGCGCCTGTGATGATCGTGGATGCAGATGCGGCGCTGGAAGCCGAGGCGCTGTACCTTGCGCTCGATCTCGGACACCCGGTCTACGACTGCCTTTATCTGGCTCTGGCCGACCGGCTCGACTGCGACATGATCACGGCGGATCGTCGGTTCGCATCTGCGCTCGGTGGGCATCCTTTGGGCGGGCGTGCGGCGCTTCTGGACGCGGCAGCGTGATACGGGCCAGCGCGGTTCTGCTTGATCGAGAGCTGGAGGAGCTGCCGCTCCATCTGCGGTGGCGTGGAGACCGAGGCTGAGAGCGCCGCGCTGGAGTGGCAAGGGATCTTGGACGATTTTCGGCGTGTGGCCAGACCGGACAAGGCTGAGCATCTTGCGATGGAACTCCGGCGGATAGGCAGGACGGTCGCGGGAACTCGGAAACTCGCTAGTTAAAGCATTCGAAGTCTTCGCCAAGGGGGGGAGAACTCCAAGGCCGCGCTCCGACAATCGCGGGCACGCAGTCATCTGGGGGGCTATCGCTCCACCGCCTCGCTCTCCAGGCCGCGGGCAAGAAGAGCTACGAAAGCGTCCACCTCAGAGGCGAGGTTGTCTGGCGGGTGGCCGACGAAGCGGCCCTGCAAGCTGATGAAAACGATGCCGTGTACCGCGGCGAAATAGGTGCGCGACCGCGCGGCTAGATCGTCCGGCGGCGCGACAACCGGGATCTCGCGGAGCGCCCTTCCGATGAGACCAAGAAGGCCGGAATTGGCCTCCACGAACTCGGGCGGTGTCGGCTGGGCGAGCCGCAAATCGAAAAGGGCATCCCAGAGGAGCCGGTGCTCCACGGCGAACCGGGCGTAGGCCAGCGCAAGGGATCGCAAAGCCTCGGTTCCGGACGTGCCCGCACTGGCCGAGACGAGAGCGCCGCCGAGGAGCTCCAGTGATTTCAGGTTGGCGTGTATTGCCAGCTCATCAAGGTCTTCAAAGACCGTATAGATGGAACCGACCGCGCAGCTAGCATCGGCTGCGATCTCTCGCGCGGTGAGGCCGTGCAGCCCTGACCTGGCGATTCTAGCCCATGCGGCCTCGACGAGCCGTTCCCGCATAGCACGGCTCTTTTCTTGTCGCTTGCCCGTCATCCAGCCCCCTTTTTTGAACAGCGTTCATTTTTCTTGCCTGATCGTGCGGGGCGGTGCTGTACGATTCTTGAACGTTGTTCAATTTATTGACCCAGAGACCGTGAGGGATACTCAAATGAACGTTGTTAGGTCATGTTGATAAATGGCGGAGCTAGAGTCGGATTGATGTGGTGTCGACGAAGCCGAGGAAGCTTTCGGCGGTTTTGTAGTAGCGGGTCGCAACTCGGCGAGTATTTTTTAACTTGTTGAAGCATCGTTCTACGAGATTTCGTAGGCGGTAGAGCGGACGGTCCACGCCAATACGCTTCCTTC
>JBCDLH010000024.1:0-17759 GCA_038745585.1 Pseudomonadota bacterium
CCAGCGAATATCGATATTGCCCGGGCTAAAGGAGGTGTTCTTGACCTTGGTGTAGGGCGTGATCCAGTCGATCCGCTTGCCCTGCTCCCCCCAAAACCCCTCAGGATCAGACACCGAAACACCATACATCCGAGCATACCCAGACGCATCTATATGCGCGCGCGCGGCGAACGGTGTGGGAATGGGGCGGGTGTTTGGCGTTGAGGTCGAGGCGGTCTCTTCAACGGTCATCGTGGTCCTCCCTGGATGCACTTGCGCTACGCTGAGCGAGGTGACGCAGGGGCGGCTTTGACCCAGATCAACCCGCGACACCTCGACTGGCGTGGTCCAAGAGTGACACGGGCAAAGTCAAGAAAATAGCAAGTCTATATAAAAAAGCGATTTTTTTGTTAATATTTTGACGGATACTATTCCATTTTGTAAATGATACAGTCAAGAGTAGTGTGAAAAGCTCGCAAATTCAGTCGTCTGACGCTTGACAGAACTGGGGCGGCTGCGCCCTCGATAGCGCCGCGGGAGCCCACGTTTACCCCCCTCCGGCCAAGGAGACGGAGAAACCGCCGCGGCCCTTTCGAATAGGATGGTCACCGAACGCCGCCGCAGCGCCATGCGAACGCCCGATTCGCGCCATGTCGGCCCGGGCTGCCGACAATCCGTCTTTAGTAGATCTCGAGGCTGCGCAGCTCGACGCGCGCGGCGTGGTCGCGCCCAAAAGCGGCCAACCCGATGCTGACGACAGTCTCGGGCCGCACTGACCCACGCAAGCCCCGCCCGGACGGCGCAAATTCAGAGAACGGAAGGCGCACGCGCTGCCAGTCCTCGGCGGTTTCAAAGCCCGCCTGATAGTATTGCCAGGGCAATATCGTGCCCCGCGTGCGCAGATGAACGAAATACCGTTCGCCATTGCCGCGCACGTCCAAGACCAGACCCGCCGCATCAGCGCCGATGGGCGTGTCGATACGTGTGCGCACTTGGATGAAGCCGCCCCGATTGGCCGTGCTCACCTGCCCCGCGAGCCGCAACGCGCCATCGTTCCACGCCGCCTGGCCCTCGGACACCCCACCCATCACCTGATCGCTCACATAGGCCCACGGCGTTTCGGGCGCGGCGATGTAGTCGCGTGCCAAGGCGGGCCCTCCCCTCCCCACAAAGCTTGCAGCCGCAAGGGCCAGGACTTGTCGTCGTTGCACGTCACCGCTCCATCTGTCGCGCCCGTTTAGACGATATCAAGACCCCGATGCGAGAACACGGAGAGATCGCGAAAGGAAGAGGGCGAGATGCACGCGCAATCCATCACCCAACGGATGCAAAGGGGGCTGGGGGGCCTGGCCGCGCTGATCCTCATCCTCGCGGTGCTGGCCGTCAGTTCGGCCCTCTTTCTGCTTGGCGCATTCGAGCGGTTTCAGACGAAGACCATCGTCACCGGCGCTGCTAACCGGATCGCGGAAGACATCTTCGAAGCACAAATCGCCGCCGATGCCTATCGCCGGGTTGCGAGCGAGGCTTTGGCGGCTGAGGTTTTCTCTAACATCGAAGAGATCGAGGCTGAAAAGGAGCGCCTACGTGAGAGAGACGGGATCAGCCCCGAAATTCGGGCGCAACTCGAAGAGATTGTTGCCCTAAAATCTGAGTACAAGGAAGGATTTGCCGGGGTCAGCGTGCTGCGCGATGCGCGCGCGGAGGCGCTCGCGGCGGTCTTTTCGGAGGGCAACGCCGCCCAGGCAACGCTCTCGGAGCTTCTCAATGCATCGAACCGGGCGGGGGATGCCGGGCAGACCTTCAGTGCCGCGCGCGTGCAGCAAGATCTCTTACAAAGCCGGGTCTATCTTGAGCGATACATCTTAACGGGTTCGGCCGAGTTGTTTGATCGCGCCGCTTCGTTTCTCCGAGATGCCGAGCAACAGCTGTCTTGGATGGCAACGATGCCTGGCGACGCGAGCCGCACAGCTCTCTTTGAAACGCTCGCGTCCGATATCGCGCGCTATGTTGCCGCCGCCGATCGTCTGAACGAGTTGACAGAGGCACGCGAGGCCGGCTTTGCCACCATGCAAGCCAACGTCGCCGACATAATGGGTGCCACCGATATCCTCGTCGATGGTCTAACCACGCAGCAGGCCGAGGCGGGCACGACGATCAAATCCACGTTCGTCTACACGGTCTATGCGCTCAGTGCGGCGGCAGGTCTCGCCCTGCTTTACGCGCTGATCATGACGCGGCGCACCGTCCGCTCCGTCCGGAGGGATTTCGAAACGACACTGAACACTGTCTCAGAGCTTTCAAACGGCAATCTCGAGGTCGCGATCGAGGGCACCGACCGTCAGACCGAACTCGGCAGCATCGCCCGAGCGCTCGAGGTGTTCCGAACAAAAAGCAAAGAGGCGGCGGAACTCACACGGCAAACCGAAGCCGCGCAAAAGCAAGCGGCCGAAGAGAAACAGCGCCGCGCGGACGAGGAGCGCCGCGTCGAACACAAGCGGCAGCTTGCCGAACAGGACGCCGCCGAGCGGCACAAACGCGAGATTTTCGCAGCGTTGAGTGCTGCAGTAAGCGGGGTTGTGACAGCGGCCGCGGCAGGCGATTTCACGGGCCGCGTCGATGCTACATCACTCGACCGGGAATTGGCGGGTTTCGCTGCAGAGATCAATCGACTTATGGCCAACGTGGAACGCGGGCTCGGCGAGATCTCGAGTGTGAGCGCCCGGCTCGCGGCGGGCGATCTCCGGACAGGGATGTCGGGAGAGTTCGAAGGGACCTTTAAAGCGCTTCAGGACAATATCGAAGCGATGATCCTTTCGCTCGGTCAATTGCTCGGTCAGGTATCTTACGAGGCAGAGGGCGTGGCCGCGCAGTCCAAAGAGATGACGACGGGCGCCGAAGACCTTGCCCGCCGCGCCGAGAGCCAAGCCGCCTCGCTGGAACAGACATCTGCCACGATAAACGAGATTGCCTCGTCATCGGAAAGCAACGCGGCCTCTGCGAACGAGACCAACGAGGCTGCAGCAACGATGAACGACGAGGCCGGCCGGGCGCGCGAGGTCTTGGGCTCGACGATCTCGGCCATGCGTGACATCGAGGACGGATCGAAAGAGATCGAAGCCATCGTCGATGTCATCGAAGATATCGCGTTTCAGACCAATCTCTTGTCGCTCAATGCCTCGGTCGAAGCGGCGCGCGCCGGCGAGGCCGGCAAGGGCTTTGCCGTGGTCGCCAATGAGGTCCGCGCACTGGCGCAACGCTCCGCCGAGGCGTCTTCAAAAGTGCAGAGCATCATCTCACAGAGCACTGGAGCAATCTCACGCGGCTCGGCCGCGGTCGAGCAGACCGGCGAGGCGCTCGAAAAGATCGTCGAGCGGATCGGGACGGTGTCGGGCAACCTCAAAGAGATCAAGTCTGCAAGTGACGAACAGGCGACTGCGGTCAAAGACGTCTCCAACGCCTTTTCGCAACTCGACAAGATCACCCAGCGCAACGCCGCCGTTGCCGAGGAGACCCGCGGCACGGCCAGCCTGCTTTCCGCCCAAGCCCAGCGCATGCAGGAGGCCGTGGGCAAAGTGCGCCTCCGCGCGACCCCAAGCTCCGAGAGCCCCGTCGCCAAGGCGCGCATGACCGCTGCATAGCATGGCAACACATAGCGAAAGCTCGGTCTGTCCTCTGGACTGGGCCTCGCGAGAAACGGTAGGGCCCGGACGGCGCGGCGGGAAGATCTTTTGATCAACGTCACGCCGTGAGACTGCATGACGGGTGGAGCGACAGGAAAAAGTCACATGCCAAGCGCCTCTTTGTAGAGGTCGAGTACGGCTTCCTCTTCGGCCACGTCATCGGGCTCACGTTTGCGGAGCGCGATCAGGCGCCGCAGCACTTTGGTGTCATAACCGCGCGCCTTGGCCTCGGCCATAATCTCCTTTTGCTGATCAGAAATGTCCCTCTTCTCCGCCTCAAGCCGCTCGAATCGCTCGACGAATTGCCGTAGCTCGTCGGCAGTGACCCGATAGCTCTCGGCCGTCCCCGCCGCTGCATCCATGCTCTTGATCGGCCCGTCGGACATCCGCATCCCTCCTTGCCCTAACTCCACCATGACATATCCCCCGAACAGGCCCCCGCCCGCGCGAGCCCCGGGTCCTAGCGCCGCGGAGCGCCCCCCGCAAGGGCGCGCGCTTGCCAGTCCGGCGCGGGCAAGCTAGGAGCGCCGCCGCAAACGATGACTGCCCTGCGCAATCGAGGATAAGACATGGATGCCCTGATCTGGGCCGGAGCCGCGCTCTCGCTTTTGGGCCTTGTAGGTCTGATCGCCTGCATCATCTCGGTTTGGCGCGCCAAGCGGCGCGGCCTTGCCGAAGCCGATCTCCGCGCGCATCTCCAACGCATCGTTGCTTGGAACCTCGGCTCGTTGCTGACCTCGGCACTCGGGCTCGGCATGGTCGCCATCGGCGTCATCCTGAGCTAGGGCGCGCCAGGCCTCACTGCTTGCGCGCCCCCGCGCACGCCGCACAAAGCGGCGTATGGGGCAAGACGGCGAGCCGCGCCGGCGCGATATCGTCGCCACAGCGCACACAAGCGCCATAGCTTCCATCGACAACGCGGGCGAGCGCGCTGCGGATCGCAGCGATCTCCGCTTGGCCGGCCACGCCTTGCCGTTCGAGAACTTCATCGCCCTCGCGCTCCTGCGCGAGCTCCGCCCAATCGGGGTTGTGGTGGCTGTCGAGTTCCACCTCGATCTTATGCTGTTGATCAAGCAACAGGGCAAGTCGCGCTTCGAGCGCATCGCGCGCGGCAGCGTGGGTCGCAATGGGATGCGTGGCAAGAGAGTGCTTTGCAGGGGCACGTTTCGCAAGGGAGTGCTTGGCAAGGGGCATGGAAAACCGCCCGTCCTGTGAGTTCGGTGTCCTATCGTGACCGATCCAGCACGCTTTCGCGTTGACGCAAATCAAGGGGCGCCGCTTCAACGCTTGACCCGACACGGCGCACGCGGAACAACGCGGCATGCACATACGCCCATTGACCGAACGCTACGCCGTCTCGCCGCAAATCTCGGCGGAGGACATCGCCGCCGCGCAGGCAGCCGGCTACACCACGATCCTCTGCAACCGGCCGGACGCCGAAGTCTCGCCGGACCTGCAAGCGGCGGAGGTTCGCGCCGCAGCGGAGGCGGTGGGGATGCACTTCGTTGAAAACCCGATTGCCCATGGCGGCATGGACACGGACATGGTCGCGCTGCAGGCCAAGACGATTGCCGAGGCGCCCGGCCCGGTTCTGGCCTATTGCGCGTCCGGCACCCGCTCGACCGTGATCTGGCTGTTCGGCGCGGCGGCAGAGACGGACCCCGACACGCTGCTGGCCGCAGCTGCCAAACAGGGCTACGCGCTCGACACGCTGCGCCCGCAGCTCGAGGCCATACATGCCGCGCATGTCACGCCATGAGCGCGCCTAGCGTTTAAAGCTTCGGTAGCCCGTCGAGGGGCGGCAAGTCTCCAAGGTCCGGAAGATCCGGGAGACCGCCGCCCGGCACATCGCCCGGATCGGGCAGATCCGAGAGATCGGGAAGGTCGGGCGGCGCGTCCAACGCTGGCAAAGCCGAAAGGTCAGGCAAATCTCCGGGCGCTCCGCCCGCAGGCTCGGACGGAAGAGATGGAAGGACGGCGGGCTCGGCCACGGGGGCGATCGAGGGCCCGGGCGGCAGCGCCGCCGCAGGGGCGGGCATCGCCGGACCGCCAGCCTTTGCCATGGGACCGCCTGGATGCTGCCCCGCCACGTCGCCGCCGCGCCCGGCGAGGCGCACGGCACGCCGCCCGCCGCTCTGGCCCAAGCGACCGCGGGCAACGGGCAGACCGTCGACACCGAGCAGCAGCGTGCCGTCAATCGCGGCAGCCGGCACCGGGATCTCCATGCCGGGCTGCAGCGCCTCGATAGAGGAGATCGGCATTGGCACCTTGTGCAGGATCGCTGTCAGCCGCGTGGGCCCTGGAAGCACCCGCGCTTCAAGCGCCGCCCCCCAAGGCAATGTGTCGTCCGGATCGGCGTTGGCCGGATCGCTGCTGCGTCCGGACGATCCTTCGCTGTGCCCCGCGCCGATCGCCTTTTCGGCCGCCCCGCGATGGGCACTGGCATCGGCAGGCAAAGCGATGAGGAGCTTGGCATCCCGGACGCCGCCGCCCAATTGCGCCGTCAGCGTGAAAATGCGGTAGTCAATATCCTCCATCATCAGTCCGAGCGGGCGCGGGTCATCGAGGTAATTGGCATAGCCGAATCCCGCGATCCACCGCTTGCCGGGATCGCCAAGGAACGGCGCCTCAAAGGCCCGGAGCACGTCGTCGATCAGATCAGCCGTGAGCGCGGCATCGGTCCGCGTCGGGCGGCGCAAGCCGGGCGGCTGTGTCGCGAGGCGTCCCATGAGCGTTTGCTCGAGAATAGCGGAAAGGAGCGCGGCATCGAGAACCATCAGCCCCTGCGCCTCGCCCGGTCCTTCGAGCACGGCCAAGAGCCCGCCCTCAGGCAGCATCTCGAGAAGCTCGGCCAGCGTGCCCTGCCGCATGGTACACGCCGAAACGCTCGCCACGAGATCGAGCCGTCGGTCGAAGGACTGGACCACAGCCGTCGAGAGCGCCTTGCCGGGGGTCACTTGGCGCGACGCAGCGACGGACGTGCGGCCCGCCTCCGCCTTGCGCTGCAGCACGGATATACCCTGACCGTCCGCCATTCCCGTCCGCTCGTTGCCCCACGGGCACCGCGCCCCCGCGCCGAGGGCGGCGCGTGGCAAGAACCCACAGGCTGCATCATGGCCTGAGACCTGTTCGGAAAGGGTTAATCGGCCAGAGTGCGCGCGGAAAAAACGTGTACCGCGCGCGTTTGGCGGGGCGGCGGCCGCGCTACTGTGCCGCCGTTGCGCCGACCGGGAGCGGCGCGCGTATCTCGGGCGCCACGCGCGGCAGCGTCAGGCGAAAGCCTGCGCCGCCCTGCCCCGGCAGATAGCGGATCTCGCCGCCCAAGCGGCCGACAATCTCACGGCAGATCGCCAGACCGAGCCCCGTACCGCCCGCCGCCGCACTGTCCGACAGGCGCGAGAACTTCTCGAAAATGATCTCGCGGCTCTTCTCCGGGATGCCGGCGCCGTTGTCGACGAAATCGACCTCAACACCGCCCTCCGTGCTCGTCACGGAGATGGTGAGTTCGGGATGCGCTGCATTGCAGTACTTTTTGGCATTGCCCATCAAGTTCACGAAGACCTGGACCAGCCGATCGGCATCGGTACGGAGCATGATCCCCGCCTCGGCGATCCGGCTGCGCCGGACCTCGAGCCCGTTCGCGCCGTCGAGCACGCCCGAGGCCGCGGCCGCCCGATCCAAAAGCTCGGAGAGCGAAACGGTCGACAGGTGGAGCCTTACCGATGCGTTCTCGAAGGCCGATAGGTCCAAGAGATCATCGAGAAGGCGCGTAAGGCGGATCGCTTCATCATGGATCACGCAGGCAAAGCGGATCTGGTCCTCCTCCGGCAAGCCGCCCTCTCGCAGGATCTCGGAAAACGCGCGAATCGAAGTCATCGGGGTGCGGAGTTCGTGGCTGATCTGACTGAGAAAGCCGTCCTTTTGGTGCGAGAGATCCATCAGCTTGTCATTGGCCTCGCGCAATTGCCGCGCGGTGCGCGAGAGCTCGGAGGATTTCGCTTCGAGTTGCGAGGAGTATTCGAGGATTTGCTGAGCCTCGTCGGCGACACGCATCAGGTCTTCGACAAGCACGTTTGAGCCCCCGGCGATCTGAGCGACCATGGCATGCGCCGTCGCGCCGCCGACCGAGCCCGCAAGCTCGCGTTCCAGCACGTCGAGAAACTCGGGCGTCGTGTCGGGCAGATAGCCCTCTTTGCCCTGCGCGAGGGCGGCACGGTGAAAAAGCGCTTGCGCCTGCGCGGCGCCCAAGATGCGCTGCGCCATCATCAAGAGATCTTCAGCGGGCGCGTTGCCCCGGGTCCAGCCCCGCGCGCCCAGCGTGTGCTCAAAGACGTTGACGACCTGCGCGCCCTGCAGGCGTTCAAGCGGGGTTGGAAAGGTCAGGATCGAGACCGCGCAATACGCGATCGTGTTCAGCAGCATCGACCAGAAGACCGCGTGGACGACCGAGTCCATCCCCTCGATTCCAAAGAGCGCCTGCGGCCGCAACCAGCCAATGCCAAAGGGCCCCTCGGCCAGCATCGTGGGCGGGATCGGGCCGGCGGGGCCAAAGCTCGGCAGAAAGAGCGCGTAGATCCAGACGGCGAAGCCGATGCTCAGGCCCGCCGCGGCGCCAGAACGCGTCCCCCCACGCCAAAAAAGACCGCCGAGCATCGCCGGCAACACCTGCGCCACCCCGACAAAGGCGATGAGCCCAATCGCGGCGAGAGCGGCCGACCCGCCCGAGAGGCGGAAATAGAGATAGCCCAAGAGCAGCACGGCCCCGATGGCCAAACGCCGGGACATCAGCACGACACGGCGCACATCGCCCGCAACCGTCGCCATTTCGCCGCGGCGGGACAGATAGATCGGCATGACGATGTGGTTGGAGACCATGGTCGCGAGCGCCAGGCTCGCCACGATCACCATCGACGTCGCCGAGGAAAACCCACCGAGAAACGCGAGGACCGCGAGCCCTTCGCGGCCCTCTGCAAGCGGCAGCGTCAGGACGAACATATCCGGATTTGCGCCCGCAGGCATGCGCTCAAGCCCCATGACCGCAATGGGGATAACAAAGAGCGACATGGCAAAAAGATAGAGCGGGAAGGCCCAGGACGCGGTCGCAAGATGCGCCTCATCCGCATTTTCGACGACCATGACCTGGAACATTCGTGGCAAGCAGACGACGGCGGCGGCGGAGACGAAGATCAGCCCCGCCCAGCGCGTCGGGTCCACGTCCCAACTGGCAATCGGCGAGGCGTCGATCCGCGCGAGCACATCGGCCGGGCCGCCCGCGAGGCCCCAGACGACGAAGATGCCGACAGCGAGCAGCGCCACAAGCTTGACGACCGCTTCGACCGCAATCGCCATGACCACCCCGTGGTGGCGCTCATTGGCGTCGAGATTGCGCGTCCCAAAAAGGATGGTGAAGACGGCGAGCCCGATGGCCACCCAAAGCCCAGAGGCGACCATGCCCTCGCCTTCCATCGCGGCACCGGCAAAGACCCCGAAGGACTGCGTCACCGATTGCAATTGCAGCGCGATGTAGGGCGTGGTGCCGAGAAGCATGAGCACCGTCACCATCACGCCGAGCAGATTGGATTTGCCGTAGCGCGACGAGATTAGGTCCGCGATGGAGGTGATGCGCTGCGTCCGCCCAACGCGCACCAGCTTGCGCAAAAGGAGCCACCAGCCGATGAAGACGAGCGTGGGCCCAAGATAGATCGTGATGAATTCAAGCCCGGACCGCGCGGCATAGCCGACCGCTCCGTAAAACGTCCAGGCCGTGCAGTAGACCGAGAGCGACAACGTGTAGACATGGGGCGAGGAGAGCCATCGCCCGCGCCCCGTTTCGGCCTGTCGCTCGGCCACGGCCGCGACGATGAAGAGGATTGCGACATAGGCGACCGACAGCGTGACAAGGAGGTTAAAGGTCATTGGCCTTGCCCGGCGGCGCGTCCCCCTCGTCTTTGTTATCTCCCGCCAGAGCGCCTTGCGTGCGCAAAGGCTCGGAGAGGCGCCGCGCCATGAGCGCGGCGACGAGGATCAGCCCAAACCAGGCCACGAAGACATAGACGGCGCCCATCGAGGTCCGATGCGTCTCGGCCCAGAGCATCGGCAACAGCAAAAGTGCGGTCCCGAAGAACGGCAGGAGCCGTGCGGCATCCATGATCCGCCGCCGCCGATAGGTCTCGCGATGGAGAAAAAGAGGCGCGCGGCGCGCGGTGCGGGCCAAATCGGCGCCCGACGTGTCGAGCTCCGATAAGAGAACCACTTGAGGCTCGTGCTCGGCCACCTGATCAACCCCGTTCTGCGTCAGGGATGGGGGCGCTAGCAGGGATGGCCTCTGCCCCGTGCAAGGCGGCGTCGACCATGTCGTTGACCGCGCGCAGCACGTCGGAGTTGGAGAACGGCTTTGTCATGAACTTTGTGACGCCGATGCGTTCGGCCTCCTCTCTGTCCCGGACTTGACCCTTCGCTGTCAGCATCAGGATCGGCAGTGCGACCGTTTCCGCCCGGTCGCGCAATTCGCGCAAGATCTCAAAGCCGGACCGTCCCGGCAGCATCACATCGAGCACAACGACATCCGGGAGATCGCGTAAGACCGCCTCGACCGCGCTCTTTCCATCGGAATGGGTCGCGACCTGCCATCCGTCGCGCGACAGGATAAACCGGATCGCCTCGACGATGTTTGGCTCATCTTCAACAAGAAGGATCCGTTTGGTCATCCGGTCCTCTCCCCCCTCGGCCGCCCCTATTCTGTTGGTTTGACGGTGGAACACGCCGATATTCGTGGAGCATTGCGCATCGTTTTGGCGCTGTCAAAGCGGCGCGCGGTCTCGCCCGACCATACGTCGGCCGCGCGCCTGCGATCAGCCCATGATCGAGGGCTCCCTCCGGGCGGCGCAGGTCGCGCGCGGGCAGATCCGGCAGGACGTTCCGATCGGCAGGGCCATCCCGCGTTCGACCTCCGTCACCGCCTCGGGTGCGAGCGCTGCCGCCCGCTCCATGGGAACGACGAGCATCTGCGCCTCGAGGACTTGCGGACCGCCGAAGCCCGCAGGCTGAACCGGCTGACAAATTGCGTAGGTCAAAAACGTCTGTGGCGCGCGCCCGCCCATCTCGACGATCTGGCGTACGGGCGCCATGGGCCGGGTCAGCGCCTGGTAGAGCGGCCAGAGCGGACAGGCGGCGGAATAGCGCGGGAGCGCAAAGCCCTCGACAGGCTTACGAAAGGTCAGCGTGCCGGACGCATCGCAGGCGACCAGGCCCACGGGCCCGCCCAGCACGTCCTCGGGCAGCGACGCAAGCCGCCGGAAGACCGCGCCAAGATCGACCCCAAAGCGCATGGCCAGGGCGGCCGGGTCGACCCCGACGTGGAGGGACGCTTCGCGCATTTGCGGCATCGGCATGTGGCCGACGTCAAGGCGTAGCCGCTCCAAGTATCGCGCCGCCATTTCCTGCGCCGCCGACGATTTGAGCGCCGGTGCGCGGGCAACAAGGTCTGTCGGTTCGGGCGCGAGGGCGCGTTCCATCTCGGCCACGTGGTAGGACTGGCTGGCAAGCCAGAGGTCGAGCTCCTCTTGCGGCGTCTGCGCGCCGACATCGGGGCTCGCGCCCTCATCCATGTAGCGCACCAGCGCCTCGGCGCTTTCGGTCAGCCGCATGCTCTCTTCGGCGATGTTGCGGTGAAACCGGCCTTGCCACTCGGGGTCGATGTCGTCGGTGTCGACGAGGATCGCCGCGGTCGACCGGATCGCCGTCACGGTCGACAGGACTTCATGCAGCGAGGCCGAAAGGAAGGGGTCGTGGGTCATCCGGTCTGACAGGACCTCGACAGTGCGCTCCAGATCGAGCGCGCGGCGCCGCGTATCGGCCACGAGCTGCGCGATCCCAGGAAAGCGACCGACAAACTCTTCGAGACGGCCAACGTCGTCCGACGCGGCCTTATGATCGGCCGCCGCCTCGCGCAGCGCGTTGAGCAGCGCCGCCTCGGCGCCTTCCGTGAGCTGAGCCATATCGACCCGAAGCTCGCGCGCGATCTCTTGTACGAGCTTGCCGCCGATTCTGCGGCGGTTGTGCTCGATAAGGTTGAGATACGAGGGCGAGATCCCGACGGCGCGGGCAAGGTCCGCTTGCTTGCGCCCGACGACCATCCGACGCTCGCGGATGCGGCTTCCGACAAGGGAGGGGCGGCTCATGGCAAATTGCGCATCTTTCCAATGTCTTTCTGCGTTGCCGCATGAAGGCTTTTACAAATTCAGGTGCGGCAATGTGTATTTATTTACAAAAAAAGTGCGCGCATGGAAGCCTTTGTTGCGTGCTTATCGCGCGTTGGAGACACTGCTAACAGCTCCGTCATGGGGCATCGGGCGTATTTTGAGGCGTCCGTCACCACAGGGAGGATAGAAATGTCCAATCGTTTCACGCGCCGCGGCGTGCTCAAGACGAGTGCGGCAGCGGGCGGCGCGCTTGCACTGCCCACCATCTTTACGAGCCAGGCGCGCGCGTTCACAAACGAGCCGTCCGGCAGCACCGTCACCTTCGGGTTCAACGTCCCGCAATCGGGCGCCTACGCGGACGAGGGCGCCGACGAGCTGCGCGCCTATGAGCTAGCCGTCGAGCACCTGAACGGCACCGGTGCCGACAATGGCATGTTGGAGACGTTCACGTATGGCGACGGCTCAAGCACGGCGCTCACCGGCCAGGGCGTTCTTGGAAAAGAGGTGACCTTCGTCACCGGCGACACGCAGACGAAATCTGACGCCGCCCGCGCCTCCGCCCGCTCTATGATCGAGAAGGACGGCGCGATCATGATCACCGGCGGCTCGTCGTCGGGCGTGGCCGTTGCGGTGCAGGCACTCTGCCAGGAGGCCGGCGTGATCTTTATGGCGGGTCTCACCCACGCCAACGACACGACCGGAAAGGACCGGCGCGCGAACGGCTTCCGCCACTTCTTCAACTCCTACATGTCGGGTGCGGCTCTCGCGCCGGTGCTGGCCAACGCCTACGGCACCGACCGTAACGCCTATTACCTTACCGCCGACTACAACTGGGGCTACACCACCGAGCAGGCGATCTCGGAAGCCACCGAGGGCATCGGCTGGAATACGGTCAACAAGGTGCTAACGCCGCTCGGCGCCGGCGACTTCTCGTCGTATCTCACGCCGGTTCTCGGCTCGGGCGCCGATACGCTCGTTCTCGTGCATTACGGCGGCGACATGGTGAACTCGCTGACCAACGCGGTCCAGTTCGGCCTGCGCGAAGCCCAAGCCAACGGGAAAGACTTTCAGATCGTCGTGCCGCTCTTCTCGCGGCTCATGGCGCGCGGCGCGGGCGAGAACATCGCCAGCATCTTTGGCTCGACCAACTGGCATTGGTCGCTGCCCGACGCAGCGTCGCAAGCCTTTACGCGCTCCTTCGGCACCAAGTACGGCTTCCCGCCGAGCCAGGCCGCCCATACCTGCTACGCGCAGGCGCTGCTCTATGCCGATGCGGTCGAGCGCGCAGGCACCTTCGCGCCCTGCGGCGTGGTCGATGCGCTCAAGGATTTCGAGTTCGACGGTCTCGGCAATGGCCCAACCCTCTATCGCGGCGACGACCACCAGTGCTTTAAGGACGTCCTCGTTGTGAAGGGCAAGGAGAACCCGGACTCCGAGTTCGACCTTCTCGAAATCGTCGAGGTGACGCCCGTGGAGCAGGTCACTTATCCGCACGACCACCCGCAATTCGCCGGCGGTCAGCTCGGCGAGTGCAATAACGGCGTCTAAGCGCTGTGTGGCCGGGATCTTCGATCTTGGCCACGTTCCGGCGGAACGGTGCGTTTGGGTTCCCCAAATCCCAGCGCCTCGAACCGCCGACTTGCGCCCCCGGCAACGGGGGCGTCCTTTTCACCGCCATGTAGGGGGGCAGGCGCATGGACGCGATAATCCTTCAGGTCCTTAATGGGCTCGATAAGGGCTCGGCCTACGCGCTCATCGCGCTGGGACTTACGCTGATTTTCGGCACTCTGGGCGTCGTGAACTTCGCGCATGGCGCGCTTTTCATGCTGGGCGCCTTCTGTGCCGTGACGCTTAACGCACTCTTTTCGCTCTCTTTTGAAATGGTCGATGAGACACGGACCGATTTTCTCGGGAACCCGATGAAGGTCGACGTGACATATCTTGAGCATTGGTTGGGCGAGGCGGTGGGCAGCGCGCTGATCGACTGGTCCGTTCCCCTGGCGATCCTGCTGGCGATCCCGGTCATGGCGCTGGTGGGGCTGGCCATGGAGCGCGGTCTCATCAAGCACTTCTACAAGCGCCCCCATGCGGATCAGATCCTGGTGACCTTCGGGCTCGCGATCGTGCTTCAGCAGCTCATCAAATATGTCTACGGCGCCAACCAGATTCCGATGCCCGCGCCCGATGCCTTTACCGGCTCGTTCGACTTTGGCGTGCTGCTCGGTTTCGAGCCCTTCATGATTATCTATCCCTATTGGCGGCTCGTGTATTTTTGTTTTGCCCTTGCAATCATCGGGGCGATCTTTGCGTTCTTGCAATTCACGACCTTCGGCATGGTCGTACGCGCCGGAATGGCAGATCGCGAGACGGTGGGCCTTCTCGGCATCAATATCGACAAGCGTTTTACGATCATGTTCGCCATCGCCGCGATCGTCGCGGGGCTTGCGGGCGTAATGTATACGCCCATTGTCGCACCAAACTACAATATGGGGATGAATTTCCTGGTACTTAGTTTCGTCGTCGTCGTGGTCGGCGGAATGGGAAGCTTACCGGGCGCTGTCTTAGCCGGTTTCCTGCTCGGAATCCTGGAAAGCTTTGCGTCTATGGCAGCCGTGATCGACGTCATTCCCGGTATCAATCAAGTCATCATCTACCTCGTCGCCATCGTCGTGCTTCTCGTCCGCCCCCGCGGGCTGATGGGCCGCAAAGGCGTAATGGAGGACTGATCCATGCTCGGATTATCGAAAAAAGACACGACGCTCTTTCTTGTGGTGATCGGCCTCGTCGTTTTCGCGCCGTTCCTTCTCAACCCCTTTCCCGAAGCTTCTGGTCTCGCGCGTTTTAATGCGGGCTATCCCGACCTGATGCAGCGCTTTGTGATCTTTGGGATCTTCGCCATCGGATTTAACATCCTCTTCGGGCTCACTGGCTATCTCTCCTTTGGCCACGCGGCGTTTCTCGGGGTTGGCTCCTATGCTGGCGTCTGGATGATGAAGCTGCTGACGGTGAACATCGTACCGGCGATTTTCGCCTCCATCGCCGTGGCCGGGATTTTTTCGCTCATCATCGGATACGTCTGTCTCCGGCGGTCCGGGATCTACTTTTCGATCCTGACGCTGGCGTTCGCTCAAATGTCCTTTGCGCTGGCCTATTCGGTGCTGACGCCCATTACGGCCGGGGAAACCGGCTTGCAGCTCTCGCTCAACGACCCACGCATCCTCGAAGCCGCATCGGGCGCTAACGTCATCCCATCGAGCAATTTCTTCGGCATCGAGATGCGCGACGGGTTCGACTGGGCTGTGGGCGGTTGGGTCTTCACCTTCAATTTCGGGTATTACTTCTGCGCGCTTCTGATGCTGCTCGCCTTCTACATCTCGATCCGCATCTTCCGCTCGCCCTTCGGCATGATGTTGCGCGCGGTAAAGTCCAACCAGACGCGGATGGGCTATACCGGGCTCAACCCCCGGCCCTACACGCTCGCGGCCTTCGTGATCTCGGGCATGTATGCTGGTCTGGCCGGCGGCCTCATGGTCGCGGTTGATCCGCTGGCCGGGGCAGAACGCATGTTCTGGACGGCCTCGGGCGAGGTTGTGCTGATGACGATCCTCGGCGGGGCGGGCACACTTATCGGCCCGGTGCTTGGGGCCGGCATGATCAAATACTTCGAGAACATCTTCTCGCGCCTCAATGAAAGCGATCTCAACGCCCTCTTCGGTTTCCTGCCCGATTGGCTGCAAAACGGGGCGGTCGCGGTTGCGCAGATGTTTGTCGGCGATGGATGGCTGATGACGCTTGGCCTCATGTTCATGGTGGTCGTGATATTCCTGCCCGGCGGCCTCGTGGAACTTGGCCAGCGAACGGTGCGGGCACTGGGCCGCAAGAAATCGCCGGAGCGGATCACCGATCCCGAGCATCACCCTGAAACCAAACCCCATGTGGGCGAGTGAGGCGGGCACCATGAGTATCCTGGAAGTTAAGGGCGTCAACAAACGCTTCGGCGGGCTGCAGGCCTTGGGCGATGTGAACCTCTCCATCGCTGAAAAAAACGTCCATGCGATCATCGGGCCGAATGGGGCCGGCAAATCCACGCTACTGAATTGCTTGGTGGGCAAGCTGATCCCCGATACCGGCTCGGTGATGTTTGACGGGCAATCGGTCTTGGGGCGAACGTCCTACGAGATCAACCAGATGGGGATCAGCCGCGTCTTTCAGACGCCGGAGATCTTCAGCGATCTCACCGTCTTCGAGAACGTTATGATCCCGTGCTTTGCCCGCCGCGATGGGGCGTTCCGCATGCATGCTTACGAGCACATGCTCGATGAGGCTGACATCGTCAAAGAGGCCGAAGACATGCTCGACGAGGTCAACATGCGCGATAAGCGCGACATGCAAGCCAGCGCCCTTTCCCGCGGCGACAAGCGCCGGCTGGAGATGGCGATGTGCCTTGTGCAAAAGCCGCGGCTTCTGCTCCTCGATGAGCCGACCGCTGGCATGGCCCGGGCCGATACCAATAACACCATCGAACTTCTCAAACAGATCAATCGGTCGCGCGAAATCACTATGGTGATCATCGAACATGACATGCATGTCGTCTTCAGCCTCGCCGAGCGGATCACCGTCCTCGCCCAGGGCACGCCCCTCGTCGAGGATGTGCCCGAAAACATTAAGGGCCATCCAAAGGTTCAAGAGGCCTACCTTGGCCATGCCGCATGACATCGAATTTTCTGGAAAATTCGACCCGCTGAGAATTTTCTAGGAAATTCTCCGCTCGCACGGGAGCCCGCCCATGAACGTCAAACCGGACTTTTCAAAGAACGCCAATCAGGCCGCGACGGCGCCGGCCTTTCTCTCAATCTACGACATGCACGCCTATTACGGCGAGAGCTACATCGTCCAGGGTGTGTCGTTCAATGTGCATGAAGGCGAGATCCTTGCGCTCTTGGGCCGAAACGGCGCGGGTAAGACCTCGACCCTGCGCGCCATCGCGCGCCTCGACGACCCTTTCGTCACCCATGGCGAGATCTGGCTCGATCATCAGCGGCTGCACACGATGGCGAGCCACGAAGCGGCGGTCAACGGATTGGGGCTCGTCCCCGAGGACAGGCGCATCATCCCTGGGCTCACGGTCGAAGAAAACCTCCAGCTTGCGCAGATTGTGCCACCTGTCGGGTGGTCGCTCGACCGAATTTACGACCTCTTTCCCCGCCTGGGCGAGCGCCGCAAACAAGAGGGCACAACGCTTTCGGGCGGAGAGCAGCAGATGCTCTCCATCGCCCGCGCACTGGCCCGTGATCTGAAGGTGTTGCTGCTCGACGAACCCTATGAGGGCCTCGCGCCGGTCATCGTCGACGAAATCGAAAAGACCCTCATCCACATCAAGGAGCAGGGGATGACGACTGTGATTGTAGAGCAGAACGCCGTACGCGCGCTGGAGCTTGCGGATCGGTCGGTGATCCTCGAAGGCGGGCAGATCGTCTTTGATGGAACCGCGAAAGACGTCCTCGACAACGCCGATCTGCGGGCGGAATACCTCGCGATCTGAGCCGCATTTGGCACGAGCCGACGCATCGGGCGCAAAAGACCGCGTCATCGCGCGGGCTTGCCATCGTGGTGGCGTGTGTGGAATGGCTGCCGCAAAAGGGTCGGCGGCGCAGAGCGTCCGCCGCAACGGGAGGACAATATGCCAGACACAAAGACGGAGACCCGCGTCTTTCCGCCGTCAGCGGAGGCCATGTCGCGCGCGCATATAGACGCGTCCGGGTATGCTCGGATGTATGGTGTTTCGGTGTCTGATCCTGAGGGGTTTTGGGGGGAGCAGGGCAAGCGGATCGACTGGATCACGCCCTACACCAAGGTCAAGAACACCTCCTTTAGCCCGGGCAATATCGATATTCGCTGG
>JBCDLH010000025.1:0-10828 GCA_038745585.1 Pseudomonadota bacterium
GGGGGGGGGGGGGGGGCCCCCCCCCCGGCTCCCGCGCGCCGTCCCCTGGCTCCAAAACGCGCCGACGCCGCACCGGCTTGCCTGGCCACGTCGCGCGCAACCGTCACCCCTTACCTGTGTTTGCCGATCTCCCAGCCCGATTGCTGCCCGAGGCGCGTCTCAGCCGTCTCGCGTGGCAAGTCTTCGAGCGCCGAACCCATCGAATCGTTCCAGCGGTTGAGGTAGCCAAAGAGGGCAACCACGCCCATGATCTCCACGATCTCGCCGGGCGCCCAATGCGCGCGGAGACGCGCCTCGATCTCGGGCGTGACCGCATTGGGAACGCCCGTTGCCGCCTGTGCAAAGGCAAGCCCGGCTTTCTCGGCGTCGCTGAAAGCCGGACTTTCCTCAAACGTCCAGATATCGGCCATCCGCGCCTCGCTCGCGCCAAAGCGCTCGGAGGCGAGGATCATATGGGCCTGGCAGTACCGGCAACCGGAGGCAAAGCTGGAAAGATAGCCCAAGAGCCGCTTGAACTCCGCCGTGACCCGTCCCTCCGAGCGCATGACAGCCATGTTGAGCGCGGTGAATGCAGCGGCGATCTCGGGCCGATGGGCCATCGTGCGCACAGAGTTCGGAATCACCCCCAGCGGCCCTTTGAAAAACTGCACTTGGGCGCGCAAGTCTGGCGCCATCTCCTCTTCGCTCAGCGGCTCGACCAGTGCCATCGCGTCCTCCCTTTTATCGCGGCCCTTGCCTCGGGCCTTGCGCGGCGTACCCTGCAGAGAAGAGCGGCGTGGAACAAGATGAGCAGTGCGAGATGGCCAATCCCGACAAGATCAACCCGATCCGCGAGACCGACGACGACGCCCGCGGCCTCGGGCGCGCGCTGATCGATGCGGCCCGGTTCGGTGCGCTTGGGGTGCACGATCCGGCGACCGGCGCGCCCATGGTCTCGCGCGTCGCGGTCGCAACTGATCCAGGCGGCACGCCCCTGACGCTGATCTCCGACCTGTCGCACCACACCAAGGCACTTAAGCAAAACCCTGTCTGCTCGCTCCTTGTCGGCGAGCCGGGCGGCAAGGGCGATCCGCTGACCCATCCACGCATCACGCTGCAATGTAGAGCGCGCTTTCTCCGCCATGGCGAGGACGGGCACGCGGAAATCCGCACGCATTACCTCTCGCAGCATCCAAAGTCGGGGCTCTACATCGACTTCGCGGATTTCTCTTTTGCCTTCCTCGATGTCGAGGACGCCCATCTTAACGGTGGCTTCGGCAAAGCGTATCATCTGACGCCAGCCGATTTGGGGCTCTGAGCAAGGCCTGTTACCCGCCCTCGCCCGGCTCCGCCCTTGGGCGTTCCGCAGCGTCGTCCTCGCTCTCCTCGGTGGGGATGGCGTAGCTGCCCGTGAGCCATTTACCGAGGTCGATATCGGCGCAGCGGCGCGAACAGAACGGGCGATAGGCGGCGACCGTAGGTTTCGAACAAATCGGGCATGTCATTGCGCAGCCTCCAGAAGAGCGGCATCGAGCGGCCAGCGCTCGCGCTTGCGGCTGAGCTCCATATGCCCGAGCGGCGTCCATCCGACAAAGGTACTTTCCACCGGATCGGCCTTAAGCGCTGTTTTAAGGGTCTGTTCGGCATGACGCCGGGCCTTCTTTGCCAGTGGCGCCAAATCGACCGTAATCTGCCCGCCAAGCCCGCGCAGGCGGAGCGCGCGCGGCAGCATGGCCAATGCGGCGAGGTTCGCCTTGAGCGCGCCCGCGGGAGAGCCATCGGGCCCGGTATTGACGTCCACGGCGACCAACGCGCGGGTCGCCTCGACGGCCATGACCCCGCCGCCGGGCAATCCGTGCTCTAAAGTCGCCAATGCAGCGATCTCATCAAGAGCGCCACGGGCGTCCAGACAACCGGGTGCCGTGTCGATCTCGTCAGGCGTCTCCCAGTCGCGCCAGGCCAAATGGTGGGCGTCCGGCGCCTCGATGAGCCATTCCGACGTGCTGCCCGCGTGGGCGATCACCGTTTCGGCCAGGGCACGCATCTCGGCGATGTCGGTCAAGACCTCGTCCTCGCCGCCGTCCGCCGCGCTTGAGCGGACGATCAGACCCATCCCGCTGCCGTCCATCCCGTCCTCCGCGAGAAAGCGCAGACGGGCGCGGTCTTCCTCGCCGGTTATCGCACGCGAGACATTGAGGCCCGGCGCGCCCGGTGTCACCAGCGCGTAACGCGACTTAAAGAGGAGCTTCCGCGTGACCGGGATCGCTTTGCCCGGCTCCGCGCGGCCGCTGACCTGCACAAGAAGCGGCTGACCCAGCGGCAGCGGTTTTTCCCCCTTAAGAAAGCCGCGTTCGCCGTCGGGCAGACTTACAAAAACGCCGCCAAGCCCCTTTATGGCCCGGTCTGCGACCGCGCGCGCAACGGCGCCGGGGCCCGGAGACGCGCCTTCGGGCGGGTCAACGAGGAGGTCGTCGAGCCGGCCATCTTGCAGGCGCGCGGCGACCCGGCGGCCTGCGAGCGTGTCGAGCAAAACACTGTTGCCTTTCACGGCAGAACCCAACGTTGCAAGGAACGCACGCGCATGGTTATCGCCTGCGGGGAAGTCCCGAGCGAGACGAAAGCGGAACTCCCTCCATGCCGCGCAGCGGTGCGGTACCGGCCGGTCATGGCGCGTGCCCCGGCAACGCCACGCCCGCCGCCGCCAAGAGACCGGCCGTCTCCGCAAGCGGCAGGCCGACCACGGCGGGGTAGGAGCCGCGGATCCAGGGGATGAAGACACCGGCGGGCCCTTGGATCGAATAACCGCCCGCTTTGCCGTGCCAGTCTCCAGTGGCGAGATAGCCGTCGATTTCGGCTCGGCTGAGGCGCTTCATCTTGACCACCGTTTCGACCACACGGCTGCGTGTCTCGCGCCTGCAGCAGACGGCGATCGCCGTGAGTACACGGTGCCGCCGTCCAGAGAGGGCGGTCAGGAACGCAGCCGCTTCAGCGCGGTCCGTCGGCTTGCCGAGGATCCGCCGGCCAAGCGCAACTGTGGTGTCTGCCGTTAGGATAACGTCGCCGGGTGCAGGCGAAAGCGCGGCGGCTTTCTCACACGCGATCCGCAAGCAGTAGGCGCGCGGCAACTCGCCGGGCTGGGGCCTTTCATCGATCTCGGGCGGACGAACGGCATCGGGCACGACGCCGATTTGGGCCAACAGGTCCAAGCGGCGCGGCGAGCCTGAGCCTAGGATCAAGCGGGGCAACGTTCATCAACGTAGCGGTGCGCTGGCGAGACAGACATTGTCACGCAGGTCAGGCGCGGCTCACTTAAAGCGATAGTTTATCCGGCCCTTTGTCAGATCGTAGGGCGTCATCTCCACTTGAACCTTGTCGCCCGCCAACACGCGGATCCGGTTCTTGCGCATTTTTCCTGCCGTATGGGCGATGATCTCATGGCCGTTTTCTAGCTCGACCCGGAACGTCGCGTTTGGCAGGAGCTCTTTCACGACACCGGGGAACTCGAGCAATTCTTCCTTGGCCATGGTCACTCCGTTTTCGTTCGACAAAACACGCGCAGCGGTCAGCCGCGCGTGTGTGGCGGGTAAATGCGCGCAAAACCCCTGCATTTCAAGGGTCAAGTTCTGATGGTTATCCGGACATGACCCGCGCAGCACGCGCCTCCGCCTCGGCCATGTGCGCCCGGGGCGCAACGGCGCCGTGCGCGCGGGTCTTTGTCAGCGCGCCGCTCTCTACCTCGGCAGTGACCCAGCCAGGCGTGTCGGGAACGCCCTCGGCAAGCGTGCCGTCGCTCGGAAACGGCGTGTCGGGTGGGGCGTAGATCCCGGCGCGTCCGGTATTGGCGTCAACGATGGGGCAAGCGGGCACATGGCCGAGGAGCGGCGCGTGCACGGTGACCGCTTGCGCTTCGAGCGCGCGGGCACGGGCAGCGGCGCGCAAGCGCGCATCGCCATCGGCCCCTTCGGTGCAGGCGGGCATCAAAAGGATATCGGGCGCAAGGGCCCGGGCGAGCGGCGGAAACTCTCCATCATAGCAGATCAGCGCGGCGAGACGGCCATGCTCGGTCGCAACAGCAGGGAGGGCCGGGCCCGGGCAAAGCGGGGTCTCGGCACGTTCCCAGGGTGTCAGTATCTGCTTGTCGATGGGCAGGACTTGCCCGTTTGGTCCGCAGAGATAGGCGCGGTTGACCAGGTCTCCCTGGACTTTGACAGGCAGCGAGCCCGATAGAAGCGTGAGCGCGTGCTTCTGCGCGAGCGTGGCGCAGAGAGCGGCGTAGGAACCGGCGCTCTCGGCGCCACGGATGCACCATGTGCCGGGCGATGCGGGCGTGATCGCGCCGATAAAGGCAGTCTCTAGGCCCGCATATTCAGGAAGGGTTGCGATGTGGGCGCCGTCGCGCGCAGCGTTCGCAACCCAGAGAGCGAGCTTATCGGCAAAGGCTTGCCAGCATCGGTGGGTCTCGATCGGGTAGGCGGCTGCGGCAACGCGCAACGGGTGGGGCGGAAGCGTGGTCATAGGGCGCGTGCCCACATCTGAAGGGTTTTCTCCGTCTCCTCGGTATCGCCAAGGTCTTTCCAGGAGAACCGCGCTAGCGCGCCAGGCAAAGGGGCGTAGCCGCGCTTGCGCCAAAACCTGTCGAGCGGGGAATACGCGGCAGGGCGGTCCGGGTGTTCGGCGGGGCGGAGCACCGAACAAAAGGCGCAATGCGTGCGTCCCAGACGCCGCGCTTCGGCTTCGCGGACATCGAAAAACGCATGCCCCAGGCCTTGGCCGCGATAGGCGGGCAGCAACACGCTTTCAGCGCAATAGTAGACTTGGGATGGGGCAAGGCTGGTCCTAGCCAAAGCTGCTGCGAAGCCGTCCTCGTGGTCTTCCATCGGACTCGATGTGGCCGCGCCCACCAGTTGTGTCCCATCGTACGCACCGACGACGAGGGCATCGGGGGACGCTGCGAAGGCGCCGAGATAGCGGCGTTCGTAGTGCACATCGCCATCGTAAAGATAGGGAAATGCACGAAAGACAGTGATCCGCAACGCGGCGAGGTCATCCAGAAGCGGCGCTATCTCGGCCCCTCGAAATGTTCGGATATCGACCATCGCGCCGCCTTCGCCCAACTTGCGGGGCAAGGCGTGGCGTTTTGGGCGGGGCGCGTCAAGCCGGGCCTCTGGGCTGGCAGTCGCCATAACGTGGTTGGTAAAGGGTCAGCCGGACCCTGCCCGCAGCACTGACGGTGCGGCGTGCCCAAGCCGAGGGGGCGTCAGCTTCGGTCCCACGATCGCCATATGCGCTGCGCGCGCGTACCGCGTGTCATGGCGCCGGCGACCGTCTCGTAAAGCGCAGCATCTGCGTCTGAGTGGTCCGCATGTCTTGCGTCCAGGTCTTCTGGACGGCTCTACAACGCCCTTAGCACCCCGTAGTCCTCGGTCATGTCTACGACGATCTTAAAGGCGCCCGACAGGATGCCGTTCGCATCGCGCATGGGCGCGTAGCTGGCCGCGACCCGGACGCGCTGACCGTCCTTACGAACGCGCCGGTAACGCCCGCTCAAAACCTCGCCGCGTCCGACCCGCACCCAATGCGCACGGTATGCGGCGCAATCGACCTCGTCGGGCGGCATGAAGATCCGGTGGTGCCTGCCGAGCACGTCGGCGAGGCGATAACCCATTGCGCGAAGGAAATGGTCATTGGCATTGACGATGGTCCCGTCGAGTGAGAACTCGATAAAGGTGTAAACCTCCTTCAATGCGGCAACGATTGCAGCATCTTGATTGAAGTTCGGCTTGTGCTCCGGCTCATCCGCTCTGTCGGTGGCTGCTAAAGCGAGGTTACGCATAAGACTGTCCTTTTCTGCAGTGTGACTGGATTAGCGAGCATCTGGTTAACGAAGGCTTCCTGTCTGCGCGCGAGCATTGAATTTGCAGTGGGCGCGGCGGCGGTCCATTTGACGCGCAAGCGAGGTCAGTTTCTCGTGACTACGTTGGCCTCCGAGGCCGCGCGCAAGCTTGCTTTCCCCTCAAAGCCATGTGCGTCCCGGATGCCAGTCGCCACGCCCCACATCCTGCGCACCCCGCGACTGGTTGCTGCGGCCAGGAACGCCCGCTACGCGGTCGGTGCGCTGCCGCCCCAGGCCTCGACCATGCGTTCGATGATCTGGTTACGGGCGGTGCGGTAGGCGTCGAGTTGGTTCTCGCGCGTGCCGCCGAGACCTGTCGGATCCATCACGGGCCAGTAGAGTACGTCGAGCGAGTAAAAGCGCGTGAGATCCAGCGCCCTGCGCTGCGACGCTGGTGAGAGTGCGACGATCACGTCGAAACCACCTAGATCATCGCCCCATTCTTGCATCTCGTCAAAGCTACGCGAACGGTGGCGTGCAAGCTCCACACCGAGCTCGGCGCAAACGGTGACGGCGAAGCCGTCAATCTCGCGATCCCCTCGCACGCCCGCGGATTGCACGTAGGCTTGCGTGCCGTAGATCCGCTTTGCGAGCCCTTCGGCCATGGGCGAGCGCACAGAGTTATGGTCGCAACAGAATAGAACGGAGGAAGGGAGATCCGCGCTCACCCCTCACGCCCCGTAATGCAGCACGCAAATGAGAGTAAACAGGCGGCGCGCGGTGTCGATGTCGACCTCAGCCTTGCCCTCTAGCCGCTCCTGCAGAACCCGTGCACCCTCATTGTGGATGCCGCGGCGGGCCATGTCGATGGCTTCGATCTGCGCGGGCGCAAGCTTTTTGACGGCGTCGAAATAGCTTTCGCAAATCTGCCAGTAGTCTTTTACGACTTGGCGGAAAGGCGACAATGCGAGGTGAAACTCGCCGATCCGCGTTGCATCCTCTTCGGCAATCTCGAAGACGAGTCGCCGTTCTCGGATCGCTAGACCTAGACGGTAGGGCCCGCCCGCAACGGCCTCACCGTGTCGCGCGGGCAGTGTAAACGAATTGTCCTCCAACAGATCGAAGATCGCAACCTTGCGTTCCTGCTCGATCTCCGGCGTGGGCGGCGGCAGGTTGGCGTCGTCGATTTCAATATGGGCGATGCGGGTCATGGGTCGGAGCGTCTCGTCACAGCCCGCCCCCTCTACCGTGCCGCGCAGGGCGAAACAATCCGAGGTTGGCCCGGGCACCCTGCCTCGGTGCTGGTGAACTGGTCACAAAGCATATCTGCGGCAACCGGCGCGGCTTAGCTTTTGTTGAGCCGGTCGAGCCTCAGGCGCAGGGAAAGACCGTGGGCCTGCAGGCTTTCGGCCATCGCAAGCCGCTCCGCCGCGGGGCCAATATCGCCGAGTGCGCCTGGTGTCATCTTGGCGAGCGTCGTGCGCTTTAGGAATTCCATCACGCTGAGCCCCGAGGAGAACCGCGCCGACCGCGCAGTTGGCAGCACGTGGTTCGGCCCACCAACGTAGTCTCCGACAGCTTCGGGCGTCCAGGCGCCAAGAAAGATCGCGCCGGCATGGGTGACGCGTAATGCAAGGGCGTCGGGATCCTCGACGCAAAGCTCCAAATGCTCCGGCGCGATCCGGTCGCTGAGGGCGGCAGCCTCCAGAAGATCGCGGACGATGATTGCGGCCCCAAAGTCGCGCCAGCTTGCTCCGGCGATGGCGGCGCGGTCGAGCGTCCTGAGCCGCGTCTCGACGGCAGCAACCACAGCGCGTGCATGCGCCTCGTCCGGCGTGATCAGGATGGATTGCGCGCTTTCGTCGTGCTCGGCCTGCGAGAGTAAGTCTGCCGCGAGCCAATCGGGTTCGGTCGTTCCGTCCGAGATTACGAGGATCTCCGAAGGGCCAGCGATCATGTCGATCCCAACCTTTCCGAAGACGCGCCGCTTGGCCGCGGCGACATAGGCGTTCCCAGGGCCGGTTATCTTGTCGACGGGTGCAATGCGCTCCGTGCCATAGGCCAGAGCGGCAATCGCCTGCGCCCCGCCGACACGGTAGACTGTGTCAACCCCCGCTGTTCGGCAGGCGGCGAGCACGAGCGGGTTGGCCACGCCGTCGGGCGTCGGCACCGTGACGACGAGGCGTGGAACCCCGGCAACCTTGGCCGGCACCGCATTCATCAGCACCGAGGAAGGATAGGATGCGAGCCCACCCGGCACATAGAGCCCGGCGGCGGAAACCGGCGACCAGCGCCAGCCGAGCTCGGCCCCCGTCTCGTCTGTCCAACATGCGTCTCTCGGCATCTGCCGGGTATGGTAGGCGCGGATGCGGTCTGCGGCGAGTTCGAGCGCAGCTTGGTCCTCCGCCGAAACGCGCGCGACCAGAGCATCGATTTCCTTGGCGGAGAAGGCGAGCGTCTCGGGCGACAACCGCAGCCTGTCGAAACGCTCGGTCAGGTCGATGACCGCGGCATCTCCGCGTGAACGGACATCGCTGATGATTGCATCGACAGCCGCCTCGACATCTGGTGCATCCTCGCGCTTTGCCAAAAGCAAAGACGAGAATGCGTCCTCAAAGCCTGCGTCGACCGTATTTAAAAACACCGGCATGTCGCCTCCCCGTCTGCACCGCGCCTGATACCGCCCGACCCTACGGACGACAAGGCGGACGCCAGTGCAGCATTGCGACATGCGTGCATTGGAGGCGCGCCCGCGAGTGGCTGTTCAGGACCCGACAAAGCGTGCATCAGCCGCCCGATAGCCAGCGCATTGCGTCTTTGGTGCGCGACGCAACGGACCTGTCACTCGTGCGAGGGGGCGCGACCGGACGTGGCAAGATAGGGGCGCGTGACGTCTTTCAGCGTGACGTCCAGACACTCGGCCGCGAGCGAAAGCGCGCCATCACCGGCGAGGGTCAACAGAAGCTTGCCGCGCCCATCGTCGCCCGCCTCCCATGTCAGTGACAGGAGCGACAGCACCGTGTGCTTCTCGCTCCGCTCGAGCCCCTGGCTCTGCACCTTGAGCACGTCCCGCGCAACTAAGAGCGATTGCACCCGTTCGTAGGGGCGCTTGCGGGCCTCGGCACGATGGGCATCCTCCCACCTAAATCGGTTGAGGAGAACGGCGAAGCGGCGTCTCGATGCCTCCCAGCGCATTTCCGTGATCGGAAAGACGGCATCCTGAACGAGTGCAGAGAGAACCTGCAGGCCGTCCGGATCCTGCGCGAGGAGAAAGAGCGGTCGCTCTGCCCCCTCCTCGAAGCTTGCATCGGACATCTCCGCTCCCCGACCCTATGCCGCTTCCGCCCGAATGCGGCTTAAGCCGCCTCGGAGATCCGTTCGATCTTGGCGCCGCAGGCGCTCAGCTTCTCCTCGACGCGCTCATAGCCGCGGTCAAGGTGATAGACCCGGTTCACGACGGTATCGCCTTCGGCTGCGAGCCCAGCCAGGATCAATGAGACCGAGGCGCGCAGATCCGTCGCCATCACAGGCGCGCCGCGCAGCTTTTCGACGCCTGTAACCGTCGCCACCCCGCCATGGACGTCGATCTTCGCGCCCATCCGCATGAGTTCCGGCGCGTGCATGAAGCGGTTTTCAAAGATCGTTTCCTCAAGCCGGCTCACGCCGTCGGCCGTGGCCAGAAGCGCCATCATCTGCGCTTGCAGGTCGGTCGGAAAGCCGGGGAAGGGCGCCGTCGCGACGTCGACGGCAGAGACGCGGCCATTGCGCCGTTTGACGTTAAGACCATGGTTGGTCTGCGTGACTTCGATCTGTGCGGCGTCGAGCTTTTCAGCAAAGGCGTCGACGAGATCCAAGCGTCCTCCGATCAACTCCACCTCGCCTCCGGCAATGGCCGGAGCCAGCATGTATGTCCCGAGTTCGATCCTGTCGGCGACGACGGCGTGCGTCGCGCCGTGGAGCGCATCGACGCCCTCGATCTCGATCCGGTCCGTGCCCGCGCCCGAGATGCGCGCGCCCATTGCGCAGAGACAGCGGGCGAGATCAACGATCTCGGGCTCCCGCGCGGCATTCTCCAAAACGGTCGTTCCCTTGGCAAGGGTCGCGGCAAGGAGCGCGTTTTCCGTGGCCCCCACCGAGACGAATGGGAACGCGATGACCGCGCCTTTCAGCCTTCCAGTCGAACAGCGTGCGTGGACATAACCGTCGCGCAGGTCGAGCTCGGCGCCCATCGCTTCGAGCGCCCTTAGATGCAGGTCCACCGGGCGGGCCCCGATGGCACAGCCCCCCGGCAGCGAGACCTCGGCCCGACCGAGCCGCGCCAAGAGCGGGCCGAGGACCAGAATCGAAGCGCGCATTTTGCGCACGATGTCATAGTCGGCCCGCGCCCCTGTCAGCGCGTGCGATGACATCGCAATGACACGGCCGTCTGCCAGCGAGGTCACCTCCGTGCCCAGGGAACCGAGCAGTGTGGCCATGGTGCGAATGTCGGAGAGCCGCGGCGCATTCGTTAGCGTCAGCGGTTGGTCGGTCAGCAGCGTTGCCGGCATGAGAGTGAGACAGGCGTTCTTGGCGCCAGTAATCTCAATTTTGCCGTTTAGCGCTCCGTTTCCTGTGACGATGATTTTGTCCATGCCTGCCTGTGCTCCTTGTCCGTTCGGACGATTTCTTGCCCTTGGATCTCGCCCGAAGGGTTGGTGGCTTGCGTTGTGCCGCCGGCCTTGATCGCGCGTGCAGCATCTTTGCGCTTGCGCAGATTTGCCTTGAGAGCCGCCCTTAGGCGTGCGTCCCGATCCGTGCTTTTCTTTTCTGCTCGATCAACTTCTCCGCCCATCTCCTTGGCTTACGCCAGAGCCACAGCGCCGTCCAGAGCACGGCTGCGCAAGCGAGGAGAAAAGCCCTTGCATTCGGCTTCTGCGCCAGTAAGACCCGGCGCACATCGGCGCTGCCGTAGCTCAGGGGTAGAGCACTCCCTTGGTAAGGGAGAGGTCGAGAGTTCAAATCTCTCCGGCAGCACCA
>JBCDLH010000026.1:0-7600 GCA_038745585.1 Pseudomonadota bacterium
CCGCCATGAGCGCTGTGCCGAGTGCCTGGGCGTTGGCGATCACCTGCTGCTGGTAGAGCTTGAATTCGGGCCGGAGCGCCTCGCCGAACGCGACCGCCTTCGCGGCGATCACGTGCATCAGCGGCCCACCCTGGATGCCGGGGAAGATCGCGGAGTTGAACTTCTTCGCCAGCGCCTCGTCGTCGGTGAGGATCATCCCGCCGCGGGGGCCGCGGAGCGTTTTGTGCGTCGTCGTTGTCGCGACATGGACATGGGGGAACGGCGAGGGATAGACGCCGGCCGCGATCAGCCCCGCGTAATGCGCGACATCGGCAATGAGGTAGGCGCCGACCTGGTCGGCGATTTTGCGGAACCGGGCAAAGTCGAGCTGACGCGGGATCGCTGAGCCACCTGCGATTATCATCTTTGGCTGGTGCTCGAGCGCCAGCGCTTCGATCTGATCGTAATCCACGTCGAGCGTGTCCTGCCGCACGCCATACTGCACGGCGTTAAACCATTTGCCCGATTGGTTGGGTTTGGCGCCATGGGTCAGGTGACCGCCCGCGTCGAGCGACATGCCGAGGATCGTATCGCCGGGTTTCAGGAGGGCAGTGAACACACCCTGGTTCGCCTGGCTCCCGGAATTTGGCTGCACATTAGCATAGCCGCAGCCGAAAAGCTCTGTCGCCCGCGCAATTGCCAGCGTTTCAGCCACATCGACGAACTGGCAGCCGCCGTAATAGCGCCGGCCCGGGTAGCCTTCGGCGTATTTGTTGGTCAGCACCGAGCCCTGCGCCTCGAGCACCGCGCGGCTCACGATGTTCTCCGAAGCGATCAACTCGATCTCGTCGCGCTGACGCCCCAGCTCCTGGCCCATCGCGGCGGCAAGCTCTGGGTCGCGCTGGGCGAGCGGGTCGGTGAAAAAGCCATCGTCACGGTGGGGCGCATTCATGGGGCGTACCTCTGAAGTTGCGGCGGCCGGGCAGCGGGCCGGGCCGGATGTTGGGGTCACGGGCCTTGGATAGCCGCGGGGATAGAGCAAATGGCGTTGTGGCGAAAGGCACGTTTCCGGTGCTCGCAGGCCGAAATACGGCATGCGCGCTAGGATTTCGCCGCGCCAGATTTCCGGCGCCCTCGGACTTAGGTGCGCCGGCATGGTTTCGGCGCAGGCCGTGCCGCCTTGCCTTGCGCTCGGATCGGAGAGCGGCTTTGCTGCGCTCGGCTGCCGCCGGGCTACGCTGAAGAGAGACGCATGCCGAAGATCGCTTTTATGGCCAGCGACACGCCCATCGCGCAGGAGGCCAGCCGCGCGCTGACCGAGCGCTATGGCGGGGTCGACGCCGCAGGCGCGGACGTCATCGTCGCCCTCGGCGGAGACGGCTTTATGCTGCAAACGCTGCATGCCACCGAACACCTTCCCGCCCCGGTCTATGGCATGAATTGCGGCACAATCGGCTTTTTGATGAATGAGTATCACGAGCCGGATCTGCTCTCCCGGGTCGAGGCGGCCGAGGTGGCCGTGATCAACCCGCTAACGATGCGCGCTTTGACGGCTAGCGGGACCGTCCATAACGCACTCGCGATCAACGAGGTGTCGCTCCTGCGTGCCGGGCCACAGGCCGCCAAGCTAAAGATCAGTGTCGACGGCCGCGTGCGGATGCAGGAGCTTGTGGCCGACGGCGCGCTCCTGGCGACGCCCGCAGGTTCGACGGCCTACAATTATTCCGCCCATGGGCCGATCTTGCCGATTGGCTCGGACGTGCTCGCGTTGACGGCGGTCGCCGCGTTTCGGCCCCGGCGTTGGCGGGGCGCGCTCCTGCCGAAACTGGCGGAGGTGCGCTTTGACGTGCTGCAGCCCAAAAAGCGCCCAGTAATGGCCGAGGCGGATTCGCGCGCCGTCAACGATGTGGTGAGCGTCATCGTGCGCTCCGAGATGAGCGTGACACACCGGATCCTGTTCGACCCAGGTCACGGCCTCGAAGAACGCCTGATCCAAGAACAGTTCACGTAAGGGACGGGTGCCACACCGCGCGAGGCCGGCTTACTCCGCCGCGCCGACCGGTCTCGCGGCGCCCCCTTTCCCAAGCCAGGCTTCGCGTTTGCGATAGAGCGTCGAGGGCGAGACGCCGAGGGCGCGCGCGGCTTTTGGAACCGAGCCGTCATGGAGGGCAATCGCGCGCTCGATCGCGGCGCGTTCAATCTCGGCCAGCGTCTTGCCTGTCAGATCGAGGAGATCGCCCGGCGCGTCGAGATCGTGAGGGTGGGAAGGCCGGTGGCTTGGCGAAGCGGAAGGTCCGGCCCATGCCGCTGTCTCGGAGGATGCCGTCATCGGCGCGGTGCTCTGTGCTCCCTCCACGAGCACTTCGGGCAGCATGTCGAGCGTCACGTTCGGCCCGTCATGGAGGACGACCACATGGCGCAGAGCATTTTGCAATTGGCGCACGTTTCCAGGCCAATCGAAGCGGCGGAAGAGCTGGGCCACTGCCGCGTCAAGCTCGGCGAACGACTTGCCCTCCTCCTCTGCCTGGCGCGCGAGCAACGCGCGGGCGATCTCCAACACATCGTCGCCCCGGTCGCGCAGGGGCGGCAGATGGATGGGGATCACGAAAAGCCGGTAAAAGAGATCCTCGCGGAAACGGCCCTGGCGCACTTCTTCCTGGGGGTCGCGGTTCGTTGCGCAGATGATGCGCACGTCGATCTTTTTCGGGCGCGTCGCGCCGACGGGCTGGATTGTGGAGGTCTGTAAGAACCGCAGAAGCTTTGTCTGCAAGGGCAGCGGCATCTCGCAGACTTCGTCGAGAAAGAGCGTCCCGCCATCGGCGGCGGCGGCGGCGCCGATCTTGTCGGTGATGGCGCCAGTGAAAGAGCCCTTGAGGTGCCCAAACACCTCCGATTCCAAGAGCTCAGACGGGATCGCACCACAATTGAGCGGCACGAAAGGCGCGCGCTTGCGGACCGAGGCGTCGTGCACGGCCTGCGCGCAGACCTCTTTGCCCGTGCCGCTTTCGCCCGTGATAAAAACCGTCGCCATCGACGCAGCGACAGAGCGCACGCGGTCGTAGACGTGCTGCATTGGTTCGGACGAGCCAAAAAAGCCCGCAAACTGCGGCTCGGCGGCCGAGGAAGAGCGGCCAGCGGGAGAGGGGCCCGCGGAACCAGCGACCTTCGCGAATTTGCGATTGCTTTCCAACGCGTTGCGCACGGCGCCGAGCATGCGGCCCTCATCGAAGGGCTTGACCAGAAATTCATGCGCGCCCGCGCGCATCGCCTCGACCGCCCGATTGATCGACCCATTCGCTGTCACGACAACAACGTTGGTCTCGGGCTCCAGCGAGACGATCTCGCGCATCAGGTCAAGGCCGTCCCCATCGGGCAGCATGAGATCGAGCAGGACAGCGGCTGGACGTTCTTCGCGGAAAGCGGCAAACCCCTCTTCGGCGGTCGAAGCGCACCGGACAACGTGCCCGTCGTTGCGCAGCACCGACGCGTAGACGAGCTGCAAAGAGGGCGTGTCCTCGATCAACAGAACGTCGGCCATGGTCACGCGAGGCGCATTTCCGGGCATGGTCGCGCGCGTATCTGAGCCCGAAGGCTCGAGATCTCTTTATGGAGGAGGCCAAGCCTGCCTTCGGCGGACCGCAGCGTAGCCTTGAGCCCACCCCAGTCGCTGCGATGCGCGGCTGCGTTCATGCGCTCCATCTGATCCTGCAACTCGGCCGCGCCGACCGCGCCCGTCAAGGAGATCAGAACGTGGGTCTCCGCGCGCACCCCACCGATGTCGCGGGCCGCAATGGCCGCAATGAGCGCAGAGCGAGCGCGGGCGAGATCGGCGTCGAGCCGATCCATGAGTTCGGTTTCCCCATCCGGCCCCGCAATCTCCAGAAGGTGTGCCAATCGGAGAGCCGATGCCCCGCTGTGCCGCGCCAGACGGGTTCCGCTGGGGACCACAGGCTTCCGCGGAGTGGAGCGCGGGGCAACGTCGCGCGAAGATCTTGCCGATGGGTAGCCGGCGCCGCCCACAGGATGCGCCGCGCCGCGATAGGCAAAACGAATGGCCGTCGGCTCGGTCGCCCGAGCCGTTTCGGCCAGGGGCAGCGCGCCGAGCGCCGCGCCAAACGCGTCAAGGCTCAGGATAGGCTTGGCAAAGACGCCATCTGCCCCGGCGGCAAAAATCGCGTCCCGGTCCGCCCTGAGAGCAAAGGCTGTCACGGCTAGGATCGGGATCGTCCCGCGCTTGCCAACCACCTTTCGCGCTGCGCGAATTACATCGAGCCCCGAGAGCAGCGGCAATTGGATGTCTAGGATCGCAAGGTCGAAATCGCGATGGATCAGTGCGGCGCGGGCGGCAACTCCGTCGTCGACGAAGGTGCAGCGCGCGCCGAGCTGGCGCAGCATGCGGCCGACCAACATCTGGTTCGTGCGGTTGTCCTCCGCGATCAACACGTCCAGGTCCGAGAGATCTGGCAAAGCAGGACCGGACCCGGCCATGTCTGCCGAGGGCATCTGGAGGACCAGCGCGACGCTCGCCCCGACCGGGCGACCCGCGCCATCTTTGATATTCCCCACTCGAAGGTCCGCGCCGATCTGATCGGCCAAACCCTTAGCAATGTGCAGCCCGAGGCCGCTTCCCGGCTGCACGACGTTGTCCGGGCGGCCGCCGAACGAAAAGAGCCGATCGAGCGCGGCTTGCGAGAAACCGGGGCCCTGATCTGCGACGGTAAACACCAATTCTCCGCGTCCGTAGCGCCCGACGGACAGCGTGATCTCGCCCGTCGCGGCGTATTTCAGGGCGTTGTCGAGAAGGTTCGACAGGATGCGGTCCAGCAGCAGCGGCTCTATTCCGAGCTCGTCGGGCAGATCTGCCTGCATTTCGAGCCGGAGCGTGCGGCCCTCGGCGGCGGCATGTCCGCCCCAACGGCGCTGCAGATCGCCGACAAACTGTCTCAGGTCGAGGGGGCCGGATTTCGCTCTTGCACACGCTTCCGCGAGACCGGAAGTCTCACCCGAAACCACACCCAGTGCTTCGGTCACAAGGCGCCCGAGCGTCTCTCCGGCGACGCGTACCCGCTCTAGTTGCACCCGCGAATCTGCGTCAAGATCGCCCGGATCGACAAGCGCGAGACCACCGACGACATCGCCCAGGGCCGAACGAATGTCATGGCTGATAAGTGACAGCCTCTTGCCCTGCACGCGATCTCCTTTGAATTGCCCGTGGAGTCTAGCCACCATCAAAACCCCCCCTCCACACCACGCGACCACTGCTCTCCGTGAAAAGCGGGCGGTCGCGCGGTGGAGGGAATCACTCGTACTTTCACATTAATCCCCACAAAGCACACGCCTCATGGTTGTGCGGATGTTAGGCGAAGGATTGCGGTGTCTCCAACATGACTAAAAGGTCAAGTTGACCGAAGGCTTAGCTGGCAGGCGCGGCGATGCGCGGATAGCCCAGCGTCCGAAGCGCGATCGCGATCTCGTCGAGGATCGCGGGGTCGTCAATCGTCGCGGGAACGTTGTATTGTTGGGCGTTGGCGATCTTCTGCATTGTGCCACGCAGGATCTTGCCGGAGCGGGTTTTGGGGAGCCGGTCGACCACGCAGGCCAGCTTGAATGCCGCGACTGGGCCGATCTGGTCCCGGACGAGTGCGACGCATTCACGCACCACCTCTGCGTGTGCCATCTCCGAGCCAGCGTTAAGGCACAGAAATCCCATGGGAAGTTGGCCCTTGAGGTCGTCGGCGACGCCGATGACCGCGCATTCTGCGACGTCTGGATGGCCCGCCAAAACCTCCTCCATCGCGCCCGTCGAGAGCCGGTGACCGGCGACGTTAATGACGTCGTCAGTGCGTGCCATAATGTAGACGTAGCCGTCTTCGTCTATGTATCCGGCGTCGCCCGTTTCATAATAGCCGGGGAAGTGCTCGAGATAACTCTTGCGATAGCGCGCCTCGGCGTTCCAGAGCGTCGGCAGCGTGCCGGGGGGCAGGGGCAGCTTGATCGCGATGGCGCCGAGCGTGCCGGGGCCGACAGGGTGCCCGCCCTCGTCGAGGACTTGCACGTCCCAGCCCGGCATCGGCACGGAGGGAGAGCCAACCTTGACGGGCAGCGCCTCGATCCCCAGCGGATTGGCCGCGATCGCATAGCCCGTTTCGGTCTGCCACCAATGGTCGATCACCGGCACGCCCAGCGTCGCCTCGGCCCACTTGATGGTGTCGGGATCGGCGCGCTCGCCCGCCAAAAAGAGGCTCTTGAGCGAGGAGATGTCGTAATCCTTCACGAGCTGGCCCTTGGGATCCTCGCGCTTGATCGCGCGGAAGGCGGTGGGCGCGGTGAAGAGGCACTTTACCTTGTGATCGCGGATCACGCGCCAAAACGTGCCAGCATCGGGTGTGCCCACGGGCTTGCCCTCGAAGACGATCGTGGTGTTGCCGTGGATGAGCGGCGCATAGCAGATATAGCTGTGACCGACGACCCAGCCGACATCGGAGGCGGCCCAGAAGACATCGCCCGGGGCCATGTCGTAGATGTTCTTCATCGTCCAATTGAGCGCGACGAGGTGTCCTGCGGTGGGGCGTACGACGCCCTTCGGCTGGCCCGTCGTACCGGACGTGTAGAGGATATAGGCGGGGTGCGTGCCCTCGACGGGGACGCAGTCGGCGGGCTCGACGCCGTATTGAAACGCGTGCCAATCGTCGTCGCGCCCGTCTTCGAGATGGGCAACCTCTTGCTCGCGCTGGAAGATCACACAAGAGGACGGCTGGTGATCCGACTGCTCAAGGGCGGCGTCGAGCAAGGGCTTGTAGTGAACGACGCGGCCGGGCTCGATCCCGCAGGAGGCGGCGATGATGCATTTGGGCTGCGCGTCGTCGATGCGAACGGCAAGCTCATGCGCCGCAAAGCCGCCGAAGACGACCGAGTGAATGGCGCCGATCCGAGCGCAAGCGAGCATCGCCTCAAGCGCCTCTGGCACCATCGGCATATAGATCAACACCCGGTCGCCCTTCTCGACGCCCTTGGCGCGGAGCGCGCCAGCCAGCGAGGCGACGCGGTTTTTGAGCTCCGCATAGGTGATCTTGTGAAGGGTTCCGGTGACCGGGCTGTCATGGATGATGGCGACCTGTGCACCGCGGCCCGCTTCGACGTGCCGGTCGACTGCGTTCCAGCAGGTGTTGACCTGCGCATCGGCGTACCATTCGTAGAGCGGGGCCTTGTCCGCAAAGAGCGCCTGCGTCGGCGGCGAGACCCAATCGATGCCCTGCGCTTGCGAAAGCCAGAAGGCCTCAGGATCAGCCATGGCGGCCGCGTAGACGTCTTTGTAGCCCATATCGTGCTCCTCCCTCGGGTCAGGGTGTTGTGGCAAGGCAGGCAGGCTGCGGCAAGGCGGCGAAATGAACGGGGCACCTGGGATGTTGGTCGTCCGTCGGCAGCGGGTCGAGAGGGCTGTGGGGTTGTCCCCCCAGACCGAGACCAAGGCTGGGGGGCCAGCCCCCCAGACCGAGACCAAGGCTGGGGGGCCAGCCCCCCAGACCGAGACCAAGGCTGGGGGTCAGCCCCCCAGACCGAGACCAAGGCTGGGGGGCCAGCCCCCCAGACCCCCCGGAGTATTTCGGCCAAGATGAGAGAG
>JBCDLH010000027.1:0-3505 GCA_038745585.1 Pseudomonadota bacterium
CCGCGGGGGGGGGGGGGGGGGCGCCGGCCGCCCGGGGGGGGGGGGGGGGGGTGGGGGGCGTGTTCGGCCCCCCGGCCCCTGCGGGGGGGGGGGGGGGGCCGGCCCCCCCCCCCCCCCCCCCCCCCGCTTCGCCACACGCGCCTTAGGCGTGTATGGCGCCATCGCCGCACGCGAGTGCCGCCTCCCGCACAGCCTCGGAGTAGGTCGGGTGCGCATGGCAGGTACGCGCGAGATCCTCGGCCGCCGCACCAAATTCCATCGCAACGCAGATCTCGTGGATGAGATCGCCCGCCATCGGCCCGATGACATGGGCGCCGAGGATCCGATCGGTGGCTTTATCGGCCAGGATCTTGACGAAGCCGTCGGCGGCAAAGTTGGCCTTGGCGCGCCCATTGCCCATGAAGCTGAACTTGCCGACCTTGTAGGCGACATTGGCGGCTTTGAGCTCCTCTTCTGTCTTGCCCACGGCGGCGACCTCAGGGTGGGTATAAATTACACTCGGGATCACATCGTAATTCACGTGGGGCGCCTGGCCCGCGATCAACTCGGCGACGGCCATGCCCTCATCCTCGGCCTTGTGGGCGAGCATCGGGCCATCGATCGCGTCTCCGATCGCATAGACGCCCTCGACCGAGGTGCGAAAGTGTCCATCTGTGGCGACTTGACCGCGCTCCGTGAGCGTGACGCCCAGCGCATCGAGGCCGAGCCCGTGGGTGTAGGGCCGCCGGCCAGTCGAGACGAGCACGATATCGGCTTCAATCTCGTGTCCGGCGCCATCTTTGCGCTGCGTGTAGCTCACTTTCGCCTTGCTCTTGGAGGCCGCGACCTTCGACACGGCGGCACCCATGACGAAGTTGAGCCCCTGCTTTGCGAGGATCCGCTGAAAGCTCTTTGAAACCTCGGCATCCATCGTCGGCGTGATCTGGTCGAGATACTCGATCACGGTCACCTCCGTCCCAAGCCGCGCATAGACCGAGCCGAGTTCCAGCCCGATCACGCCACCGCCGACGACAACCATGCGCTTCGGGACCTTGGAGAGCGCCAGCGCGCCCGTCGACGTCACTACGACCTGTTCGTCGATCTCGACCTCGGCGCCGGGGATAGAGGCGGGCTCGGAGCCCGAGGCGATGATGATGTGCTTGGCGTCATGGGTCTCGTTGCCGACAAGCACTCTGCCGGGCTCGGGGATCGCGCCCCAGCCCTTCAACCAATCGACCTTGTTCTTTTTGAACAGAAACTCGATGCCCTTGGTGTTGGCGGCAATCGTCTCCTCCTTGTAGGTGAGCATCTGCGCCCAATCGACTTTGGGCGCCGCGACCTTGATCCCCATCTTGGCGAAGTTCTCCTCAGCCTCGTGCACCTGGTGGGAGGCATGAAGGAGCGCCTTTGACGGGATACAGCCGACATTGAGACATGTGCCACCGAGCGTCTCGCGCCCTTCGACACATGCCGTTTTCAGCCCGAGCTGCGCACAGCGGATGGCGCAGACATAGCCGCCGGGTCCGGAGCCAATGATGATGACGTCGTAGGAGGCCATTTGGTGTCCTTCGTTTTGGCGAGCGGGCCGGGGGGCCAGCCCCCCGGACCCCCCGGGATATTTTCAGCCCAAAGAAGTCAGAAGAGGGCTGCGATGAGCATTGTGACCGTTGCGCCGAAGCCGACGAACCAGATGAGCGAGCGCCAAGGGACCGCGCCGGAGGCATAGGCGGGGATGTAGAGGATACGGGCGATAAGGTAGAGATGCGCGCAGGTGGTGGTCAGCGTTGAGCCACTCTCCGACAGCGTGACCACGACCACCGCGATGGTGAAAAGGATCAGCCCTTCGAAATGGTTTTGCAGGGCACGGCCGAGCCGGCCGGTACTGGGGCTCACATCCTCGGCAAGATCGATGGGCTCGTCGCGCGGGGAGAGCGTGCGCTCTGTTCCAAGTTCCAGATTGGCTGGGATCGAGAAAAGCGCGTACTGGACGACCTGCAACAGCGCGGCGAGGGTCAGCACGTAAAGCTCGGGGGTCATGGCGCGGCCTCCGGGATGTGAGCTGGGTCATAGCCAAACGCATCGAAATCCGCGGCGAAGACCTGCGCCACGCGGGCCCGCAGCGCCCGATCCCCGGCCCAGTCCGGGGGCCGCATGGCCGCGCGATTACGCGGCGCAGCACGGCGCAAGCGTTCGGGCAGCGGTCGGTCGAGACGCGCGGCGATCTCGGCGAGAAAAGCGGGCACGTCTTCGGTCCGCCCAACGAGGTCGGGCTGAAAGATCTCGGGCCGCACATTGAGGACCTGCGGGCCGATATGCCAGTCGAGAGGCAGGCTCGCTTGGTGCTCCAGCTCATGGGCGACGAAGTCAAGAAACCGCCGAAACCCGTCCGGCGTATCGGGGTCTCGCTGCCAATCGAAGCCGGTGATGGCATTCATCCGCAAGCGCTCGCGCAGGAACCGCGAGACGGCGCGCGCGTCGGCGCGGCAGAGATAGCGGAAGGCGGAGAGCGCGCGCGACATGGGATGCCGCACGATCGTGAGCCGAAGGGCCTTCTCCAGGACGTCGAGCGCACAGGGCGCGCCGCGCAGCGCGGTCAGCGGGGAAAAGACCCGCGCCTCAGCCAGGCGGTGCACCGCGTGGTCCTCTAATATGCCATCCGGCTCGTGATGCGACACGGTCAGCGGCACGCCGAACTCCAGCTCGAAGAGCGCGTGCAGCAGGCTCGTCGTGCCGGTCTTGCCGTTCGGCTTAAAAGCCCAGGCGCGGGACGCGGGCAGGAGGATGAAGCGGAACCACTGGGTCAGCGCCTCTTCATTGCGGAATGCCGCGCCATGGGCGGCGCGCGCCCGGGCCAGCATGGCGCGCTGGGCGTGCCAGCCCGGCGCTGTATCGGTGAAGACCGCGGCGGCGCGGCTCAGGATCTCGACATCGGCCTCGGCCATCCTCCCGCATTCCCTTGCCTTAGAGCTCCATGAGGATCCGGCGCGGATCCTCAAGCGCTTCCTTGACGCGCACAAGGAAGGTCACAGCGCCCTTGCCGTCGACGATCCGGTGGTCATAGCTCAGCGCGAGGTACATCATGGGGCGCGCAACAATGGAGCCGTTCACGACCATGGGCCGCTCTTGGATCTTGTGCATGCCAAGGATGCCCGATTGCGGCGGGTTCAGGATCGGCGAGGACATCAGCGAGCCGTAGACGCCGCCATTCGAGATCGTGAACGTCCCGCCCTGCATCTCGGCCATCGAAAGTTTGCCGTCGCGGGCGCGCAGCCCAAGCTCGGCGATCTTGGCCTCGATGGCGGCAAAGCTCATCTTGTCGGCGTCGCGCACGACGGGGACAACGAGGCCCGTGGGCGTGCCGACCGCGATCCCCATATGGACGAAGTTCTTGTAGACGACGTCTGTGCCGTCGATCTCGGCATTAACCTCGGGCACCTCCTTGAGGGCCGCGACACAGGCCTTCACGAAAAAGGACATGAAGCCGAGCTTGACGCCGTGGCGCTTCTCGAATGCGTCCTTGTACTCC